>NZ_WHNX01000030.1 GCF_009362815.1 Alkalibaculum sporogenes | reverse complement strand
GTTCATATTTTAAAGATGTTTTCTTGAATTTTTACATATCTAATGAGCCTGATAGAAAGTTATTTTTTTATTCTAGGACACAAAATTATTTACAGTCTCCTCTATGGTTCCCTTTATTTACAACTATTATCAACATTATTCTTAAACAGAGCCTACTAATATAATTAAACCTTTCATTTTCTTTTCATTTTCTTTTCATTTTCTTTGCATCTCCTTATGTTTCTAATTATTGGTTTCTGCAATTTCTCCATCTTGAAAACACTTATATGTATTACTGTAAATTTTCAAATATCATCATCTACCTTTTTCGTCTTTAAGTCAATTAATGTCAAATCAAAGAATGGAAGAAAATTATCTAAAATACATCTAAGTATAGCTGGTGAAATTAATATAACACCAATAGTCGCCAATGCACCCATTGTAACAATACTTACATACCACCGGTGACGGTTCTACTGTCTTATTTTAAGCTTTAGCTATTATATTCCGACTTATTTCAGTTACTCTTGCTATTTGCCTAATAGACGCATCTTCATTCTTTTTAATCTCTCTCAATATTTTATTTCTATTGTCTAGACTTTGATCTTTTAATGAATTACCCTGAAGTATTTCTTCTATCTTTGATTTCAATTGCTCATCTGTAATTTTTATTACTTTTTCTTCTTCATAATCAAATTTTGTTCCTTTATCTATCATAAATTTCTTAAATTCTTTAATGCTTTCTTTCTCTGATTTACCTTCAAAGTAAGTTATTATTTTTTTCTTATTCACTATATTATCTTTGTCTTTACTTATATACACATTATAACTACTCCATCGATAATCTTCAATTTTATCAACTATCTTTGCTTTTATTGGATTTTGATGTATGTATCTTAGTAATGATATTAAATATATATCGTTTTCTACCACTTGGCTTTTATATCTGTCTTGGAACAAATGTCCTTTTCTCTTGTATTTTTTATTGTACCAATATACATAACTGACACCTATTCTTTTCATAGTATCACCTATATACTCTTCTCCCTCTTTAACAAGTAAATGTAAATGGCTATCCATTATACAATACCCATATATATTAATTGCAGTAACTTCTTTCATCTTTCTTAATAAATCTATATATTTTTCTTTGTCTTCATCCTCTAAAAATATATTCTCATTGTTTATTCCACGTACCATTATATGATATATCCCAGTTGAACTTTTTTTACGTGCTTGTCTTGACATACTACCTCTCCCCTTCAATAAAAATATACCATATATTTTTAAATAAGACAATAGAACCGTCCCCTTTGGCTTTGCATACCTATAGGTTTATCAAAAAAACGTAGTCACTTATGGTACGGTTCACCGTAATACATCTAAATGAAGTTTTTTGTATGTGGTATTAGCCCCTTATAAGCATCAATAACAGCTCTATCCTATCTACCTTATACCTTTTGCTAAATGATACTTTAAAGTTAGTTCTGCTTCTTTATCCTCCTAATACAATAATATAAGCATATATAAAAAGACTATTTCTTAATAGCCTTAGATATTTATCATTCGTGTATTTACTTCTTTCGCAGCAGCTTTTAATAGCTAATTGGTTTAACCAATTTCCCAACTTTTAATAGGCTAATTTCTATATTATTTCCCTATACTGTTGTATACAGCTAATGCATCAGTAATATTATACTGTTTCGAATTCTGATCTCCTTTTGCACCCGCTGTAATCAGAATATATTCTTGATTACCCACTTTGGCGAGACTCACGAGACATAGACCAGCTTCATCGGTATATCCGGTTTTTCCTCCCAAAATTTCCCCTCCGGTAATTCTTGTGTTGCCGAGTTTTTCAAACATTGTGCTATAAAAGGTTATTCCATCAGCGTGTTTATTCGTAGGTTTCGTGGAGTGACGGGATGAAGTGAAGATTTCACGAAATATATCATTCTGCAGCGCATACTTAAGAAGAACAGTGAGATCCTCCGCTGTTGTATAATGGTTTTCGTCATGGAGCCCGGCAGTATTGGTAAAATGGGTATTATCCATTCCCAGGTCTGCTGCCTTTTGATTCATCATCTTTACAAATGACTGTTCCGAACCCGCAATTTGATCTGCAAGCCCAATACCAGCCTCTGCACCGCTTGGAAGCAACACTCCGTATAAAAGGTCAATAGCCCTTACCTTCTCGTTCGGCTTGAAACCGGCCATAGAAGCGTTTGCTACGTACAGATCATTAAAGGTATAATGAGTAAGTCCAATTTCTTCCTCTAAATTTGACAGATTCTCTATTGCAACAATTGCTGTCATTATTTTTGTTAAAGACGCCGGATATAACTTTTCTCTGCTATTTTTCTCCATCAAATTGGTATTATCATTTAATCGAGTCAACATTACATAGTTACTGTGTAAATCATTCGAAGATATAGAAACAGAAGAATTCTCTGCTTTATCATCGGATTGATCATATTTTTGTACTTCTATCCTTTGCGTGTCGAATTTTGGTTCAAAAAATGATACAATACATATTAAAGTTATAGATACGCACAATAGTAATAAAAATCCCCACTTCTTCATTTTTTAGTTTCCTCCTTGTTATTCTATGTTTAAAAGAATAACAAAAACTGTTTAAAAGAAGAGTAGGGTATATCTTAAATTTTTCTTAAATCATATAATTGAATTTAATTCAACTTAATTATTTAGTTCAGTTCCCTTTGGTAATCGGACTTCGAAAATTGTATTAATGACGCTACTTTGGGCAGTAATAGAACCATTATGCTGCTCCACAATATGCTTCGCAATGAACAGGCCAATACCTGTGCTATCTTCTTGATGACTTCGCGCTTTATCTCCGGTATAGAACATATCAAAGAGGTACGGGATTTCATCCGGAGGAATACTATCTCCATAATTCACCACTTGAACTACCACTTCTTCTGCATCAATAAAACCGTTAATATCCACATACTGACCGTCATATCCATAACGTATTGCATTAGTAATAAGATTTTCAAACAGGCGTGCTATTAAATCTCCATCTCCCAAAATGGTTAAATGGGTCGTACAATTCATCCGCGTAATCAAATGTTTTTTTTCGAATACTGGGTACAATTCTTCCTTTAATTGGTTAAGTAAGTTCGTTATATTTATTCTCTTTTTTTCGACTGGAAGCATTCTATAGTTCATTCTAGTTATCTCAAACAATTCATCTATGAGACTTTCTAAACGTTGAGATTTAGTAAATGCAATCGTTAAAAAATGTCTGACTTGGTCTTTAGTCAAGCTCTCATTGTTAATGATTAAATCTAAATAACCCAAAACAGAAGTTAGCGGTGTACGAAGATCATGTGCCAAGTTTACTACTAGCTGATCCTTACTGTTTTCTGAAAAGTAACCTCTTTCTATGGCTTCTTTTAACTTTTCACTTGCGAGATTAATGTCTTTCGTAATAGCGTTAAATTCATCGTTTGATTGAATTTCAACCAGATGATGAAATTCGCCGCGTGCAAGATTTTGAATTCCTTTTGAAATCTCATTGAAATACGTGGAATAGGGCTTCGTAAGGAGAAAGAAAAACAATATTGACAATGGAATAAATATGAGTAAAAAGAAATTAATGTCTCCGATTTTATTCATAAATGATCGAAAATCGGTCAATAAATCGCCGTATTCAACTCGAGTATGATAATAATATTGAAGTATTTTAAAGATTAGATAAGTTATCGTACCTGACATAAACATACTTAAACCAAATAGCAACACCATCTTTGAACGAAAACTGCGCATCATTTTAACCATTGAATGTGTACCCCACTCCCCATACTGTCTTAATCAATTTGTCATTCCGTTTATCTTCTTCAAGTTTTTTCCGAAGGGTACGTATATGAACCATAACAGTATTTCCTCCTCCGAAGTACGCTTCACCCCACACCCTCATGAAAATATTTTCCACGCTAAAAACTTTCTTTGGATGACTCGCTAGTAAATACAAAATATCAAACTCTTTCGGGGTTAACTCGATACTTTCACTATATAGAGTAACTGTACGTTGTTCAGGTGAAATGATTAATCCACCATATTCCAGGCAATTGTTATTATCTGTATCTGTCCTATGTTGATTTAGCTTCGTATAACGTCGAATCTGAGCATTTACACGTGCTACCAATTCTATTGGGGTGAATGGTTTCGTCATATAATCATCTGCTCCAAGTACCAGTCCCTGTACTTTATCGAAATCAGATGTTTTAGCACTCAAAAATATGATTGGCATATTATGCTGTTCGCGAATGCGACGGGTTACTTCATATCCATCAATTTTCGGCATCATAATATCCAATATTAGTAAATCAAAGACCTGAGTCTCGACAACACGAATAGTTTCTTGTCCATCCGATACTTTAGTAATATGGTACCCTTCTTTTTCTAAATGAATAGCAATTAGGTCAGCAATTTCCTCTTCATCATCAGCAATTAGTATCGAAATATCTCGCATCTTCCCACTCCTAAACAAAGTATTAACAAATATCTGTTAACATACATTTATATATCCTATTTATTTTATGTTATTTCCTTTTCAAAATTTGGTCTTATTGGTACATATAAGATAAACACGGTTTTTCTACTAGACTTATATCCAACAGATTTCTTACCGTATCTATCGTTTGCAAATAATTATAGTTCTCAACGTTAACAAAGATATACATTATACGCTGTAAACAATGATAAAAAATACAACATATAAATTAACTCCATCCATCTTACCATATCACTTGACTACATCTTTATAAATACTTGTCAATTTTTTTTAGTATCCTTTACTCAAAAAACCTCATTTACTTATGGTACGGTTCACCCTTAAATATTCTAAAACCTCTATAAATTTGTTCTAGCAACATCACTCTAAACAATTGATGGGGGAATGTCATTTTAGAGAATGAAAGTTTTAATTGACTTAATCTTTTGATTTCTTCGGATAATCCTAGTGAGCCACCTATGATAAAACATAAGTGGCTTTGTCCGTTAACTGTGTATTCTTCTATCTGTTTTGATAATTCTACTGATGAAATTTGTTTGCCTTCTATCTCCATAGTAATAATAGTTGGTCCTAAAGGGATTTTGCTTAGAATTTTCTTTCCTTCTTTTTCTATTACTCCTAGCCTGTCGGCATTACTTAAATTTTCTGGAGCTTTTTCATCTGGGATTTCTATTGTCTTAAGATTGCAATACCTTCCTAGTCTTTTAACGTATTCTTCTATAGCTTGAGCATAAAACTTCTCTTTAATTTTTCCTACTGCTATTATTGTAATATTCAAGTACAGTCACGACCTTATACAAATTCTCCATTGATATACACATCACCTAATTCAATTCGATGAATAAATAATAAAACACCTTCTTTAGGGATATCTAAAAGTTCACATAATTCTTTTACTACTACTTCAGCTAATTTTTTAGCGAATTCTTCACCATTTCTCTTAGATACTCTAATAATAACTAATGGTTGATAGTGTACGTTTTGTTCCCCATGCTTATAAAATCCGTTCTCCGTAAAAATTTCCCATGATAGTATAATTTTCTTTCTATCTACTTCCATTGCATTAGAAATATTTTTATTTAACACTTCTAAATTAATCCTATCTATACTTGTCTTAGTTTTAATTGAAATATGTGGCATATTAATTCCTCCTAGTTTTTAGTGATTCTAATAATTTTGGTACTTCTTCTTCTGCATTTTCATTTATAATTTTAACTTTTACACCTGCGTCTTTTGCGGCCTCACTTATGTAACTAGCTGTAGAAGTGTAAAAAGAAGTTCCTATTATTAATAATACTTCTGCTTTTGTTACTATATCTATTGCATCATAAAGTCTAGGTATATTATCTTCATACAGAACAATATCAGGTTGCAATATCGTGACTTTACATTTAGGACAGTATAGTGATTCCTTCGTAATTATAAAATCAAACCAACTATTACATTTCGGGCAGCTTACTTTTCTTAGACTTCCATGTATCTCTATAACATCCTCTTGTCTGCTCCCTGCTCTATGATGAAGTCCATCTATATTCATAGTTACAATTGGTATAGACCATTGAGCTAAGGATATATGAGCAGAGTTTGGAAGCGCAGCATTGATAATATCATTCATCTCATTTAGTAATTTGTAAAATTCTTTTGGATAAGAGTTAAAATAACTCCTACTTAACTTATCTCGCAAATCTACCATTTCTACAAATGTCGGAACGCCACTAGCCCTTGATACTCCAGCTCCAGTTAATGCAGCTATTTTCAATATAATCACCTCTTATGCGGTTATTTGGAGAAAACTAAAATCGAAAGCTTGTTGACTATCTTCCTTATAAATTTTTAGTATTTAATAATCATTTCGTTGATTACATTATACCTTTAAACAAATATTTTACCAACACTATATCCCATCGGCATATAAATATACTTTTATTATGGTACAATATTTAATTTTGCTGTATTATATAGATACAATAATACCCTATAGTCCTTTTGCATTTACAAGTACTATAGCAATCTTAGTTCTTCAATCTAGTCGAACTACCTCATCATATAAAAAAAGGAGAAGTATATGAATATATTTTTTATAGTAAATCCAGTGGCTGGTAAAGGAAAATCAAAAGATTTAATACCATTTATAGAATCCGCATGTAAAGAAAATAAAGTTAATTATAAAATTGAAATATCTAATGGCGAAGGTAGTGTGAAACATCTAGCAAAACAGGCTGTTAGTGAAGGTTATAAAAAAGTTATAGCAGTTGGCGGAGATGGAACAATCAACGAAGTCGTAAATGGTATTGTGGGCTACGATGCTGCTTTAGGAATTATTCCTGGAGGCTCTGGAAATGATTTTTTACGTAGTATAAGTAACAATAGTGATCCCTTAAATGCAATACAAGATGTTATTCACGGTACAATAAGTAAAATTGACCTTGGATTATGTAATAATCGATACTTTATTAATGTAGGAAGCGTTGGTATTGATGCAGAAGTAGTAATTAGAACGGAAACTACTAAAAAAATTTTTTCAGGAAGTTTAGCTTACATAGCGGCAGCACTCTACACCATTTTCACATACAAAGGCTGGAATTTGAGAATTGATATAGATAATCATATTATTCAGGGTAAGACTCTATTAACTGCTGTAGCAAATGGCAAATACTATGGAGGGGGAATTATGCCTGCACCTAAAGCTAAAATAGATGATGGGTATTATGACCTTTGTCATATTAGCCATATGTCTAAACTTAAAATGTTTTCGGTTTTTCCTAAGTATATTAAGGGAACTCACAGCAATATCAAGGAAGTAACTTTTATAAAAGGAAAACAAATAAATATAACCTGTGATACACCTTTCGCTATAAATCTTGATGGAGAAATTATGATTGATACAAAAGCTGATTTTAGTATTATTCACCAAGGTATAGATGTTATATTTCCAAAATCAAAATAATTACACCTATGTCTAATTTAAAGAGTGTGACCCTTTAGATTCTGATGTAGAACTCTTACTGTTATAAGTATGCAAACACTTTTACTTCATCTACATTTTGCTATGAATAACGTCTCTTAACTTTGTCCATTTCCGGGTGAAGCCGTAATAATAATACCGAACACAGTGTCCCGTGTACATTTTAGATTACCTATTTACTAAAACAACGACTTTATTATTATTATTAAATACATCTCCCTCTTCAGTTACTTGAATGTTTCCCACTCCAAAATATATTGGCAAACAGTATATTAAACTCTGTTTATTTTCAAACTGCTCCACACTAGCTTCTGCTAATATATTATTATCTAAAATTAAGTATCGAAAATCCGGATTTAAATCTTTGTACCCCATTTCTCTATATATACCATCTGTTTTAATTTCATAAAAATCCGTATTTATGTTGTTATAGGGAGACAATATTTTATGAACATCAATTGAATGTAAGCAATTCAACAAATCATTTATTTTAACCCTTTCATTTTCAATAGGATGTTCAGAAAACTTATAGTTTCCTACTTCATATTTACTGATAGTATTTTGATTACTATTATATTCAATATCTATTACTTTATAATTATTTTTATTACCTTCCTCATAAAGTTGAGTCATTAAAAAAATAACATTGCCATTATCTTTATTGAATAAAATATCAAACCCATTTAAATTTTTATTTATTATACGTAAATCTTGACTATTGATTTTTAATTCGTTTAAGTAATCTGATAATACAGAGTTCAAATTATTAAAATTTAAATCCTCAATATTTTTCACTTGTGGAAATGAACAACCAACCAAGACAATTAAAACAAGGAACGAATAAAAAAATATTATCAATTTATTTAATTTATTCTTTCTCATAATAAAACCCTCTTTATTCTATATATGATACGGCGCAACACATCTTGATCTTCGTCCAACCGTATAATTACCTATTATCCTTAGACCGGTGGACTAAGTCGTTTATTCCTATAATCTTTTAAAATACCATCAATTAATTCCCAATCCTTTTCATTAACAGTTAGATTAGCTTCCCTATTTAATTTTAATAATGTATATTTACTCAATATAAGTGTTAGATCATAAAATTCACCTTTAGTGATAAGTTTCTTTTTATATTTATTACTCCAGTTATAATCAGAAATTTTGCTCCAATTTAGCACTTTTCCATTAATACTTATCCCATCTTGATATATCGCATCATTGTGCCAACCTAAATGAAAATTTATGATTGTGTTACAAAATGCAATGATAGTCCAAGTACAAATAAATAAAAAATTGGCTTGATAAAAAATATAACCTTCATTTATGGAATGAAAACTATGTATAAGTTGGATCGACCATATGAAAAATAGTACCAACCAAAATAATGATAATAAGAAACGATTCATATGTTTATTTAATTTTACTATTTCTTTTCCTTTTCTACGATTTATATCTAATTCTTTCTTTATAATTCTTAATAACGTGTAAATAACAGAACCAACAATAATTATAATATATACTCTATCACTCAATATTTACCCACCCTTACCTAGTTTATTCATATCCTCATATTTTACTTCTCATACTTAGTTAGGAGTTTCTTCTAATATGGATGGTATAAAAGTGACATGTTAACTATGTTCCTTATAAAAACTTGTTATTATAGTATATACAAATACTACTTGGAAAACGTACATAAAGAAAGGTCCATCATTAAATAATATATTTATTGGATATGAGATAAAGTTTATTGTTAATGTAGATATAATTAACGCAAATGAAAAGTATAAAGATGGTATTCCCATAAATAATATATGCGATAAATTAATTTTCCAATTTCCCTCTTTAGCAAATTCAATTATTAGCTTATCCAGACCTAGAATAAAACCAATACTTCCATTCAATAAAAACAAAATAATATTATAAATAAAAAAATTGAAGTTAATTCCAGACTTATAATTTATTAAAATTTTAGGTTGAAAGTAAATTACTAAAATAATAAAAAGTATATACAAAAAATATTTTAAATGAGATAGTTTTTTCATATTAATACTCCATTCCGCCACTATCGCTTGCGGCACAAATAGTGTGGGAAAAATGATGTGCGATCTGCATCATTTAGTTATAATAAATGCCCGTGTAGCATCTGTCCTGATTAAAATATGAGGCAATGGTTGAAGAGAACCTCCTTATTAATAACAACAATATAAGAAGGCATTTTGTTACACTTATTTTAATCTTTTTATATTTATTTATTTTTTTTCTACACTTTCTGCCATTTGTATTATAATTTTAAGTTCAATATCTGATAAAATAAAATAACTCCACTCTTCATCATTCCAGAAAAGGATATTTCCATTATTCTTTTCAATTAATATTCCTTTTGTTCCTTTCACCAGTATTTCTGATACCTTTGCATCTTCTGTATCAAACTGATAATCTGTGCCATTGGGTGCCCTCTCAAAAACAATAAATCCATTATCTCCATCTGTAAATTCTATAGTTTTAATATCATTAAATTCTTCAGTATGGTCTATTACAAATCCCTCTGGTATATACATAGGCTCATAATCACCAGCTCTTTGGACTACATCATTATCATATTCGTCGATCTCAGCAACTTTAAATTCACTATACTTATCATTTATTTCTATAAATAGATTAAGAACTTTTACACGTATGGCCTCTACACTAAAAGTAAGTATGGTTAGTGATATACTAATTACCAATACAATCATTGCTACTTTAGAACCTATTTGCTTTATTTGTTTTTTTCTTTTAATGTGTTTATCCTTTTCCTTACTTACTTTTATATAGTCGTCAAACCAACTATCAAGTGAAGTTGGGATTTGTACTGAATTAATTTCTTCTTCTTTACTCTCCAAATCTATATTAATAACATCTACATGGCTTTGTCCTATATAACTATAGTATGTTGCCATAATATTTTGTAATTTGTCTTCATTATCGTTGTTCGGTTTGATCATACTTCTCACCTCGTAAAATAACTTGCATTGCTTTTCTTGCCCGATACAATCTAATTCTAACATTGCCCTCTGTGCAGTTAATTAACTCAGCAATTTCATTGTTTTTATACTCATACATATATTTCAGTGCTAGGATATCTGCATATGCTGGATTTAACTTAGCCAATTGCTCTGCTATCCATTCTCCTTGATCTAAGCGTAATACATATTGTTCTGGATTTTCTATTCTTTCATCAATTATTAAGTTCTCTATATTTTCATATGGTACTGAACTTCTTGTTTTTCGTTGATTATAAATATTAAGAGCAGTATTCCTAACTATAATAACCATAAATCCCCTTGTTTTGTTACACTTCACATCAGTTATTTTATCGAGATTACTTGCTACTTTAAGTATAGCAGATTGCACAATATCTTCTGCTTCATGATAATCTTTAAGAATATCATAAGCTATATAATACATCAGTTTTCCATATAGATGATATATCTCTTCTAGTTTATTTCTTGAATTTTCATCTTGTATAAGTGTTAATATTGCTAGCATTATCCACCTCTTATCCTTGTGTAGCTCATACGGTATCTTCTTTAGTCCTTAAGTCCGCTACATAGACATTTGTTATGTCATTTACTATATTATATTAATAATAGGCTTTAATGTATTATTTTGTCAAACAAATATTGTAATTTGTCGAACATTAATAAAACGTAATCACTACACTTTTTTGTTCTTAGGATATTAAACAAATAGCTGTAGACAGTAAATTTTATTTAGTTATCATCTATTTCTGTGTATTACCTAGCGTAGAAAAATGGATAGAGTTTAAAATTCTGTTTTACATTGGTGCTTTCTGATGTAAATTTTGATAAGATAGTGAGAGAAATAAGATTTAAAGAGGATGATTTTTATTAAACCTAAGAATCAACACTACGAAAATATGTCAAAAGCATTAATTCAACAATTTGAAAAGAGGAGATTTGAAGCGTATTACTGTCCAGACAAAAATTCTGCCCTAAAAAAAGCTTTAGAACTAATTCCAGAAGGTACTGTTGTTTCACATGGAGGTTCTGAAAGTATTAATGAAATTGGACTATTAGATGCTATTGTAGAAGGAAATTACGAGTATGTTGATCGTAAGTTTGGTAATACGGAAAAAGAATTAAAAGAATCAATGAAAAAGTCTACCTTTTGCGATTATTATCTTATGAGTTCTAATGCGATAACTAAAAAAGGTGAACTTGTCAATATCGATGGATACGGAAATAGAGTTGCTGCCTTATCCTTTGGTCCTGAAAATGTAATTGTAGTAGTTGGTATGAATAAGCTATGTGAAGATGTAGATAATGCTATATGGAGAACTCAAAACATAGCATCTCCTAAAAATACTCTGAGATTAAATAAAAATACGCCTTGTTCCACTACAGGCTACTGTGGTGATTGTTATGGTAACGAAAGTATCTGTTCTGCAATAGTAATTACAAGACGGAGTTGGAGTATCGGTAGAATAAAGATTATTTTGGTAGGAGAAGAACTAGGGTATTAGATTTCGCGAATCTTTACTTATAATTTTAAAAAGCAACTAGAAGTATAATATTCTAATTGCTTTTTATATTTTTAACAGTTATCAGTCTTGATATAGTGCAGTTGAAAGATATCTCTCTCCTGTATCAGGTAAAACTACTACTATGTTTTTCCCTTTGTTTTCTGGTTTTTTTGCTATTTCTGTTGCTGCGTATGCAGCTGCTCCTGAGGAAATACCTACTAGAAGACCTTCGCTTTTTGACAATAATTTTGATGTCTCAAACGCATCTTCATTTTTTACTTGGAATACTTCATCTACTACTTCGCTTTTATAAATATTTGGTACGAATCCAGCACCTATCCCTTGGATTTTATGTGGTCCTGGACTTCCTCCAGAAAGCACTGGCGAATCTACTGGTTCTACTGCAATAACTTTAATATTTGGGTTTTTCGCCTTTAAAGCCTCACCTGCTCCAGTAATTGTACCACCTGTTCCTACTCCAGCTACTAAAATATCTACTTTTCCATCTGTATCTCTCCAGATTTCTTCTGCTGTTGTTTTTCTGTGGATTTCTGGGTTTGCAGGATTATTAAATTGTTGTGGTATATAGCTATTTGGAATCTCAGCAGATAACTCTTCTGCTTTTTTAATAGCTCCCTTCATCCCTTCACTTCCTGGTGTTAATACTAGCTCTGCCCCTAAAGCTTTTAAAAGATTTCTTCTCTCTAAACTCATTGTCTCAGGCATAGTTAAAATCAATCTATATCCTTTTGATGCGCTTACAAAAGCTAAAGCTATTCCTGTATTCCCACTTGTAGGTTCTATAATAACTGAATTTTCATTTATTAATCCTTTGTCTTCTGCGTCCTTAATCATGGCATAACCAATTCTGTCTTTTACACTACCTAAAGGATTGAAGTATTCAAGTTTCGCGATTACCTTTCCTTGTAAGTTGTTTTGTTTGTTGTAATTTGACAATTCTAACAATGGCGTGTTTCCTATTAAGTCAGTTAAGCTCTTTGCTATTTTACTCATTAATAATCCCTCCATTAATTCATAGTATTCTTATACGTTTTGTATGTTATGGTTATTCTATTCTATTATTTCTTAATTGTCAATAGCTTTTATTACTTTATCTAGACAATTGAACTACAATTATACAAGTACTCTATTAAAATCTTCTAATAAATCTTCAATATCTTCTAAACCTACAGATACACGTATCAATTTATCTTGTATTCCCAACTTTTCTCGTTCTATTTTCGGAATAGCTGCATGAGACATTGTGCTTGGATGAGAGACGATAGTTTCAACTCCTCCTAGGCTAACAGCCAATGCCGCAACTTTGACATTGTTCATAAAATTAAGAGCTATTTCATCATTTAATGCTGTAAAAGAAAGCACTGCGCCTGGTCCATCTGCTTGGGATAGATGCAATTTGCTACCAGGATGACTTTCTAGTCCAGGATAAAATACACTTTCAACATTTTTATGTGATTGCAACCACTCTGCAAGCTTTATCGCGTTATTTTGTTGGTAGTCTAGCCTAATCTTTAAAGTTTTCAAACCTCTCATAAGCAACCAACTATCTTGAGGCCCTAGTATAGCCCCAAATCCATTTTGTACAAATCGAACTCTCTTTGACAATTCTTGACCCTTAACTACTACTAGTCCACCAATAACATCACTATGACCACCAATAAACTTTGTTGCACTATGGATAACAATATCTATCCCCAACTCAATCGGTCTTTGCAAATATGGCGACATAAAGGTATTATCTATAATGGTGATTAGGTCGTGCTCTTTAGCAATTTTTATTGCTCCTCTTAGATCGGTTATTCTAAGCAAAGGGTTTGAAGGTGTCTCTAAAAATAATCCTTTGGTATTTTCCTTAATTGAATTCCTTATATTACTTAAGTCACTGACATCGACAAAACTTATCTCTATATCAAATTTATTAAAAAATTCCTTGGCAATTCTGTAGGTACCTCCGTATACATCTTGGCAAAGTATTATATGATCTCCTGAAGAAAAGATAGATAATACTGAAGATGTTGCGGCCATTCCACTGGAAAATGCATATCCATTATCTCCACCCTCTAAAGTCGTAATAGTACTTTCGAGAGCTTCTCTAGTAGGATTACCGGATCTTGAATAATCATATTTTCCGTACTTTCCTACTCCACCCTCTTGATGATAAGTTGATGCATGATATATAGGTATACTAAGTGCACCTGTGTTTTTATCTATTTCATTTCCATTATGAATAAGTTTTGTTCCAAATTTCATCAATATCACTCCATCGCTTGTTTTAAATCCTCTATTAAATCTTCAACATTCTCTATTCCAACAGATAATCTCAGTAGTTTATCTGTAACCCCAAGTTTATCTCTTATTTCTACTGGAATAGCCGCATGAGTTTGCATAACTGGATAAGTAATTAGACTTTCGACCCCACCTAAGCTCTCTGCATAAATAATTAATTTTATCTTTTTTAAAATACTATCTACTAATGAACTATCCTTTACTGAAAAAGATATCATTGCGCCAGAACCCGTACTTTGGCTACGATTGATTTCATATCCTGGATGACTTTCTAGCCCTATATAATAAACTTGTTCTACATTATGATGATTTTCTAGCCATTTTGCTATTTTAAGAGCATTGGATTGTTGTCTTTCAAGTCTAATACCGAGAGTTTTTATTCCACGAATAACCAACCAACTGTCAAAAGGTGATAAAACTGCGCCTTCTGTCTTTTGTATAAGTTTTATTTTGTCCGCAAGCTCATCATTATTTGCCACAATAAAACCAGCTAAAGTATCATTATGACCTCCTAGATATTTAGTTCCACTGTGAATAATCACATCAGCACCCAACTCTAGAGGTCTTTGAGAATAAGGTGTTAAAAATGTATTGTCTACTATTAGCATCACATTTTTATTTCTTGCAAGATGCGATATCCCTCTAATATCTGTGATGCGCATCATTGGATTAGATGGTGTTTCAACAAAAATAGCAGCTGTATTCTCCTGAATTGCTTCTTCTGTATTTTTTAAACTACTTGTATCAATATAACTAAAAGTTATACCGTATTTTCTATAAATCTCTTCAAATGCCCTATAAGTACCACCATACAGATCTTCTGAAACTATTATGTGATCATGTGAATTAAAGAGTGTAAGAACCGTAGATACTGCGGCCATACCACTTGAGAAAGCAAATCCATGTTTACCGTTTTCTAAATTTGCAACTATACACTCAACTTCTTCTCTAGTAGGGTTTTGTAGTCTAGAGTAATCATATCCTGTAGTTTCTGTTAGACTAGGATGCCTAAATGTTGCACTCTGATATATTGGAAAACTAATTGCTCCAGTTTTTTCATCGAATGATTTGTTACCATGTACAACTTTCGTATCGATACTTCTTTTTTTTACATTATCAATATTTTTACACTTATTCTTCATTTATACTTGCCACCGCTTCAATTTCTATAAGTACTCCCATTGGCAATCTTGATACCTCAACGCAACTTCTTGCTGGTAGATTATTAGGGAAATACTCCGCATATATCTTATTAATCGTACTAAAATCATCCATATTTTTAATGAATACAGTTGTTTTTATGACATTTTCTAAACCGCTACCCCCAGCTTCTAATACATTTTTCAGATTTTCTAATACTTGAACCGTTTGTATCTCCAGTTTTTCAGATACTACCTCTCCATTAGTTGGATCTAACGGAATTTGTCCTGAAGTATAAATTAACTGTCCAAATTTGATACCCTGTGAATAAGGACCTATTGCTTGAGGTGCATCTTTAGTGTTAATTGCTTGTGAATTCAAATTCATCACCCATCCCTTTGCCTAGTAATCTTATATGTTTTGTTTTATCATATACCCGTAAAATACTATTGTCAAACATTTTGTATTATTTTCTTTAACTTTGCTCATAATATACGCTTTCAATCAAAAAAAGGCTCACAAAAGCCTCTTTTATTGATAGACAATCTATTTGTTTATTATGAATTTTTCTATAGCATAAGCAACTCCGTCATCCTCTACACTTTTTGTTATATAATCTGCTTTTTCTTTTACACTTGATAAAGCGTTGCCCATAGCCACACCTAACCCTGCAGCTTCTAACATGGATATATCATTTTCTGCATCCCCAATTGCCATGACTTCTTCCATTGGAATACTTAGTTTATCTGCAAGACTAGTCAGTGCTATTCCTTTGTTAATAGTCTTTGGATAAATTTCCATATGTTCTCTTAATCCGTACTCGATAAATACATAATCGTCGTATTGTTCTTTAATTAGTTTAGCTATTTTATCTAACTTTTCATGACTAGCCATCCCCATATACTTATTTGTCTTTACGGTATTTAAGAATTCTTCTGTATCATCGTATATACGTACATTATCCTCTTCTAATTTAAGATACTCTACTGTATTATTATATTCATGTTCTCTCGGTGCATAGGTATAAAATCCAGCAAATATCGCATATGGAATTCCTTCACTTTCAAATATTGAGGTTATACCACTGGCTACTGATCTATCTAAATATGTAGCGGAAATATTCTCTCCACTAGCTATATCAACAATTATGCCTCCATTTATTGTTATACCATAATCTTTAATATCTAAATCTTGTAACATCCTATTCATACTACGATAATTTCTTCCAGATATTAAAATTACATGAGTTCCTTTTTCTTTGGCTCTTTGTATAGCTTCTTTTACCCTTTGCGTAATTTGAGGTTGTTTAAACGTCATAAGGGTACCATCTATATCTATGGCCAATAATTTATACATAGTATCTCTCCTTCGTAATTCAGTTGCTTTTCTATCTAAATAACTATTACCTTATTAAAGTATACTTTAACCAATGTTCTTCTACAATATTGTAAACGTATCCAAGTTTTATTTTAAAATATAGCAAGGGTGGTCTAAACCACCCTTGCTATATTTTAAGTTATTGTTTTATTGTAATTCATCATGAATTTGTTAATTATAGTAGCTTACTATTTTTTTATACTATGCTTTGTCATATTGCGAAATTTCATATAGTCTTAAATCTTTTCCTTGTATATTTGAGTATAGAATATCAACTATGGCTCTTGCTTTATCTAAGCTAGTCATTAACTCAACAGATGATTCTATTGCCGTTCTTCTAATCATAAATCCATCTCTTTTGGAATCATTGCCTTTTGTAGGTGAGTTAAAAACCATATCGATTTTACCAGTTCTAATTGTGTCTAAGATATTCGGAGTTCCCTCTCCTATTTTTTTTACTACCTCAACTTCTATACCAATGCTTTTTAGGTATTTAGCAGTATTTTGAGTAGCTAAAAAATCATATCCCATATCATTCATCTTAATTGCAATATCTTTAAATTCTTCTTTATCTTTGGGCCTTAATGTTACTAAAATTTTTCTTTTTCTATGTGACAAGTCCATACCGGCTGCTATTAATCCTTTATACATTGCACCTAATAGAGTGTCACTTACCCCCAGCACCTCGCCTGTAGACCTCATTTCTGGACCAAGACTGGCTTCTACTTTTGGTAATTTTTCAGTAGAAAATACTGGTACTTTTACAGATATAAGATTTGTCTCTTGATAAATACCCACTCCATATGGTAGATCTCTTAGTTTCTCCCCTAACATAACTCTAGTTGCTACCTCTATAATTGGTACTCCTGTTACTTTACTGATATAAGGTACTGTTCTACTAGATCTTGGATTCACCTCAATAATGTACAAGTCTCCCTTATACTCTATAAACTGAATATTTATCATACCTTTAACATTTAATTTAATGGCTATTAATTTGGTATATCTTAATATAGTATCTTTAATATTTTGCGGAACGTTTTGAGGAGGATAAATGCTGATACTATCACCTGAATGAACTCCTGCTCTCTCTAAATGCTCCATAATACCTGGTATCAGTACTTCTTCACCATCACATATAGCATCTACTTCGATTTCTCTACCATCTAAATATTTATCTACCAAAATAGGATTTTTTTTATCTTTAGAAAATGCATCACTTAGATAATATTTTAACTCTGAGTCATCATGACAAATCTCCATACCTTGACCGCCAAGAACATAAGATGGTCGTACTAAAATTGGATAAGACAGTTCTCTTGCAATGTCTAACCCCTCTTCTAGTGTCCATATGCCTTTACCTTTGGGTCGTTTGATATCTAGCTCTTCTAGCAATTCTTCAAACTTTTCTCTATCTTCTGCTGCGTCGATATCTTTTGGCGAAGTACCTAGTATGGTCACATTTTTCTCATCGAAAAATTTAGCTAATTTAATAGCAGTTTGTCCGCCAAATTGAAGGATCACACCTTTAGGCTTTTCTTTTTCTATAATATTATAAGTATCTTCTTCCGTAAGGGGTTCAAAATACAGTTTATCAGATACATTAAAATCTGTACTTACAGTTTCAGGATTATTGTTCACAATAATTGTTTCTAACCCTAAATTTCTTAGTGCTTTTACACAGTGAACAGAACAGTAATCAAATTCAATACCTTGACCTATTCTTATTGGTCCCGAACCTATAACCATTATTTTATCTCTATTTGATACTGCTACTTCGTCTTCATTATCGTAAGTAGAGTAATAGTAAGGTGACATTGCTTCAAATTCGCCTGCGCAAGTATCTACCATTTTGTATACGGTATTTATACCCCACATTTTTCTAAGCTCGTAAATTTCATTTGGGGTAACACCTATTAAGTCCGCAATACCCTTGTCAGAAAACCCTTTTTGTTTTAATCCCTTTAATCTATCTGAAGTTAAATTTTCAACTTTTGTTAATTTTAACTTTTCTTCTTCCTCAACTATAAATTTTATTTTGTTTATAAAAAATTCATCCATACCTGTTTCTTCTGATAGTTTTTGAACTCTATACCCTCTTCTAAGCATCTCTGCAAGGTAAAATAATCTTTCATCATTTGGATACATTACTTTTTCTTTTAATTCATGTAGGGAGTACTTTTTTACCCCTTTGTGGTCTAATGAATATTGCTTTAGTTCTAGTGATCGAATTCCTTTTAATAGAGCGCTTTCTAGGTTATTACCTATTGCCATTACTTCACCTGTTGCCATCATCTTCGTTCCTAACTTCCTATCAGCACCATAAAATTTATCAAATGGCCATTTAGGAATTTTTACGACTACATAGTCTAAACTAGGTTCAAAGCACGCAAAAGTCTTCTTGGTTACTGCATTTTCTATCTCATCTAATGAAAACCCTAAAGCGATTTTAGCAGCTACTTTTGCTATAGGATAACCTGTAGCTTTAGATGCCAATGCAGAAGATCTGCTTACTCTTGGATTAATTTCTATTACTGCATATTCAAAACTCTTAGGATGAAGAGCTAATTGTACATTACAACCACCTTTTATTTCAATCGCTCTTATAATATCTAAAGAAGCTTTTCTTAACATTTGATACTCTTTGTCACTTAGCGTTTGACTTGGAGCTACTACAATACTATCTCCTGTGTGAATTCCTACAGGATCGATATTTTCCATGTTACATACCGTGATGCAGTTTCCTTTAGCATCTCGCATTACTTCGTATTCAATTTCTTTCCACCCTTTTATGCTCTTTTCTATAAGAACTTGTCCTACGCGACTTAGGTGTAACCCTTTGGATGCAATTTCGATTAGTTCATTTGTGTCTTCAGCAATTCCCCCGCCAGAACCTCCAAGCGTATATGCTGGCCGAACTACAACTGGATACCCTATTTCTTCAGCATAAACTAATGCTTCTTTTATTGTAGCTATAGTTTTACTCTCAATAACTGGTTGATTGATTTCTTCCATTAACCTTTTAAAGAGTTCTCTATCTTCACCCTTTTTAATTGAGTCAATAGATGTTCCAATGACTTTAACATTATACTTTTCTAGTATCCCTTTGTCGTGAAGCTCTAGAGTTATATTTAATCCAGTTTGACCACCCATACCTGGTAGTATGCTATCTGGTTTTTCTAGTCTAATTATTTTTTCTATGGTTTCAGTGTTTATAGGCTCTATGTACACCTTATGAGCCATTTCTTTATCTGTCATAATAGTTGCTGGATTGCTGTTAATAAGTACTACTTGTACTCCTTCTTCCATTAAACCTTGGCACGCTTGAGCGCCAGAATAATCAAACTCAGCAGCCTGGCCAATTACAATTGGACCAGAGCCAACGACTAACACTTTCTTTATATCATTTAATTTTGGCATATTTTCCTCCTATAATAATTCCATAAATTCGTCAAAAACGCCATGTGCATCGTCAGGTCCTGGTGATGCCTCTGGATGAAATTGGACTGTCAATATGGGCTTTGTTATATGTCTTAATCCTTCAATTGTTTTATCATTTAGACTAATATGAGTAACTTCCATGTCTTGTGGCACTTTGTTTACCACGTATCCATGATTTTGTGATGTAATATAAACTATATCTTTTTTTATGTCTTTGACAGGATGATTACAACCTCGATGTCCAAAAGCCAATTTGCCAGTATCTCCTCCTAATGCTAAGGCTATTAGCTGATGACCCAAACAGATTCCAATAGTTGGTTTTTTGTCTATCATTATTTTTACATTTTCTATTATATCTGGGTAGTCTTTTGGATCGCCAGGTCCATTAGATAGAAATATTCCGTTTGGATTTACACCAATAACCTCGTCTGCAGAAGCATTACTTGGGAATACTGTAATCTTTAATCCTTTATTTTTAAACGATTCTAAAATATTATTCTTGATTCCAAAGTCTATAACTGCTATATGTTTACCTGATCCTTTAATTGTGTAGGATTCCTTAGTACCGACTTTTCTAACTGCATCAGAATTATCGTATTCATTTAATATATCCATTAATTTTGATTGAGGTAATCTTCTATGTGTCATAAGCCCTTTAAGGGTTCCAGTCTCCCGTATTACCTTTGTTAGCGCTCTAGTATCGATACCCTCTAAGCCCATAATATTATTGTATTTTAAGTACCCATCTAAATCTAATTCACATCTAAAGTTATTAGGGTAATCACATTTTTCTCTAACAATCAATCCTTTTATCTTAGGACTATCTGATTGATCATCCTCTAAATTAATCCCATAGTTTCCTATCAACGGATAAGTCATAGTAACAATTTGACCATAATATGACGGATCTGTCATTAGTTCTTGATATCCTGTCATTCCGGTGTTAAATACTACTTCACCTACTGTATCTTCTATTTTACCAAATGCATTTCCTTCAAAAATAACGCCATTTTCTAATTGTAAATATGATTTCATGAAATCCTCCTATTTAGCTATATCTCTGCTTCCCGGCTTGACTAATTTTTCTCCATTCCAACATATAGGGCAGGTGTCTGGATCGTATATTTCAATATCTAATTTTACTGCTGAATAAATAGGCATATCTATATTTATAGTCTCATGCCTTCTATCAACTATACAAGCTACACCTACAACTTCTGCACCTAAAGATTCTAACGCTTTCTTTGTTTCTATTGTAGACTTACCAGTAGTAACTACATCTTCTGCTATTATTACTTTATCACCCTTAGAGATTTCAAAACCTCGTCTCAGTTGCATTTCTCCATCTATTCTCTCAGTGAAAAGTGCTTCTAAATTCATCTGTCTACCTATCTCATACGCTACTATGACACCACCCATTGCTGGTCCAACTACTTTGTCTATACCTAAGTTTTTTATCTGATCAACTACAGGTTTTAAAACTTGTGATGCTTTTTCTGGAAATCTTAGGACCTTTGCACATTGCATATATCCTCCACTATGGTTTCCCGATGATAATAAAAAATGTCCTTCTAAAAATGCTTCCGTTTCTTTTAATATATTTATAATTTCTTTGCTCATATTTTATCCCTCCATTTTAATTTCTGTACTCCTGTTCACATTTACATAATAACATTATACTCTAAATTCTTTATTTAATTAAATAACACCTACAAGGTCGCTAATGTTTTCTATATTATTTCCTAGGCAATAATCTTTTAAGCCTTCTATTACTTTTATTGGTGTCATTGGATCAATAAAATTTGCAGTTCCAATTTGAATACAACTAGATCCTGCCATAATAAATTCTACAGCATCTTGCCATGTAGTGATTCCCCCCATACCCATTATAGGTATACTTACATTTTTATATACTTGATTGACCATTCTAAGTGCAATAGGTTTAATAGCTGGACCAGATAATCCTGCGTACATATTCTCAAAGACTGATTCTTTTTTGACTATGTCAATGGCCATTGCTTGAAATGTATTTACTAGTGAAAGTGCGTCTGCGCCGCTATCTTCACAAGCCTTAGCTATATCAATTATATTTTCAGCATTGGGAGATAGTTTTACCATAATCTTATGGCGACTCACTTTTTTTACTTTTGAAGTGACTTCTGCTGCTGAATCTGCCTTAATTCCAAAAGCCATCCCTCCTTCTTTTACATTTGGACACGAAATATTTAGCTCTATTAAACCAAGTTCACAGTCATTTAAAAGTTCCATGGCTTTTATATATTCGTCTATGGTGTTTCCTCCAACATTTATGATTTTAACTGTATCTATGGCTGACATTTCTTTTAAGTACGCATCTATAAATTTACTTACTCCAGGATTTTCTAATCCAATGCTATTTAGCAGTCCACTTGGAGTCTCGCAAATTCTAATGCCTTTATTCCCTGATTTTTGGTGGAGGGTTATTCCTTTACTACATATTCCACCAAGCAATGAAGGATCGTAATAATCTAAGTAATCTTTACCATAACCATAGGTTCCTGATGCGACTACAACAGGATTTTTGAAAGTTCTATCTATAAATTTCACCTTTAGTCTATCCATAAATTATTTCATCTCCTAAGAATACGGGACCATCTTTACACGTTCTCTTGTTCCCATTAACTGTCTTACATGTACATCCTAAACATGCACCGACACCACAAGCCATCCTCTTTTCTACAGAAGCATATACTGTAGCACCACTATTCATTCCTTCTTCACATATCTTTTGCATCATCACTTCTGGCCCACATGTATAGATAACTGACTCTTTTTTATATATAATTTCATCAGTAATAACACCACCAATATCTACTATTACATTTTGAAACTGTTCCTTAAATACATCTATCAACGGGCTTTTTTCACGAAATCCTAAAAATATATTTAATTTTCTATTTGGATTGATTCTATTTAGTTCTCTACCTGCGTAAAATAAAGGAGCAATACCTATCCCTCCTCCAGCGAGTGTTATTTCGCATTTTTCTAGATATGGGAATCCGTTTCCATAAGGTCCGTGAAGTGTAATTTCATCACCTTTAACAAGTCTAGATAACTTCTCAGTTCCTTTACCAACTACTTGGTATAAAAACTTCAGTTCTCCATCTTCATAATCAAATATACTTATAGGTCTAGATAATAATGGATCTAACTCCCAACATCTAAGCATAAAAAATTGACCCATTTTGCAAATGCCATTATACTCTACACTTAATAAATAAATATTATCATGAACATGTACATTATCTTTTACTTTAGCCAATGTGCTAAATCCTCCTTCATGCGCTTAGTTGCATCTCTAATTTCATCATAATAGTAATTACCTTCATTAACACCCTTATGCGCTGTTATTAATCCTCTTGAAGAATTTATAACTGCACATCTACTCTTATTTAAAATTTTACCCATATCTTCACCCGTACCACCTTGAGCTCCATATCCAGGCACTAAGAAAAAAGTATTTGGCAGCATATCTTGAATAATTTGAAATTCTTTGGGATATGTGAGCCCAACTACTGCACCAATAGAGCTAAAATCATTTTTCCCAATGTAATCCTCTCCCCATTTTTCAATAAGTTTAGCCATGTATTTATAATATTCAACTCCTTCACAACTAATATCTTGGGTTTCTTTTGCACTAGGATTTGAAGTCTTTAGTAATATAAATAACCCTTTATTCTTGTCCTTGATATACGGATAAAAAGGTGATACAGCATCTTCTCCCATATAGGCATTAATTGTCACTATATCTGCTTCAAAGTCACCTTCAAAATGTCCTTTAGCATACATCTGTCCTGTAGCTGATATATCTCCTCTTTTTATATCTCCTATTGATATTTTTTTCTTCCCTCTAATATATTCTAGAGTTTTAGAATATGCTTTTAATCCCTCTATACCGAGTGCCTCATAGTATGCAATTTGCACCTTGTAACAAGCCACTATATCCGCTGTATGATCAATGATATCCTTATTAAATTGAAGAATCTTATCACCAATACTCCTATCTTGATTTTGCATAAAGTCAGGCAAGTAACTTTCTTGTGTATCTAATCCTAAGCATATTGGACTTATATCTATTGCCTCCTGATACAATTTATCGATTATCATATTTGATTACACCCCTTTTAATAGTCATTAGTATTTCTCCCTTAATGATCGTGCCATGAAATGGGTTGTTCTTAGATTTAGAAATAAATTTGTTTATATCCATTAGATACTCTTTTTCTGTATTTACTAAAACTAAATTTGCTTCTTTTCCTACTGCTATTTCACCACAATTCAAATCTAGCATCTTTGCTGGTTTATAGCTCATCATTTCACTCAATTTCTCTAAGGACAGATTATTCTCATTAAATACCTTCCAGTACATTGGGAATGCAACCTCTATATTGCTTATACCTGGAGCACCTTGATCTTTATCTTCTTTAGAGTGTGGTGCATGATCTGTAGCACAGATGTCTATCGTTCCCTCTTTAATCGCTCTAATTAACGCTTTTCTATCTTGTTCTCTCCCAAAGGGAGGATTTACTTTATAATCGACCTCACTCTCAAATATATGATGTGGTGCAATTTCACATGTTACTTCTATTCCTTGATCTTTTGCCAAACGAATAATATTGATAGTTTCATGTTCACTGACATGACATATATGGAGATTTCCTGGAATCTCTTTAAGAATATCTAAGTCCCTACGTACTGTTTCAACTTCAGGTTCACAGTGTGATAAAATTAGAAAGTCTAGTGCTTTAGAGTATGCTAGTGCTCTCTCCATAGTTTCTCGCTCATTTACGTTTACCCCATCATTTGAAAACACTTTTGTCTCTTGCATTATCTCTTTAAATTCAACGTATTCTTTACCAAAATTTTTAGTTAACGCGCATATTTGAGTCAAATCACATAATCCAAGTTTTTTACTCTTGTCATGATTCTTTTTAACTAATTCTATATTATCTATTACAGGTTTTGTATTTGCCATTGCGCATACATGAGTATACCCTCCTCTAAGTGCTGCTTTCATGCCACTTTCCATATCCTCTTTATATTCATAACCCGGTTCTCTAAGGTGGCAATGCAAATCAATAAAGGATGGCATAATTGTATATCCTGAACCTTCAATTATTTCTTCGTTGTAGTCATCACCCTGATAGTCAAGATCAGTGATTACTCCCTCTTGTATTACAATATTACCAGGTCTAGATCCATGAACATCTACTATTTCTACATTTTTTATAATCAAACCATTTTCCTCCACGTCGTTTAAAAATATAATATTTTCTTTACTTCTTTGGGCTAATCTCACTAAGCAAACATTTAAAACCCTACGGCTTTTATCCTAGTGCTATAATGTCGTTCTAGTATTACAGTATTCGCACTGATACTCTTTTCTTTTAGCATCTACTAATTCAAACTGCATATCAGTGACGTTTTCAAAATTAGTTATACACCTTGGATTTTTGCATTTTAGTATTCCAATAACTCTTTTGGGTAAATTTAAAGTTATCTTTTCTTTTAATTCTCCATTTTCCACTATGTTTACTGTCGCATTGGGATCAATTAAGCCTAATATATTGAAGTTTAATTCTAGATCAGTTTCAATCTTTATTAAATCTTTTTTTCCCATTTTATTACTTGGTATATTTCTAAGTAGTACTACTACATCATCGAGTTCATCTAATTTTAGTTGCTTAAAAATTCTATATCCATGTCCATATTCAATATGATCTATTACAATTCCTTTTTTTATTTTAGAAACGTTTATCATTGGTTGCCCTCCACACCTAATAATTTAATAATTAGTGCCATTCTAACGTACATTCCAAATTTCGCTTGTTGAAAATATACTCCTCGTGGATCATCATCAACTTCTTTCGCTATTTCATTTACTCTAGGAAGCGGGTGCATAATTATCATATCATCTTTAGCTTTTCCTAACTTTTCTTTATCAAGTATAAAATAATCTTTTAATCTTTGGTATTCATATTCGCTTACAAATCGTTCTCTTTGGACTCGAGTCATATATAGTATATCTAGTTGATCTATCACTGAACTTAAATCATTTGTTTCTGTATAACTAATATTTGATAGCTCATCTTTAATATATTGAGGAATTGTTAGTTCGTCTGGCGAAATGAATATAAATTTTATATTATGATACCTTTTTAATGCTTTTACAAGAGAATGGATCGTACGACCAAATTTTAAATCTCCACAAAGACCAACAACATGATCTGTAAAACTTCCTTTTAGCCTCCTAATAGTTAGCAAGTCTGTAAGCGTTTGTGTTGGGTGTTGATGCCCACCATCTCCAGCATTAATAACCGGCATAGTTCCAGCGTAATTTGACGCTAGTTTAGCAGTACCCTCTTTTGGATGGCGAATTACTGTAATGTCTGCATAACAAGCAACTGTTCGAATAGTATCACTTAGTGACTCACCCTTTGATGTTGATGAGTTACCCGGATCATCAAAACCTATAATCTGGCCTCCTAGCCTAAGCATGGCTGCTTCAAAGCTAAACCTAGTACGTGTCGATGGTTCATAAAAAAGACTAGCCAATAATTTTCCTTTGCATATATCCAAATAGTTCGTTGGATTTGCAATAATCTTATCAGCTAGCCTAAATATATCATCTAATTCTTCTAATTTGAAATCACATGGTTCTATGAGATGTTTTCCTGTTAACATAGGTATAACCTCCTATTTATTGAAATACTTCGTGGTGAGAACAATTGCTTGAAAATTCCTCTCCTATAATAATCGCATCTTCGACGTACTTCAGATACTATTGGAAAATTCAAGCATTATGGTGCAAGTCGAACTGTTTTATCTTACAAAAAAATGCCTTTGTACGGATACAAAAGGCATATAGATTTCAAGACATAATCTCCTATATATATACCTTCTTAGTATCTCGTACCAAGTTAAAAGTAATTTTTTATTATTAATATAATATATGAATTTTTATACCTTGTCAAGGATTTAAACAATAGTCGAATCTGTAATCGAATTCTACTTTCTTTAAAACAACGATCTTATCCAATTTGCTAGTCCTGAAAAGAAATCTCGAACACCACTTAGGAAGGATGCTCCTTCATCAGATGATAAAAATTCTGTTGCTTTACCAGATAGATTTTCTATTTGATTAGCTACCTGATTCCAGTTAATGTTTAAGTCTTTCATTTTATCAAATAATGATACTAGTTTGTCAATCTGTTCTTGAGAAAGATTTATGTTAAAATTGTTCACTACATTGATGACAATATTTTTAACGTCTTCTGTAGTTTGAGGATTTTGTTCAGCTATTTGCTTCTTTATTTCGTTGATTATATCTGTCGCATTTTCATCACCTATCTCTTCTCCAAGTTCAGCACTTGTCACCATCTCTTCATTAGCAACCTTTTTCACATCTTCGTCAATAGCTTCTCCCGTAGAGACCTCATAAGCTTTCATTATTCCAGTTAATGCAGCTGTTCCTGAGACTTCAAAAGGAGCGGTAATTTGTATATCTGCATCATTTATACCTGCCGTAATAAGTGAATTAGTATATGTTTGCTCTGTTATATAATTTATATTGTTTGTAGAAACTTTAATTCCACTGCCTTTTTGAGTATAGGTAACCATAACTGAAGATAATGCTCTAGACCCAATCTGAGCTGCAGGTATTACACCACCTAAATACTTGTGTTCTTCTTGATTAGAGGTTGTAATTTGCAGTGCATCTTCAGGAGCATTAAATTCCTCTAAAATTGCTTGTTTCTGACTATCAGTTAAATTTTCACCCAAGCTAACAATCACATCTCCAACAGCTATATCAGCAAGAGCCAATCCCGGTGTCAAAACTAAAATCAAAACAACTAATATTGCAATTATCTTTTTCATAAGTACCTCCTTATAAATGAAATCGTGGTTTAGTTACGACTTCTTTTTTTTATTCTTGTTGAAGCAGCAATATTTATTGACTACCTTATCCTCCGCAGATTTATCCTCAACCCCTTTGGGGTTTCGGTTGTTTGCACTTGCTCATAGAATTCATTTCCTTTTCTCGTTCAAGCACGAAAAATGACTTGAATTCTGCGAGCCAATCTGCTGCAGATTTCACCTCAACTGCTTCGCAGTTTCGGTCGTTTGCACTTGCTCATAGAATTCATTTCCTTTTCTCGTGCAAGCACAGAAAATGACTTGAATTCTGCGAGCCAATCTGCTGCAGATTTCACCTCAACTGCTTCGCAGTTTCGGTCGTTTGCACTTGCTCATAGAATTCATTTCCTTT
>NZ_WHNX01000002.1 GCF_009362815.1 Alkalibaculum sporogenes | reverse complement strand
TTGTACTACGCGACCTTTCAAATTGATATATCAATTAGTTCTACCTCTCAACCTATCTAATTGCTTCGCAATTAAATAGGTTCGCGGTAGTCGGCATATGAAAAACTTGTTTTGTCTTGTACTACGCGACCTTTCAAATTGATATATCAATTTGGTACCTCTCAACCTATCTAATTGCTTCGCAATTCGATAGGTTCGCGGTAGTCGGCATATGAAAAACTTGTTTTGTCTTGTACTACGCGACCTTTCAAATTGATATATCAATTTGGCGATTCAACGATCAATACTAAATCTTAAATAAATTTAAGATTTAGTATTAATTATTGAATCGTGTCAAATCCTATGGATTTGACAGTCGCTGTTTTCCGGCTGTTTTTCGCATGCCATTTTACTTCGCGCAAAAAAAATCCCGTCTCTGACTGTATGTCAGGGACGAGATCAACCCGTGGTGCCACCCTGTTTGGTATAAAACCCACTTTATTAATACGCTTGTCGCGTATATACTTATAGACTCCCAAGTGTTTTTCAACTGCTAAAATTTAAAGATGCTTCCAGTCTAGACATCCTCTCCCTAAAAATTCGCTACAGCTTACTCGCTTTTTCTTCGTCTCTCTTATGCAATTGCTTATAATTATAATTTTTAATCTAATATGTGTCAAGAACAAATATCATATATTTGACCCAATCATTAGTTGAAATATGGGTTTGATATTATTTCATCCTGAAGTGTACTTGACTCTCCATGACCGGGAAAAACTATTAAGTTTGGGTTTAACTTGGATATTTTGCTGATAGATTCTACTATGTTACTGTAATCTCCTCCTGGAAAATCAGTTCTACCAATTGACCCTTTAAATACCGTATCTCCAGTAAATAGATTTTGATCTACTTTAATACAAATACTTCCTGGTGTATGTCCTGGAGTATGAATTATCTCAAGAATCATATCCCCTACCATTATTTCTTGAGAGTCTGTCAACTGAATATCACCGCTAAACTCCATTGGATCATTAAATAAAGTAGACAAATTTAATTTTTTATCATTTAACATTTTCTCATCATCTTTGTGAATATACACTAAAGCTTCAGTGATCTCTTTTATTTTGGTCACAAGACCTATATGATCTGCATGACCATGAGTTAATATTATATGCTTTAGATTCAGATTCTTTTCATCAAAATATCTAATAATATTATCAATATTTCCGACTGGGTCAATAATAGCTGCGTTTTTATTATCACTACTTATTACATAAGTATTAGTTCCCATAGGATTATTATTGAAGCATTCTATCTTCATATTCATTTCACCTTACCTTATATATTTTTTTCGCTATCTAATAATAGCGTTACAGGACCATCATTATCTAATATCACATTCATATGTGCTTGGAAAACTCCCGTTTCAACTACTAAATTTGTTTTGCGAAACTCACTTACAAATTTAGTATATAAAGCCTTGGCGTCATCTGGTTTTGCAGCTTTTATGAAACTTGGTCTTCTGCCTTTTTTACAATCTCCATATAGTGTAAACTGAGAAACTATCATTATTTCTCCTAGAATATCTAATATAGACAGATTCATCTTTCCATTTTGATCTTCAAATATTCTTAGGTTGCTTATTTTTTCAATTAAATAAGCTATGTCTTGATCTTCATCACTATCTTTTACTCCAAGTAAAATTAGCAAACCACGTCTTATTTCACTGTATGGCTGGTAGTCGACTTCTACTTTGCAATTTTTTACTCTTTGAATTACTGCACGCATAATTAATCACCTATGTCCTATATATTGAAAGTATTTCTGGTATTTTATTCAATTTTTTAATGAGTATACTAAGTTCTTTTACGGTCTTAACTTCAATACTAATATTTAAGTATGCAAAGCCTTGAGTATCAGTTTTAACATTTAAAGATATTATACTTATATTTTGATCGGATAGAGTATTTGTTACTTTTGTCAAAAGTCCTCTTCCATCTTTTGCTTTTATATTTATCTCTGTATTGAAATTTGCATTAGTAAATTTGACCCATTCTACATCTATAAGTCTACCTAAGTCATCTGTTGTACGAATATTTACGCAATCTCCTCGATGTACTGATACTCCCCTACCTCGAGTTATATATCCTACAATATTATCACCTGGTACTGGATTACAACATTTAGAAAATCTAACAGCCATATTTTTAAAACCTGATACTTTAACAGCTTTTTCTAATTGATTATAATTTTTATTTGCCTTACTTTCTTTTATATCATGTACTATTGGTTGTGGTTCTTCAATACTTAATTCATTTTTAAATTGGTTTTTAATTTTCTGTAATACATAATTAGGTTTAATACCGCCAAATCCAATAGCAGCATACAAATCTTCTATCTCATTATAGTTTGCTTTACTAGTTACATGATCTAGGTATTGTTGTTTTAGTATCCCTGAGTGCTGCAAGCCTTGTCTTCTTACTTCTTTTTCAAGTGCATCTTTTCCTTTAATGATATTTTCGTCTTTTTTTTCTTTCTTAAAATATTGTCTAATCTTATTCTTAGCATGAGAACTTTTTACTATTTTTAACCAATCACGACTAGGTCCATTTGAACTACTAGAAGTAAGTACTTCAACTATATCTCCATTTTGTAAAGTATAATTTAATGGAACAATTTTACCATTAATTTTAGCACCTATACATTTATTACCTATATCACTATGAATTCTAAATGCAAAATCTAAAGGGCACGATCCTTTTGGGAACTGCATTACATCACCTTTAGGTGTAAATACAAAAACTTCATCAGAAAATAAATCGAGTTTAAGCGTCTCCATAAATTCACTTGAATCATGAAGTTCTCGTTGCCATTCCAGTATTTGTCTTAACCATACTAGCTTGTCTTCAAAATTATCTTCATCTTGAACATCTTCTTTATACTTCCAATGGGCAGCTATACCAAATTCAGCAGTTCTGTGCATATCCCATGTTCTGATTTGAATCTCAAATGGATCTCCCTTAGGACCAATTACCGTCGTATGAAGAGACTGGTACATATTAGGTTTTGGCATGGCAATATAATCCTTAAATCTGCCAGGCAGAGGTTTCCACATAGTATGGGCTACCCCCAAAACACCGTAACAATCTCTTATATTATTTACAATTACTCTCACAGCAATCAGATCGTATATTTGATCAAATGTTTTATTTTGTTGATACATTTTGCGGTATATACTATAAAAATGTTTTGGCCTACCTTGAATATCTGCTTCTATCTCTGATTTTTCCAAACGCTCTTTAAGCGTTTCAATCACAAGATCGATATACTCTTCTCGTTCTTTTCTCTTACTTGATACTTTATTTACTAGATCGTAATACCCTTCTTCATCTATATATCTTAGAGCAAGATCCTCTAGTTCCCACTTTATTTTTGAAATACCTAACCTATGTGCAATAGGAGAGTATATATCTATTGTCTCTTGAGCTTTTTCCTTTTGTTTTTTGTCAGACATATACTTTAGTGTACGCATATTATGGAGTCTATCAGCTAACTTAATTAATATAACTCGTATATCCTTTGCCATAGCAATAATCATTTTTCTTAAATTTTCTGCTTGTTGTTCTTCTTTAGAACTAAATTCTAATTTGCTAATCTTTGTTACACCATCTACCAATTCAGCGATTTCTAAAGTAAAGTTTTTTTCAATATCCTCAAAGGAATAATCTGTATCTTCAATTACATCATGTAATATAGAAGCTGTGATAGTTGGCATATCTAATTGTAAGTCTGCAAGAATCTCTGCTACTTCAAGTGGATGGATAATATAATCATCCCCAGATACCCTCTTTTGACCTTTGTGTGCACTTTGTGCTAATTCATATGCCTTAATGACAATATCTATATCAGCATCTTTATTATATGTATTTATCTTTTTTAGCAATTTGTCTAGCATAAAGCACCATCCTAATAATTTCATACACTAAAAGCTGACCTGAAGTCAGCTTTTTTCTATAATAGTAAAATCAAATTTAATACAACATGCAAACTTATTATACATTTACTACGATGAAAAAGTAAACTGCTTTATCCATACTGATATATAGGTTAACATAGACAAAGCTATTCATACTTGAACTAGTACTAATTAATAAGGATATTTTATTAACGATTCAACATTATAACCTTGTAACTGGTCTCTCCCTTTTAGATCATCAAGTTCAATTAAAGTGAAAATACCAACTACATTTCCCTTTAGTTTTTCAACGAGCTTTGCAGTAGTTTTTAAAGTTCCTCCTGTAGCCAATAAATCATCAACGATTAAAATATTTTGTCCAGATGATATGGAGTCACTATGGATTTCTAACGAATTTTTTCCATATTCTAATACATATTCTGCATTTATAGTGTCAAAAGGCAATTTTCCAGGTTTTCGTGCAGGAACAAATCCACATCCTAGACTATAAGCTACTGCTGTTCCAAAGATAAAACCTCTAGCTTCTGGCCCTATTACAATATCTACGTCTAATCCTTTAGCTTTCTCGCAAAATTCATCTATAACGTATTTTACTGCTTTGCCATCTTTTAGTAAAGTAGTGATATCTTTAAAACTTATCCCCTTTTCAGGAAAATCAGGTATTATTCTTATAAGACCTTTTATATCCATTTTTATTCCTCCAATTTTCACCTATTATAGTTATATTCATTATTTAAAATGCAGTATATGTATTTGAGTAGTTGAATTTCCTCTATATGTATTTAACTTTGGAAAATATGCAATATCTAATTTTATTGTATTACGACTTCCATTATACACATTTTCAAGTTCTTTCGACCCAAAATTTTCTTTAATATATTTATTAAACTTATCTATATCACCAAAATATATTCCATCAAAAATGCCTTTACTAGATGATACTAATTTTAATGATAGAACATTACTATTCTTACCAAAAATTTTTCCTTTTATAATTCTAACATCCTTATCTCCAAATACAGGCTTTCCATTACCTTTTCCAAAAGGCTCTAAAACTTCTAATTCCTGAATTAAGTTATGTGTAATTCTTTCAAAAGGCATAAAAACATCTATAGGTAATTTAGGAATAAGATCTTCTTCGCTAATATTAAACCGTTCATTTAATCTATCTCTTAAATGTGGAATATTTAATTCTTTTATTGATAAACCTGCTGCCATAGAATGTCCACCATATTTCTCTAGTATATCACTACATGACGATAATTCTTCATATATATTATAACTATCAATAGATCTACCAGAGCCCTTGGCTACGCCGCCTGAATCTGTGAGAATAATAACTGGAACATGGTACTTATCCTTTACTCTTCCTGCAATAATTCCAGCAACACTTTCATGTATCTCTTCATCATAAAAAATTTTGACTTTATGATTTTTAACAGTTGAGTTCTCTATACTCTCAATTATTCTATTAAAACCCTCTTCTGTTAAAGCTCGTCTTTTCATATTTAATTCATAAAGTTCATTTCCTAGAGCCTCTACTTTTGTCTCATCCTGAGATAAAAGTAGTTCTACTGCTTTGTCACCACTATCTAATCTACCAACTGCATTTATACAAGGTCCAAGAATAAAGCCTAATGTATACGATGTTATTTTATTTTTATCTTGTTTGCTGACCTTGATTAGTTCCTTCAAGCCTAAATTTTCAGTGTTATTGAGCATTTCCAAACCATTTTTAGCGATTATCCTATTTTCTCCGACTAAATCTACGATATCGCATATAGTTGCAATAGCTACATATTGAAGTAAGTTAATAGATTCATCATTTGGGATCTTCATAACTTCATAAAGGTATTGTATTAATTTAAATACTACTCCAGCACCACATAATTCTTTGAATGGGTATTGACATTTAATTTGTTTAGGGTTAACAATCGCATCAGCACAGGGCACCTGATAAATCTTATTATTATTTTCATCTAACTTATAAGGTATTTGATGATGATCTGTAATAATTACGGTAATCCCAAGACTTTTAGCTAAATCAATGGCATTAAAAGCTGATATCCCATTGTCACATGTTATTAAAATGTCAATACTATCAGCAGCTGCTTGTTGTACAATTCTTTCGTTAATACCATAACCATCTTCTACTCTGTGTGGAATTACATAATCTATAATCCCGCCACACCTCTTGATGGCTCTAATCAGCACATAACAACTTATCACTCCATCTACGTCATAATCACTAACAATTCTAATAGATTTACCAGTATTAATTGCTTCTGTTAATATATTGACTGCCTTTTCAAGGTCTAACATGGTTTTAGGATTGTGAAGATTCTCTATAACTGGAGTTAAATATTGGCTAATGGTATCTTTAGAGGTAATACCTCTATTAACCATCACTCTACATACCTCTTCACTAATTTTTAATTGAGAAGACATCAGTTTATAATCTGCTTTTTTATTCTTTAATGTCCATCTATACAGTACTTTCACCTTCTTTATTCTTGCAAGATCAATTACTAGTGTACTTCTTAACCCTATATATTTATCTATCTATTTATTTATCTATTTATTTACCTACTACTTTTCACCTTTTTTTCTTGAACTACATACCAAAAAGAATTTGCAATAAAGATTGAAGAGTAAGCACCACTAACAAATCCGACCATAAGAGGAAGTGTAAAACTCTGTATTGCTTGTACTCCCATTAGATATAAAGCTGTAATAGCTAATAATGTAGTTAGTGTTGTATTAATAGATCTTGGCATTGTTTGAGATACACTGTCATTAACTAACTCAGCTAATTGACTCTTTTTATATTTTTTTCTATTTTCTCTTACTCTATCAAACACAACAATAGTATCATTTACTGAGTAACCAAGTATAGTAAGTATTGCAGCTATAAACGCCGTATTTACAGGTATATTGAAAAGTGAATAAACTCCCAATACAATTACAATATCGTGTAACAGGGCTAATAATGCAGCCATTGCATAACTAAATTGAAACCTAAAAGAAATATACGCCATCATAAGAAGCACTGCTACAGCTACAGCAATAAGCGATTGTCGCCTTAGTTCGTTTCCTATTGTGGCACTTTTATAATCTGAGTTTAGTAATTCTATATCTGCGTCATACTTTTCTTCAAACTCACCATAGATTGAATCTATTTCTTCTTGTGTTAGGTTTTCTTTTGTATCAATAATTAATTGCGTTTGATTATCTCCTGCGTTGGTAATACTAGCACTTTCGTCAAATTTATCAGTTATTTCTCTTATCTCATTTGTTTCAAATGTCTGATTTAATTCTATTTGTATGATCGTGCCTCCAATAAAATCTATGCCAAAATTCAGTCCATTTATAAATAATGAACCTAAACTTATCACAATTAAGATCGCAGAAAAGGTGAAAAATATATTTCTTTTACCAACAATATCAATAGTTTTTTTCATCATAATACCTCCTATGCGCCGTAAAATTTGTTATTCTTTATGAATTGTGTACTTGCAAACAATTTTAGCAAGCGTTTGGTGATGGTTAGAGACGTAAACATACTGATTACTACACCTATCATTAATGTAACTGCAAATCCTCTTACTGTTCCAGACCCCAATGCAAATAGGACAACTCCAGCTATTATTGTAGTAATATTACCATCTATAATCGCTGTAATAGCTCTTTTAAAGCCTGCATCTATTGAAGCCATTAATGATTTGCCTAACTTCAACTCTTCTTTAATTCTTTCAAAAATAATAACATTTGCGTCTACTGCCATACCTACCGATAATATTATTCCAGCGATACCAGGAAGTGTAATTGTAACTCCGATTAAAGTAAAAACTAAAAAATTCAATAGTATATAAATAATTAATGCTAGGCATGCAATTAGTCCAGGTACTCTATAATAAAGTAGTATAAAAGCAAGTACTAAAGATATGCCAATAATCCCACCTAGAATACTTTTGTCTAGGGAATCTTGTCCAAGTGATGGACCTACTGTTGTTATTTCTATAGGTTCTAATTGAACCGGTAGCGCACCTGCGCGAATTAGCATAGCTAAATTACCAGCTTCTTCAAGATTTGCCATACCAGTTATAACCGCTTCACCGTCAGTAATTTCAGTTTGAACATTAGGTGCTGATATAACTTCATTATCTAGTCTTATCTCTATAACTTGATTGATAAATTCTTTAGTAGCTTCTGCAAATGCATCGCTACCCTCTTGGTTCAGCTTTAATGTCACGACTGCAGTTTGTCTATTAAAATCATCAGTCTGGTAAACAGCATTAGATTGGTCAACATGAGCACCAGTTAAGACTATTTCTCCATTTGGATCTACAAATTCTAATTGAGCTGTTTTGCCTATTAGCTGTAGGGCTTCACTTTGATCTTGAATATTTGGTATAGATACTCTAATTCTATCATTACCTTGTCTTGCAATTATAGGTTCTGAAACACCCAGATTATCAATTCGTTCTCGAATAGTAGCAATTGCTCTATCTATTTTTTCATCTGTAACAGGATCATCAGGCGAGTCTTGTGCTTCTAATACCACATATACTCCCCCAGTTAAATCTAGACCATAGTTAATTGCTTCACTTATAGGTACTACTTCATATTTTCCAATAGAAAGCCCATTAAACATAACTAGTCCCGAAGCAAATATTAGTGTTAATACCATACAAAAAATTAAAGCATTCTTCAATTTCATAGTTTTCCTCCTCGTACTTATTTAGTAATCTTTTACTGTTCTGTCTGTATCATAATCGCACATTCTAAACGCTTTTTTTCTAATTCACAACCTACCTCATCTGGTGAAAGAATATCTAGGTTTGTATTGTAAGCATTTGCTAGACATCCACCACCACAATAGTATTTTGCCCAACAATCTGTGCATTTTGTCTTTTCAACTAAATTCGCTTTGTAGAACTGATCTTTTATATCTTTATTAATAATACCTGTCTCTAAACTTCCTAGTTTAAACTTCTCATCACCTACAAATTGATGGCAAGGGTAAATATCCCCTAGGGGCGTAATCGCAATATAGTCATTTCCTGCTCCACACCCTGATACTCTTTTGTACAGACATGGACCATGATCTAAATCAATATTAAAATGAAAAAAATTAAATGGATTGTCTTTTTTTCGTTTTAGGTATTGTATCGATAATTTTTCATATTCGTCGAATAATTTAGGTAAATCTTCCTTACATAAAGCATAGTCCATATCTGGCTTGGCCACTACAGGTTCTACAGATATTTTGTCAAAACCGCAATCTGCTAAGTGTAATACATCATTGCTAAAATCTAGATTAAACTTAGTAAATGTTCCCCTAAGGTAATAATCCTTATCGCCTCTTTTATTTACTAGATTTTTTAAATTATCAATAATTATATCATAAGTACCTTGGTTATTAATGGTATAACGCATATTATCGTTTGTTTCTTTCCTTCCATCTATACTAAGTACTACATTATCCATGTTATCATTGATATATTCTATATTTTCATCATTTAACAATAAGGCATTTGTAGTTATTGTAAATCTAAAATTTTTATTGTGTTGTACTTCTTTGTCTCTAGCATAATTTACTAGTTTTTTAATTAATGCAAAATTTAGGAGTGGTTCTCCTCCAAAAAAATCAATTTCCAGGTTTCTTCTACCAATTGAGTTGTAGATTAGAAAATCTATTGCAGCTTTACCTGTTTCCTCGTCCATAAGTAATTTTTCGCCTTGAAAATTTCCTTGTGACGCAAAACAATATTTACACCTAATATTGCAATCATGAGACACATGTAAGCACATAGCTTTTATAGAAGTATTGTTTTTAAAATCATATGTAATAGATTCTTGTTCTGAAAATAGCTCGTCACTAGAAATAAGGGTATCAATTTCATCAATAGATTGTCCTATGTCTAAAACTTTGTATTTTGATTGTAATAACTTAGTGACTGTGTTCCTATCCTTTTCAGGGTAATGGTCTAATATATCATAAGTTATTTCATCTATCTTAAAAACTCCTCCACTATTTATGTCTAGTAAAATGAATTTGTCATTCAATTTATATTTATGTATCAATTATTTTTCCTCCTATGAGTGCTAATGCCACGGCAGTTATTAAACTTGTCCTTACTTATAGTAAAAGATCGTTGAAAACCATACTTAAATTTTAAAAATATAAGCGAGCTCGTCAAACTTTCCTTTCATAAAATAAACAGCAGTAAATATATCATTTACTGCTAAAATTAATACTATTTATTTTCACACTTTTGATTTCCTACAGTACATGAAGTCTTACACGCGGATTGACAAGATGTCTGACATTCACCACAACCTTTTTTTTCTAAGTTGTTTAGAGTACCTTTATTTATTTTTATTATATGTTTCACTTTCTTCACTCCCTACCTTTTTTATCAAAAGTAATTATATCATAATAATTATTATCTTAAAACAAAATTATCTTATATTTACACCTATACATCCTCCTAAAAATCCTGTACTTGCAAAGAAGAACCATTTTGGAAGAATACTAAATAATTGAAAACTCTCTGTGGCTATCCCTAAATTAATTAGCATAAAAATAAAGAAATATATAGAACCAACTACAATCCCGTGCAACCAACCCTTAGTATGTTTTTTTCTTGATATAAATATACTAGCATAAAGTACAGTTAATAACAGTATAACAAACTCTAATGGACCAATCAAATTGCTATTTAAGTCTATAAAAAAGAACACCGTTGTTAGTATTAAAACAAGTACTAAAGCCAGCCCGAAGCTATATATTAATCCTCTCAAATATAAAGTAAGATTAGAACTTATAACCCCTTGTTTTAGTTCTCTCATAACTATCCCCTCCTATTACTCAATAAATATTCAGGGAAAACAAAATTTAGAACAGATATTCTGATGATTGTCTTAATATTGTAATTAGGTCTTATTTTTTCTTTTTTCTTGATTGCCTAGTTGTGGAATAGGTTTTCTGATCAATACGCTCTTTAGTGCGGACCAGTCAAAAGGATATAGTGGCCACGTGTACTTTTTATGATCAAATGAACTTGTTGTACATATAATATACAAAATAAACATATTTCCTATTATAAAACCAGGTATACTAAATAACCCAGTAAGTACTAAAAGTAGAATACGAAATATTGTAATAGCCATTCCAAATTCCACGCTTGGATTTGCAAATGTACCTACTACTGATACGACTGTATATAAAATAGTCTCTGGTGAGAACCATCCTACTTTAATAGCTAAGTCTCCAATAAGAAGACCACCAATAATACCTAATGAAGTAGACAATGCATTTGGCGTGTGAATAGATGCAATCTTTAGAATACCTAGTCCTAGTTCTAATATTAAAAACTGTAGAAAAATCGGAATCTCTCCTGTTTCATTAGGTCCAATAAACTGGAGAAACTCTGGTAGCAAGTTGCGATTATACACTAATAACAACCATAATGGGATAGTATATAACGATGCAAACATTCCTAAAAACCGAACCCACCTTAGATAAGTTCCAACTACTATATTTTGGTAATAATCTTCTGCATGTTGAGTAAAATGAAAAATAGAAACAGGTAGTAACATTACACTAGGTGAGGTATCCACAATTATTGCAAAATGCCCTTCCATTAAATGAGCTGCTACTACATCAGGTCTCTCTGTAAATTTTACTTGTGGTAGTGGATTATACCATCTAGATTTGACCATAAGTTCAACCAAAGTCTTCTCCGCCATGACTAATGCGTCTACATTTACATCCTCAATTTGTTTTCTAATTTTCTCAAGTAAACCATGGTCTATTAAATCGTCAATATACCCAATTACAACATCAGTTTTAGATCTTTTCCCTACGTTTTGAATCTCAAAATAAAGTTTTGGATCTCTTACTCTCCGTCTTATAAGAGCGGTATTAAATACTATAGTTTCTACAAAACTATCTCTAGCACCTCTTGTGACTTTCTCGGTATCAGGTTCTTGTGGACTTCTCACAGGATATGTTCTAGCATCTATGATTATACCTTGTTTTTCACCATCTAAAATAAGAGCAATAGCTCCTGAAAGGACGGATAATTCCATTTTACTTATATCGTCAAAAGTATCAACCTCTATATAAGATATTTCTTTATTTAGGAGTCTGCTAATTGTATCTTTCTTTAGATCTTTTTTATCTATCTTCTGGAGTGCTTTCATAATATGTAACATAGTATCATCTTTAGCAAATCCATCAACAAATACTAAATAAGCTTTTTTATCACCTATCAAAAATTCTCTGCCGGCAATATCAAAGCTCCTATCAATTCCTATAATTTCTTTTACAGTTGCAATATTTTTCTCTATATCATACACTAATTTCATTTATACAACTCCTAATAGCTTGATTAAAAGCTTAATAGAAGTATAGTCTTTCCATATTATAAAACCGTATACATCGTCTATAAGCAGATTTGCTCTTTAACTTCCTGATAGAAAAAGACAAAGCATATTCTACTTTGTCCAACATCTTAATCTTCTTTATTATCTTTTTTGTTTGTTTCTAATTCTTCTTCTCTATTCAGTACTTCCGCAACGGCTGCTTTAGTAATTTGAACTTTTACATTATCAGGCTTTAATTCAAGAGTTATTGCATCGTCTTTAAAGTTTAATACTTTTCCATAAAAACCGCCTATTGTTACGATTTTATCTCCCTTTTGTAAGCTATTCCTCATATTTTGTATCTTCTTTTGCTGTTTATTTTGCGGTCTAATGATAAAGAAGTAAAAAAATACAAATACAAAAATCAATGGGATAAATGTATATAAGTTTTCCATCATTTATACTATCTCTCCTTTCTTATTAACACTTTTATAATTATACATGATTATAAGTCTAATATCCATATTTACTAAAAAATTCACTCTTAAAATCTAGTAAACTATCATTTTCAATAGCTATTCTAATATTTTTCATAAGTTCAAGAGAAAAGTATAAGTTATGATAAGACAAAAGCCTAGCTCCTAGCATTTCATTTGCTTTAACTAAGTGTCTTAAATACGCTCTAGTATAATTTTTACATACATAACATTCACAGTTGGGGTCTAGTGGTGTAAAATCCTCCTGATATGTGGCATTTCTTACTACGACCTTACCTTCACTAGTCAAAGCTGTACCATTACGTGCGATTCTAGTTTGTAGCACACAATCAAACATATCTATTCCTCGTATTACACCTTCTAGTAATGCATCTGGACTACCAACACCCATTAAATATCTGGGCTTATCTTTTGGAAGTAAAGGTGCAGTACATTCTAACATTTCATACATGATATCTTTTGGCTCTCCTACACTTAAACCTCCAATAGAATAGCCCGGGAAGTCAAGTTCAACCATCTCTTTTACGCTTTTTTCTCTTAGCTCTTTATACATACCACCTTGGATTATTCCAAATAAAGCTTGATTATCAGTATTATTATGAGCATCCTTACACCTTTTAGCCCATCTTATTGTTCGCTCTAAAGATTTCTCAGCATATTCATATGTTGCTGGATATGGTGTACATTCGTCAAAGGCCATGATAATATCTGATCCCAATGCATTTTGAATTTCAATAGCTAATTCAGGCGAGATAAAATGTTTTGAGCCATCTAAGTGAGATTTGAATGTAACCCCTTCTTCAGTTATATTTCTTAGATCACTTAGACTAAAAACTTGAAAACCACCGCTATCAGTCAAAATGGGTCCATCCCAATGCATAAATTTATGAAGACCTCCTGCTCTCTTAATGAGTTCATGTCCTGGCCTCATATACAAATGATAGGTATTTGATAATATTATCTGTGCTTCTATATCTTTCAATTCTTCTGGAGTCATAGTTTTAACTGTAGCTTGAGTACCTACTGGCATAAATATTGGTGTTTCAATAATCCCATGAGGAGTATGTAATTTCCCTAATCTAGCACCAGATTGTTTACATTCTTTTATAAGTTCATATTTTATTGCTCCCATTCGTATTCCTCCAAAATAATATTATAGCTTACCTCATAGCTTCTATTCACTCGAATTATGTTAAGCTGATATAATCTGTTTAGTTATAAGCTTGTTACAAAATAATTTATTATTCTATTAACATTGCATCTCCAAAACTAAAAAATCTATACTGTTCATCTATTGCTTCTTGATATGCATCCATTATATTTTTTTTTGATGCAAATGCACAGATTAGCATCATAAGCGTAGACTGGGGTAGGTGAAAATTAGTTATTAGTTTGTCGACTATCTTAAATTCAAACCCTGGATATATAAAAATATCTGTCCAACCAGAAGATGCGGTTATGGTGTTGTTCTTTTTAGCAGCAGTCTCAAGTGTTCTAACTGATGTAGTTCCAACAGCTATTATCTTTTTACCTTTCTTTTTTGTTTCATTAATGATATCTACTGTCTCTTGACTTATAGTATAATATTCCTCATGCATTTTATGCTCTAATACATCATCTACTTTTACTGGTCTAAAGGTGCCTAAACCAACATGTAGCGTTACAAAAGTTATATTGACTCCCTTGTCACTTATTTTTTCTAATAATTTTTCCGTAAAATGCAGACCTGCTGTTGGGGCTGCAGCTGAACCTTTTACTTTTGAATAAACTGTTTGATACCTATCTTTATCATCTAACTTTTCTTTAATATAAGGTGGCAATGGCATTAGTCCTAGCTCATCTAAAATTTCTTCAAAAATACCTGTATACTTAAAGTCAATAAGTCTATTGCCATCTTCTTTTATTTTAATTATTGTGCCAGTAAGTTTTTCGCTAAATTTTATTTCTACACCCACTTTAGCTTTCTTTCCCGGTTTTACAAGAGTTTCCCACACATTGCCTTCTACTGACTTAAGTAATAAAATTTCAATGACTGCTCCTGTCTCAACTCTTTTACCAAATAATCTTGCAGGCATAACTCTAGTATTATTTAAAACCAAGGTATCCCCTTTATCCAAATAATCTAATATATTATAGAAATGTTTATGCTCAATTTCTCCAGTATGTTGATCTAATACCATTAATCTTGATGTATCTCTATCTTTAAACGGCCGTTGGGCAATTAACTCATCTGGTAAATCGTAATCAAAATCTTTTGTATTCATTAGAGCATATTCTCCTTTATACCACATTAACAGGCACTAAGATTCCCGCCGTAGGTTGTGAGCTTCTAGCTTATTTCAGTGGGAAATTAAGTGCCTGTAAAATGCCCGATTGGTTTAACTAATACTAACAATCATATTCAAATATAATACTAGATTCAATAGATTAAAGCAAACAATTTATAACAAAAGAATTATTAGTAAAAATATTAATAAAGAGCGCAATGCCCCATTATTTGCACATAAGGAATTGTGCTCTTAATCTTTATCCCCTACTGTATATTAGTTTTTGAAAAACAATGAGCCAGCCATAAAAGTTTTGCTTGAAATCTTGGAGTTCGAGTCTAAGTTGTTAATCAGGGATAAAATTATTGATAAATTAAATTGTTTCTATCAGTACATCCATAACACCGCCACACACCATACCTTCTGATTCTGCAACTTCGCCTGTCATATCCACATGTTCTACTATAAATCCTTTTCTTTGGATCACTTCTCTTGCTTTAGTTAAAACTGCTGCTTCACTACACCCTCCACCTATGCTTCCAATTGTCGTTCCATCATAGTAACTTATCATTTTAGCGCCTGATTTTCTAGGAACTGAACCTTTTGTAGAAAGTATAGTAATTAATGCTTTCGGTATATCCGATACTTCACTTATTTTTTCCATTACCTCAATATTTAATTCACTACCCTTATTTTCTTTACTATTATTTTTACTCGCAATTAGCTCTGCTATAATAGAAATAGCTATTTCATCTGGAGTGATAGCACCAATATTAAGTCCTATAGGTGATTTTACTTGCTCCAGTATATCTTTGGGAAACCCTTCATCAACTAACTCTTTCATCATTCCTTTTACTCTTCGAGTAGAACCAATCATACCAATATAATGAAGCTTATGCTGTAGAACCTCTCTAAGTATAATTCCGTCATAACTATGACCTCTCGTTACAATAACTACAAAATCTGATTTTAGAAAGGTGATTTCATTAAAAGATTTCTCAAAACTATTACAAATTATCTCTTTAGCTTCAGGAAATCTTGCTTGATTTGCAAAAGAAATTCTATCATCTATTACAGTAACTAAAAAGCCAATTCTTGTTGCAAGTTCAGTTAATGGTTTTGAAATATGTCCACCTCCAAATATAATTAAACGCGGATTTGGAATAAATGGTTCGATCAAAAGATTTATATTATTTTCTAATTCGTAAAATTCTAGGTTTCCAGAATTATAAGCTACACTTATTTTGTCATAAATATCAGTTAGATCCTTATCTTTATCCTCACTTGTGATTAATACTTTGTCTAATGTTAATCCATTTACTTTATTAAAATAAGTTAACATAACACATCGTTCACCTGCGTTTATTTTACTTAAAAGTTTCATATATTGATTTTCCAATGTATTTTCTCTCCTTCAAAATACAATTCCTTTCACTTTATCCATACTTTATTTAATGCATTAAGTACGATATTGGAATTCTAAATTATAATACCCCTGTTTCCTACTCAAATAATGGGGTAATAATAGAAAATAATTATGAGGTTTACCATTTCAAAGATAATGTATCTTATTCCCTTTAAACACCTCATATATTACATAATTCTATAATCAATAAGTTCTATTGTAAACTAACTTGGAGGTGGAATAATGAAATACGAAATTCTTACAAATGAAACAAAAGCTCAGCCAACTGTCTCTATAAGGATAATAACTCCTTTAAATAACTTACTCGCTGAAATTGAAAAGACTTGCACTCTAATAAAATCTTATCTAGCGAAACTAGGAGAAAAACCTAATGGACCTAATTTTGCAGCTTATTATAACTGGGATAAGGAAAAACTTGATGTTGAAATAGGTTTTACCCTTTCCAAAAATATTACTGGTCTAGGATCAATAACTTCTAGTATCATTCCTGCGGGCAAAAAAGTTTCTACTTTTTATACAGGACCATACAAAAAAATAGCACCTGCTTACAAAGCATTAAAAGAGTACATGGATGAGAATGGTTTTAAACCAGAAGTTAATTATGAATTTTACCACAATTCAATCAAAGACGTTCCTGAAAGCGCACTTCTCACTGAAATTGTATACTTGGTAGAGTAATTGTATTATATTAGTATAACTTATTAGACAGTTCTATCAATTATTGATAGAACTGTCTGTTTTTTAATAGTACTATGAATACCTATTAAAAGAAGCTAACTGTACTCGATATTAACTTTGCTACCTCCCAAGCCAGATACTGCTGGTTTAATTAATAATTTAATAGGTACTCGATTTTTTATTGACTCAACGTGACTTATGATGCCAATGGATAATTTATCATTATGAATAGTTTCTAGTGAATCCATAACTACTTCTAAAATATTGTCATCTAATGTACCGAAGCCTTCATCTAGAAAGAATAATTCCAAAGGCGCGGTTCCTTTTAATTGTATTTGTGCTGATAGGGCTAATGCAAGAGCTAATGAAGCTAAAAACGTCTCTCCGCCAGATAATGTAGTTGCATCTCTTTTAGCCCCGCCGTTTTTATAATCTCTTATAATGAATTTACCATTTTCATCTACTTCAATCCCATAATTACCACCTGTAATCTCTTTTAATTTTTTAGATGCTTCCATAGATACGTATTGTAGTTGATGAGTTGCGACATATTCTACAAAACGCTTTCCTTTAAATAGCTTTTCTAAGTCGTTCAACAGACCCAATTTCTTATCTACATTTATTTTATCTTTTAATACTGACTTTTGTATATCTAATCTATTCGAAATTGTATTTATCTCAGTATAAAGTGAAAATTTGGTTTCCTCTAGTTCTTTAACTTTAGCCTCTTTTTCTGTTTGATCTGACTGAATTCTTTCCCACTGGTTAAGTGTAATACTCTTACCATCTATTTTTTTAACAATACTTTCCATTGTTCCGGTTAATTTATTTAATATTTGAGTGTATTGTTCAATTTCATCTTGCAATGACTTAATTTCGTTTATTGGTAAAAGATAGTTCTTAACATCTGCTAAATTTACAAAGTCATGTTCTTTTAATTTTATATCTAAAGTTTTTTTATCTTCTACTGCGCGTTTTTGCAAAGATATTAAGCTATTTTGATTTATTATAATTTGCTCATTATAATTACTGTATTCTTCGTCATATATTTTTTTTTGGTTTTCTACTTTAATATAATTATTTTTTATAGCTTCAATACTACCAGTAATATTTTTTAGTTCAAATCTTAAATCACTAATATTGCCTAATTTTTCTATTATCGAAGTTTCTTTTTCTACTATATTTCGTTCTTTATCAACTAATGCAACTTTTTGTTTCGCATAATTTTCTCTTAATAAAGAATTATTTACTCTTAACTTTTCTCTTTTATTAATTTTTATTTCAATAATTTCTCTAGCTTTTTTTATACTAGCCTGTAATTCACTTATCTCTTTATCCTTTTTTATAATGTCATCCCTTGTTTTTTTGATATCTACAACTTTTAGATCTATTTGATACTTATTCAATTGTTTTTGATCTACATTTAAATTTTGATTTATCTGTTTAAACTCTTGTGTATATTTTTCTTTGTAATCTCGATTTTGTATTAAATTAGCTTCCAAAACGCTACTAGAAACATCAATTTTATTTTTTTCTTCTTTCATATTATATAGTTTTTTTTCCAGCGAGCTTTTTTGTGTCTCAAAAGATACCACTTTTTCCTTTAAATCATCGTACTCTACTTGTATTTTCTCAACTTTTGTATTTAAAAAGTCTACGCCTAATTCCTCTAAATTTCTTTTAACTTCTTTAATTGAATTTTCTTCTATATTTCTATTTGTTTCTAGTGTAGTTATCTCTCTATCTAAATTATTTATTTTAATATTTTGATTATTATATTCGTTTTGATATTTATTTAACTGTGTCGCATCTATATGATTAATGCGATCTAGATGATGATCTTCTGAACCACAGACAGGACAGTACTCGCCGGGTAATAAGTTGTTTCTTAATGTATATGCTATGTTTTCTTTTTCTAATTTTTCAACAATTAGTTTTAATTTATCTAATTCTAAGACCAATAAATTTTTATCTATATACTTTTCTTTTAAACTCTTAATTAGACCTTCATATTTTCTTTCTTTTAACGTAAGGGAACCACTCAGTTCATTGTAATAATCCCATTTTTGAATAGAAATGTTTAGTTGATCTCTTTTGTGTAAGATTAGTTCATGATCACCTGGGCAAGTAGCAATAAGCTGTTCTAATTCCCGAGTGACACTTTCAATAGATTCATTACATGCCTTTTGTTCTACTTTGAGATTATTATACTGATATTCTTGCTTATCTATATTCCTACTGAGCAATTCTATATTTTCTTCAACTTGTAGTTTGTTATTTATTTTTTCAAGAATTCTTTCTTCTAACGAAAGTGCTAGTCTTAAGTTTTCCCTATACTCGTAAGGTACATTTCTTTTCTCACTCTCGTCTTCTTTATGTAATATTTCCAAGTTCAATCTCGTTATATTTTCATCAAAATCTTGTATTGTTTGATTAGTGCTTTCTATTTCTAATTCTAATGTAGATATTATATCTCTTAGTTCTACTCTTTCTTTAACCAATTTATCTATTACTTCTTGAACGCTTACAGCTTCTTCAAGATGTATGAGTTTTTGGTTCAATATAGGTAACTTCTCTTCTTTATCTTTTAATATACTCTCGAATTGTTCTAATATATCAGCTCTCTGAGTATTTATAAGTTTAAATCGGGTTTGTAGCTTTTGTAATTTATCTTCTACATATACTACTTCGATTTTTGTATTTTCATAACTTTCCATATAGGGTTTTACAGCATTTGCACTTTCTCCTAGCTTAAGCTTTAGTTTTCCTTTTTCAATTTCTTCTTCTCTTAACTTTAATTTGACTAACTTATCATTATAAGTCTTTAATTCTTCTTGCTGAATCCAAAGTTCTTTTGACTTTATGTAGTTTTCTTTAATTTTTATTAGTTCATTATTATTTTTTTCTAACTCAACTTCAATACAACTTAGATTGAGTTTCTTATGTTCTAATATATCTTGACTAATATCTTCAAAGCCTTTAAGTTGACCAACTAATTCGTTTTCCATTTTCCTATATCTTCTTATTTCGATAACAAGTTTATTTGATAAACCATCACCATACTTCTCTAAATTAAATAAACGTTCTAACATATCTCTTCTATCTTTTCCTTGTAGCTTGAGGAATTCACTAAATCTACCTTGTGGAAGTACAACTGTTCTTGTAAAATCATCTAGATTTAACCCAATAATTTCTTCGCATTTTACTGTCACCTGTCTAACACTTTCTTCTAATACAATTTCTTCTCCACTAGTAATATCTAATATTCTAGCTAACTTGGTTCTAATATTACCTAATTTATCTCGTTTAAACTCTCTATGTACTCTATACTTTTTAATTTCAGTATTAGAAATTTGAAATTCAAAGCTTACTTGTAATAATTCTACATTAGTATTTATGTAATCAGAGCTTTTTCTCGACACTTCGCCATATAAACAAAGAGTAATGCCATCTAGTATAGTAGATTTTCCGCTTCCAGTAGGTCCAAATATTCCAAAAAGACCCTTTTGAGTTAGTTTTTCAAAATCTATAGTCTGTTCTTCTATAAAACTATTTAATCCTTTAAGCTTGAGCTTCAGCGGTTTCAATATACTCCTCCTTTACTACATCCATTAATAGCTGTACTAATTCTTCTTGTGGTTCTACTTTTCTCTCTCTAAAATAAAATTCTCTAAATATTTCTTCGAAAGGCTTTTCAGTTAAATTTTCTAATGTGTCAAAACAATCATCTACAGTATTAATTATTGGGAGAATTTCTATAATATCATCTTTATAACTTTTCATAATCTTTATTTCATCTTCTTTAATATACCTGTCGGTTTCAATCTCTAAGTAGGTCCAGCAATTTCTACCTTTATTTTTCTCACAAAGTTCTATAGCATGTTGTATACTTGTACATTTCCATACTTCTATAGGTTTATAAACTTTAAAGTCTATTTCTTCTATATTCAGTTCTCCACCAGGCACTAAGTCTATTACATTACACATTTTAGGATAATGAATTTCTTTTTTACTATAGTGAATAGGAGAGCCAGAGTAACGAGCTTTTTTCAAAGTACCTGGAACTATTTGAGGTTTATGTATATGCCCCAGAGCAATATATTGTGCTTTTTGAGGGAAGCTACTACCATCTACAATATAGCTACCACCCAGTTGAATATTTCTTTCAGAGCCTACTGTCTCACTTCCCATAGCAAATAAATGGCTTACTACTAAGTTAATTGTATCGTCTCTATAATAATGTTCTAATTGTCGAAAGAACTCTTGAATACGCAGGGTGTAGCTGCTAAGTCTATCTTCTTCAGTAGTTGCCTCTCTATAGAGCACTTCATTTAACCGCTTCTCACTTGGATAAGCTAATGTAAGTATTACTGCATTCTCTCCATTGATTTCTACTTCTACCATTCCTTCTGAAGAATTTACTACTTTGTGTTGCCCGTAGTTTCCAGTATCTACAACAGTTTTTGGCGTCCCTACCATGATAATTCCATGATCCCTTGCTAATGGACCTGCAGCCACTAATCTTTCAGGATTGTCATGATTCCCAGCAATAATTAGAATCAATCTTTCTCCATTAGCTGAGATATTTTTAAGGGTATCGTAAAACAACCTTTCTGCTCTAGCAGGTGGGTTACTTGTATCATATACATCCCCAGCTATAAGTATTATATCAATCTGATTTTCTCTTACTATTTCTACAAAATCATTTAAAAAGGCTTCCTGCTCATCCATCCTACTGTAACCTTCTAAATGCTTTCCTAAATGCCAATCCGCTGTATGTAAAATCCTCATAATCTCACCCCCAATTTATTCTTCTGTTAGTGTTTATATCAAAATTCTTTATTATCAGTTTCATACATATTGTGAAATTTGTCAATAGCTACAAAAGTGACTAATAGCACTCTTACTTTAACTGACTACAATAAGATCTATTAGACACTAAAAGCTCCCCTTAAAGAAAACAGATTTTTAATATTCTGTCTACCTTAAAGGGGAGCATATCAGTTGTAAGGGTTATAAATTTATTGAAGTATAATTGTCTTAATGATTCTGGGATTTAATGATATAATCTCTCATGCCTATTTACTCTGAATCTATAGAGTTTCATTCCTAATTCATTGATTATACCAGCTTTGTTCATAGCTATCTGCACTTGCTCTTCTACAGTATCTATTCCCTCTAAGTTAGGTAATAATAAACCTCTCCTCGACCCCTTCTCGACAATTACACCGTACTTTATAATATCTAATTCTTCTTTTGAATAAATCATTTCTGGTTCCATTAAAATATCTACTTTAATATCTAACTCCAACAACTCATTAGATTCAACACTATCAAATCTAGGATCATCATTACAAGCACTAATACTATTATATATAATCTCTTCTGCTATATCGTCCTGAACTGGTGAAATAGTTCCAATGCAACCTCTTAATTCATCGTGTTTGTAAATAGAGACAAATACTCCCGCTTTTTTACTTTGAGTTTCTTTAATGAAATCTTTAGAAAATTCATTTCTAACCGTCTCTAAATCAAGTTTTCGTTCACTATTTACGTAATTTTCTATACTCAAACGAGCTAATTTTATATAGTCATCTTCATTATAAATTTTTTCTCTATAAATATTCATACTTAAGTTAAGTAGATCAGGCAATAGTGACAACTCTTTTAAACCATCATTGCTACTTAAATAGCCTGTCAGATATCCAACTCCAAAAGGTCCTTCATAACTAAAAATTTTAGAATCATATGCTATTGCATCTAAAAACCCGAATCCCATTAAAAAAGATCTAATTCCACATTGACCTGCTTCTTCTAAAAATTTTTTATCTAAAGTTATTAAGGATAAAGGATTTTTATCAATAATAGCTTTTTTAACCATTAAATCAAAGGCTGGTCCAGAAGGATGAAAATCATAAGGTCCTTCATTTTTTAGTGCATGAGACAAATCTCCACTACATACAATTAGTACTGATTCATTTCTTTCTTTAATAACTTCTTGAATCTTTTGACCTAAACAGTAATTTTCTTTTAAAGACGTAAATCCTGGTGTTATATGAACTATGTCGTAATTTGAGTGGTATTTATCTATAAAATACATTGGAACCATTACACCATTATCTAGTGTAATATCTACGCAATAATTTTTTGCCAATTCTTCATCTAATAGAATAGATACAAAGTCACTTTTTTCGAACATATTGAAGATATCGTTTGCCAGTTTAACATTCGTTTGCTTTTTGAATACAACTTGTGGAGATCCATAAGCCGAAAAATCTCCATTTATATTTTGTTTGTTTAATATACATGTTCCATTATTAAAACTGTTACCATGAGGTGTTACGAAAATAATAGTTTGTGGTTTTAATTTACCAACTAACTGCCCTAATCTATCCATACCAAGAATAGTATCTTTACAACTGCTCTCTTTACCATCGCCTATTTCTGGAATGATTACTGGTGGATGTGGCATAAACACTACATTAAAATTTAACATTATCTTACCTCACATTTCCTAAATATACATTTTTAAAATACTTGAGTGCTTTTTCTCGAATTTCTGTCATTATACCTATATCAGTGGGAGGATCGTCATATCTATATACAGGAAAGTATCTAGATATATGCAATACAAACTCTTTATTGATTAGGTATAATTTCTTAAATAATTCTTCCATTTCATTTAACTGATCGCTAATTCCTGGAACTATCAGCAACGAAATTTCTACATAACATCTCTTTGATGCAATCTCAATTGTTTTAAGAATATCATTTAAAGTTCTACCACCTAGTTGTTTATATAAATCATCATTATAGGTCTTTAGATCAATATTAATAGCGTCTATATATTCTATAATATCCATAAGCGGTTTCTCATCTATAAAACCATTAGTTACCATGACATTTTTTATTCCTTGTCTTCTTGCTAACTTAGCGACATCATACATCATCTCATAAAATACTGTAGGTTCATTATAAGTGTATGCAATTGAAGGTACTCCACTATCTATAGCTCTGTCTACAATTTCAGATGGTTTCATCTGTACTGTAAGTGGAGTTTCTAAACTAATCTCATAATTTTGGCAAAAGCCACAATGTAGGTTACAACCAAAACTACCAATAGAAAGTATTTTACTCCCTTTCATCCAGTTGACAATAGGTTTTTTTTCTATAGGATCAACATTAATAACAGAGATTTCTCCATAATTTAGACTATACAACTTATCATGTAGAACCTTGCGTACACCACATCTTCCCGTCTGACCATTTTTTAGTTTGCAATGATGTGGACATAGATTACAAAGAATTATCTTACCGTTCTTATCATAAAACATAGCTTCTTTCATTTAATCACCTATTATTATTTATCCAAACTTTTCGTTTTTTAAACACACAATAATTAACAATATTAATAAAGTGAATACTTTATCATTATTACAATACAATATACTATTTTCAACAACGTATGTAAATGTTAATACTTCTGACTTCTAAATTTAGTACTTGTTATTTATTATATAAAATTATAATATTATATAATAACATACAATTATAAAGTATATGACATAATGTAAACTATAATAAATCAAAGGAGTTAAGTTACATGTGGAAAACAGTAAGAATTAATTCGAAAAGTAAAACTATTACAACTGAGGATTATAATAAAACATATGTCGGTCTAGGTGGACGAGGTTTAATAGCTCAGTTTCTCCATGACGAGGTTGACCCAACTTGCGATCCATTAGGTGAAGATTCAAAAATTATTTTTTGTACTAGTTTATTCGCAGGGACTGGTTTAGTATGTGCTAACAGGTTATCAGTTGGAGCGAAGAGTCCTTTAACTGGGGGAATTAAAGAATCTAATGTTGGTGGTAATGCTGCAGCAGCTTTTGCTGAGCATAATATTAGATCTATTATTATCGAAAATAAACCTGAAAATAGTAACTCTCTTTATATGTTATTCATCAATGCAGATGGAAATATAAGTTTGGAAGATGCTTCAACATATGAGGGCATGAATAATTATGAATTTGTTGAAAATATGCAAAAACTATATGGTGAGAAGGTGTCTGTTATTTCTATTGGAAATGCAGGAGAAAGGCTATATAAAAACTCTTCACTTCAAGTTACTGAGTTTGGTACAAATTACCCTTGTCGTGCTGCTGGTAGAGGTGGCTTAGGTTCAGTACTTGGTTCTAAACGTATTAAAGGTATAGTCATTCAGAAGGCCAAAGCAAAAACTGAGTATCCTTACGCTGACAAAGAGACTTTTATGAGACTAAGGAAAGAACTTAACCAGTCCGTGATAGAATCATCTAAAACAAGTCCTTTCTCATTAGTAGGAACCGCATCTACAATTGATTTTGTTGGACCTGCTGGTATTATACCAACTCATAACTTTACAGGAGAAATTTCTGATAAAATTGATAATTTAAAGTCTGATAAATTTATGTCTTTTGTAAATAAAAATGGTAAAAATCAACACCCTTGTCAAGCAGGTTGCCTCATAAAATGCTCAAATATAGTAAACGATGACCAAGGCAATTTCCTTACCGGTGGTTTCGAATATGAAACAATAGCACTATGTGGTCCTAACTGTGATATTTACGATTATGAGACTATTGCTAAAATTGACAGATATTGTGACGATATTGGATTAGATACAATTGAGACAGGTGCAACTATTGGTGTCTGTATGGACGCTGGAGTTATTCCTTGGGGAGATACTCATGCTGCTCTAGACTTATGTAAACAAATGGGAGAAGGCACTGATCTTGGCAATTTATTAGGTCAAGGAACTGAAATAGTTGGAAAACACTATAATAGCAATAGAATACCTACATGCAAAGGTCAAGCAATCCCTGGTTATGATCCTCGAGGCTCAATAGGCACAGGTTTTACATATGCTACTACTTCTATGGGGGCTGATCATACTGCAGGTATTACATTAGGTCCTGATGATCCTACAGATATTGAAGCAGCAGTTGCTACATCAGACACCATGCAACATATTTTTGCAATTGCTGATAGCATGACTTGTATGATGGCAATGGCAACACTTGGTGGTCAATTAGATAAGGTTGCACTGCTCTATAATGCAATGTACGATACTGAGTTGAATGCAGGTGATCTTTTTGCTGCAGCTGATAAAAATCTATTATTAGAAAAAGAATTTAACGAAAAAGCTGGTTGGAAGCCTGAAGACAACGTAATTCCAGAGTTCTTTCGGAATGAGCCTTTACCATCTACTGGAAGAAAATTTGATATTCCACAATCTCTACTTTCAGGAATTGATAAAGTTCAATGATAATATTTAATAACCAAGAGTTTGAGTATATTGATAATGTAACCATTTCCCAATTTATTCAAATTATGAAAGATAGAAAAGTCCTAAATAGCCACAATGCTTTACTTATAACTAAAAATAATAAATTAATATCACCTTCCGAAATATATATCGAGAAAGTAAAGGATGGAGATATTATAAATGCTAGAGTTATGCCTGTAGGAGGCTGATTCAAAAAACGAACGAGAGCTTTTAAACTTTCGTTCGTGTTTTGTAAAAATTTTTACTGCTTCTATATGTAAATTAAATCACGAGTAACTTCTTTTTTATAGATAATGTGTTTGATTGATTAATATAAAATTCTAATACTAGGTTATAACCTTTATTAAATTTGCTAAAGTATTGTATCCGTCTTTAACAACATCGTATCTTTCTCCTTCTATACCCCATAATGCAAAAACACCAATTATTGTAGCTCTCCATAAATTATATAATTCTTCAAGACTCGTCTCTTTAGAAAACTCACCTTCATTTTTCCCTCTATCTAACAAATATAGGATATAGTCCTTTTGTATACTTAGCCCTATTTTTTCGCCTGTCATTGACTCAGATAATAACATCATAACAATGTTTTTAGAGAAAATATTTCCGTTTATTTTAACAAACTTTAAATATGAATTCACAAATTCTAAATAACACTCCGATGCACTCTTGTCTTTATCATATACAAATAACTTTGATACCTTGATATTTTGTTGTATTGATATTTCAAATAACATATCTATTTTACTATTAAAGTGATTATAAAAAGTTCCCTTAGCGTAACCACAAGCATCACATATTTGACTTATCGTTACTTTTGTATAATCGTATTTTTTCATTAAATGCATAGACATATCTAAAAGTTTATTGTATGTCTCTTGAGCTTGTACATCTCTTAATGTTTGCTTTTTAGCCATTAATTCACCTTCTTCTATTATAAAAATCAGCTAAATTACAGTGCTGAACCTAATACATTATGTAATTATTACTTTTTATAATTAAGTATATCTCTTTTTTAGTACATAAAATTATAAAGACTCAATTTAATATATGGTTAGTATAATATCTTTATTTAATGGTGTCAATATTTTTGATTAATATACAAAAATCCGTACTCCACCCTCTATTATGCTATATTGATTATGATCTATTAACCTAATTGATTTTGTATAATAATTTATTAATTAATTCATAGAAAAGACAATTGTTCTCTTTTGTGAAAAATATGTTTATTATTATTGACATAAGATTAACTATCAGTTATTATCTTATTAAGTGACCAATAGTCATTGGTTTTCGGTCACTTAAATATATTATAAGGGGGATTATAAATGAAGAAAGCAAAAAAAAGTATAACATGCCTTTTAGCTATAACTATAGCACTGGGTATAATAACTGGGTGTAGTCAAGATTCAGGTAAGAATGGTACTTTTACTGGCGTAGCTAGAGGCTATGGTGGTGATGTAGAAGTAACAATTATAATTGAGAATGATAAAATCATTTCAGTAGATGCAAAAGGAGATAATGAAACTGCTGGTATAGGTAGTAACGCTATAGAACAACTTCCTGATGCGATTATAGAAGCAAACTCAGCTGATGTAGATGCAACATCTGGAGCTACTGTAACCAGTAATGCAATTAAAGAAGCTGCTCAATCTGCCATAGATCAATCTAAAGGGGCGTCTAATGTAGATTTACCAGAACTTAGTATGACACCAGGTACATATGTTGGACAAGCAAAAGGATATGCTGGAACACTTGAAGTAACTGTGGAAGTATCTCAAAATGAAATTATTTCGATTGAATTAACAGATAATATTCCACAAGAAAATGAAATGATTGATAGAGAATTTTGGGCAGCAAAATATCCTATATCTATGCTAAGGGATACAGACCAAATATTAAAAACCGTTTCAGATAGATTACCTGATAGAATAGTTGAATCTCAATCTTTAGCTGTTGATTCAATAGCAGGTGCTACAGCATCTAGTAATGGTTTTCTATTGGCTATGAGCGACGCTATAGAACAAGCTGGCGGAAATCCAGCAGCACTTAATAGACCTATAGAAAAAAGTACAGAAGAAATTGTTTATGATGCTGATGTTGTAGTTATAGGTGGTGGAACTTCAGGATCTTCAGCTGCAGCTAGTGCGAAAGAAGAAGGAGCCAAGGTAATATTGATTGAAAAATCAGGTCGAGTTGGTGGTACTGGCGCACTATCAAGTTCTCCACTTACTCTAGGTGCAAAAATCCAAGAAGCAAATGGTGTAGAAGTAATGGATGAGGATGAACTTTTTGAAGAATGGATGAGACAAAACCACTGGTATTCAAACGGTGGAATACTTAGAAGATTTTTTCAAACAACAGGTAGCACAGTAGATTGGCTAGAGACAAAAGGTTTTAATTGGTCACTATCTCCATGGGGACAACACTGGAATGTCGACTATGCAGATGATGCCCTAGGTAGCATGGGAGTAGCAAATTCTTTTACATCACTTGTATCTGATGTAGATAATGTATTATATGAAACAACAGGTCAATCTTTGATTCTAAATAGTGACGGTGAAGTCGTGGGAGTCAATGCAGAAAGATATGATGGTGCAAAAATTATAGTTAATGCAAAATCAGTTATTATTGCTACTGGCGGAATGCTTGGTAACAAAGAGCTAATGGCTAAATACAACAATGGAAGCTCTTATGAAATTTTTGGTTTATCACAAAATATAGGAGAAGGTTTTAAAATGGGAGTAGAAGCTGGATCAGTAGAATGGAATGTTGGTGGTGTAGCTGCCCATTTAACAGATATTGCTGGTAGAAAAAGAATAGAAGGTTTTAATATATATGATACTTCAATACCTTATACACTTTCAGTTACACCTACACTTCTTAAGGTTAATCCAAGAGGAGAAAGATTTATGGATGAAAATGGTAAATCAGGCTCTATGAATGCTAGTACAAACTACGCTTTAGCAGCTGGACAATATAATTATACTATTGTATCTCAAAAACAATTAAATGCCCTAAAAGCCGATGGTTTAGCTGGTACTGGAATGGATACTTATCCTCCAGGAGCTAACTTCTTCTTACAACCCCTTACTCCAGACTATAAAATGGAAAACATTGAAGCAGTATTTGAAGCAGGAGAAGAAATTGGCATTATATTCAAAGGTGATACACTTGAAGATCTAGCAAAAGCAACAGATATGGATCCAGCTACTTTTGTAAGGAATGTCGAAAGATACAATGAAATGGCTACTAATGGTGTAGATACTTATTTCAACAAACCAAGTCAATATATGGATCATCTAGGAGATACAGGTCCTTATTATGCTATCAAGGCAGTACCATTAGCATATAGCAGCCTTGGTGGATTAAGAATAGACGAAAATATGCAAGCATTAACCGCTGATGGAAAACCAATTAAAGGATTATATGCAGTAGGTGTAGATTCTATTGGTGCAGTCTTAGATGGAGTTGCTTATCCCGAACTAGACGGTGTAGCATTAGGATGGGGATTAAACTCGGGTAGAATTGGCGGAATAGAAGCCGGAAAAGAATCATTAAGATAATTGTATTTATGCGTATTATAAAAAAATACTCTCAATATGTAATTAAATTACCCCACTAAAAAAACTTAAACTTATAAAACAAGCATGAATAGCCTAAAGGCTATTCATGCTTGTTTTTACTCATAATTAGTATGATTTTTTTTATTATGCTAACAAGTTGTTGATGATGATAAATATACAATATCTACCTACTTAAACTTTTCATTAATGATTGTAGTATCAATTTCAACTATTTTCCTCTCATAGTCTTTCGAAACATAGCTAAGGAAGTATATCAAAGGTATCACAAGATAAACTGCACAAAATAGATACATAATTTTAAAAGATGCTAATTCAGCTATCAAACCTAATAGAATAGAACCACCACCTACACCAATATCCATTGCTGCAAAAAAAGTTGCATTTGCTACTCCTCTTTTATTAGATTCTACCATATTCATGACCATTGTTTGTAGGGTTGGCATTAAAGTTCCATTAGCAACTCCTAAAAGAACAGCTGCAGTTAAAAAAAGAAATATACCATTTGCTGCTGATAATAAAACAAGCCCTATACTTTGTATAATAAATCCAAAAATAATCATAGGTCTCGGACCATGTATATCCATTATCTTACCTGTAAAGAGCCTTATAGTTATAACTCCAATAGAATTAATTAAAAAGAAAAGCCCTCCATTAATTATTCCAATATCTTGACTGTAGATTATTATAAAAGATAATACACCACCGTTAATTACACCAAACATGAGAACAACAAGTACAACAGAAAATACTTTTTTCTCAAAAATTGTCTTTATATTAAATGGTTTAGATGACAATTCGATTTTAGGAAAGTGTACAAAGTTAGACATCAAAAAAGCTGATATAGCTAAAAAACCTGAAAGTGCAAATAATATCCAATAATTATTATTTCCCATAATCGATAAAGCGATTGCAGGTCCCAAAGCCATAGCTAAGGTATTTGTCATTCCAAAATAGCCAATTCCTTCTCCTCTTCTCTCAGAAGGTACAATATCACCAACGATAGCACCTGTTCCAGTAGTAGTAAAGCTAAATGCCAATCCATGTATAACTCTGAGAATAACTAAAAGAATAAATGTAGCTGTAAAATTATAAAGAAATGACAATATTGAAAATGCAATTAAAGCAATAACGAAAGGTTTTTTTCTTCCAAAATGATCATATGCGTATCCTGCAAATGGTCTTGCAGCTAATGCAGCAAAAGAATATAGACCTAACAAATATCCTACTTGAGATTCACTAGCACCTAATACACTTATAGCATATAAAGGTAAAATCGGTATTAAAAACTGAACTCCTAAATTTAAAAATAAATTTAGGCCACTAAATAAAATAAAATTCTTTGTCCATAAAGTACTACTTGCTTTTTTTCCAAAAATACCTACCAACTCCTATTATTACAAAGCAGCTAGGGCGATTCAAGCTGCTTAGTTCTTTCTTATTTTAATTTTAAATATATATCTGTGAAATAATTATAATTTAGCTTCAATTATAACATTCATACCAGTATTTTGCTATAGATTCTTATGCATAGTTAATTTTTTGTTTGTTATTATTACTTCTTTCCTAGACAAATTCCCTATGGTGTTCAAACTTGTATGAAACTTAATATTTTATTTTGAATCATCTACTCCATAGCTTTTTTAACAGCATTTAACCATCCAGCATAGAGTTTTTCTCTTTTTTCTTCATCCATACAATCTATAAATGTAGTTTCGATACTAGACTTATTACTAATTTCTCCTTGATCATTCCAGAATCCTACAGCAAGTCCTGCCAAGTATGCTGCTCCTAATGCTGTTGTTTCAAGAACTTTTGGTCTATTCACCGGAACACCAAGTATATCTGCTTGAAACTTCATCAAAAAATTATTTGCTGATGCTCCTCCATCAACATTTAAATCTTTTAATTTTATACCTGAGTCTTCTTCCATTGCTTGCAATACATCTTTAACTTGATATGCAATAGATTCTAACGTAGCTCTTACAATATGTTCTCTTTTAGAACCTCTAGTTAAACCTAAAATAGCCCCTCTTGCATACATATCCCAGTATGGAGCACCTAATCCTGTAAAAGCTGGCACCATATAAACACCATTTGTGTCCTCTACAAGATTTGCATAATATTCAGATTGAGCTGCATCGTATATCAATTTTAATTCATCTCTTAACCATTGAATAGAAGAGCCTGCATTAAAAATACTACCCTCTAAAGCATATTCAACTTTGTTGTTTATCCCCCACGCAATAGTTGTTATGAGTCCATTATTTGATTTTACAGGTTTTTCACCAGTATTCATTAACATAAAACACCCTGTTCCATATGTATTTTTAGCCATTCCAGGTTCAAAACATCCTTGACCAAATAAAGCTGCATGTTGATCCCCTGCATCTCCACTTATTGGTATCTGAACACCATCAAAAGTTTCAGGATCTGTATATCCATATATATGACTTGATGGTTTTACCTCTGGCAACATACTTATAGGTATATCCAGTTCAGCTAGTATTTCTTCGTCCCACTTTAATTCATTAATATTGTAAAGCATTGTTCTCGACGCATTGGAATAATCTGTAACATGCACTTTTCCCCGGGTCAAATTCCAAATTAGCCATGAATCTACTGTACCAAAACACAAATCACCTCTTTCAGCTTTTACTCTAGCATCTTTTACATTGTCTAATATCCATTTTATTTTTGTAGCTGAAAAATATGCGTCAATAATAAGCCCAGTTTTTTTAGTGATTATTTCTTGCCAACCTTTTTCAATTAATTCCTCACATATATCTGCTGTTCGCCTACATTGCCATACGATAGCATTATAAATTGGACGACCTGTGTATCTATCCCATATTATGGTAGTTTCCCTTTGATTAGTAATTCCAATAGCTGCTATTTCATTAGTTTTTATTCCTATTGTGTCTAATACTTGCCTTGCTGCCCCGCTTTGTGTTCCCCATATTTCCATGGCATCATGTTCTACCCAACCAGATTTAGGATAAATTTGTGTAAACTCGCTTTGAGAAGTGCCAATAATATTACCCTCTCTATTAAATAAAATTGCTCTTGAACTCGTAGTCCCTTGATCTAATGCGAGTATATATTTTTTCATATTAATCCTCCTGTGCAATTATATTAAGTTTATTATACAATACTTTGTATAATGATTTTAATTATTATTGTACATTTAATCTAGTATAACTAACTCTAACAGATACCCATAATATTTTTATTTGTAAGTTTATAATATCTGATCTAAATAATCATATTCCTTTTGTCTACTTATGTTCTGGTAATTTATTTCGTTAAAATTTATATCGATAATTTTATTTTCTTTAATCCCCACAAATCTTCTATCAATTCCATCTCTCAATAACTCAACAGCTCTAACACCCATTTTAGTAGCTAATACTCTATCAAAACCTGATGGGTTACCTCCCCTTTGAACAAATCCCAAAACTGTGCTTCTTAAACTTATTCTCAGGTTGACCTCAATGTATTCTTTTAGATCTTCAATATCATACATCTTTTCTGTAATAATAATAACATTATCCTTTTTTCCCTTATCAACATTTTCCTTTAACCTTTTGCAAATAATGTCATAACTTAGCTTCTTTTCAGGAGTAGCAATTATCTCTCCTCCTCCTGCTAAACCAGCGTATAGAGCTAAATCGCCACAGTACCTTCCCATTACTTCGACAATTGTAGTCTTTTCATGTGATGAATCTGAATCCTTTATCTTTCCAATACACTCTAAAACTGTGTTTAAAGTCGTATCAAAACCTATACAAAAGTCTGTATAAGCTAAGTCATTATCGATTGTTCCAGGTATACCAACCACCTTTATACCTGACTTAGCAAGCTCTTTAGCTCCTTCAAAAGAACCATTTCCACCTATAACAATTAGACCGTTGATTCTGTATTTTTTTAATGTGTTAATTGCCTTTTGTTTTCCATCTTCTTTAATAAATTCCTGGCATCTTGCAGTTTTTAGTATTGTACCACCTCTTTGGGATATACCATCGACGTCGAAACAATTTAAAGAAATAACTTCTTCTTTTACTAAACCTTGAAATCCGTATTTTATTCCTAAAACTTCTATGTTATTGTGCTCTGCGGATTTAACTACTGCACTAATCGCTGCATTCATGCCTGGAGCATCTCCTCCACTTGTTAAAATTCCAATTCTCATCCAATTTCACCTTCTTCAAATTTCGCAAATTTATAACAAATTAGCCTTAAGTATTTCATTAAGTAAAAATACGTTGATTAAAGTTTTAACTTGTAATCAACGTATTTTTACTTCCGTTTTTATAATATGATACAAACTAGTTTACTATCAAAGTGTAGTAGTAAATCCTCCATCTACACTTATACTCCAGCCATTTATATAATCAGATGCTTTGCTTGCTAAAAATATAATTGTACCCATTAAATCTTCCATCTCTCCCCATCGCCCTGCTGGGATTCTATCTGTTATCTTTTTATAAAATAAAGGATCTTTCCTTAGTTCAGCATTTACTTCTGTTGCTAAAAATCCTGGAGAAATCGCATTGCTTTGAATATTGTATTGACCCAATTCATTGCTGAAAGATCGAGTTAAGCCAATAATGCCGTGTTTTGCAATAACATATGGAGGACAACTCTTATCAGCAGTATAAGATAATGCAGAACCGATGTTAATAATTTTACCGCTTTTTTGTTTAATCATTATTTTCCCAATTTCATGGGACAAATAGTATGCCACATTTAAATCAAGTTCTATACAAGCATCATAAGCCTCGTCGGGATAATATTCAAAATCAGCAAATTTACTTACACCTGCATTATTGACGAGGATATCTATTTTTCCGTACTCTTTCATACAAGTATCCACTACTTCTTTACGGTGTGACTTTTGTGTTAAATCACCTTGGAGAAAGACAACCTTTCTTCCTTCTTTTTCAATCAGTTCTCTTATTTCCGTAATATCACTTGTAAAATGTGGTATAAACAAGTCTGCTCCTGCTTTTGCAAATGCAACAGCATAGGCCATTCCCAAACCTTGATTTGCACCAGTTACAATTGCTACTTTTCCCTTAAGACTAAAGTAATCTAATGTAAAATTATCGAATATATCTGTCAATTCGCTCTCCTCCCCCTATTTGCTCATCATTTTTCTGATGGTTTTTGCAATACCAACTCTTTCTACACCATAATATTTATATACTTCATCAGGATCACCTAATACTGCAAATTCGTCTGGCATTCCTATTCGTTTAAATTTCCCACAGAATCCTGCTTCGCAAAGAGTCTCTGCAACTGCACCACCTAACCCGCCATTTATAGAATGATCTTCTACAGTTACGACAACTCCTGTTTTGTTAGAATATTTCACGATAGCATTTTTATCTAATGGTTTTATCGTATGCATATCTATTACTCCAACGCTTAGACCATCTTTTTGTAATTCCTTAGATGCCATCATACACTCATAGATACATGAACCTGTTGAAATAATTGTAACATCTGTTCCTTCAATAGTCTCTATAGCTTTTCCAATTGTGAATTCATAATTGTCGTCAGCGTAAACATTAGGAGAACCTGCACGGTCAATACGAATAATCATAGGACCATCATATTCCATAGAAGCACGTATTATCTTGCGACATTGCCCTGCGTCTGCTGGAACTACAACTGTTAAATTTGGTATAGCACGATAAAGTGCTAAGTCAGCAATATCATTATGTGTAGGTCCGCCACCAGCTGTCACACCAGAATGAGTTCCTATTAGTCGTACATTCACATCATTGTAGGCAATATCTGTATGAATCTGGTCTGCAGCACGAAGTGGTAAAAATGGTCCAAATACTTGTGCAAAAACAATTTCTCCAGCTAAAGCAAGCCCTGCAGATGCACCAACCTGATTTGGTTCTGCAATTCCAAAGTTAAAGCACCGCTCAGGATAATTTTGAGTTAATTTACCTGCTGCAGTAGAAGGTGCAACATTATCACTATATGTAAAAACGAAATCAAAACCTTCTTCAGCCATTTTTAATAATTCTTCTCCATATGCTTCTTTTGCACTAGATAACATCTGATCAAAATCAAAAGTTGTTTGTACTGCCATATTATCTCACCATCCTATTCTTCTCGACTTGTTGTAATGCTTCATCAAGTTGTTTTTTTGCAATGCCACCGCCATGCCATTTTGGATTGCCTTCCATAAAATCTACACCTTTACCCTTAACAGTATTGGCAATTATGAAGATAGGTTTCTGCCTTAGTGTAGGTTCAGCGGGACCTATTTTTTTAAATGCTTCACACACTTGAAGCATATCATTACCATCTTCTATTTCAATTACTTCCCATCCAAATGCTTCGAACTTTGGCGCTAAGGGATCTAGACTCATAACATTTTCTGTTGTACCAGTCATTTGAACTTGGTTTTTATCAACTATAGCTACCAAATTTCCCAGTTGAAAATGACCAGCTGCCATAATAGCTTCCCAGTTTGTTCCTTCATCTAGCTCCCCATCACCTGTTATAACAAAGGTTCTCCAAGGTGCTTTCTGTTTTCTCGCAGCTAGTGCCATACCAACAGCCACTGGAAGTCCATGTCCTAATGAACCTGTTGAGACTTCAATTGGTTCACAGTATTTTCTGTTACAGTGCATACCAAATTTTGCTGTATGTAATGACTCAAAATGTTCAACCATATAGTCCATTGTGTATATGCCTAAATCTGAATAAATAGTATACAATGTTTCACTACAATGTGCCTTACTTAAAACCAATCTATCTCTATCTACCATTTCTATATTTTTAGGATCAAAGTTCATATACTCATAGTATAGAGCTACTGCTATTTCAACCATAGATAACTCTCCACCTAAATGACCCATACCGATTTGATAGATAAAGTTTAATAAATCTTTTCTTATTTTTAAACACTTGTCATCTAGCTCTTTTACTCTCTCTAGTTTAATTTCACTCATAATATTTGCACCTTCCTTATATCTATTCTAAATCTTTATTACACTTAATTAGTATTTTAGGGTATTTACCAGTAAGTTGTGCTTTAAAAGCTTCATCTGCATCCTCTATATTATAAATTTTAGTTGTAAGATCACTTAAATCCATTTTAGTCAGCATTTGTATTGCTCTTGGAAAAGCATAAGGTGCTACATAATATCCTGATACAGTTAATTCATTCATATAACAATATTTATATAGGTTAAATGGCATTTCATAATCATTTGGATACATTGCACCATACAGTAATGTACCACCTCTTGCTGTGATTTTAGGCAGTACACCTACTGCTCTTACAGAGCCTGAACAATCAACAACTGTATCGTATCCTCTACCATTTGTAATTTTCATTGACTCTTTTTCAATATCTTGTGTAATTGGATCAATTGCGTAATCTGCACCATATTTTATAGCTAAATCTCTTCTCTCAGCAATAGGTTCACTTATTGTAAGTGAAGTTGCACCATACATTTTCACGGCTTGCAAACCTAGAAGTCCAATAGGTCCACCACCTGAAATGAGGACACGTCCGCCAAATTTGGGACTAATTTTATCCATCATACGTACCGCTATAGATATAGGCTCTAATAAACACCCCTCTTTTAGTGATACATCATCAGGCAATTTATAAATTTGTGATTCGTGCCACACAATATATTCACTCATTCCTGGACGATTAGATTCATTAGCATATTCGCAAAATTGTTGTTGACCGTTTTGGCAGTAATAACAGGTGCCACAGAATTTTAGAAAATTACCAGCTACCCTATCGCCAACTTTCAACCCTTTTTTAGTCGCTTTCTCTCCCAATTCTACTATAACACCTGATACTTCATGTCCCAAACCGAATGGCGCTTCCCATCCAAAAATACCTCCTACCAAGTGAGGATCAGATCCACAAATAGCGCAGTATGCTACTTTTAATTTTACATCCTCGTCGCCTAAAGCATTTATTGGCATGTCTATTATGCCAACTTTACCTCGTTTAGAAATATCATTATCTTTCATGTCTCCAACTTTTATAGCTGCAACAACTTTCATAAATATATCTCCTTCCTTTTTTTAGTCATGAAAAAAGTTAACACATCTCTTTACATATTCTTGGATTTAATTTCCTCTGGTGGTATATTTCCCATAGATAAGGAGTGCATTATAGTAGCTAATCGCCTTTTCGTCAAATTAAATATAGTAATAGTGAATTTTATAAATATCACCTCTTATATTAATTATAAATTTTACACACTATTTAAACAATGATTGAGAGGGACATATATAAACTACGATAGTCCATCCAAATCACATAATAATTAATTTGTTGAATAATTTGTATATTCGTAAATACACGACATGTTTTGTAATAATATATTATATTATTATTTAAATTGAACCTATGTACCTTTAGTGTTATCATTATCTTAGGTCTAATATTTACACTTTGAGGTGTTTGAAAAATGGTAGAAAATTCAACTAATATTTACCAACCATATATACTAAAGATTCCAATGTTAAACACTGAAGTATTGATTCGTCATGTAGAGATACTAGATAATAAAACTCCTGAATTTAAGCATGTTCATAATTCTCTAGAAATCTACTATCCAATTGAAGGAAATTTAAAAATAGATGTTTCAGACAGTCAAATAAACATCCCCGCCGGACAATTACTCTTATTAGCTCCTGGAACTTGGCATGGTACAGTTTATGAACCTGATGTTAAAAGAAAGTACTTTATTATGATTTTTGACATTATAGAAAGTATTTCTACCTGCGATGATAATATTTGGTCAGAATTAGAAATTTCTGAACTGCAAAAGGTATTGACAAATGTAAAAACGAACCAGTACTATATCATAGACGATAAATATAATTGTCATACAATAATAGATCAAATCAATAACGAACTTATAATTAGAAGCTTTGGATGGCAATCTATACTTAGGAGTCTTTACCTTAAATTTATTATATTAACCTTCAGAAATCTTATGCCTACTTCAGAACATTCTAAATCTAGAGTAGAGTTTCCATCTAATGTTAATTTAGCAATTGAGATAACAAAGTATATGCATAAAAATTACAATAGCAATATAACACTGCGAGATGTTGCAAATGCTATGTACGTTTCACCTCGTCACATTAATAGAGTTTTTGAAGCTTGCTTTGGCACGACATTTAGTAGGACTTTAAGTATCTTTAGACTGAATTATGCAAAAGATTATTTGTATAACACAAACTACTCTGTAGAGAAAATAGCTAACTTAGTCGGTTTTTCTGCATCTAGAACACTCCTTAGATTATTTCGTGAAGTTGAAGGTATGACAACTACTCAATATAGAGATAATATTCGAAAATCCCATCAATAAATTACTCTTGATTATTCATTTTTGCCCTACGAGAAAAGATAGATAACCTTAGTATTTAGTTATCTATCCTTCACCAAAAATCAATTACCTAATTCATTATTATAACCTTTGTAAAACTTTTTTTTACTATATCAATCCATAGTAATAGCTTCATAATAATTAAAAAAGACAAGAGTCGTGATTTGTTCACGAACCCTTGTCTATTTATTTAAATGCTTATGTATATATCCAAGCCTTTTTATTAAATTTTCTTTCTTGCAACATAAGTCGTATGTAGTAACTCATGTGCCTTTTCTCCATATGGCTCTCCTAAGAATTCATCGTATAATTTTTTTATCATAGGATTTTCATGAGATTTTCTTAGAGTTTTTCCCCTATCTTCTTTATAAAGTCCATTCATTCTCTTGTCTAGGATGGAAAGATCCCCATGATGGAATGGCTGACCAGCCCCACCGATACATCCCCCAGGACAAGCCATAATCTCTATAGCATGATAATTTGCTTTACCTGACCTAATTTTTTCTAGTAGGTGTCTTGCATTCCCTAATCCATGACTTACAGCGATATTAATTGACATACCATTAATATCAATTGTAGCCTCTTTTATCCCCTGCATTCCCCTTAAAGAACTAAACTCAACATTTTCAAGAGTTTTTCCTGTCAAAAATTCATATGCAGTTCTTAGTGTAGCTTCTATTACACCACCTGTAGCTCCAAATATTACTGACGCTCCAGTAGACTCTCCTAGCGGATTATCAAATTCTTTATCGTCTAAATTTTCAAAATCAATAGATGCCTCTTTAATCATTAAAGCTAATTCTCTTGTAGTGATTACTATATCCACATCACTACTTGACCCTTCACTTAGTTCTGGTCTAGCAGCTTCATATTTTTTAGCAACACATGGCATAACTGATACTACTATTATATCTTCTGCTTTTAATCCCATCTTTTCAGCAAAATAAGTTTTTGATAATGCTCCGAACATCTCATGTGGTGATTTGCAGCTAGATGGAATATCTAACATATCACTAAATTGATGTTCAAAGAATTTTACCCATGCTGGACAACAACTCGTTAGCATAGGAAGTTTTCCGCCATGTTGTATCCTATGAATTAATTCGGATGCTTCCTCAATTATCGTAAGATCTGCTGCAAAATCTGTATCAAATACTCTATCAAAACCAATTCTCCTTAGAGCACCAACCATCTTCCCAGTTACCAATGAACCTACTTCCATTCCAAATTCTTCTCCTAATGCGACTCTAACTGCAGGAGCGGTTTGAACAATTACTACTTTATCGCTATTTATGGCATCCCAAACCTTAGATACATTATTCACCTCTGATAATGCACCTGTAGGACATACTGCTAGACATTGACCACAGAAGGTACACGTAGTCTCATCCATGGGTAGATTAAAGGCTGCTCCCATTACTGTATCGAAACCTCTTCCTATCTCAGTTAATACATCTACAGTTTGAATCGAACTACACATAGTTTCGCATCTCTTACATAGTATACACTTTGTCATATTCCTTACTATAGACTTACTACTATTATCCGTAGGGAATGTAGCTATTTCACCTGGATACTTTATTTCTCGTATTCCTAGGTCTGCTGCTATCTTTTGTAATTCGCAATCTCCATTTTTGGCACAAATCAAACAATCATTTGGATGATCAGAAAGAAGTAACTCTACAATAGTTCTTCTCGCTCTAATAGCTTTTTTAGTATCTGTTCTAATCTTCATTCCTTCAGATACAGGAGTAGCACATGCAGGCAAAAGATTATTCCTTCCTTCTTGTTCTACTACGCATACTCTACATGATGCAGATTGATTAAAAAATTGAATATCATATAAGCTCATATGACATAATGTTGGTATTTTTATTTTTAACTGCTTAGCAGCATCTAATATTGTAGATCCCTCTGGCACTGATACTTCTTTATCATTTATAGTCAATTTTATCATTTTATCACCTAACCCTTTCTAATAGCACTTACGGGACAAATTTCAAAACAGGCTCCGCACACGACACATAAATTCTGGTCAATTTCATGTTGTTCTTTCTTGTTACCTGAAATACACGATGTAGGGCAGACCTTAACACATTTGGTACAACCTATACATTTTTCATCTATAGAATACGTAATAAGAGCCTGACATACTCCAGCAGGACATTTTTTGTCTTTAACATGAGTCAAATATTCATCATAAAAATAGTTAAGTGTAGAAAGGACTGGATTAGGCGCTGTTTGACCTAAACCACATAGAGATGTCTCTGCAATAACCTCTGCAATTTCTTTTAAATCCTCAATATGATGAAGCTCAGCAGTTCCATTTGTTATCATAGTAAGTATTTCTAGCATTCTTTTATTTCCTACTCTACATGGTGTACATTTACCACAGGATTCATCTACTGTAAACTCTAAGAAAAACCTTGCTATATCTACCATACATGTGTTTTCATCCATTACAACCATTCCACCAGAACCAATAATTGATCCTATCTTATCAAGAGATTCGAAATCAACAGGAGTGTCCATTAAACTAACAGGAATACATCCACCTGATGGACCACCTGTCTGAACTGCTTTTAAAGCCTTGCCATCTTGTACCCCTCCACCTATATCATTAATAATGTTTCTTAAAGGCATACCCATTGGCACTTCAACAAGTCCAGCTTTTTCAACTTTTCCAACAAGTGCAAATACTTTAGTACCAGTAGATTTTTCAGTACCTATATTTTTAAACCACTCTGTACCTCTTTGTAGTATAACTGGAACACATGCTATTGTTTCGACATTGTTTAGAATAGTTGGTTGTTGATACAATCCTTTGTGAGATGTTCTGGCTTTTTTATTTCTTGGCATGCCTCTTTTACCTTCAATCGATTCTATAAGAGCAGTTCCTTCTCCACAGACAAATGCTCCAGATCCAAGCCTTAATTCTATGTCGAAATTAAATCCAGTACCTAATATGTTATCCCCCAAAAGTCCATATTCTTTAGCTTGCTTTATGGCTATTCTAAGTTTTTTTACCGCCATGGGGTATTCTGCTCTAACGTATATGTATCCTTGATTTGACCCAATAGCGTATCCACCTATTGCCATACCTTCTAATACGGAATGAGGATCATTTTCTAAGATTGAACGATCCATAAATGCACCTGGATCCCCTTCATCAGCATTACATATAAAATATTTTTGATCTGATAGGGTTTTGTAAGCTTCATTCCATTTTCTACCTGTAGGGAATCCTGCTCCACCTCTACCTCTTAGGTTTGATTCACTTATTTGCTCTATAATCTTAATCGGAGTTTCTTCTATTAAAGCCCTAGCTAAGGACTTATAACCGTCTAATGCTATATATTCTTCTATATTACCTGGATCAATAATTCCACAATTCTTTAATGCAATCCTTATTTGTTCTTTATAATAGTCTCCTTTTAAAACAATAAATCCATCTTTTATCTCGATTTTATCTTCTTTTAATAGCCTTTCCTCTAAAATTGCTCTTTGTTCAAGGCTCATTTGTACAAGCTTTTCATAGGTGATCATAACATTCCACCTCCACTTTATATTTAGCGATAATATCCTTTACTTCTTTTTTATTTACATTTGGATAAATATCATCATTTACTAATACTACAGGTGCTAAACTACAATCTCCTACACATCTAGTAGATGTAATTGAAAACTTTAAGTCTGGAGTTGTTTCACCATCTTTAATACCTAGTATATTTTGAACCTCTTCTAGTATCTCTTGTGCTCCCTTTACATAACATGCTGTTCCTAAACAAATACTAATATCATTTTCACCCTTTGGCATAAAAGTAAATTGAGTATAATATGTAGCTACACCAAAGACTTTAGATACAGGCACATCTAGTCCCCTAGCAATAATTTCCATAACTTCTCTTGCTAAATATCCAAATAAACCTTGTGCTTCTTGTAGAACTGGAATTAATACTCCAGGTACTTGCCTATTTTTTTCAATGAAAGTTTCAAGGCATCTAACTTTCTCCATATTTTTTTCAATATCAAACTTGAAATCCATAATATCCCCCTTTATATAATTTACTTGAAAGCATAGATGGTAAAACCTATTTTGATTTATCCTTCTATGCAATTTATTTGATCTAAATATATGAAAACGATTAAAACTTAAAATATATTGCGCTTATTTCTAAATGCTATGTTAAAATAATACTAATATATTGCTTGTTAATATGCAAACAACCTATATTTTCATCTATACAAATATAAGTTGTACAACTAATATTATTTATATTTTTAACGTTAGCGAGGTAAAAATGGAATTAAAACAACTAACTTACTTTATACAGATAACAGAAGACAAAAGTTTTTCTAAAGCAGCAAAACACCTTTTTGTAACTCAGCAAGCTTTAAGTAAAGCAATTTCAAATTTAGAAGAAGAATTAGATGTACCATTGTTTAACAGAACATATTCAGGATTAGAACTTACTCAGTATGGAACTATATTACATAAGAGAGCAAAAAATATTATAAATCAATCAGTAGAGACTTTTGATGAGATAAAAAAATCTAAACTTAATTTTGATAGAAAAGTAACAATAGTTGTATCTTATGGGCTTATACAGGAACTATCTACAAACATTTTACCAAAATTTCGAAATTTATATCCTGATATTGAACTAACTATAAGAGATCATCCTGATTTAATTTGTGAACATATCATCCTAGATAGCCAATCTGATCTTGGATGTGTTGTAGGTCCAGTAGATGACGATTTATTTGAAAGTACCTTGTTACTGTCAGATGATTTATATATGCTCATCAATAAAAACAATTATATTTCGCAGATTGATAGTCTAACTATTAACCACCTTAAAAATCAAGACTATGTTTTACCTACAGACGATTTTAGGATATCAAATATCTTTAAATCTTATTGTAAGAGCAATGGTTTTACTCCTAATGTAAACTTTGTGTCGAATGAAATATCTTTTTTACAAAGAATGGTTCATTTTAACGAGGGAATTACTATTCTACCACGACATGATGTACCTCAATTAGTTTATTCTAATATTATTCCTGTCAAATTTCCAGATAGATTGAATCTACAGATATACCTTGTGAGACGAAAGAATGAAACTTATTCAGTTGGGTGTAATACTCTATGGAATTTCCTAACAAGTCATTCACAAACTACTTAGACTAAGAGATACTTTTGTAATATTTGAGAATGATTAATCTTAATCATTTACCATTTATGGGTTCGAAGAACCCTTTTTTAGAAAATAGATCAAAGTAGATAACTACTGATCGCCGTGAGTCTTAGTGCCTGTAAATACGTGATAAACAAAAGCACTGTTATTCAGTTAAGATACAGTGCTTTATAAAGATCAAATTAATTTAATTTTTCTTTGGAGTAATAATTTTTGATACTTAGAATCTAAAGTCTCTCTTTCCATTTTCTATTTCTAGTAAATTTTTCATTGCAACTTCTCGTACCTTTTCACTTCCAACTTGTAGTAACTCTTTCAAAATAATTGTCTCACCTTTAACCTTAGTTTCTTTAGAAGCGTAATCCTCTAAATACTCTTTTAAGGTTACGAGAGAATTTGGTTGACAACAGTTTATGATTTGTCCTGATTTTACTAAACTCATAAATCTATCACCCGTACGTCCCTCGCGATAGCATGCAGTGCAAAAGCTAGGAACATATCCTAATGTAACTAACCAATTTACAATTTCATCTAAAGTTCGATTGTCATTTAAATCAAATTGTGCAGAATTATCGTCTTCTGCTTCCTTTTCGACATAACCACCAACACTTGTACTAGAGCCTCCACTAATTTGTGTTACACCTAATTCTAGAGCTCTTTCACGAGATTTCTGAGACTCACGAGTAGAGATTATCATCCCAGTGTATGGAACAGCAATTCGAATAACAGTCACAATTTTAGCAAATATATCATCTGATATAGAATTAGTAAATTCCTCTTTCTTAATATCATCTGCAGGACAAATTCGAGGAACACTAATAGTATGTGGTCCAACACCATTAGCCGCTTCTAAATGTTCTGCGTGCATAAGAAGGCCTATAAAATCGTATCTGAAAGTGTTTAATCCAAATAAAACGCCTATACCTACGTCGTCAATTCCACCTTCCATTGCTCTATCCATTGCTTCTGTATGATAATCGTAATCATGCTTAGGACCTGTAGGATGAATTTTTTCATATACTATTTTATTGTAAGTTTCTTGAAATAAAATATATGTCCCAATTCCAGCATCTTTTAGTTTACGATAATTTTCTACAGTAGTTGCAGCAATATTAACATTTACACGACGAATATCTCCATTTTCGTGTTTTACGCCATATATTGTTTCGATACTCTCTAAAACGTATTCAATAGGATTATGTATTGGGTCTTCGCCTAATTCTAGCGCTAAACGTTTATGCCCCATATCCTGTAATGCGGACACTTCTCTACTTATTTCTTCTTGAGAGAGTTTTTTACGAGAAATAGATTTATTCTTCTGGTGATAAGGGCAATATACACATCCATTAATACAATAATTAGAAAGGTATAAAGGTGCAAACATTACAATACGATTTCCATAAAACTTCTGTTTTATTTCTTTTGCAAGTGATATCATCTTTTCATTTTCTTCTTCTAATTCACATTCTAATAATACTGCTGCTTCTTGATAACTAATCCCTTTATATTCTTTTGCCCGCTCTAATATATCGTTAATCAATTCTTTATTATTCTTATTTTCTTTTGCATATACTATAGTCTTTAAAATTTCTTCATCATCAATAAATTCAGTAGCAATCTTAGATTTTTTATTATACATATTTACTCTCCCTCTTATATATTGACATAATCTCCTCTGTCTACAACAATCTCATACCCAATCTTATTTATACGATTACTCAAACACACTTTACACTCAGCAGCTTCTTCATCTGTACAAATTTTATTATCATATAATTCGTATTTTTTCCGTACATTTACGGGAGAAAGATTTGGCATGACTACATTTGCCCCTGCTAATATTCCCATTTCACGTCCATTTGGGTCTATAGTACCAAGTGATGTAGTGGCAGGAATAAGAGCATTTGGATTCATAAGTCTTATAACACTTATTAGAAATAAAGTAAGCTCCAAACTACCCGCATTTTCATTTGCAAATGGAGTATCATGATGAGGTATATACGGTCCAATACCTATCATTTGTGGCGTTATCTCTTTAATGAACAGTAAATCTTCAACAAGATTTTCTATAGTCTGATAAGGTGAGCCCACCATAAATCCTGTTCCAACTTGATAACCAATACTTTTAAGATCCTGAAGACATTGTTTTCGTCTATCTAATGTTAAATTATGGGGATGCAATTTTTTATAGTGTTGTGCAGTGGCAGTTTCATGTCTAAGCAAGAATCTATCTGCGCCACTTTTAAAATATGCTAAATAGGAATCATACGATTTCTCTCCAATTGAAAGGGTAATTGCACAATCTGGAAACCTAGACTTTATAGTGCTTACTAGATTAACTATATCATTATCTGTGTATTCTAAGTCCTCACCTCCTTGTAATACAAAGGTTCTAAACCCTAAATGATATCCACTTTCACAACAGTCTAATATACTGTCAATGCTTAATCGATATCGATCTACGTTTTTATTACTATATCTTATGCCACAATAAAAACAGTCATTTTTGCAATAATTAGTAAATTCTATTAATCCACGGGTATATATTTTTTTCCCAAAATATCTTTGAGCAACTTCTCTTGCCTTTTCATGAATATACTCACTTGTGTTATGATTAAAATTACTTAATAAATAGAATAATTCATCTCTTTTTAAATCTCTTGTTTTCTGTAATTTGTCGATTAAATCTATCATAAATAAATTCCACCTTTATAAATTTTCATTTTGGAATATTTTCGAATAAATCGTTTTAATATTAACGTGAGCAAGCATACCTAGTTTACCAGATAGAGAACTTATAACATCACTATGAGCATCGATTACAACACTAATAACAGACACCCCACGTTTATGGTAAGGAATTCCCATTCTCCCAACAATGTATTCTCTGTGCTCATGCAAAATGGCATTTATCTTTTCTACTGATCTCTCATTTTCAACTATAATACCTATCAAAGCGATTCTTGACTCCATAATAATATCCTTTCTTATAAATATATAATAACAATTCATACTAAAAACCTTACATTTCCAGTAAACTAAACTCAAAAAAATCTTTGTCCTTAAAGGCACAAAGATGTGATTACAATTATAAGTAGGGTAAACCTACTACGTGTAATATCTATTCTCTCGCCTTCTCATTCGGGACGAACCCTCATGTAATTAGAACGATAACTTTGTTTATAAATTAAAATATGGTTTGTTATTAGGTGAATATCCTATATAACTTACCTGTTATTAAAAAGTAGTATAGCACAAATAGTTATTCAAAACAAGTTAAATAATTAACATTTTTATTTATATATTTAAAAAACACTCTCTCTTATAATCAGAGTAAAGTGTTTTTTAATGTTGTATTTAATTTTGATATTAATCTTGATATTCAGATAGTTGTTGCTGTGCAGAGCTTATTGAGCTTATAGCTTGTTGAATTTTCTTTTTATTCTCTTGCTTTTCTGCAGAGTTTAGTGCTTGTTCTAAATTTTCAGTAGTAGATCGTAGTGTTGACATACATTGATCGATAGATTGTTTTGCATTTTGTGGCATATTTACACCTCCTTGATAATATTATCATTAGTAGTATCTACATTTATCTATTAATCATTCATCTTTATAGAATACTATGCAAATTTATACTACTCGGAGTCTTGAATATATTTTCATATTGCTAGCATAATTATAAGATTTATCCCGCATTAACAGGCACTAAGACCCCACTTCAACATTTCAAAATGAAAAAAAGATAAGTGGGTGTTAAGTGCCTGTAAACGCCCGATTGGTTCAACTAATATTCAGTAGGGGATGAAGAAAACCCCTACTGAATAAAATTTCACTTTATTTTACAAGAAAGTGTCTTCGATGCATTTCAAGTAAGGTAGGAAAATTTGGACCTTAGCAAGCTAATCGAACTTTCCCACCTTAAAATAAGCAGTATTTTGTAATTTGTAATTATAAAATATTTTTCAATTAATGTTTGACATAAATATGAAAATAATGTACGATTAAATCAACCAAGATGGTCTGATTACAATACCCAAAGTAAATAGTAATCTATTATGTTATGTAAAAAATACATCTCTTATTATCGGTTTTAATAGTAGGTAGTATTAATGTTAGCGATAAAAGATCAACAAATCAATAATTCTTTTGGAAAGATATGCCCCAAGATATGTGAAGTCTATTTTTTATCCCTATAAAATTTGCTAATAAATAATACTGGGTATTGGGACTATAGGATGAAATAGTCTAAAAAACATTTGCTCACCAATTAAAAGTTAACATATATAAAAGGAGGAAGTAATAAATGTCAAAGATTGCAGAAGTAAAAGCTAAGGTAGAAGCAGGTAAAACTAAACTAGTTCCAGGTTTGGTACAGGAAGCATTAGATCAAGGAAATGCTGCAGAAGATATACTACAAGCTATGGTCGACTCAATGGGTGTCGTAGGAGACAAATTCTCAACGGGTGAAATTTTCGTACCAGAAATGCTTATAGCAGCAAAAGCGATGTCAAAAGGTGTTGAAGTTCTTAAGCCTCTTATGGCTAGTGATGGCGCGTCTTCATTAGGTACATGCGTTATAGGCACAGTTGCAGGAGACTTACATGATATAGGCAAAAATCTTGTATCAATGATGATTGAAAGTGCAGGATTTAACATGGTTGACCTTGGAGTTGACGTACCAGCGAATGGATTTGTTGATGCAATAAAAGCAAATGACAATGTAACTTTAGTTGCATGCTCTGGTCTTCTTACAACAACAATGCCAGCACTTAAAGAAGCAGTAGAAACTATTAAAGCTAGTGGATTAACTGGATTTAAAGTTATCGTTGGTGGTGCACCTGTAACTCCTGAATATGCAGCTGAAATTGGCGCAGATGGTTATGCTCCTGATGCAGGTAGTGCTGCTGTAAAATCTAAAGAATTAGTAACAGCTTAAACAACCATATAAAAAAAATAATTAATGGTTGGAATAATTTTATATCCAACCATTAATTATTTTTTCTCTAGTCTCCCCTACTCACTTTAATATTTAGCAAATTTAATTTTTACAATACTTCCTTATAAATAAATTAATATTAAAAAGAAATTGTCATTTTTATATAAAACTTAATTTACTTTAATTCATCAATGTCAAATATGGATTCATCTATATTTGTTAATAAATTAATCAATGTAATATCTTCCTCTACTTCCCACTTGTTATCTATTTGCAATAATGTTATATCTCCTGTTCTCTCTGTATACTTCACATTTTCTAGACTTTCAAATATTAAACCATCATATAACTTAGTCATTTCTTCTTCTGTATACTCTATACCTTCTATAGCTTGAGATATGCTACTTGACATTATTTTCTGAAATACTTCACCTATCACTACTAGCATATCAGGTCCATTGATCGTTACATTTACCTTGGCTGAATTACCTTCAATTGACTCAGAATTTATTGTATAGGTTACTTCTTTCAGTATATCCATAAATTTTTGAGTAGATTCATATGAATTTAGGTCTTCAATTTCAAATTCATCTTGATTAAATGATTCTGGTAATAATTTTGTTAGTTCTCCGCTATCCCCTTTTATCACTTGTTCTAGATACAATTCTACAGAATCTGATGGTGATTGGTTTGTACATCCAGATAGTCCTACAACTAACGTAAGGAATAGTACCACTACTATTATTTTTTTTAACAATTTCATTATTTGCCACCTTTCTTTGAAAATCATATTTCTTTACTTATATACTACTATATTTATCTCTATTATACCTTCTTTTTTATATATTATATTACTATACAGTGAAACATCCCTTACAATACCTTACTCAAAATAAAATTAGAACAAAGTAATTTCAGCAATTAATGTAGCACTTTAAGAAGGATTAATACCTTGAAACATAAAGAAATTAAGTTAATATCAAACATTAAATCTAAACTTATTATTGATTAATATTTTACTGTAAATTACATAGATTACTTATTAATATTAATTTATAAATATGTATCACAAATATCTGTTATACATATAATGTAATATCAGTCTTGACTTATAGATGCAGTCGCAACTACTTAAAAGCTAATTCAATAAGGTGGTGTCATTTTGGACAATAGATATAAAAGTATCTCAAAAGTCCTTATAATAATATTTATAGCAAATATTATTATAGCCATATTAAAAATAATTTTAGGAAGCATAACTAACAGCGTTAGTTTAACAGCAGATGGTTTCCATTCTATGTCTGACGGATTTTCAAATATTATAGGATTAATAGGTATAAAGCTTGCCTCAAAACCAGTTGATGACAATCATCCTTATGGACATAAAAAATTCGAAACTCTATCAACTTTAGTTATTGCTGGAATGTTGCTATGGATATCCATAAAAGTAGCTTCTGAATCATTAAATAGATTTATTAACCCTGCTACACCAGAAATATCAACTCAATATTTACTACTATTAATCCTTGCTATCGGCATTAATATTTTCATTACAAAATACGAGTACCGTAAAGGTGTAAAACTAAAAAGTGAAATCCTAAAATCTGATGCAATCCACACCAAGAGTGATGTCTACGTATCTATTGGTGTTTTACTCACCATGATCTTTATTAAGCTAGGTTTTCCTCCCATAATTGATGTAATAGTATCACTAGCTATATCAGTTATTATATTACATGCAGCCTATGAGATATTTATAGATAACTGTGATGTATTGGTAGATAAACGTGCAGTTGATGAAGATGTAATAAAAAACATTCTACATCAATATTCTCAAGTAGAAGGTGTCCACAAAATTCGAAGTCGAGGAAGAATAGATGAGGTTTTCATTGACATGCATATCTTAACTGATCCCAACATGAGTATAAAACAATCCCATGATATGGTTCATTCAATCGAAGAAAGATTAAAAGTTCATCTAGAAAAGAATGTTCAATTAGTAGTGCACTTAGAGCCTTTGTTGTGAATATAATAGAAAAGTCCCACTTCCCTATTATATTCACCTAATTTAATTATAACTATTTACCTAATAGTTGAAGGAATCAATCTGATTCTTTTTATTGAAATTCTTATTCAATTTTTTTTTCAACATTACCCTAGTATAAGGGAAGTTTCAAATGCGATTCCAAAACTACTACCCTGTCTTCATAAACCAGAATAATAATATCCTTCCATCCACGATACTCCCCATCTATTTGATACATATTTTTCACTCCCCAAGAGGCTGGGTCACCTTCATAATATATGAAATCATATTTTGTACTGGATGTTCTGTCATGTATATATTTCTTAATCATAAAGTAATAACTATAAACTTTTTTTCTTACTATCTGGGTATTTACTTATTCATTTAATTCGTAATAAATAGGTATAATTTCTGGACCGTGCAAATATTATCGATCAGGATAACAAATTTTTCTCAAAAAAATAAAGAACAAATTCATCATAATTTCATGAGAATTTGTTCTTTACGTACTGTATTTACTTGTCATGTCATCATCCTTTGTCATTTATTATAAAAGGTATGGTTTTTTGAGGCTAACAATATTTTTTATCTTTCTATTTGATAGATCCTTAATCAATCGTTTCGCTTACTTCCAAATCTAGTTTTTTAATTCTAGTTTGTCTTCCTCCGATTCCTATACGGACAATCGTCAGGTTTCATCTTTTATCAATTAGTATCCCATCAATCAGATTAACTAAGGAATATTGCTTCCTTTTCAAATAACCATTTCCTTGTTATTACATATATACCCAAGATATTTTGATTGAAACATATGTATAACAGGGATATTACTATCTTTGATTCACCTATTATAATAGTATATTGTAGTTTTCTTTTATATTAACAGCATTGTAACAACAGGCAGTAATAATACTGCCGCCGAAATCAACATTGTTGTTATCGTATTCCCGGTTTTATGAGATATGACAAAGATAAACACACTGGACAGCCCTACTATAATCAAACGCATGGTTTGATACAAAATAAAAAAGTTTAGAATAGAAAGTCCATTGGGCGCCCATGCTATTTCCATAATGCTTTTAGCGGGAGCGCTTAATCCGTGTACACCATAGATTTGAAATACCGAGACAATCCTCGGTAAGAAGGAAGTGACGGTGGAGACTATGGCAAAACAAATGCATATGAATACCTTCCTTCTTGTTACCCCTTTTCTTCCTTTGCTAGAAACGGCTATGATTTTATTCATATCCGTCATTTTTTCTATTGCTCCGTAGGAGGAAAGACATAAAATCAATACGAAAAATGTTTTTCCATAATCTATAAAATCGAGCCTGTTTCCTTCCTGGTCGAATAATTGATTCCATCCCGTTTGGTAAACATAAGCCACAGGGATATTCTTCTGCTGCAAAGTGCTCAATTGAAAATATTGATTTTGCGCTCTTTCAAAAGCACGTTCTTCAAATCCATTGATTTCAAGAGCTGAAAGACGGTAAGTCAGATAATTTTCGTCGATTTCACCATTCTCGTACATTGTAGATAAGAGCTCCTGCTCTTTCTCTACTGTTTCGAATCTTTCCTGTTCTTGAAGCAAAAATATACTTTTTTCTTCTGTCAGATTTCCTTCAAGAAACGTTGAATACTTTTGGTAATAGAATTCTTCTTGATCGATAAAGTTCATCATATTGTCGAAATACAAGAATTGTATCGCCATAAATACTAGTAAAATCAAAAGACCTTTATTCATAATCAAGAGCTTGTATGTCTCATGACGCAATAGATTAAAATGGTTCCCTCTAAACAGTATGGTTCTTCCTTCAAGTTTTTCTCTTATCCAATTTCGCCTCACATCAGAAGAGGTCTCTTTGACAAATCTATCTATTCCCACTACAATGCCAATAATCATCGCAGCAATGGCTGTTAATATTCCTGAAGTAACTATGTTTACCGGATAACCGAATAGGTTGATATTTATATAGTTAGAAAAATAAGTACCTGTATCCAACAACGCCACTAGATTAAACCGGCTCAAAGGACTAAGCCACGAATGGATATCAATATTCATCGATAATAAAGCTTCCACCCCAAAGAGAATGATGCCCCCAAGGCAGGAATATGTATTGTTTCTGCATATAATGCAAATCAAAAAGAACATACAAAGTACGGCAAATACACCGAGGAATTTAGCAGCAAAAAACCATCCTATATATTGGTTTACTGTAATCTTGAAGGGACTGGAAAGATAACCCTCAAGGGATTGAATGTTTCGGTCTAAGTCCCCCAAACCTACTTCATTTGCAGCTATAATCAGATTGGTTCCGTAAAATATCAATGTGAAAGAAGCGGTAAATAACATCAAAATTACCGCCTTGGCCAACATAGTACTTGCACATCCCCTTTTTGTCGCCTTGATTAGAGGCAGTGTACCTTCTTCTCTTTCTGAAATCAGCAGGTGCATGGCAAGTATCACCAAACTCAAGAGGAGGAAGGCGTCAGTTAATCTATTGTCTGTTACGAGGAGTGCTCCATTGGAAAATTCTACAGTCACCTCTATCCCTTTCAGATGTGCATATGCTTGGGGAGTCAATCGTAAGCTCCTATAGGAGAAGGTATCAGGCGTTGCAAAAAGAGATGACTTCATCATCCGTTCCGCCTGCTCATCGATGTCCGCAAGATATTGATCATAAGTAGAAACTGCTTCTATTTGTTCATAAATCAGACCAAAAACACGATCCATTCCATAAGAATAGGTTTCATCTCCATCCTGTATTCCCTGAAAATATCGCTCCGTTTCGATTTCTAGCCATGTTTTCTGCTCCTGAGTATTTTTCCCCTCTAATTCTTCATAAACGAGAGCAATATCTTTTATAGAATATCCCTCTTCATTTACGCTATTAATCTGGTAATGGATAATTAGGCCGTTTGCAAGAATCAAGCCGATAATCACCACCCAGGCAATTTTTCTATGGAATATCTTACAGGCTTCATAGTAAATCAGTTTCATCATACTGCTCCCCAAAATAATATAGATAGACATCTTCCAGCCCAAGTTCTTTTGCGTCTTTCTTCATGACCGAATCCATGTTTTCTTTTACTTCCTCAACTAGGCAATCTCTGCTGCCTTTACGAATAAGCTCGCCTTCTTTTAACAATAATATTTCCTTAGAAATCCATTCAACATCAGAGACTACATGTGTAGCAATCAACACAATTTTGTCGGAAGCAATCTCCACAATCAGATTTCGCATTAAGGCACGCTGCTTGGGATCTAGACCGGCTGTAGGCTCATCCATAATGAGTAGTTTGGGATCTGCTAATATTGCTTGAGCTATCAGCAATCGTTGTTTCATTCCTCCGGAATAGGTTCGAATCTTCTTTCCTGATACATCAGATAACTCTACCACATCTAATGCATAGTGAATTCTCTCTTTCGCCTCTCTTGATGTCAATCCTTGAAGTGCTGCTATATAGGATAAAAACCTTACCCCTGTAAAATCGGGATATAACGCCTGTTGCTGGGGTACATATCCCAAAATCTTACGATAGTCTTTTCCCATCTGCACGATGTTTTGGTCGTTCCACAACACCTTGCCAGAAGTCCCTTGCAAGTTTCCGGTCAGGATGTTCATCAAGGTGCTTTTACCTGAACCATTGGGTCCCAGAAGACCATAAACTCCTTGATGAAGAGCAAAGCTGACCCCTTTCAAGGCTTCCTTCTGTCCATAATTTTTTCGCAAACTCTCTATAATGAGCTCCATCCTTTATACTCCTTTGATCAGAATAATTTTTCTGCTGCCTTTAAATCTCCATTGTAATAGTCTTCTTTGTCAATCATATAAACCGTAGGGTTATAAGAAACAGGACTGTATATGATACCAATATATTTGTCTGCTGTTTCACCAATCATGCGAAAGGTTATCCTTCTATCATCTTGGAATAATTCAACATGTTCTTTTGTCCTAATGTTGTAATAGAAAATATCTGCTTTCTCATTTTCCGTAAAAAGACAGTATAATATTTTTTCATCATCAAATATACCAGAATAACCGGTACCGAGAGTTCCTCCGTTTTTTATATCTAAAATCTGCTCTCTTTCATTTGTCTTTACATCTAAAAGATACACAGAAACATCTTCTTGTTCGTAGTCTGGAATTTTATATATTAATTTACCATCGTATATACCTGAAAAGATATATTTAGAATAAACTCCTCCCACATGACCGTCATCGTCGAAATTGAGTTCATATTTCCCACTATCAAACTCTTTCCACTCTCCGGTCTTCACGTCATATAAAAGGTAAGAAAACATTGGTTCTCTGTGATCTTGATACCACATGAAATACTCATACTGTGGGTCTGTCGCATTGCCAAACTCCTCAAATTCACCTTGCTCATAAGCTTCATAGAAATCCTTCTGGGACAATTGTTCTATACCATTCCAATTTTTGCTAACCATTATATAATTCTTTGATACCAACTCAAACTCATATCTTGCATTGTCCTCAGACTCATACATGACCTTGTCCTCAGGCAACTCATTGAGCATAATCGTTGTTACATCTTGGAGGTTGACGCCAAGGGCAATGGTACTTTCAAAATAATCAAATTCATTGCTTTCTTCAGTTACTTCTCCTATATATTGGTACTGCGCTGAAAACCAGGCCATTCCACCTGCATAATAAACATCTCCAATATCATTTGCAACCCATGACCCAGGCTTATATTCTCCAACATCTAAGGAGTAAATTACTTTCTGATTACTCCCTGTAGGATCCATGCTAAGGAGATCATAGGTGTTGCTATCGGGATTTAATTTTATAACATATACATTCTCACCGTACATGGCAAGACCTGTTGCATCATCCATGTTTTTGTACCACGCACCGCAACTTGCATCTGAATGACTGCAGTTAGCTTTGCTGCAGAGCACGTAAGACTCCTTCGCTTCTAAATCATAATATTGCAGTTTGTTGTTTTTATGATAAAAGAGGCCGTATTCGCTGACACTGTATGTAAACCCGAATGATCCTGCACCAAAGACTAACTCTTCCGAAACAGATGCATTCAAATGAATGGAAGACTCCGATATGGGTCGGGAGTTACAAGCTGATATTGCTGTAGAAATAAACAGTAAAACCACAATACTGTATAAAGTTTTAAATCCCATCTTTCTCATATTCTACATTTTCCTTTGGTCAGAATAATTTTTCTGCTGCCTTTAAATCTCCATTGTAATAGTCTTCTTTGTCAATCATGTAAACCGTAGGGTTATAAGAAACAGGACTGTATATAATACCAATATATTTGTCTGCTGTTTCGCCAATCATGCGAAAGGTTATCCTTCTATCATCTTGGAATAATTCAACATGTTCTTTTGTCCTAAGGTTGTAATAGAAAATATCTGCTTTCTCATTTTCCGTAAAAAGACAGTATAATATCTTTTCGTCATCCATTACACTTGAAATGACATTCCCGGAATTAGCGGTAACAAGAGTTCCACCGTTTTTTATATCTAAAATCTGCTCCCTTTCATTTGTCTTTACATCTAAGAGATACACAGGAATATCTGGGTCTTCGTAGTCTAGAATTTGATATATTAATTTACCATCGTATGTGCCAAGAAAGATATATGGAAGATGATATCCCGATACATGACCATCTTCATCATAATCTGCTTTATGTTTTCCACTCTCAAATTCTGTCCATTCTCCATTTTGCACATCATATAAAAGGTATAAAAACATCGACTCTTTGTGATCTTGATACCACATCAAATACTCATACTGTGGGTCTGCGGCATTGCCAAACTCCTCAAATTCACCTTGCTCATAGGCTTCATAGAAAGCCTTCTGGGACAATTGCTCTGTTGTATTCCAATTTTTGCTGACCAGTACATAATCCTTTGATACCAACTCAAACTCATATCTTGCATTGTCCTCGGACTCGTACATGACCTTGTCCTCAGGCAACTCATTGAGCATAATCGTTGTTCCATCTTGGAGGTTGACGCCAAGGGCAATGGTACTTTCAAAATAATCAAATTCATTGCTTTCTTCAGTTACTTCTCCTATATATTGGTACTGCGCTGAAAACCAGGCCATTCCACCTGCATAATAAACATCTCCAATATCATTTGCAACCCATGACCCAGGCTTATATTCTCCAACATCTAAGGAGTAAATTACTTTCTGATTACTCCCTGTAGGATCCATGCTAAGGAGATCATAGGTGTTGCTATCGGGATTTAATTTTATAACATATACATTCTCACCGTACATGGCAAGACCTGTTGCATCATCCATGTTTTTGTACCACGCACCGCAACTTGCATCTGAATGACTGCAGTTAGCTTTGCTGCAGAGTACATAGGACTCCTTCGCTTCTAAATCATAATATTGCAGTTTGTTGTTTTTATGATAAAATAGGCCGTATTCACCGACACTATAAGTAAACCCAAACGACCCGGCACCCAATACTACCTCTTCCGAAACAGATGAATTCAATTGAATAGAAGATTCTGATATAGGTCGTGAGTTACAAGCTGACATGCTTGCAGATACAAACAGTAAAATTACAAGACTGTATAAAATTTTAAATCCCATCTTTCTCATATTCTACACTTTCCTTTGATCCCATAGTTTGCTTCGATTATAATAGCATTGTAGAAAATTTTATATAATACAATAAATTATTGATATCTATTTCCTCTACTACTCACATCTTAATCAAACAAATCCACAATTACAATCCCTTGTGCGCAAACAGCATCTATGGGTGTCTAAAAACACGAAAAATGATTTTCGCGCACCAATATAGGCTGTTTATGCACCGACACAACTTTTTAGACACCTCCATATAATAAAAGACTGTTCCAACACCAATAATTGATTATAGAACAGTCTGTTTATATTCTAGTGTCATATATACTTTTTATTAAGAGTGACTATTGAAAAAACAATTTTTTACAATTACTCTTTTGAATCTAGATTAATTGCTTCACTGCAATCCAAAGAAGAAATAAAGTATTTAACATTCGTATCTTGTTTGTATTTTTTCCCTGTTTCGTCTTTATAAACAATGCGGATTGCTTCGGCGGTAGCTGTTTCGGTAGCATGAGAAGTTACCGCCAGCACCAAATTTCCCTCATCCCCTGGTTTCAGGACTGCTCCCTCTGCTGGTACACGGCTATCCCAATGTAAAGGAGGCTCTTCCAGAGGCCAAAACACTCCTCCTACAAGAGTAGTTTCATTGGGATTTTCTTCGTCTATTACGTTCAATATAGAAGATTCTATTATAGACATATCTATCGGATTAACTAAAGTCACTTCCAAAATAGTAATGGTACGATCCCCCCTATTTTCGAGATACGACTCTCCTAACGTTCTACTATCTCCAATTGAACCCGGTACACAAATAGATGCTGATTCAGTAAAGTGATAAATAGGGTAATCATTAACTGTACATCCACCAGTCGCTATCAACGTGATTAACATCAATAAAATAAATTTTTTGTTATATGTTTTCTTCATTTACAATCAGCTCCTATTTCATATATAAAATGATATATTATCATTTTTACGAGCTTATACTTCCGTTCATTAATATGTATACTACTCTTATCTTAATCAAACAAATCCACAATTACAATCCCTTGTGCGTAAACAGCACCTATGGGTGTCTAAAAACATGAAAAATGATTTTCGCGCACCAATATAGGCTGTTTATGCACTGACACTACTTTTTATACACCTATAGGTGTCGTTTATACATGATTGAAGTTTTTTTTGAATTTTTATGATAAACTACTTCAAAATGGGGGTGAGACTATGATAAATCAACTTGTAAATCGAATTGAAGGGCATTTTGGCAAGTACTACGAATTTGGTCCGTATGAAGAAGAGAAGTTGAGATACTCACTAGAAGTTATTATTGGTGAAGTTTCAAAATGTGTAATTCTATTTTTCATTTCCTCATTTTTCTATAAACAATGGGAGCTCCTTTATTCTATGATTGCATTATGCACCATTCGACCTTTTTCAGGTGGTTTGCATTTTAAAACTTATTGGGCTTGTTTAATTTTCACAGGATTATTCTTTGGGGCGATTATTTGCTTTCATAATACTGTCCCTATTAATTATAATTTTTACACTCTATCATTTGTAGTCGCACTTTTAGCGGTTCTCCTTTTAGCACCATTAACTTGTGAGAAACGCCCCAGTTATACAAAAGAAAAGAGAACAAAATTTAAGGTTACAGCTATTGTAATTCTCACCTTCTATTTTATTCTCTTCCAAATAACAAATGGCTTATATTTTTTTACAATCGGGATATGGGTTATGCTATTTCAATCAATTCAACTCATTTTAGCGAAAGGAGTTCAAATTCATGGAAAAACAAAAAAGCTTATATGATAAAACAATATTCAATATAATTAAATTATTGATTGTACTAGCTACACTGATTGTTAGTGGCTCTGCGTCTATACTTTGGTTTGGGGAACCAGACTGCCCTGCATCATTAAAACAAAATGTTTAAGATATTCTACATTGCTGAGAAGGAAACTTCAAACATTACATAATTTTCTTCTTTAATCATTACATTATCCACCAATAAGGAAGCATCACACATCTTACAAATAGATTTTAAGCGGTATAATCCATATCCCCTTGCTTTGCCTTTTGTGGTGTTTCCCTTTATAAAGAGCCCCTCCATTACTTTTTTAGGAAGATAAGAATGTTTATTCATCACTTTAATTACATTGTTATCTTCCACTTTTTTCATTTCCAATATTACTTTATTGTTATCTACATTAGTTTCAAAGGCATTGTCCAACAAGATTCCCAATATTTCTACCAACTCAAACTCTTTCATTTTTCCATGAATATAGTATAACTTTTGTCGAATCTCAAATTCTATCCCTTGATCAATAGCTTGTTTCTTTTTGCTATATAGCAGTCCTGCTACAAGCTTATTTTCTATTTTAATCAAATCTCCTAATACAGTACTTTCATTCATTTGGTTTAAATATTCCCGTACATCTTTTTTTGTATCTTCCGTGGTAATCAACATATGCATTGCTTGCAGTTGATTATCAAATTCATGTTGCCTTGCTCTCAATTCGTCGATCAGTTCCTCTACAATCGGATTATATATTTGATAAATGCGCAATTCTTCCTCTTGAATTTTATTATTCAGTCCCCTATTTAAAATAACAAAATTAATAATGATTATGGCTATAGACAATACAGCGATTACGCCTATATTATTTAAGAATTGATCTTTACTGACATGCCAGAAAATAAGTAAAAGAAAAGTTAAAAAAAATAAGCTTAACTGCAAATACAAAAATGTTTTATTTTTACTTAGTACAAAGTCCATAAAAATATCTAAAGGCACTTTAAAGTATATCAGCAATACCAGTATCAAAGACACCGATTGGCTAATGATTCCCACAACAAAGAAATCTTGAATATTTTTTGTGATTAATATTATTAAAAGTTGTAAAATACTGAGTAGTATTGTACTAATGATGTAGACATTAATCGTTCTCACAATACTATTCCGAAATATCCCCAAAAGAAAAACAAATAAAAGTATTCCAATAAGAATTACGGCATAGCTGCCTTCTGCCCAATAACTAATGGTTCCCGTAATGATGGAAAATATAGAAATATAAAAATACATTTTCCCAGTGATCTTCACCCTAAATAATTTACAGGATATCAGAACATATCCTAATAAATCAAACCATGAAAATAAGATGGACTGCATAAGGTTCATAAATACGCCCCTTTTAGCTCATCTACATATTTTCTTCCCAAAGGTAATGGCTGATCAAAATTTCTTACATAGATATTCATCTTCTTCATATCGATTTTCTCAATATAATATGTATTTATTATGATACCTTTATGGCATCGTATAAAATTGTCACTCAATTCTTTTTCAATGGTATTCAATGTATATTTCGAAAAGGTAGCAACTTCACGTGTTGTCGTTATATTTAATTTTCTATTGATTGATTCTATATAGATGATATCTTGTTGTCTGTAGTTATAGATAATTTCTCCTTGTTTTAACTGTAGAGTCTCCTTTTCACTTTCTACAGGTGCCATATAATGTTTGATAATAGGGTCCATAGTTTGTCTGATCTCTTCCTCTGTAAATGGCTTAATAATATAATCATAACAATGGAACTGTTTATAAGCTATTATTTCTTTCGTAGGTATTGCCGTTACAAATACTATAGGCGTAAATTTATATCTATCCAATTCTCTTATCTGTTCTGCCAATAGTAAGCCATTGTAATCCAATAATTGAATATCAATAAGAAATGCTAGAATTTGATTGCCTTTAGCGATTTGCAAAGCCTTGCTCCCATAGGAAGCAGTCATAATATTCAATTGTGAATCAATAGATAGTAATATTTTTTTTATTCCTTGTTGGACAATCAATTCATCCTCTACTACAAGAATTGATTTCATGAATTTATCGCCTCCTTTTATCTATTTATAGCTATTTTTTAAGTAGTATATAATTTTCTAGTTAATCTATTATGTAATTTGAAACAAATCACATTCATCACTTTATTTTTTGAAATATATACGGTTTACTTTGTATATCTAGTTATAAAATTATTATAATTGTAATCATTATACAATAATTCATTACAAAAAAGTTATTATATTTACAAAATTTATCAACTAACTTGTTTAGTTACAAACTCTACAATCTGTTGCGAAATTACACTTTTATAGTAACAAATTTAATGCAAGCACAGATACAATAAAATAAGGTGATTAAGCACTAATCATGTGTATTGTAGGAGGAGTTTGAAAATATTTTTCTATTACTAAAAATAGGATACAGTGTTTTAGAATTAAAGCAGCACTTTAAGAAATAATAATTCCTTGATATATAAAGATAAATTAGTTAATTCTAAACATTAACTAATTTTACTATGATATGTATTAAACTATGCTTTCCACTAATAATTGATGTAATAGTATCACTAGGTATATCAGTGATTATATTACATGCAGCCTATGAGATATTTATAGATAACTGTGATGTATTAGTAGATAAACGTGCAGTTGATGAAGAAATCGTAAAAAAAATCCTGTATCAATATTCTCAAGTACAAGGTTTTCATAAAATTCGAAGTCGAGGAAGGATAGATGAGGTTTTCATTGATATGTATATTTTAACTGCTCCCAACATGAGTATACAACAATCCCATGATATGGTTCATTCAATCGGAGAAAGATTAATAGTGCATCTAGAAAAGAATGTTCAATTAGTAGTACACTTAGAACCTTTATTGTGAGTAGGTATGCCCGATACCGACATACCTTTTATATAGTGACTATTTTGCTTAATCAAAAGGTGAAGAAACTAATCCGATTCTTTTTCAAGAATACTATTAATTTTCTCTATATTCTCCTTAGTATAGGGGATTTCCGATTGTGAATCTAAAACTAGTACTCTGTTTTTATAAACCAGAATAATAGTATTCTTCCACCCGCGATACTCCCCCTCTATTTTATACATTTTTTCGGCTCCCCATGGGACTGGATCACCTTCATGGAATGAGTAATCGTATTTTTTACCGGAGATTCTACCATCTATATATTTACTTGTTATCCACTTATAAGGGCTCTCAAAAACTTTTAATCTTATTATCGGGGAATTTTCTACTTTATTCCATTCGTAATAATAGGTATAGGTACTTAATTGTGCTAAAAAGGTTTCTTGGCTATCTATTCTATTACCGATATAGCTTATTTCATTGGATTCATTGATTGGTAATGGATCTATCAACTGTTGTTTTGTCTCATCAATTGACCATTGATTCATGTTAGATGAAAAAATGATTACATTTACCATAATAATTACACATACATTAATTAATATCCTCCCCCCAAAAATGAGTTTATTAACTCTAGTGCTATGATTTCTATCCTCATAGAAATAGTAATACGTTTGTAAGATTCCTAAATATAAGAGAATAGTTAATAATATCAACTTATTAGGAGAAAGTGTATACATTATTATTAAAAAAACACTTATAAGCAGGGCATCTAAATGCAGGACTGTAATCCATTGTCTTCTAGTTTTAAGATTGAGTTTGCCAGTTGATTTTAAATTTTTCTTAGCACAAATTCGCCATTTTATATAATCTGCAAGAATAATTAGTGCAATTATTATCATAAGAACGTATACACATGTACTTATCAGCCAATTATATCGGGTAACAAGCTTTTCAAAATTTGAGTTTATTAGATAAAATAAAACACTGATAGATAATATGACAAGCCATATATAACTATTTTGCATAAGAAAGGCATTATTTATAGCTTTGAATTTCAATTTTTCATCTGTTTGAATAGGTAGCGGCTCTTTTAGTTCCGTATAGAAAATCTGCATTTTGCCCTTTGTGCAAACATGATTCCATCCCTCTTGTTTACAGTATTCTATGTATTCCATAGTAGGGATATAGGGCTGTTCATCAAAGATAGTGCCCTGCTGAAAATAATCTACTGAAAATGTTAGTTGTGTAGGTTTCATCCTACAAAATACAAATATACAAGGTGTAGAGCCACGCCCCTTAATGCTGTCTATCATCCAGCCTTCGGAAGCCATTTTCATTAAATATTTTTCCACTGCTGCACATTCGTAAGGTTGGAATACAAATATTTTTCTCATATAATCCTTTTTAGCCATCACTCAATCCTCCAAAAAAGTTTTTCCCTCAGTTGCTAAGGTCAGTAATCGCTCATATTCATCTCGAAGCAATTCCATCCCTTTTTCAGTTATGATATAGGACCTCTTTCTACCTTCAACTTTGGTTTGTTTGATAATCTTAGCTAGCTCAAACTTTGCAAGTAAAGTATAAAGGGTTCCAGGACCTACCTTCACCCTTCCATGAGAGATCTGAGAAACCATATCCATAATATCCACTCCGCAACATTCCCTGGTCAAGGCAAGTAGAATGTAGTACATAGGTTCAGTTAAATTTTGAAATTGTTCTCTAGCCATTATAACCTCCAACAATATCTATACTCGATATCGTGTATCGATATTAATATACTACTCTCATTTGTAAATAATGTCAACTAGTTTTTGCCACATTAACATGTACTAATTTTTTTAGTACACAATAATTATTTACAAGTAAATATTTTTGACTACATTACTCAGAATAACAAAATGTTTTTCAACAAAAAAAAATAAAGAACAAATTCATCATAGTTTCATGAGAATTTGTTCTTTACGTATTGTATTCACTTGTCATTTCATCATCCTTTCCTATTTATTCAAAGATTTTGGTTTATTGTAAGGTTCAATAATCACTTTTATCTTTCCATATGATAGGTTCTTGATCAATTCGCTTACTTCCAAATCTAGTTTTTTTATCACTAGTTTGTTTCCTCCGATTCCTATACGGACAATCGTCAGGTTTCATCTTTTATCGATTAGTATCCTATCAATTAGATTATATAAGGATTAAAGTTTCCTTTTCAAATAACCATTTCCTTGTTATTTTATATATACCCAAGATATTTTGATTAAAACAAGTGTTTAGCCGGATATTACTATGAATAACCTTAATTTAAATATATGGTTATAATGTATTTGTCAACTGAAAAGTGGTCCAAATATTAATTCAAAAACGGTCCACTACTTCTTTCCATTTATCCATACAACTATTTCCTCATAACGATGACTTGTTTCTCTTGATATATCCATAGTATGACCTTGTATGATATGAAAGACGATCTACCATAGCGCCTGTTAGAATTGGATCGATAAATATTTCCTCCCAACGATCAAATGCTAGATTGGTTGTAATTATAATAGAGCCTTTATCATTTCTATTTGATAATAAAGTAAATAGTATTTCACATCCTGAAAAGAAACATAACCCAACTCATCTAGTATTACTAAATTGTATTCTTCGAATTTCTTTTTATAACTATTTAGTTAATTCAGACTATTGCCTCTTTTAATTCAATCATTAAATTTGGCACTGATATCTTCTAATATTTCATCAATATAGTCATCTAGTTTCGTTGAGTATTTACACCATGACCGATTTTCTGAGTGATAGGCTGGTGGATATTTTTTCTAGTATATTAGTTACATCATATGGTTGTGCAACTTCTAATAATGTTTGTTGTTCCACATATTCATTCCAATATTTTGTAACTGTTTTTCTGTTTATAGGAAACATTTTAGAAATATTTCGGTTAGAATACCCTTCCTTATTTAATTTAATAATTGTGTGATTGTCCATTAACTTAATAACGCCCTTAGTACCTCCCATATCCTCAGATATGAAAGATTATAATAAAATAGTGGACCATAATTCAATTAATATTAATCGAATTACTGGACCACTTTTAAATTACCATAAACAGTAGTTCTATTAAAGGAAAGAATGCGGAAAAGAAATCACATCTAGAGGTTAATTTACATTCTACTGTAGTTCTATTAAAGGCTTGTAGCATACCAAGAATTGATAATTGCTCTTCTAGATTTACATTCTACTGTAGTTCTATTAAAGGGACTTGAAGACTCTTCTGTACAAGGTATTAATGTATATTTACATTCTACTGTAGTTCTATTAAAGGCAATTTGCTGTTGAGGAGCGTAAGCCGGGGTTGAACCTTTACATTCTACTGTAGTTCTATTAAAGGTGTATACCATCGACCCTACAGTTAAACACATTAAGTATTTACATTCTACTGTAGTTCTATTAAAGGTTCATCTTCTTCAATATTATAATTAGTATCTTGAACATTTACATTCTACTGTAGTTCTATTAAAGGCTGGATTGTCAACACTAATTAAGACATTTTTTTGTCGAACGATATATTTTTATAACCAACTGGCGTAAAATAGCCCAATGAGCCATGTAATCGCTTGTTGTTATACCAATTTACATATTCAAATAATTCTAATTTGAGTTGATCAAGATTTTCAAATATCCTATTGAACACAAATTCAATTTTTATAATTTTATAGGTTGCTTCTGCAACTGCATTATCATAAGGACATCTTTTTTTACTTAATGACCTGGAGATATCAAAAACACTTAGAAGTTGGTCTATTGCTTTGTTTTTGAACTCATTCCCCCTGTCCGTATGAAATATATTGATTTTATTAAGTGGTGATTGAATCCTAGAAAATGCCTTGGTAATTAAGCTAACATCCTTGTTTTTACCTGCTGAGTAGCCAATTATCTCACGATTAAAAAGATCTATTAATACGCATATATAGTGCCACTTACCATTGACATTCACATATGTTAAATCACTTACTACAACTTCAAGGTGATCACGAGACTGGAAGTCTTGATCCAAAATATTTTTTATGTTATCTTCATTACATTTATTTCTATGCACTTTAAATTGTTTCACTGTGTACTTTGAAACCAAAGCATATTTCCTCATGATCTGACCGATTTTTCGCCTTGATACCTGAATATCATTATTTTTCAATTCAGCTTTAACTTTGCGAGTGCCATAGTTGTTCTTGCTATCTTTAAATATTTGAATTACTTGATTTTCTAGTTCGCTATCAAAGGTTTTTTTCTTTGGTGTATAGTAGATGCTTGCTCTAGTATTTTTAATATTTTGCTCATAGCACTGATACTGTAATTATTTTGATTAGCCTTGATCAAGGCTATTTTCGTCCCATTATCAGTGCTGCTTGCTTTAAAATATCATTTTCCATCTTTAAGTGCTGTATTTCTTTTCTTGCTTTTATGAGTTCCTTTTCAGCATCAGATAAGTTATCTTTGGCTTTAAATGAACTAGAATTATTATAACTGTGGGTCCATTTATGTACCGTAGATTTTGATATATTATATTCTATTGCAACTTCACTAATTGATTTGCCAGAGTTTACAAGGCTCACTATTTGCTCCTTAAATTCATCTGTATAACGGTTGCTTTTTTTAGACATTTTAATTCCTCCATTTTGTGATTTTATATTATCACGTTCGAGTATTTTCTGTCTAATTTATTGTATCCTATCCAGTATCTTCTGCTATTATATGAATAATCTCCATAATTTACATTCTACTGTAGTTCTATTAAAGGGAGATTATCAATCAAACGTACCTTGAAACGTCTTTATTTACATTCTACTGTAGTTCTATTAAAGAACTTTCTTAATAAAATCTCACCCATGGGACTGTCGTATTTACATTCTACTGTAGTTCTATTAAAGGAAATATGCCTCCAAAGACAGACGTAAAAACGCTTAATATTTACATTCTACTGTAGTTCTATTAAAGGTATTTTGAGTTTTATCGATAATATCAATAATATTATTATTTACATTCTACTGTAGTTCTATTAAAGGTTTTGTTAGTTTCGATTTTTAACCTTGCTTTGATTTATTTACATTCTACTGTAGTTCTATTAAAGGTAGTATCAATTCCATTTATAATCTCTTGTGTTTCATCATTTACATTCTACTGTAGTTCTATTAAAGGCTTACTTTTACTCTTAACAGCAATATACTTTGCTTTATTTACATTCTACTGTAGTTCTATTAAAGGGAGCATTTTTGTAGCCGAGGAAAGTTTTTCTCCTGGATTTACATTCTACTGTAGTTCTATTAAAGGTATTTCATAATTTATTCTTGCTATCTGACTATCTATAATTTACATTCTACTGTAGTTCTATTAAAGGTGAATATTGCCTAGCTTATGAATTAGAGTTAATTTGATTTACATTCTACTGTAGTTCTATTAAAGGTTAGTTGATTTTTGAATAACAATTGGATTTCTCCTAATTTACATTCTACTGTAGTTCTATTAAAGGCTTGCTAGTCCTGATGCTATACCACCCAAAAGTATTTATTTACATTCTACTGTAGTTCTATTAAAGGCTTTCAACCTCTTCTTTATTTCCTTGTTGTAATAATAATTTACATTCTACTGTAGTTCTATTAAAGGTGCTATGAAATTATAGTGTATTGTTATGCTACATTTATTTACATTCTACTGTAGTTCTATTAAAGGGAAGACCAAATTTTACTTATTCGCTCTGATATAATGGATTTACATTCTACTGTAGTTCTATTAAAGGCAAGACTTGTTTACTATGGTACAGGTGGTTTATTTATATTTACATTCTACTGTAGTTCTATTAAAGGTTAAAAATAATGTGTATGCTAGTGATGCCGTTGTGGATTTACATTCTACTGTAGTTCTATTAAAGGAAATGTGTAGTTGGGATATAGTTTCTCAAACTCTTGCATTTACATTCTACTGTAGTTCTATTAAAGGTTTATTACCCATTTATCAAAATCTTTTGGTAGTCCATTTACATTCTACTGTAGTTCTATTAAAGGTTTTACTAAATGATTGTTATTTTTTCACGTTCAAAATTTACATTCTACTGTAGTTCTATTAAAGGGAGATATTCCCAATTTATATAAAAGATTATTCTTAATTTACATTCTACTGTAGTTCTATTAAAGGGAAATTTTCCCATGTTACTTGTTTATAACATCGTTCATTTACATTCTACTGTAGTTCTATTAAAGGTGCAATGAAAGTTAAGGAAAGAATGGAATCAGATTTATTTACATTCTACTGTAGTTCTATTAAAGGTGGGATTCTAATTATGTTATGTATAGAAATACTAATTAATTTACATTCTACTGTAGTTCTATTAAAGGTATATCAGAGCGAATAAGTAGAATTTGGTCTTCTAAATTTACATTCTACTGTAGTTCTATTAAAGGCTTTCCCAACTAATTTTCCTACAGCACCATATCAAGATTTACATTCTACTGTAGTTCTATTAAAGGATTTAACATCTCTAGGATGGACAAAAAATGCTGTTTGATTTACATTCTACTGTAGTTCTATTAAAGGGGATTCTAATTATGTTATGTATAGAAATACTAATTAATTTACATTCTACTGTAGTTCTATTAAAGGATTCAAATATAAAGATGATTTATATGGTGTGTGGGATTTACATTCTACTGTAGTTCTATTAAAGGATTGAATTTGAAGAATTATAATTTAAAAAATTACTTATTTACATTCTACTGTAGTTCTATTAAAGGGATGCAAGTATTAGATAAAGCCAATCATGGCAAGTGTATTTACATTCTACTGTAGTTCTATTAAAGGTTGTCAATACAACTGTATATTGCTATTGTGCTGTCATATTTACATTCTACTGTAGTTCTATTAAAGGACTATAATATCTCAATTAACTTTAATAATTCTTCTTTATTTACATTCTACTGTAGTTCTATTAAAGGCGTGTATTAAGTACAAGTTAATTGATAAGTTTAATAAATTTACATTCTACTGTAGTTCTATTAAAGGTCATTTTTATGATTAAGGTAATAGATCTCTTGCATATTTACATTCTACTGTAGTTCTATTAAAGGTTAACTTTCAACTCCCTTTATATAAAATTTTACCTCTATTTACATTCTACTGTAGTTCTATTAAAGGTGCTGTTGGGTCTTTGCAACCGCTATTGTTTAATCTATTTACATTCTACTGTAGTTCTATTAAAGGTATTAGGGATATATTGTTAACCGTTGAAGAAACTACATTTACATTCTACTGTAGTTCTATTAAAGGATTCTATGCAAAAAGCATATAGACAATTTTATAAAATTTACATTCTACTGTAGTTCTATTAAAGGGAAGGTAGTGACGGATTATGAATAAATTGCGAACATATTTACATTCTACTCATATCCTCAAGCTTATGTAGCGGGGCAACAACTTCATAAATTGCGAACATATTTACATTCTACTGTAGTTCTATTAAAGGAATCATTTATAATTCGTGGTACGTTTTCTATTAGTTTATTTACATTCTACTGTAGTTCTATTAAAGGAAATCCTCATCCATCACCAGATACATCGACAGATACATTTACATTCTACTGTAGTTCTATTAAAGGGGAATGTTATGTGATTTTGCACAACCTTATCTTGACTATTTACATTCTACTGTAGTTCTATTAAAGGCGAGTATTGCCTAGCTTATGAATTAGAATTAGTTTGATTTACATTCTACTGTAGTTCTATTAAAGGTGGCATAGCACACGAAACGCATATTTTAATAGTGTTTAATTTACATTCTACTGTAGTTCTATTAAAGGTCTTTTTTTAAATATCTTCTATCTACCAAGTAATCTATTTACATTCTACTGTAGTTCTATTAAAGGATTGTATACCTTGCTTCAAGGCTGGGAAAAGTTATATTTACATTCTACTGTAGTTCTATTAAAGGTTGGTTTAGGCACTTGGTTTACTCGCACGGTACCGAAATTTACATTCTACTGTAGTTCTATTAAAGGTATCTACTATTATTGCTCTTATTGCATCTAAATCTGCATTTACATTCTACTGTAGTTCTATTAAAGGGTAATAATCATTGCACCCCCTACTACTTGCCAAATACATTTACATTCTACTGTAGTTCTATTAAAGGGAAAATTCTTGAAATGTCATTGTTGGGTGAATCCACATTTACATTCTACTGTAGTTCTATTAAAGGGCAAAACTAATGAAAAATAATGATACTTTCAACGGCATTTACATTCTACTGTAGTTCTATTAAAGGCTTACTAAATTAGTATGGTATATAGGTATATTATAAATTTACATTCTACTGTAGTTCTATTAAAGGAATAGCTAGAGATACAGATTCGCATCAACATTTTGAATTTACATTCTACTGTAGTTCTATTAAAGGCATGGTTAAAAAATACAATAAAAACTTATACAGATGCATTTACATTCTACTGTAGTTCTATTAAAGGATGAAAAGATTTGTTTGTTACATTTAGTATTTATCATTTACATTCTACTGTAGTTCTATTAAAGGGTCATACTTTATACGCTGACGTTTATGATTCTTTAATTTACATTCTACTGTAGTTCTATTAAAGGAGTCATACTTTATACGCTGACGTTTATGATTCTTTAATTTACATTCTACTGTAGTTCTATTAAAGGTTTCAATACTATGTATGATAGTAATTACTGCTAAGTGAATTTACATTCTACTGTAGTTCTATTAAAGGTCAAGCTGTTTAAATGCGTACATTTTAGAATATTATATTTACATTCTACTGTAGTTCTATTAAAGGAGTTCTGCATATATTTGTGTAGTACTTGGGTCCTCGATTTACATTCTACTGTAGTTCTATTAAAGGTAGAGAACTTCAAAGCCGCTGTTCCTGCTGCAGCTATATTTACATTCTACTGTAGTTCTATTAAAGGCTTGCTTGATTTTATTGTAGTCAATAGATATTTCTTTATTTACATTCTACTGTAGTTCTATTAAAGGGCTTGCTCTATCCACAATATATCTTCTTCTGTTTTTATTTACATTCTACTGTAGTTCTATTAAAGGCTAGACCTTCATTTTCTAATGCTATCTTTTCATTCCATTTACATTCTACTGTAGTTCTATTAAAGGTCTCAAATCTACTTCTTTTAAAACAACCTTTAGAAATTTACATTCTACTGTAGTTCTATTAAAGGGTCCATTGACTCATGACCCATTAACTCTTGTAAAACATTTACATTCTACTGTAGTTCTATTAAAGGGCGTAACATTTTTAGTACTATTAAGTATAGTTTCTAAGCCAGCTTTCTGTCGATGTTTAAATATTAATAAAATACCTAATTAAAAAACTACCTTATTATTAGTTCAAATGATTGTCTATCAATTGATATAAAAAGACTTGTCTATCCCCCATGTTTTATACACTATTACAGGTAGACAATTACTTCTTAAAAAAAATTAGATGTTTTATCATCTTCAATTCCCAAGGATTCCTTCTCTAACCATTTTTCATCCCTGCTCTTAAATATTAATAATGAATCCTTATCGTGCCTAATATATTTCTTAAGTTCAGATTTTAATTTCATGAGATTGAGTTCAGAAAGATTTCCTTCAAAGACTGATTTTTGTATATGCGTTAGATATCGCTTGCAAGTTTTAAAAGTATGTCTTTGTACTTTAGCACTTTTCTCATCCATCATTATATCATACATCAATATTACATACATACCAAATCACCACCAAATTTTAAATCCTGTGTACTCCTTTTCTCCAATAAGGTCTTTAATTAGCTTATAACATTCAAGCCTAATTAAATATCTGTATGATACTTCTCTTCCCAAATCTTTGTGATGTATCGTTCTATTTAATCTCTTGTCATATTCCATTAATATTTGTTTTTTTGCTGATTCTTTTAAGTATAGAAAGTTTGATTCTTTATCAAAATCGTTTTCTGTAATCTGATTCTTATTTAATAGAGAAAATATCATTCTTTCACCGATTAAAGGTTTAAATATTTCTGCTATATCCAAAGACAATGAAAATCTCTTAGTCCCTGGCTCATGTAGATAACTAATAGTAGGGTTAAGTTGTGTCTTGTAAATTTCAGATAAGACTGTAGTATAGATTAGACTATTTGTAAATGACAATAATGAATTTATCATATTATCAGGAGGACGCTTAACCCTTTTTTCAAATTGAATTTCTTGCTTTACAATATCATTCCATGTACTATAGTATATTTTCCTAATATTACCTTCTATGCCCATTAGTTGATTTATAGATGAACTCTTATCTAGAGTATTCATTAAACTAGTAATATCCTTCATTGGATTTTCAAGATTTACTCCCCTACCATTATAATATCTTAAATTTCTATAGATATTATGTGATGCAGCCTTTAGTATTTCTTGTGCTATTTTTAATCGACTATTATTATCAGAGTACTTATTAACCTGTTTCACTAAAAGATATCCACTTATATTACTTTCTCTTGGATAAAAACTTCCACTATAAAATCCATAATAATTGAATATATGTAAGATGATCTTTTGTTGGGATAGAAAATTCAGCAATTTTGTATTCATTGAAACTTCTCCAAACAAATAGATTTCGTCAGTTACTTCAGACTTTAAATTCTTTTTATCACCGTCAAGGGTAGTAATGATTACATTGTCATCCTTCCTTCTCAGATCACCGTCTTTAAAAATATAAAATGTTTCTCCCATATCTCCCTCCTAAATAAAGCACAGTTCATAATAAGCACATTTTTTACAACGTGTTTTATGTAATGTTCCTGGAGGTGATTTCATATCCATGACCATACGAATCTCCTCTAAAACATCGTTCATTTCATCTTCATTAATATCATTGGGATAGATAGTTTCACGTTTTCGAAGTAGGGGATAATCTATAATCCCCTTTTCTATCTCAATACCCTTTTGTTTTAGTACCCATAAATAATATTTTAATTGCCATATCGAGGCATCTTCTATCTTACGCGATTTTTTTACTTCATGTATTACTTTCCATTCTCTTAGAAAGTCAATGTTGATGGTTTCATCAATTAAAATATTTTTCTTCTCTCTCTCATAAGACGTCTCATCAATTAGTTTTCCCATACTTACCAAATCGCTGTTGTGTTCCATCGTGACATCCTTAATAAAGTACCAGAGTTTCCTTTTGCATACAAAATTGTAGTAGACCATGACACCAGTTATTTTTTTCATACTATCATCCTATAAAAATCTTTCACTATAATCATACGATTGATTTTTCTGAGTCAAGTCATCCTTTTTCATATATTCTATACCTATCTCTTCTGAATACTTACAATCTAATATTGGGATAGACTCATATTGATTCAAAACTATAGTATCAAAAGTATTGCTATAAATTCTAAACTGAGGAGTATTTAAAGTAAAGTCCATCAAACTATTTCTTGCTCTAGTCTTTCTATATTTCAGCTCTTTCCTTTCCTCTACACTAAGAGATTTATCATATCCCTTTGATAAAATCTCAGCGTATTCCTTTATTTCAAGTTTGTGTTTTGTAAATATCTCTTTTGGTATCGCTGTGGCTGAATCAATATTTCTAAACATTTTTTTAATATCACTTTTACTTTTTTCGTGATCTTCTATGCTTTTAACATAATTCAAGTTACACTTTATTAATTTATAGTACTTCGTATTCTTCAATTTTTCTGTAGTGTATAAGCTACTGACCATCTTCATTTTATCTTCTTCATCTATAACTCCATCTATATTTTTTAGGGCATCTTTAGATAAAGCAAAAATTTCTTCATCTATAACATAACCAATTCCACTACATTCTTTTTCTCCTCCATCAAATACATAGCAGTTATAGTCTCCTTCAAATTCTCTGTTTCGATAGCATCTACCCATTCTTTGAAAAAGGCCATTCAGATCAGATAGCTCAGTAATCAATATATCAAAATCAATATCAAGTGAGGCTTCTACTACCTGAGTTGTTACCCATATTCCATATACGTTTGAGTCTTTGTGCCCAAATCTTAATATATTTTTTTCCTTTTGTTTTCTATCTCGTTTGATGAAATTACTATGAAATAGATTAATATCTTCTTTCTCATAAATCATATCCAATTCTCTATAAATTCGCTGTGCTTCTTTTACCGTGTTACAAATAATCAAAACTTTATTATTCTTATATAACGTTTTAATCATTTCAATATTTATCTTTGTGGGTACTCTCTTTATACTGTGGCGAATTCGTTGGTTATTTATAAACGTTTTTGGTGGAAGAAAATTTACTCCTTCATCTCTAAGCAAGTCTTCAACTAAACTTGGTAAGGTTGCAGTCAAAATAGCAAATTTCCCACCTATATTAGTGATATATGTTAGTCCTAATATTAAATAAGCTAATAAATCAGATGAGTACATTTGCACTTCATCTATTACTACCTTAGCAAAAGATAAGGTCGCTAGCTTAGATTCAAAACCTCTATATCGAAAAACAAAATCAAATATTTGATCTAAAGTACAAACGGTTATAGGTAATGATAACTGCTTCGTTTTGTTATAATACTCATCAATATCGACTTCATCTAGGTCGTTATTAAGATACTCACTGTAAGTATCTGAGTGCAAGAGACCTACTTTATCATCTGTATCTTCTTTCACTATTTGTTTCGTTATTCTATCATACATAGCGTTGATAGCCGTTTTTAGGGGTAGAGTAAAAAAACCTTTATTATTTCCAATCCATAAGAGACCAGCTTCCGTTTTTCCCATTCCTGTTTGTGCTATAACAATAACATTTTCATCTCTATGGTTGATCATATATCTCTGCAAATCATTCCAATCTGAACTAGAATTTATTTTCTGCCATTCTGACATCAAATTTTCCATACTTATCAATAAAAAATCATTTCCTTTTTCCACTTCAATGGCTCCACTTGCAGCATAATCAATTCTATTTAATAACCCTTTTACTAGAATATAGTTAAAAAAAACTTCTTCACCATCTATCTGATATATTCTTTTCTTTGAAAAATATTTGGCACCTAATTTCCTTACTGTTAGTTCTTGATCCACTAATTCATAATCAAAATCACTTACTTCTTTTTCCATTAACTGAATTTCTTGATCTAATATCTCATTCTCGTATGTAAAGTCTCTTTCATGATGATATGCAATAGAATGAGCCAATATTTTTATTTCACTATTGCTAAATCCTTGGGATTTTAAGTTCATGGGATTAATAAAAGCTAAACTTAGAATACCATGAGGTATTTCATTTTCTTGGACTCTACCTGTTGTAATCTTATCTTGAAATTTAACATTCATTTTACCAAAGTCATGATATAAACACGCCTGGTATAAAATATCCCAATTTACATTTAAATTGGGATATAAGGATTTTAATATATCATAATTTCTCAAAAGATTATCGGTATGCTCCTGAATTGTTTCTTGGGGATTAGACTTAGCTAAATATTTATTCATAGGCTTTTACCTTCTTTTCTTAAGCAGCAAATACAATATTTCCATCCTCATCCATGAGAATACTTTCATATTCACTAGCTATAATATTAGATGTATATACTACATCTACTTTATTCCATTTGCGGAACACTTTATCTTTACCATGAGATTCTAAGGTGTAATCCTTTGTCAGAATATATCTTGTTCCACTACTTGAAAATCCACCAGTGCCAATGCCCTCGATGATAATAGATTCGTTACTAAACATACTTGTTGGAACATACGCAGTATGATCTTTATCTAGGTACCTATCTTTTTCTAATATTTCTTTAGACACTTCTACTACCTTAACTTCTTCTATTGTAACTAAATCTTCTCTTCTTCCAAGCGATGGGTATTCTCTCGGAAATAAAAATGCATTGTTTATTTCCTCTATCAATTTTTGATTTCGTGGGATGATATGAATTAAAAGTTGTACATCAACTAATAGTTCTGTCGTCGAGACTCCTCTGCTTACACCAAATTCCGAAGCTTTCAATTGATGTCTAGTTTCATCGTATCTCATTCCGTTTTTAAATTCATATCTTGTAGATAAATCGTTAACCTTTGAATAATATTTGCCTTGTACACTAATGTCCATATCTTTATAGTCTTTATAGTCACATAGGCTATGTACCATCCCAATTATCGTAGAATATGGAGGTAGAGGATACGTTTCTTTCAGTTGAAAACTTGTTGGTTTCTTATAGTTAACCATGTCTTGGCTTATTAACAATCTAATTGCCTTCATAGTACTCGCTTACCTTTGCTTTAAGACTATTAAAAAACTCTGGAATGGCTGTAGCATTTAATTTTACTTTAATTTCGTTGTCATTATTAAATCTACCCTCTATCAAACCACAATAAGTATCTTTTTTTATATTATCAAAGAGAACTCCTTCTATCTGCTCTACTACTAGTCTATTCTCTTTTACATCTAGTACATTTTGGAATACTGGATTTTTAATATCATAAACTCCTCCAATTGCAAATAGTGGTTTCAAGTCTTCTCTTCTACCTCTTATATCTCTATATAACAAAGAGACAGTATCAAGCAATTTGTTAACCCTTCGCCTTTTCTCCTGATTATTAATTTCCATTTCATACTCTTCATCGATTCCTATCTGATCTAGGTCAGCTGTCAAAGTATATCGATAATACGACCTGTGTATTTCTGCTTGAGCTATATTCATATTTTCTTTCAATCGATCTGCCAATCCTTTATTTGTCAAAAAATCTAAATCTCCTTTAAAAGTTTCTAGGGATATTGCATTAGAAAGCCTAACTTTGGCTGACCGCTTTTTTCCATTACTTCCTTTTTCAGTTTTCAAATATCCAAAGAAATCTATTTCAGGATAATCTTTGATAGTAGCATTTTGGTCAAATTGTATTACCTTTTTATCACCACTCCCCTCTGCCTTTACTTCTGCGTAAGCTTCTCCTAATTGCTCAACGATATTATAACGAATTGCTTGTCTTGAAATATAAGTATATTGATCCCCTTTTCCACGCGCCATTTTTTTCAGTGATGCGACATTCCCTACTGATTCTCCATAGTTTGCACTTTCTGCTTCAAATACCATTGATATCGTAAGTCCTTTTGGTTTCATATTATTAATCATTTTTATCTCCTCCATTTTTATTGCTAGTCTCTTTTCCTTCTATTAATCCAGTAACAAAAGCATAACCAATTGTTTTATATTTTTCATCATCCTTCAATGCCTCTAAAAATATCATGGGTACAGTTTTTTGTGCATACAAATAACAATTTAATAGTGTATCCATAAACATATTTTTGTTACTTGTCTTTAATGCATTCAGAAGTCTATAGGATATACCGTTTAATTTATCCTTTGAACCTTTACCTCTATATTCTTCTCTGAGATAATACCCTGAAGTATTCGCTTGCTTTATGATATCTTTCTCTAACTTTTCCATATACCCCAACCCCTCCATTATTCTTAAATTTATAGTTAATACTTTCTGTACTTGTTTCATGCTAAATCTGCAATTTGTGGGATTAGATAACTTACATACTAAAAGTTTATGTATTAATGTAAATAAATTCTGATTGTTTAAAATACGTTCCATTACAAGCTCATATACATTAAAATACATTTTTGATTCTGTAAATCCACAATTAATAATGTTGTTTAGGTCTTCTTTTGATAAATTTATTATTCTTAACATTTGTTTAGATAAGATATTAAATCGGTACTTCTCTTCTTCATATTTAACCACCTGAATATCTGCTAAGTCATATTTCGATCCATCATTAAACTGTTCATGAATGGCATATACTAATCCTCTGTAAGTAATACTTCTATTGTCTTGTGTCTCTTTTAACATCTCAGTTTTAATTTTATTATTAATATTAATGGCAGATTGAAGTCTAGATCCTTCATTGATGTATATACCTTTATTAGATACATATGTCATCCCAGCCGGTATGCAGGAATAAACTAATTTGCATACTGGACATAATGCAACATCATTGTTAAAATGCCAAACATGAGATGATTTTCTACTGACATCAAATCCAGTATTGTTTAAGAAGCTTAGATCATTCTTTAAATCTGTAATTCCTTTATTGCATACAAAGCAATTATATTTGTAGGTTGCTTTCTTATTATCAATGTATGATTTAATAGGGATAATAAAATAATTATTGTAATCATCATACATATCCTTTTCTTTTGTTTGTGAATTTAAAAAGGAGACACCATTCCATGCGTTTTTGACAATTGTATAAATTACATTTTTTCCTGCCAAATATTTTTTGCTTTCATATTCCTTGCAATAATGAATTAGCACCTTTAATTGTGTAAATTTTTCTTTGATCTCTTCAATTTTATCATCTACGTTCTCATTCTTTTTTAGTTTAATTGTCTCAATTTTTTTGACTAAACTCAAAACATCTACCTTTGAATAAATAATCTCATATGCAGCTTTGTAACTAGCACTATTAAAATAATACTTTGCTATATCTTTTATGTAATGATTTAAATTTTCTAGATGATCAACTGTAAAAGATTCGAAGTTACTGTTTTCAAAATAACTAATAGTGTTTTCATAGGATACAATCTTATACCAAGAAAGTGACATTTCATATTTGTCAATCAAATACTTAAAATATTTCTCTTCAAAACCTTCTAATATAACAGAATCGAATTCAACATACTGATCCTTAATTTCTATAGGATCACCTGCATGCTGTAAGATATTAACCAACCCTACTAAACCAGCATTAAATAACCAATCATTCATCTCTAGCTTGATTTTCTCTCCCACTTTTTTCACCTCCTCCTATACAATGTCTACCATACCGAAGCCACTGCCTCTTTTACTACCTATCCCTGCTTTATATAAGTAATCTAAAATATACGTCTGCCCTGTGACTTTGACTTTGCCGATATTTGATAATACTTCTATTCCATAGTTTTTGACTTTAACCTCTTTAAGAGAATCAGAAAACTCAACCTTTAAACCTTCACAATCATATTGTACTCTTTCACCAAATGCATCTTTAAGCTGATACTCTAAATTCTGTCTAAAAATAACTTGTCCCTCTTCAGATCGTAAAGAATGATACCAGGTCTTTTGATTATCACCACAATGCTCTCTAACGACAATTGGGCTTAACGTTTTCAATATAACAGTATCATTATAAATTAGTTTCTCTTTAATTAAATTAATCTTATTAATGGTCAACACATTATTTTTTATATGTATTTGTTTTGATTTATTTGATAAAAAAGAGTTGTAAAACATAATTCCATCTTCAATATTAAATGCTGAAAAATTTAATATTATCTTCTTCTCAGGGATTAAGATATCTTCTCTGAGAAATTTGCATTGTCCTAAATATAATGAAAAAGTAAAATCTTTCGTCAAATTTGGATTTATTTCATATAAATTCTCAAAATAGTCTTTGTTATATGAACTAAAACACGTTTTTAAAACAGAAATAATTATTCTATTTTTATCTTTTGGTAATAACTCATTGTCTAATAATAATTCTGTAGAAAACCTCATTTTTTCACCTCCTCTACTTTTTCACCTCAACATTTACCTTAATATCCCTATTATACATTCCTAAGTAGGACATATGTTGTCCATTTAGAAGATATTTAACAATTATTACTTTCTATCTCAACATTACCATTATACTTCTCTAACATCGCCTCAATTACATCTTTAATTTCTTCTCTAAAATTTTCTGGTTCAAGTACCGTTACACAATCTCGCATGCTCAGAATCCAATTAATAATTTCAGTTTTGCCTTTCATTTTTGCCTCGAATATAATTGTATCTTGATCTAAATCCATTATCTTTTGGTTTGGGCTATATATTTTTTCCTTAACTATATGTGAAAATGGCTTAGTGATTTTTAGCTTTAATTTAATCTCATCATCTTTAAAAATTCCAAAGCTGTCTTTTAAATAGTTTTGAAAAGTAAAATTATCATCTTTTTGAAAGTATTCATCTAATACTTGATATTCCGCTATCCTGTTCAATTTGAAATCAAGTATTTTATCTCTATACTGACAGTGTGCAACAAAATAGGTATCGCCTCCATACTGAAAGATTCCATAAGGGTGTATGACTCTTTCTTTCAAACCTGACGATAAAGAAACATATTTCATCTTAATTTTCTGCTTTAATAAAATAGCAGCTTGAATATCTATCATCTTATTGCGAACATCTTCACTCTTATAAGAAGCAGTTGGCTGTTTAACCAAGTATGAGTTCATAATAGAATCATTGTTTGTATTTTTTCTCGTCGCTTTTAACTTATCTATTAAAAATAAATAGTCATTGATAAATGGATATTGTTCACTCTTTAACTTCTTATTGATCATCTCAAGGATAGTTATTTCTTCTTCCGTCGTGGTTAACTGCCATAAAAATTGATCGTCATTTATAAAATACCCTCCATATCTCCCATTTTCAGATTCAATATAAATACCTGCTTGTTCAAGTTTGTCCTTATATCTCTGAATTTGTTTTTCTGATACTTCTATCGTTTGTGCTAATTCTTTTTTCGTCTTCTTCCCTCTGCTCTTTAAGATCGTTAACATTTTTAGAGCATTCCCGATTTCACTCATACAAAACCTTCTCTCATATTTACTTGAGCTAATATTTTAGTTGTTCGATGTAATAACAGTATTTTTATCGATTAGATATTTATTCCATAAATATTATATTCTACACAAATCTCCTTTTTCCTTCTTTTATCTACAATATTCTGTGTATTAATAATATAAATAACCCACAAGGGGAGCATACCATTATCCCTCTTATGAGTCATATTAATGATTACTGATTAAATTTATAGAGTAGTAATTTCTATGCTTTACTTTGCCTAAACTATGGGTGCTAACAACAACACTTCCTCATTATTGTTATATATTGTATCAAATTGGGTTATTGGCAGTGGATTTCTTCCTAGTCCTACTTCCATGGTGTATCCTGGGCGGTTGTATTCTTGTATAAACCAATCTTTGTAGCCTGCATATGCAGCTTCATAAGGTACATCTGACAAAAGATATCCACTCGCTGCTGCAAATATTTCTCCTATCTCTCGTGATCTGGGTGGGAGCATATCTCGGTACTGCCAGAAGATTACTCTTCCTTGCGAATGATAGGCTAGAACTAGCTTAAAGTTTCGTTGTCTAGTAAACTCTGCCATGGCTTGAGTTTCTGGTTCTGATAGTGGTGATGGTCCTCCATACCTTGTTGGACCAGGTCCATCTATTCCAAAGGCTGGTTCTTGCGCTTTGGCTTCTTCCCATCCTGCAGGGTAATTTCTATTTAGATCTACGCCTCTAATATTAGCTTGCCATACTTGTGAAAATGGCAGCCCTGTATCGTTCCACTCTAATAGCTGATCATAATATGGGTTATCTGGTTGTAGTCCTTCTAGGACCAAATCTACACCATCAGGATTAACCATAGGTACTATATATATACTGCTTCTACTCCATATGTCTCTTATATCGTATCCTCTAATGCTTGTGCCTCTTGCATAAGCTCTAGCGAAATTTTCAATAAACTTCATTAGTAGAGGTGTAGTTATCCACTCTAATGAGTGGTGTGACCCATTATAAGATACTTCCACTGGTCCTGTTCCTAATCTAATATAGGTCAGATCTTTTCCCAGTACACTCGTACCTATACTACCTACTTCTATAAATGGATAACGTGCTTGTAACCCTTGTATATCTCTTTGCATTATTTCATAAGTATAATCGATATTAGTAAATACTACATCTATTCCGTATGGTATTATGAGTTCTTGTGATATCCTTAAATTCATAGGGTCTACTGTTGGATTTGCAGTCATTATTGCATTAACTGTTGTATAATACCTTCTTGCAATATTAAAAAAAGTATCTCCTGACTGAACTATATAAGTATCATATCCTTCTAGGAATCTTTCAAACAAACTCCAAGTTGCTGGTCCTACAATTCCATCTGCAGTTAATCTATTATCTCTTTGAAATGCTATAACAGCACTTCTTGTCTGTTCTCCAAAAACTCCATCTATAGGTCCTGCGGGATAACCTATCCTATTTAATAAACTTTGTATTAGTTTTACATTCGGTCCTGTTGAACCTATTCTTAAAGTTTCCATTTATATTCCACCACTTCCACTTCCCCTTTTATTTTCATAATACTGTTTCACTATAAATTTGTTACTGGTTTAGGTATATTAAAGTAATTTAATAGAAAACTTCAGTAATATAAAAAAAGACAAAGCTCATATATTTTTTTGCCTTGTCTTAATACGTTTATTTAATTATTTGTTTTTATTGTACTCTCATCAATTTTTCTTTTTTATGAGCTTTACTATACAGTACTACCTTATGATCTTCGTCATTTGTCTTTGCAACACATAAAGCCTCTACAATATTTCTAAACAATACTTCTTCAGGTTCATTTTTTGTTACATAGTGTATTCCTACTGATGTTGAGAGCTTAATGTCTTTCTCAGATAATCTCTCATTTTCTTTAATATATGTTCTTACTAATTCCATAAGTGTAATTGCATTTTTAGGAGGACAATTTTTTAGAATAATCACAAAAGCATCTCCTTGATATCTTGCTACTATATCTGAAAGGCGTATGTTTTCTTTAATAGATTTTGCAATTACTTTCAAAACTAGATCGCCTATAACAGAATCAAATTTTTCATTAATTTCTTTAAAATTATCAATATCTAGCATAACCAAGCAAAAAGGTGCTTCTACGGTTTTCATAACATTAATAAAATAATCGAAATTATAAAGTTGGGTTAAATTATCAAGCCTAACCATTTCCATTTGCTCTTTTATTTGCTTTTCTTTATAAAGATTTCTATATTGTCTAACAAACATAGTAATATAAAAAGCTATAAGAGCAATTAACGCTATAGTTAGTACAAAATTAAGTACTGGATATACTCGAAATGCCTCTAATATATCAATATCTAAAATTACAATAGTAAAAATACTCATTATTACACCTGAAATAAATATTATTATAGACGTTATTAACAAAACTAATGAATGTTCTTTCATTTAGATAAACCCCTTTTACATGTATACTAATTGAATAACCATTATATCATGATTTTTTTATATTTAAAGATGAAATATGGCGTAAAAGTGATTTTATTATTGTTATATTGTAAATATATATATTTTTAAAATATGTGATTGTATGACAAAAAGTTAACTTTTCATTTCTCAGTAAAACGATTTCATTTTATTTCTTATAATGATATACTTTTTAAGATGATAATATATAAGGGGTGTATACGAGTGCAATGTGAAAAAACTTTAATTATTTTAAAGCCCGATGCAATAAAAAGAAACCTTGTAGGTAAAATCATTGGCAAGATAGAAGAAAAGAATTATACTATTGAATCAATGAATATGAAGACTCTAAGTGTAGAGGACCTTACATATCACTATGATGAACATAAAGGTAAAGGTTTCTTTCCTGACCTTTTAGATTATATGAGTAGTGGACCTGTAGTAATAATGGTAGTTTCAGGAGATAATGTTATTAAGGGAATGCGTAAATTATGTGGCGCAACAGACCCTTTAGAGGCAGATGCAGGAACCATTCGTGGAACTTATGCTAGTACAAAAAACGAAAACTTGATTCACTCTTCTGATTCTATAGAAAGTTCAAAAAGGGAAGTAGCTTATTTTATTAAATAAACTTTAATTTAGAAAAATTCTACTTTATAAGGAAAACCTAGAATAATAACATGCTATTCTAGGTTTTTTTAACTAAAATTTCCAACTTACTTACATGATTACTTTTATAATATTATTTACAACTAACTTTTCGATTGATGTATTCCTTGTATTAGCATGGGAATAACCTGTTTCTTTCTAGAAACACAATCTTCTATAAATGTTCCTTGTTCCATGTCTCTTTTAAAAGCATTTTCTATCACTCTGTCTTTACTTTCATTATAAAAAACATAAGAGCCTTGTTTAATAATATCAGTAACTAATAATAGGGTAATAAACTGATCTTTTTGTCTATTTATTTCTTCTATTAATTTCAAATATTGATATATATTTTTTTTAATTGCTTCTATATTCAATGTGAAAACTTGAGAAATCCCGATTTTTGTTCCTTCTAAACTAAATTCCTTGTAATCACTGTAAAACACATCTTCTACATCTCTACCTGATATATCTGTACCTCTTCGAAACATTTCCATCGCGTATTTTGTAAGATCTATTGATATTTTTTTTGTCAATTCTCCTACTGCGTAAGTATCTAGAGAGGTAGTTGTTGGAGATTTTAATAATAGTGTATCTGAAATAATTCCTGATAGCATTAAACCTGCAATTTCATAAGGGATATCAACACCATTTTCCATATACATCTGATAAATAATAGTGTTTGTACTACCCACTGGCGAATTTCTAAAGTTTATGGGTATACTAGTGGAAATATCTCCAATCTTATGGTGATCTATTACTTCTAGTATCTCTGCCTGATCGATACCCAGTGCACTTTGAGAGTATTCATTATGATCAACTAAAATGACCTTCTTTTTACCTGGACTAATGACATGACCTCGGCCTAGTATACCTAAGTACTGTCCTTCTTTGCTTATAATAGGAAACTTAGAATGTTGTGATTCTTGAATCACTTCTTTGCATTCATCTAAATATTCATCTTCTTTAAATTGAAGTATATTTTCACTTATCATAATATTACATGCATAATTAGTTAAATATATTACTTTTGATGTTCTATAGGTATCGTAGTTTGTACGTATAATATTTACTTTATTTTCTTTTGCTAATTCAGATAAATCATCAGGTAAATTAACATTTCCTGTAATAATAATTAACTCTACTTTCTTTTCTAAAGCAGCTCGTATTATATCAAATCGATCGCCTACAATAATTATACTGTCTTCTTGAAAAAGTTGCATTTCTTCTACAGTATCTAGGTGAAAAGCTATAACAATTATATTTCCATCAATACAGTCATCAAACTTACATATTTCTTCTCCTTCTAATCCATTTATTACATTATCAAATGAGGTATGTAATTTTCTCTGATCTTCTTGAACTAGGCTCATAGCAATATCTTTCATTGTAATTAGACCACGTAAAACTTTTTCATCGGATACTATTGGCAATGTTCTAATTTTATTTAGATTCATATATGTATATGCGTCTAATATGGAATCTCTAAATGTAAAAGGTAAACCATTTTTATCGTATGATAAGTCTTTTAACTGAATCCTAACATTATTTAATATCTCTGGTGCATCTGTATTGAAATATTCTAGTACAAAAGCAGTCTCCTGATTAACTTCATCTAAAATAAATGCTTCAGTATTTTCCCCTAAATTGTTTTTCAAATAAGACAATGATATAGCTGCTGAAACACTGTCAGTATCAGGATTTTTATGTCCAAATATTAATATTTTATTATCCATGTACTACCTCTTTTAATCTTTATATTTATATCTATATATTTATAGCAATTGTATTAAATAAAGTCAAGAATTAACTTTTTAACAAGCATGATATTCTCTAAACTATCTACCTTATTATACACCAAAGGGCATGACATTGCATAACATGGTATTATACGAAATAGGAGGTATAAATATGCAGTATGATACTTATAACAATGTTTCATATAGATACTATTTTCTTGATTATAAGTTAGGTGATGTTACTGGTGACGGTGTAGTAGATAGGGTATACCTTGTAGGCGAAAAATCATCTTCGCAAGAACTTTTTTCAGAAAACATATCAATTGTTGTCCATGATGGTAGAACTAATAATGTTATAAAAATAGCTATGGAATACGCTGCAGGTTACAATGCAAAATTGTTTCTTGGTAATTTTACTAATATAAAGAAACTTGATATTTTAGTAAAAATAGATACTGGCGGCAGTGGCGGTTATATTCTTGCTTACTTATATAGTTTGCAAAATGACCATATCTCTCTATTATTGAATTCTGAGAGTTTTGAAAGTATCTCTATTTATGATGTTAATTTTGTAGAATGTTTTCGCATTGAAGTTATTAATAAAGATGACAATATTAAATATATACTTAATGCTCTAGATCGTAAAACTAAATACATTAAAAAAGGCATCTACGACGATAAAGGTAGTCTAATTAAAGAAACGTCCGGTTCAGTGCTAGCTTTAGGTGCAATTTTCCCTATAATAGAAGAATACAATGGTCTCTTTAAATTAGTTGTGTACCAAAGAATAATTGGTATCGATAATTCAGATAATTTAGGAGCTGTAGAAACATATTTAAATTGGAACGGTGAACATATGGAAATTGAAAGAGTAAATATTGTAATTCAACCAGCAATTATTTAGCACAGTACCACATTTGATATTCTTGTTTTCAACTTATTCAATATAATTTTAGACAGTTAAGTATAGCCTAATTAGTTACAATCAATAAAAACAGGGCCTGTTATGGCTAAAGTGTTAATTTATGTCCTTTGTCTTTTAGCCATTCTTTGTATTTTTTATACTCAGGTATTATGGAAGAAACTAAATCCCAATATTTTGATGAATGGTTTTTTTCTACCATATGACACATTTCATGTACAACTATATAATCTATTATTTCTAGAGGTGCCATAATAATTTTCCAATTAAAGAGGAGCTTATTATCCCAAGTGCAACTTCCCCATCTTTGCTTTTGGGACTTTGCTCGTACTTGTTTTGGTATCTCAAAAAAATAAGATTGATACAAAGATACCCTCTGCTCAATTACATTTATTGCCCTTTTCCTATACCATTCCTCTAGCTCTGTTTTTATTATATCTCTATCTTGCACTGCTGTATCTACTACAATTATATTTGATTCAAGATATATATTGATCTTAGTATGACCAGAATTTTTAAAATCTAATGTATAAATGTAACCTAGATACAAATATTCTTCGCCTTTTATATACTCTTTCATTGTGTATTCTTCTGAATTTTTTTCAAATTTTTCTAATTTATTATAAATCCAGCTTTCTTTCTTTTTTACCATTTTTATAATATCTTCTTGCTTCAGTTTTTCGGGTGTGATCACAGTAACTGTACTAGGAGGTGTAATTCTTATCTCCATAGTCTTCCTATTTCTATATACTACATCAAAACTTATTAACATTTCTTTATAACTTATACTTAGTCTCATATATTCTCCTCTATTTTATAAATATACTTTGTAGTAATTTAGCTAAAAGTAGTACCTTACTAAAAGAAAATGTAATACTAAATTTTTACAAACATAAATAAGAATTAGCTTAAATATTACTGCATATATATATTACATGCAGTTGAATAAGAATTTCAGACTTTCTCTTATGAAACTTATATTCTTTTTTTATAGTGACAACTACTGTATATATGTTGTAAACTAGATGTGTTTGATACGTACTGATATATTTTAACATATTTATATGTATTACCGATTTTTTACTATTATTATTTCTTATAAGATACATATGTGGGCTAACCCAGCTTGGAAGGAGTTATCATGGATAAATTAATTTACAGTATTTTTGAGCAGACCAATACATTATTATTGCTTTTTGTAATAATAGGTAGCTTATTCACTCTCAGCAAGGGTGCAGATTTATTTGTAGATGAAGCTGTTAGCTTGTCTATACGATGGGGAATCCCAAAACTAATTATAGGAGCGACTATTGTATCTTTAGGAACAACATTACCCGAAGCATCAGTGGGCATCATTGCAGCACTAAATGGGAACTCTGACTTAGCTCTCGGAAACGCTGTAGGTTCGACTATTACTAATACAAGCTTTATTCTTGGGTTAGCTGCTATAGTAGGAACGCTACCAATCGATATGAAGACTATATCCAAACAAGGTAGTATACTATTCTTATGTTCCATATTATTAGTTTTTATTAGTTTACCTGTATTCTACAATGGTATTACTGGCATGATATATCAACACATTGGATGGTTATTTTTACTACTATTATTATTATACATCCAGTATCTGATTAAATCGGCAAAAAAATCAAATGAATTTTTATCAGAAACTTTAATTGAAGTAGAAGATAGTTCTTTGGTTATTCAGTTATTGAAGTTTTTTATAGGCATTTCAATTGTTATTTTATCTTCTTCATTACTTATCCCTGCAGTAGAAGTTGGTGCTCTAAGAGTCGGAATACCACAAAGCGTTGTTGCTTCAACATTAGTTGCTTTTGGAACTAGCTTACCAGAACTAATCACTGCTATAACAGCAGTAAGAAAAAATCACGGTGAATTAGCTTTTGGAAATATCATAGGCGCTAATATTCTAAATATTTTATTTGTTATTGGTAGTGCTGCTGCTATCTCTCATGGTGGTTTATTAATACCTCAAATTTATTATACTGTTCACTACCCAACAATGTTGATAGTACTTTTCATAATTGGATACTTTGCTAAAAATAAAAGGAACAAGCATAAGACCTTAACAAAAATGGAAGGCCTTTGTTTATTATCTCTATATGGTGTTTATCTGGTATTAAACTATAGTTAAAAAACAAGGTGGTATATAAATGACAAAAAAAGAATTTACTTATAATACGCAAGGTGTTTGCTCTAGCCAAATACATATTAAACTATCTGGTGATATAATTGATAAAATAGAGTTCACTGGTGGCTGTAATGGAAATGCACAAGGAATCAGTAAATTAATTATAGGCATGAAAGTAGCAGATGTTATCAAAAAATTAAAAGGCGTTAGCTGTGGTAACAGAAATACATCTTGTCCTGATCAATTAACTAAAGCCCTCGAATCAGTAATTAGTTAATAGTAAAAGCAACACTCCACTATTTACCTTATATTTTATTTTTGTATTATGTAAATAATAATAACAAATGAAAAAGAGGTGAAAAGATGGCAAAAGCAGGAATGAGAAGACCAGGACCAAGTGAACCCCATGGAACTGAACACAATAAGAAATTACACCAAAAGAAAAATAAACAAAAACCTGTGCCTGAAATTCAAGGTAAAGCCAAGGCAGGAAATGAAAAAGCAAATCCAATTGTATATGATTAAAAATAAAAAAGGAGTTTAACTCCTTTTTTTATTTTTAATCTCTATAAACTTAAATTTCTAATATAAATAATAATATACTACTCTTTATCTCTATAATTATAATCTCTTTCATTAAAGAAATTTAACCATGATGAAGTTTTATATAAACTCCAGTCGGCTGGAGGAGCATATCTATTCTTCATAGAGTATTCTTTGCCGGAATGTTTATATTTTTCATACATATTAACGTAAATACATCTCTTTTCTCCTGGGTAGACTTCACACCATCCGTCTTTCCCACCTCCACATGCACCATTTCTTTGGTGTTTTGCACATTGTGACATGGGACATTGAAATGCGAGTTCATGCATTACACAATCACCACAGAAGCGACACTCATTAGTAATAGTTTTCGTATAATATTCAAAATATGTAAAAGGTTTATTAAGAACAGATTTGTCAATTCCTTTTGCAAAGAATTTTATCATTGGATATAGTGGTGCACCTTCGCTAAGTGCAAATTTATGTACTAACCCAAAACTCCAGTAAAACAATGAATTACTTTTACTTCCTGTATTTTTTCTATCTACAGGTGTTGTAGTATTCAAACCAGTAGCTTCGTCTTTTTCAAAGTAGTAAAATCCATTATCTTCAGGATAATCAAATTCTTTTACCAATTCTTGCCAATTAGAGTATAATTCTTCACCCTTATCTAATATGAATTTAATCTCTTCGTATTTTAGTCCATGACCTGCTATAGTAACTCCATCGTATTTCAAACCTTTTAAAACAGCAAATAATTTCGCAGAGCGAAGTAATTGTCTTTCTTTATTATTATCAAATTCCTTCTTCTCAGCATCTAAGTCACTTAAGAGTTTATCTGTTACAACTGCACCTGGTATAATACTTTTATTCATCATCCTAGCAACAGGCATTGACAATACGTAAATATTACCAATTAACGGTGTATTGAGTTCATATTTATCTACGTATTTTCTAAGTTCATCGAATTTTCTTGCATCCCAACCTACTTGGGTTATTATGTACTTTGCACCAACATCGACTTTCTGATGCATCTTATAGTATTGTGTCATAACTTCTGACTCTAATGCTTTGAAAGGCGATACTACTGCACCTTCAAAAAAATCAGTTTTAGGGAAAGTTTTAGTTTTTTTATGTGCTTTAACTTCTAAACCATTATTCATATCTTCTATAAACTTAATAGTTTGAACTGAGTCAAGGTCAAAAACTGGTTTTGGTCTGCCGTTATATCCTTCAGTTGTGTAATCTCCAGTCATAACTAAAAGATTAGGAAGCCCAGCCCTATCTAGTGCATATAGTTCAGATTCAATATCATTTCTATTTTTATCTTTGCATGTAAAGTGAATTAGTGTTTCTACACCTAAATTTTTCACTTCTTCTGCTAATCCAAAGGGATGTATAGCTGGTTTACCACTAGGATTATCAGTTAAAGTAATTGCATTTATTCTTGGATCTAGTGAAGCTTGCTGTGCCAATTTTATAACATTTTGTTGATCTACCTCATTTGAACCTCTACCTGGAACTAATTCCCAAGTAATTGAGAATTTATCTTTGTCTAGGACTGCATCTTTAAATGAATGTTTTTCTACGGTCATAATTATCCTCCTTATAAAGTAATTAGTTAATTAGTTACTTAGTTAAATCTTTAACTATCAACCTATATATATTTATTTATGATTTCGTTTTCAGGTTGTGTAGATAAAGAAATATATCCACTATTAATATTATAACATCTAAATCCTATTTTTGTAGTATTGTTTTTTTTTTAACACCAATACACGTATATACAAGTTCTAAAGTAGTTATATCAGTAGTTATTCTTTAAGAGATCTTATTCTTAATTACTTGTATACTCAAATAATTTGCAAAGTAAAAATTTAATCCTCATAATTAAATTTAATTATTTAATTATTTGCAATCGTTATAATTATATCAATGCGATATTCTTTTGCTCATTGCAAAAAATAACTTATATTGATACTTAGCATAAATATGCAACTCTTAAGAAATTGTTTACTTATAATATATATTTTAGTTAAACAATTATGTTATTATTATACAATTAACACTTTTATGATTGGAGAAAATATGAGAAATTTTGTACTAGATAAGAATAAAGTAATACAATTTTCAATATCCTTTATTGGGATTCTTTTAGGAGTATTTTTATTTTTTAAATCTATAAGGTATGTGGCACCTTTTTTGATAGCTTTTATTCTTTCTATAATTTTAGAACCTTTTATTAAACTATTAGTAAATAAATTTAATATACCTAGAAAATTAGCATCCATACTAAGCGTCCTCCTAGTTTTACTTACTATGTCACTAGTAGTATCTTCCATAGTTTCTAAATTAATTTCTGAAGCGAAAGAGTTATTTCAGGTTCTACCTAATATACTAAATGATGTATACCTAAGTATAGTGGAATTTAGCACAAATAATCAAATATTCCCTCCAGGGGTAACAATCTTTATTAGTGAACAACTTGAAGTTATCACGTCTAATCTAACAGATTTTACTAAAGATATGGTTAGGTATGTATTTAATACTGCCGTATCTATTCCCTCTGCGTTAATATTTTTTATTATAACAATAATTTCTACGTATTTCTTTTTAGGCGATAAAGATAAATTTATACATATTATTAAGGGGCAGTTACCTTCTTACTTGTATAATAAAATCATCTATATAAAAACTGATATTATAAGTTCTTTCTTAAAACTCTTTAGGGCTTATATGATGATAATGTTTGTTACTTTTTCTGAACTTCTACTTGGCTTTACCATTATTGGAGTAAACTACGCCTTACTATTAGCTGCAATTATTGCTATTTTAGATATCTTACCTATTTTGGGTACAGGCGGTGTACTAATCCCTTGGGCAATATATTCTTTAATTGTAGGTGATCTAAGATTAGGTATCTCTTTATTCATACTATATATAATAATCTTAGTAGTACGACAAGTACTTGAGCCTAAGATAATAGGTACACAAATTGGAGTTCACCCTTTATTAACTCTAGCTTCCATGTATATTGGCTTAAAAGTTTTTGGTGCAACAGGTTTAATTTTTGGTCCTATCAGCTTCTTAATTATTCGGAGTATATTCACTGTTGTTTTTAAAGGTCAAAGTTTAAAGGAATTATTATTTGTAGATAAATAAAGTGAAACCACAATAAAGGAACGAAATAATCACTTTCATGATATCGTTCCTCTCTAAAATTTCATTTGTCATGAAACTTTCCTTCCTAAGTCTATTTGGGTTTATCGATGTAAATTTAATACTTCTATGTTTTATAATCTATTATATGAAATTTAAAAATAATTATAGTTCTAAAATAGAAAATATATGAGTAAGATATTTATCAAGCTCTTTAGTCACTTTTCTAATGTCATCAGTTAGTTTGACGATTTTATCTTTATCTTTAATATACTTTCTACTTAATAAATCATATTTTTCAAATGATAATAAACATCTTCTAAATTGAAGATCATTATATGTAAATGTGCGCAAAGCTTTATCTAAACTATCAAAATTCTTAATAGCTATGTACCTTTTAATATCTTTCCATATTTGATTAATTTCCAATGTGGCTTTTTCTAATTCCGAAATAGAGAGCCCAATTTCTTGTTCGAAATCTTTTTTTGCCTTTGAGCGATTAAATATAGAAATCTGTTCAAATTCTATTTCAAATTCTTTCAATAAATTATTGAATTTATCACAATATTCTTCTACATCATAAAACATTTTATCTAAACTCTTGGTATTAATAGATGTTTGTTCATAATTAGCATTATCAATTTCATTTGTTTTATCTTTTATCATCAAAACATACCCCTTTTACTTTTGACGTTAATTAACTGCTATTCTATTATATTAAATTTAAGAATTGTTTAGAAGTACTTTTATTGATAGAAGATACTATAATATTTCCCATTATTATATATTTACATTATATAACAATCATCAAAAATATGCTTTGTATTTTTTTTATAGGTTTAATATCGGATATCAGCTACCAACAGACGCTAGTTCACTGTATTCTCGATATAAAAGCTTCTATAGATATATAATAGTATATCTAAGAAGCTTTTATAAATTAGTAAAAATTTTATTGAAATATCTAAAGCGTAACTTGGTTCATTTTCTAAGGTATTTAATCGAAGTTATTTCTCATTTAGATACTTTTGAGTATATCGAATATCTCCTCAATATCTGGCAATTCAGCAGATGGATATATCTTATACCATTTAAGAATGCCCTTTTCATCGACTATAAAATTTGCCCTCTGTGATATTCCATCTCTATCGTTAAATATGCCATAATCCATTGCCACCTTACCATGAGGCCAAAAATCAGCAAGTAATTTTATATTTGTTATTTTTAGCGCATTGGCCCATATTTCTTTACACGGTTGTGGATCTACACTAAATCCTAATGGTATAGTATTTTCTTTAACAAATCGTTGTAGGTTTCTTTCTAATGCTCGCATCTGGTCTGTACATACTGGAGTCCAAGCTAAAGGATGCCATGACATAAGCACCTTTTTACCTCTATATTGACTTAATGATACATCAACATTATTATTGTCTTTCAATGTAAAATCAGGCACTTCATTTCCTATTGCTATACTAGCATTCATATAATCTCCTCCTATACTGTATTATAATAATAGGATACCCAGACTTATATTAAATTAAGTGTTTTTATTTTTTTAACTAGTATAGCTGCTACAATAATTTTTAATATATCTCCTAATATAAATGGAATCACTCCTAAAAATAATGCATTGTAAAATCCTATTTCAGTGATAAATCCCAACCACACAGTACCTAAAATATAACAACTAATTATACCTGCAACCATGGCTAATATAATTGTAAAAATATTTAAATTAGATACTTTCTCTATAATAAATCCAGTAATAATAGCTGCTAACAAATAACCAACTATATAACCTCCTGTAGGTCCAAATAATACAGGTATGCCCCCTTTTGCTGATGCAAATACCGGTAAGCCTATTGCTCCAATTCCTATGTAAATAATTTGAGTTATCGCACCCTTTTTCCATCCTAATAACCCACCACTAAGATATATTGCTATCATAGATAAACTAATCGGTACTGGTTGTAGTGGAATAACTATCTGAGACAGTATAATTGTTACAGCTACAAGTAATGCAATTGATGTTAAATCTTTCGTTCCTATTTTCATTATCTCTTCTCCTTTGTAAACCATTTTTATATTAAAGGTTTACAAAGATTATAATTAATTTTGGTACGATTGTCAATCTAGTATTGGATTTAAACTAATCTCTCCTGATAAAAATTCTTTAACACTACCATCTGACATCTTTATTTTTAACGCGCCGCTATTAGTAATATCTATTACTGTTCCGCTTGCTGGCGTATTATTGTGAATGCTAATGACAATGTTTTTTTCTATTATTGTCATTTTACTTTTATACTGTTTTAGAATATTTTCGAAATTTTCCCCATTTAAGTAGTCTTCATAATATTTATCAAAAACAGTTAATATATGTTGAATTATTTTTTTTCTATCTTGCGTTTTACTAGTCTCAATTTTTAAAGAAGTAGCCTTATTCTTAAGCGTATCGTCAAAATCTACTTTATCGAAATTTACATTGATGCCAAAACCTATTATTACGTGATTTATCTTATCTACTTCTCCACTTATCTCTGTTAAAATTCCACAAATTTTTTTACTATTTAGCAGAATATCATTTGGCCACTTGATCTCTAGATTTATACCTACGTATTCTTCTAATGCATTACATATTGCCAAAGCAGTAAACAAGGTCAACTGTGTAATATTTTCAAATGAAATCTGTGGCTTCAATAATAATGATATATAAATACCTTTATTAGGAGGAGAAATCCACTCTCTGGAAAACCTTCCTCTACCAGATTTTTGAGTTCCTGCTATTATTACTTCTCCATCTTCAAAAGCATTTTGTGCTAATTTCTTTGCATAGTCGTTAGTTGAGCTAATTTCTTCAAAATAATGTATGGTTTTACCTATGCGCTTCGTATCTAAAGATGATTTTATCTCGTATGGGTGTAATGTATCTGGTAGAGATATCAATTTATATCCTACTTTTGTTTTTGATTCTATAATATAACCTTCTCCTTCAAGTCTTTTCATAACTTTCCAAATAGCTGCTCTAGATACGTTAAATATATTACTTAGGTATTCTCCAGATATATACTTATCGTCATTTTCTTTTAAATACTCTAATATAGATTCCTTCACTTTAAAGCCCCTTTCAATTTTCCTTATCTTTATCACTTTAAGTATAATATAAAAAATATTAAAAAGCTATTTAGATGCAAAAGGTTCACATGGACTAATGATTTGCTTCTTCAACGCTTATTAAAGTAAGATAAGAAGCCTTTGACTTAGAGTAATAACATTTATTAATTATAAAAATAAAATTAATATTTTCTAGAAATTTGGTCAAAATATTTATTAAACACATTAGAGGAGGATTTTATAAAATGAAGAAATTGTTAAGCTCATGTTTAATATTGTTATTATTATTCACATTAACTGTAGGTTGTGCAAGAGATGATGTAGCAGATGATACTCCTGGTACAGATCAAACTCAAGATGGTACAGTAAATGATGGTACTGGAAATGATGCTGACACTGCTACTACGCCATCTTTAGTAACAGATGAAGCTTCTATTCAAAGAATTATGAGTTCCGACGGAGAATGGATTATTATATTTACTGAGGACATGACAACAGACCAAGAATTAGTTTTAGAAGGCGAATTTATTAATAAAGATGCAAATGATCGTAAAATCGCACTGTATACTCAAGATGAAGATAGAAATAAAACAGCTTCTTTTACTCTAACAGCACCACGACTTACTGTAAGAAGTGAAAATACTAGACTCCAAGGTGGGACTTTTGTCGGTGACGTTTATGTAGAAGCTAATGGTTTTTCTATAATTGATGCAGAGGTACAAGGAAATGTATATTTCCAAAGTGACGAATTTGAAGATACATTTACCACTACAGATGGTGGTAACGTAACAGGTACAACTGAAGTTCAAGAATAATATTGTAAACAATGTATAATGTATATAAAACAAGCTCCTAATATTTGAGCTTGTTTTATTTTATGGCAAAGACAATGAGCCAAGCAGTTAGTCTAATATGTATTTTTTCATTGCTTTCGCAGCACCATAATTTTTAACATCATCTGTTATATCCGTAGCACATTCTTTTACTTCGTTAATAGCGTTCCCCATAGCTACTGACAATCCCGCACTTCTAAACATAGGTATATCGTTTTCTGAATCACCAATACACATTGATTCTTCTTTAAGCAAACCTAACTTTTCTCGTATATAATTGAAAGCAATTCCTTTATCGGCTTTTTTAGAATAAACTTCTAATAAGTATTCCGTACTAAAGTCAGCATTTAAGGCTTCATTATACTTTTCTTCTATTAATTTTTGCAAATCCTTTAGATCTTGTTGTACTCCCACCATCATTAGCTTTACGCTAGGAAATATCTTGATATTTTCAAAGATATCATCTATGTAATCAAACTCCTGATTTAGTATTTTAGTATATTCATGTGGCAGTTTATCAAGTCCTTCTGTGTATACTCTTAAATTTGAAAAATTAATAACTCCCAAATTGAGTCTAATACTTGCATCTACTACTTCTTTTGATAATTTATAGGGTATCACTTCTTGTAATATTATTTCTTCATCTTCAATGGCTACTATCTCTGCGCCATTTGAAGACGCTGATATACCTTTTAAACCTAATTCATCGATATAATATTTCATACCATTATAATTTCTTCCTGATAACAAAGCGACATGTACACCTGCTTTTTTAACTTGTCTTACAATATCCTTTACTTGAGAACTTATTTTGCCGTCTTGACTAATTATAGTGCCATCTATATCTAACCCAACTAATTTAATCATAAAACTACTCTCCTTATCATCATTATATATGAATTGTTCTATGTAATAAATCTTTTTATACTTAGTACTATGATAACATATTCTCTCGTAACAATGGTATTGTATAAAGAAGTAAATAGTAACTAGTTTCGTGGATCTACAATTCTTTATAATATCGAGTATGCAAGCCTAAGTATATTTTATATTTCTGGTATAATAATATAGTTATCTATTAAATTAAGATTTGGAGAGTAGTTCTATGAACTTTGTGATTTTTGACCTTGAATTCAATCAGGCTAATAATAGTAAACCAGAAAAAAAATGTCCTTTTGAAATTATACAAATTGGCGCTATTACACTTGATAGCTCTTTACAAGAGATAGATTCATTCAATAGATTAGTAAAACCAATGATATATAATAATATTAATTCTTTTGTAAGCACTCTTACTGGGTTAACTATTGAAAAATTAGAATATGAAGACCCTTTTATCAATGTCTATAAAGATTTCTTAGATTATATAAATAAAGGAACAGTAATTTTTTGTACCTGGGGTATGTCAGATATGAAAGAACTGTTTAGAAATGCAAATTATTACAGATTATCAACATCTATATTACCTAAAAATTATATTAATGTACAACCTTATGTAACAAGATATCTAAACTTTCCCAAAAATATATCTGTTAGTTTACGTGATGCAATGAATTTTTTAGATATAAAACACCAAGATAATTTTCACAATGCATTTTACGATGCACTTTACACTACAATGATATTTCAAAAGTTATATGGACCTGATATGGTTACTCAAGTGTATCAACCATATAAAATACGTAATCATACTAAAAAACAAAAGCAACATGTAGATACTATTAAACTCATCTATCAATTTGAAAAAATGTTCAACAGAGATATGTCTCAAGAGGAAATATCTATGATTAAATTAGCATATTTAATGGGTAAAACAGGTCAATTTCTAAAATAAGACGTGTTTGCAATCAGCATTACCTTCAAAAAAATGCAGGGATTTCTCCCTGCATAAAAGTGTGAAGAAGACTTTAAATCTTATCTTCTAACATTACCTATTTTCATTGATCATAAATCTAGATAAATGTTCCTTAATGAAAATTTAGTATCTCTATTATTTAATTGTATCTATATTGCAAGAGATACATTTGAACAAGTATTACAGCTACCTTACTGCCCTTATAACCATTGGCCACTCAATTAAAGTAGCTACATCAGTTGTTGGTACACCAAGAATATTTTCAATCTCTGGTTCGTGGTAAATAAAGTCTTTCAACTTAATCCTCCCCTTTACCATTTGATTTAAATATATGCTTCTATAATCTATATCAGAAATCTTCTTCACTCTTTATATTCTTATTATGACATTTTCTAAAAAAAGTATACACAATATTTTAAAGTTGTAATTAAATTTTATTTGAGATCATATGATTTATTTCTTATTTTTCTTAGAACTACTTTTATTATTTGATTTTCCTCTACTATTTGGTTTCTCTTTAATATATTGTTTGGCATTTCTCATGTTTTTATCTTTTGGATTAGCATTTTTTCGTGGTCTTATTAAACACTCTTTTCCATAACCAATTAAGTCTCTTCTATTGGCTTTCATCAATGCTTCATATACTAAATCATAATTTTGTGGTTTACGGTATTGTATTAACGCCCTTTGCATGGCCTTATCATGGGAAGATTTTGGGACAAATATACTTTCCATCGTTCTTGGATCTAATTCAGTATAAAACATGCAAGTAGATAATGTGCCTGGTGTTGGATAAAAATCTTGAACTTGTTCTGGCATATGTCCTAAATCTCTTAAATATTCTGCTAATTCAATTGCTTCCTTTAAGTTAGCTCCAGGGTGACTAGACATTAAATATGGAACTAAAAATTGCTTTTTCCCTATTTTTTGATTAATTTTATTGTATTTTATAGAAAATTTTTCATAAACTTCTTTATGTGGTTTTCCCATTTTATCGAGTACCTTAGCGGAAATATGTTCTGGTGCAACTTTTAATTGACCACTAATATGATATTCACATAATTCTTTAAAAAATTCATCATCATTATCGTGAATAAGATAATCGTATCTTAAACCTGATCTAATAAAAACTTTTTTGATATTCGGCAACTCTCGAATCTTTCTAAGTAATTTTAAGTAATCTTTATGATCGATTTTTAGTTGTTTACACGGCTCAGGACCTAAACAATGTTTATCCATGCATACTCCATGTTTTTCTTGTTTCTTACATGCTTTATGTCTAAAATTAGCTGTAGGACCACCAACATCATGTATATATCCCTTAAATTCAGGATCCCAAACAATTTTTTCCGCCTCAGAGACGATAGAACTATGGCTTCTAGCTTGTACTACTCTACCTTGATGAAATGTTAAAGCACAGAAATTACAACCGCCAAAACATCCTCTATTACTAATCAAACTAAACTTCACTTCTTTTATAGCAGGTATTCCTCCAACTTTCTCATATATGGGATGATAATCTCTCATAAAAGGGAGTGCATATATAGAGTCTAAGTCCCGCTCGCTCATAGGTTTAGGCGGTGGATTTTGCACTACAAAATAATTTCTATAAGACTCAATTAACGGCTTTCCCACTATAGAATCCATGTTATTATACTGAGTCATAAAACTATCAGCATATACTCTCTTTGATTCAATTATTTCGTCGTAATGAGGCAAAAATATAGGCTCATAAGCTCTTTCTTTATCCTTAGTTTTATAGACTGTCCCTGAAACAAATGTTATTTCTGAAATAGGAATTCCACTTTCTAAAGCTTCAGCAATTTCAATTATTTGTTGTTCTCCCATACCATAAACTATTATATCTGCCTTTGCGTCTAATAATATAGACCTTCTTACTTTATTAGACCAATAGTCATAATGGGCAAATCTCCTTAAACTAGCTTCTATACCTCCAAGTATAATAGGTACATCACTATATAATTCTTTAATCCTTTGAGAATAAACGATAGTAGCACGATCTGGTCTAAATCCTGCTTTTCCACTGGGAGAATATAGATCATCTTTTCTTTTCTTTTTGGAAACCGAATAATGATTTACCATAGAGTCCATATTACCACCAGTTACCAAAAATGCAATTTTAGGCTTGCCAAACCTTTTAAAATCCTCGTCTGTTTCCCATTTTGGCTGAGCTAGTACGCCTACTTTATAACCTCTACTTTCTAATACTCGCCCAATCACTGCTGTGCCAAAAGATGGATGATCTACATAAGCATCGCCAGATACTAATATAAAATCGAGTTTTTCCCATCCTCTTTCTTTCATATCATTTATATTTATAGGTAAAAAGCTTGTCATAACTATCAATCCTTTATTATTTTCATATTACTTTTCTGCTTATACGTAACTTTTAAAATTATAACCTATTGTTGAGTGTAAGTATATCAAATGAGTCGATAAAGTCCATGAATATTTTTATAAGAATATATTCTAATAAAAAATACCTACTGTGAAATATTATCTCCATCATTATAAACTCATACACCGTTTAAATAGTTATAGTGGCAATTATGTAGTATCTAATTTTTTAATTTAATTAGAATTATTTTATAAGTAAAGTTATTACATGTTATTATAGAATTCTAGGAGTGATAATTATGAGAAATTTTAAGTTAATAATAGCATACGATGGTAGTAGATACCAAGGCTGGCAAAGATTAAATGATAGTGATTTAACTATCCAAGGAAAATTAGAAAAGGTTATATCTGAAATGATTGGTTCTCCAATAGAAATAATTGGATCAGGTAGAACTGATGCAGGTGTACATGCAAGAGGACAAGTGGCAAATTTTCATACTAATTCATCTTTAACGACACATGAGATACACCGCTATATCAATCAATATTTACCTCAAGATATTGTAGTAACTGAAGTAGTAGAAGTATCACACAGGTTTCATAGTAGATATAATGCCAAGAGCAAAAAATATGTTTATGCTATATGGAATCATTGGATTCAATCTCCATTTGATAGAAAATATAGTTATTATTTTCCTACAGAATTAGACATAGATGCTATGAAATCTGCCTCAAGAAAACTAATAGGCACTCATGATTTTATTGGTTTTTCTTCACTTAAGAAGGTTAAAAAATCTACAGTTCGTACAATTTATGAAATTAGTATTGAAAAAAAAGGTCACTTATTAAATTTTAACATTCTCGGAAATGGGTTTTTGTACAATATGATAAGAATTATTATGGGTAGTTTAATAGACATAGGCCTTCACAAGAGAGATGTATCCCATATAGAAGAAATACTCGCAAATAAAAATAGAGAAGATGCAGGTATGACAATCCCACCACATGGTTTATTTCTAGAGGAAGTACATTATCAATAATAATATACTAGTATAGAATTATTCATGATAAATTATTAATTATTTCTCAAATTAAATTAAAAATCACCTTCCATTTCATAATGCATAAAATATATTAGTTCTGTAATATGAATGGAGGAATATTTTTGAATTTCAATGAATCAACTACCTGTAATAATAATTACTTACCAAAGTTAATATTAGATTTAGAAGAGTATATTCAAAGTGAATTACAAGATAGTGCATTTTATGAAGAACTATCTGCCATAGCTCCAACTGGTATTTCCAGTGAGTTATTGTTAGAGTTTAGCGATGATGAAAAAATTCATGCTGAAAGTCTTCAAACTATATATAGTAAGCTTAAAGGTAGATCTTATACACCCAAGCCTTTACTTCCAGTTCAAATAAATGACTTTACCCAAGCTCTAATACAACGAATTGAAGTAGAAACAAGAGATTATAAAAAGTATGGAAAACACTATTTAGATGCACCAACAAATGATTTGCAAGATTTATTTTTTAGTATCAGAGATATTGAAGCACAACATGCTATGAGAATTCCTATTTTATTAGAAGATTTACGTGATAGAGTTAAATAGTTTTCAGCTTATATATCTTGTAATTAGTTATATAAATAATAAATACGAACTGGGAATAGGGCAAAAGAATCTGGATTGCCCTATTTGGATAATATCACATTGCTACAGCTACCACAGTAAAAGAATCGCTTTTGTCATATGGACTACCCTTAAAATCTCCATATAATTGAATATCTTTAAACCCTGCATTTTTTAAGAGTTTACATAAGTCATCTGAAAGAAGCGGATATAAAGGTATTTCATTTTCTATTTGTTTATTATCTACTTTTAAAATAGTCTTGAAATAAACTACATTATCTTCCTTTTCATACCGATACAGACGCTCAAAATTTAATTTAATTTCGTCATTTTTAATAGTTGGCAGTGACTTTACATTGTACATTATTATTCTATCGTAATTTATAATTTGAATTATTAACTTACCCTTATCATTCAATAAACTTTTTGCAATTTCAAAGAATTGTCCTATAGCTTTTTCTTTATCAAGATGTACAATTGAATTTCCAATACAAAAAGCTAAGTTATAATTATTACTCAATAACTGATCTAATTCTAACATATTTCCAACCATAGCATTTATTTTAAGATCTGTATCTATAATCTTCTCGTTTAATACTTGAACCATTTGATAGTCTAAATCTACAGCAGTTACATCATGACCTAACTTTGATAGACCAATACTATATCCACCAGTTCCACAAGCAATATCTAAAACATTTTTTGATGTAAACCCTGCTTCCTTTGCAAGGAATTCAATTTGATCATTTCCTATTGGAAATATATAATCATAATACTTTGCTATTTCCTCATAAAAACCCATATACTCCACATCCTGCTTTTTATTGTAGTACCTTACTGATCACTCTTCCATATTGATGGCGTAAATAATGCTACTACTGTAAATAATTCTAGCCTACCTAGTAACATTAGTATCGAAAAGAGCCATTTACTTGGAACGCTAAAGAAACTATAATTATTCGCTGCTCCAACTAAACCAAAACCTGGACCAACGTTTCCTAGAGTAGCAGCTACAGAACTACTTGTAGTTATTAAATCGTACCCTTCTAATGATATTAATAGAGTGCCTAATACAAACACTAATATATATAAAACGAAAAAGCTTGTAATACTTCCTAAGATGCCTGGAGTAATACTTTTATCATCCACCTTTAAACTAATAACAGCCCTAGGATGAAAAATTTTCTGCAATTCTACCTTAATTTGTTTTATTAATATAAGTATCCGTATTACCTTAATCGATCCAGCAGTTGACCCAGCTGTACCTCCTATAAACATTAGAAAAAAAAGTATTACCTTGGTGAATGTAGGCCAAAGATCAAAATCTACAGTTGAGAATCCTGTAGTTGTAATAATTGAAACAACTTGAAAAACAGAATCTACAATATTATTACCTAATGAATGATCTGTAATATACGCTAAATCAATAAAGATAAAAATTGATGCTACTATGATTATACCCATATATAACTTTAATTCACTATTATCAAATATGTTTTTAAATTTTTTCTTAATTATGTTGTAATAAATAGAAAAATTCACACCGCATAATACCATAAAAATAGTTATTACAACTTTTATATACGTGCTATTGTAATAGCCAACACTTAGAGACTTAGAAGAAAAACCACCCGTTCCAACTGTTCCAAATGTATGTATAGCAGAGTCTAATGGAGTCATTCCACCAAGTAGCAGCAATATAAACTCTGCTATGGAAATCACTGTATAAGTAATATATAGAATTTTTGCAGTATCCTTTATCCGAGGGACAATACGTTCCGATGTTGGTCCAGGACTCTCTGCTCTAAAGATCTGAAACCCACCTGACCCCATTGCTGGAAAAATAGCAACTGTTACTACTAGGATACCCATACCACCAATCCAGTGAGTAAAAGAACGCCAAAAAAGCATGCTATTATCTAGTGCTTCTACATTAGTTAAAAGGGATGCCCCAGTAGTTGTGAATCCTGACATAGTTTCAAAGAAGGCATCTGTATAAGAAGGTATATTTCCTGAAAAGTAAAATGGCAATGCACCAAATACAGATGCTATAATCCATCCAAAAGTCACGATGACTAATCCATCTTGAATTCTAATCTTTTTAGTCATAGCAGGTCTAAATGTCATAATTAGACCTACAATAACAACTAATGCTATAGTTATTAAAAAAGCACTAGTACTCTCTTTTTCGTTATAAAATAATGCAATGAAAAATGATGGAACCATGGTTAATCCTAAAAGTATTAATAATTTCCCTAAAACCGCTCTAACTATTCCTCTATTCATTATAAAGTAAAAAACCTCTCAATACTTGGGAATTGATCTATCAAACTAAAAATAATCAATCTATCCTTTAATATTATACGTGTATCTCCATTTGGAATAATAACATTCTTATCTTGCATCATTGCTCCCACAATTACACCTTTGGGAAAAGGTATTTCACTAATTGTTTTACCTATATATTTAAATTGATCATCTACGATCATTTCTATAACTTCAACATTTCCACCAAGTAGGAATGATACTGAAACAACTTGACCACCTTGAATAAATTTTACAATCTCAGCAGCTGTAATCTCTATGGGATTCAGGGCAATATCAATACCCAAACGTTCAGATATGTGCTTATGACTTTGTCTGCTAACCTTAGCTATTACTTTTTTAACATTTAATTGCTTTGCTCTAAGAGACATAAATAAATTATCCTCATCATGACCTGTTACACCAATAAAAGCATCCATCTTATCTAAATCTTCATCTTCTAACAAATCTATATCTGTGCCATTGCCATGTATAATTAGCACATCCTCTAGTAGTTCAGATAATTGTATACATCTATTATAATCTTCTTCTATGAGTTTTACATCTATACCAAGCTTATTTAGTCGCTTTGCTAAGTAGTAACCAACTTTTCCACCACCCAAAATCATTGCTTTTTTAACTAGATGTCCATTTTGCGAGGTCTTTTTTGATTTTAAGAGGTGATCAATATCCTTACTCTTTCCAACAATAAAAACAGTATCTTCTTTTTCAATAATTGTCTCTCCATATGGAATGATAGTCTCTCCATTTCTCAAGATAGCTACTATGGTAATATAATTTACGTGGCTAATATCTTTTATTTTCTTGTCTATAAAAGAATCAATTTCACTTGCCTTACAATCTAGCACTGATATACTTCCACCTGCGTACTTGCCATGAAAAAAATTATATTTTTGTGCTATGTATCTTGTAATCTCATCAGCCACAGCTAACTCAGGGTTAACAACGAAATCTATATCCATAGTAGACTTAATAAAACTAAGCTGTCCCGTATATTCAGGATTACGTATTCTTGCAATAGCTTTTTTACAGCCTAGTTTTTTAGCTGTCATGCACACTATAATATTAAGCTCATCAGAGGTAGCAGTTGCGATGACTAAATCAAAATTAGAAATTCCAAGATCTTTAAGTACGTCAACATTTGCACCGCTGCCTTTTATAGTCATTACATCTAAATGTTCATTAATTTTTTCTAATACTGCCCCATTTATATCTACTAAAGTAATTTCATCGGCGCTACTTAGAGTTTGAGCAATGTTGTATCCTAATTTGCCAGCACCTACTATTAATACTTTCATCTCACATCTCCTAAGTATACAATATCGTCATATCCAACTATTATACTACAAATAAATTAATATTCAATTAATTTGCTCTAATATTGATTATATTATAGATTTTCTTTGTATTTGAACCTATTTAATTCTTTTATATTATAACTAAATAGCTATTATACCAAATGTTGATAAAATTGAGCTTAAAAGTATTGCAATAATAAAAATTGGTGCAATATATTTAATCATTATGTTAAACATTTTCTCTTTTTTAAAGTCAGATGACAGCTTGACTTCGTCTGAAATAACTTTAGTACCAACTACAAAACCGATAAAGATACATGTCAATAAAGCTCCTATAGGCATTAATACAGCATTTGTTATAAAATCCATTAAGTCTAAGAAATTTAGATTCAATATTTTAAAGTTACTCCATATACCATTTCCTAACGAAGATGGTACTCCCATAACAATCATAAAAACAGTTGTCAATGCCACTGCTTTATTTCGTGCAATCTTATACTTATCACATAAAGATGAAACTACGGCTTCCATTAAAGAAATCGCTGATGTAACAGCTGCAAGAAGTACCAATAGGAAGAATGCGCTTCCTACGATAGTGCTTAGACCCATGCTATGAAAAACTTTAGGCAGCGTAATAAACATCAGTCCTGGACCGGCACTTAAAGCTTGTTCATTTCCACCAGAGAATGCAAATACTGCTGGAACAATCATAAAACCTGCCAGTATTGCAATACCTGAATCAAATATTTCTATTTGTCTTACTGATTTTTCTATATCATCATTTTGCTTTAAATATGAACCATATGTAATCATAATTCCCATAGATAGTGATAGGGAATAAAACATCTGACCAAGTGCAGCTAATACGCCTTCAATTGAAAATCTTGAGAAATCTGGTATTAAGTAATACTTCAACCCTTCTATGGCACCAGGCAATGACATAGAGTATATTCCAACACCTAGTGTTAGAATTATTAATGTTGGCATTAAAACTTTATTAGCTTTTTCAATACCATCTTTTACTCCTCTTAGAACTACTATAGCGGTCATTAATACAAATATTATTTGCCATATTATTGGCTCTACAGGGCTTGAGATAAAATCAATAAAAAAATTATCATTTGTCGCGGAGATATAACCACCTGTAATAAATGTAACGAAATATTTAATAACCCAACCACCAATTACACTATAATAAGGTAAAATTAAACCTGCCACTACAACAGCTATAATCCCAATAAAACTATACTTTTTGTTTATAGCCTTATACGCACCAATAGGGCTTAATCTTGTCTTTCTACCTAAGACGATTTCAGTCATCATTATTGTGAACCCAAATGTTAATACAAAGAATATGTAGATTAGTACAAACAATCCTCCTCCATACTTTGCCGCAAGATATGGAAACCGCCATATATTCCCTAAGCCTACTGCTGAACCAGCAGCAGCTAGGACAAACCCTATTTTATTTGAAAACTCACTTCTTTCATTCATAATATGTCCCCCTTCGTGTTTTATGCCAAAAGATATTATAACATCATTTGACAAACAGAGAAAGGCATTTTATTTGGTAATCCAATTTTTAAAACTAAACTGAGTGGTTTGAGTAGTCGATATAATAAAGAGAGTAGCCTTTTGAAAAATAAAAAGCTACCCTCTTTTTCTTATCAGTAATATAAGAAATCTGTTTAAATTAAAAAGTCTTTTTTGATAAAATAAGTATGTGCTACTAGATAACATAGTATTATCCATCCTACATTAACAATTATTCCCAATGAACCAGTCATGGATGGATTATTATAATACATCGCGATATTTCCAGTAATCAGGCCATCTAATGATGAGTAACTTGTAAAAAAATACTTTCCTAATCTTTGTAATGCTGAAAACTGAAAAATAATAGTAGCTGCTATTAAAGAAACTACACTTGTTCCCATTGATACCATGCTGCTTTTTACTAATGTGGAAATCATAAAAACAAATGAAGTTATTGTTACAATAAATAGACCTTGAATAAGGAATAATTTTATAGTATACTGCCATACTGGAATTATTTCACCGCTATTTGGCACCATAGTTAGTGGATGTCCTCCATTTTCTAGAAATATTGAAGTATCAAATTGGTATGCTGTACCCACTATACTCGGATAAGAACTATCTCCAAAACCATATATCATACCAACAAAAATAAATGCTAATATTTCAACTAATATTATTAAACTTACAGAAGCTATTACTATGGCAATAAATTTAGATAAAATCACTTTTCCTCTTGAAACCGGTTGAGCTAATAGTAATTTTAAAGTTGGTGGTGTACATTCACCTGAAACCATATCTGCTGCAAATACTGCAATTCCTATAAATAAGAATACTTGTCCTAGGGTAGATATTAATTGATTTATAAAAATAAATCCATTGAAATCGTGATACTCTTGCGGTTCAATTTGATTGTCTCTTAAATATTGTAATTCATCTAATTGTAAATTCATTTGTGCTAATTCGCTTGCATTTACATTAGCTCCGTCTTCTAGTATCATCTTTTCTTGTTGTTTGATTTTTTGATCTAAGGTATCTCTCCAATCTATATCTTCTCCTATAGTACTCATAATTAATGCCTTTTCTGATTCTAATTGATTTATTTCTCTATCTAGATCTTCAAGGTACTCACTAGTTTTTACTTCATCACTTTCAATATCTTGTGGAATATTATTTTTTTCAGTCTCCAAATATATAATATTACTTTCTATATTTTCTATCTGAAATTCGGGGGTATCATACTTTTTCATATTTTCTGCATTTGATTTAAATCCATAAGTAATAAATCCAGTAAGTAAAATTAACCCTATAAGCACAACAAATGTTTTCTTACGCATAAATAATTTATATAATTCTTGTCTAATTAATGTAATCACCTTATTTGCCCCCTTCTACTAATTCCATATATCTTTGCTCTAAGCTATCGTACTTAATAAATACTTCATTTACATCAATATTATTTTCAACTAGTGTTTTTATAATCTGTGCTGACGAGCCTTTCTTTGCTGTTACAATATAGTATGATTCTTGTTGTGACACATTTTCAACGCTTTCAATTTTTCTTAATAAATCTAATCCTTCAAGTGTTTGGCTAATATTAATAGATACTGTTTCTGTTTCATTATTTATAGATTGCTTTGTAATACTTTCTATTGCCTTTATTTCACCATAATTAATAAATGCAACAGTATCGCAAAGCTGTTGCACCTCACTCAATATATGGGATGAAATAAAGACAGATGTATTCATCTCTTTTACAGCATTTTTAACGATTTTTCTAAAATCAATTATTCCAGAGGGATCCAATCCATTAGTCGGCTCATCTAAGATAAGTAATTTTGGCTTTGATAATAGTGCACAAGCTAATCCTAATCTTTGCTTCATACCCAATGAGTATTTTCCAACCTTATCTCCTATTCTTTCTGTAAGATTTACTATTTCTACTACTTCGTGTACGTTTTTCATGGGAATCTTTCTAATTTCTGCTATCAGTTTTAAATTTGCCATTCCTGATAAATAATTATACATCTCAGGATTTTCTACTACTGCACCTATTTCCGACCTAGCTTCATTACCTTCTTTGACAGTATTTTTCCCAGCAATATTTATACATCCACTATCAGGTTGGATAAGTCCGACAATCATCTTAATAGTAGTCGTTTTACCAGCACCATTTGGCCCTAAAAAACCAAAGATTTCTCCCTCACCAATAGAAAGATTAATACCTCTAATAATTTCTATTTTTCCAAGCTTCTTGTGCACATTAGTCAATTCAAGTATATTCATTTTTTTCTCTCCTTTACAATTACTTGAGATTATTGTAACAATATTTTCCTAATCTTGTATTAAAATATTATTAAAATTTTCTTAAGATTACAATCTAATACTTAATTAACCAAATCTCTAAAATAGGAAATTTATTCATTATGTACGAATAAATCTCCTATATATAAAGTTAATAAAACAATTTATCAATATAACTTTTTGTAAAATCTTAATGGTATAATATTGTTAGTAACTATTTATCGGAAGGAGTGACTAATGAGTTCTCATAGTAATAAGTGAGTATCTCAAATATATTATGAATATAATAAGTAAAATGAAATCAACTTTACTAAATCTTCAAAAGAGTATATATAGATTTCCTCTAACTATAGGACTCTCTGGATTTCTACTACTACTTTTAATTATACTTAATGAATCTATGTCAAATATGAATGATAAACAAATAGAAATATTTAGTAAATTTAATATGACAATAGGATTAAGTGTACTGCTGTCTATATGTATAGGATTATTTATAGAGAGATTTTATATTACCAGTCTAATCAAACGTATTATCCTTTATACAACTGGGATAATTGCACTAGTGATATATTACTATAATTTTTTACCCTCATTGGATTTCGTCTATTTACAAAAATATATTAGCCTAACAATCATCTTAATTATTGGATTTTTCACAATACCTGGGTTAAAAAGCAAGATATCATTCGAAATGTACGTAATCAAAGTCTTCTCATGTATTTTAATTACATGGATATATTCTCTTGTGTTATATTTAGGCTTAATTGCTATTCTTTTCACTACTAATACTCTATTTGATCTCAATGTGGATGCAAAATTTTATTATTATATTTTCCTAATTGTTTCACTTGTATTTGCAGTACCATTACTCTTATCTAAAATACCTATGAAAGATGATAATCTTGAAGATTATCCATATTCTAAATCTCTAAGAGTACTTCTGTTATACATTGTAGTACCTCTAATTACTGCATATACTTTAATTCTATATGCCTATTTTGCAAAGATTCTTTTTACTGCAGAGTGGCCAAAAGGTTTAGTTTCTCATCTAGTTTTATGGTACTCAACAATAAGCGTTGGTATCATCTTCTTAATCAGACCTATTATCAAAGATAATCTAATAGGAAAACTCTTTGTAGTATGGTTTCCTAAAATAGTTATTCCCATTTTAGGCATGATGTTTGTATCTATAGGACTAAGGATTAATCAATATGGCATTACAGAAAATAGATATTTTGTAGTCTTACTTGGCTTATGGGTTACATGCATAATGATTTATTATTCACTAATAAAGCGTTCAAAGAATATAATTATACCTATTACCCTAGCATTTACTATATTTATCGCCGTATTTGGTCCATTAAGCGGATCTTCCTTATCTATAAAAAGTCAAAATAATAGGTTTAATGATATATTAACTGCAAACAATATGATTTTAGAAGGTGCGTTAGTTAGTAATCAGGAGTTACCTAACGAAGATAAAAAAGAATTGAGTAATATTATTTTTTACTTTGAGACAACTCATTATCTAAATGATTTAGAAGTTTTACCTGATGATTTTAAAACTTCTGATATGGTATCATTACTTGGTTTCGCCTATGCGCCTCAATACGAGGACTACCAAGAATATTTTTATAACGGCTTAGATATTTATAACACACCGATTTTAATATCAGATTATGATTATTTTATAAAAATAAGTACTTGGAATAATCAACGAATAGATATAGATAATCTAAATATTCATTATGATATAAAATCTCATGATATTATAGTTAAAGAAGGAGATTTTACATTATTAGATACAAATATTATTGAAAAAGGAAAAGAAATATACTTAAGTGGAGAAATGTCTTCTGGAAAAGAGATGTTCAATGATATTGAAAGTATGTCATTTGAAGAAGAAAACGCAAATATAAAAGCGAAATTTATATTTGCAAATATTAGTGGGCGTATCAATACTGATAACATTTCACTTGAAGATGTTGAGTTCATTCTTCTAATACAACTCAAATAGTAATTAATTTACAATGTAATATGGGTAATAAGATAAACCACAATCACCGAAAGGCATTTGTGGTTTATTTAGTACTATATAGATCTAATTTCTATTGTGTATTTCTTTAGTAGTAAATTTTCTCCCTTTAATAGTTGTCTCTTTTAAGTCTTTTAGTACTTTCTTTCCTTGACCGCCAAAAATTTCTACATAAGTACAGGTTTCTTGAATATCTATTATACCTATATTGTCTGCACTTATTCCTTCAATATTAGTAAGTGCTCCCATAACATCGCTTGGTCTTAATTTTTTCTTTTTTCCGGCATTAATTCGAATACGAGTTATTTCCCTATTAATTTCGCTAGTCTTGCTTATCTTTAATTTTAATCTAGTACGCTCTTTTGGCATTTTTTTATCTTCAAATAAATCATCACCTAGATCACTTAAATCACCTCTAGGTATTTCAAACTCTAGATATGACTCTATTTCATCTAATCTTCTTTGTTCTCTGTGAGAAACTAAAGTTATAGCAATTCCCTTACTACTTACTCTACCTGTCCTACCTATTCTATGAACGTAATTTTCTCTTTCTAGGGGTACTTCATAGTTAATTACATGAGTGATATCTTCTACGTGTATTCCTCTAGCCGCAACATCAGTCGCTATTAGAAAATGTATTTCTCCTCTTTTAAAACCATGAATAGTTTGGATTCTTTCCCTTTGAGTCATACCTCCATGTAGTGTAGCACACGAAAACCTCTTTTCATTCATTAATTTAGATAGATACTCTGTCTTATCTCGGGTATTACAAAACATAATACAACTTCCAGGTTTATCTCTTGTAATAATTTTCATAACGGTGGAAAATTTATCATCTTCTTCGACTGAATAATATATCTGTTGTATTTTCTGTGTAGTATCTATATTTGCCTTTACTTCAATTCTTTTGCTATTAATCATGTAAGCATTGCATATTTCTTCAATTCTTTCGGGCATAGTTGCAGAAAAAAGAAGTGTAACTCTATCATCTGGTAATTTCTTAATAATACCTTCTACTTGATCAATGAATCCCATGTTTAGCATTTCATCAGCTTCATCAATTATTAAATACTTAATTTCATTTATATCTAAATTTCCTCGTTCAATATGATCCATAGTCCGACCAGGTGTACCAACTATTACATGTACTCTTTGTTTTAAATCTCTTTTCTGCATGTCTATAGGATGTCTACCATATAGTGCAGTTGCTCTGACTTTTTTAAACCTTCCAATATGAGACACATCTTCTTTTATCTGTAATGCCAACTCCCTTGTAGGGGCTAAAATTAAAGCTTGAGGTTTTTTATGTTCTATTTCTATCTTCTCACATAATGGTATTGCGAAAGCAGCAGTTTTTCCACTCCCTGTTTGAGATTTTACAATTAGATCCTTATTTTTCAATATAAATGGTATTACCTGTTTTTGTACTTCCAGAGGAACAAAATACTCAAGCTTTTCTAATGCTTTTAATATATCATTACTTATTCCTAAATCTTTAAAGTTAACTTCACTCATTTTCTACTACCTCTCATTTAAGTATCATCATAATTTTTTTAATAACAATACTGCTTTTCTATTACTTTTATTAGCAAAGTATATAGTTTGAATATTTTCTTTAGTGGATAACCATTATACATCATTACTAGTGTAATAATGAAATAAAATTTTATCTATATTAAATCTATTATATATAATGATATACTGATCTACTCAGTAGTATCTAATAATTGTAGGTTCTCTAATATTATTCCTAAATGGTAATTATAAATGTAATCTAAATTATTTGATAATTCTCCCAAATCAATTTTATTTACATCAAAGTTTAAATTTTCTAGGATTTTTAGATTAGCATCTGTTAGATGCCTTCCTTCTATAATGGGTGCTATTACTCTTAAGTGAGTGTATATTTCTTTTAAAATACTAACTGTTGATTTAACGTACCCTATTCTTTGCTGACCAGATTTCTTTAACTTTACTTCCGATTCGTATTGCTTTAACTCGTCTGACAAATTAGTTAAATCAAAATTCAATTTATCTAGTTCCATAAAACAAACAGTACAAACAGATTCATTTACTAATTTATAAATCTCTTTAATTATAGTATCCATTTGTCGTCTGATGCTTTTTTCGAAATTATAAGGATGAATTAAAAAATTCACAACCAGGCTAATAGAAATACCAACGAAAGTATCGAAAATTCTCTCAACGCTATAAAACAACACCTGGGATTCACCTAAATCAAATAAAATTGAAATAAAAACAATAGTTGCAATTGTAATAGACTTATTCCAGTTTAATATATTACATATATAGATAACAACTACTATACCTATTGTGGCGAGAAATACATCATTCGGACGCACAAGCGCAAAAGCCAACCCAAATACAGCCCCTAGTGCAGTACCCATTAATCTATTAAGACCAATTTTAAAAGAATGCATGACCGAACTTTCCATAGATACAATAGCTGCAATTACTGCAAATAATGGGTATCTAAAATCAAAAATCTGATAAATAGCAATACAAATAAAAACAGATAATGCAGTTTTTATATTTCTCATACCAATCTTATAAGACATTTTATACTCCTCTATTGCTCACTTAAATGGTAATAGTTTGCTTTCTTAATTACAACTATTTCTAGTAATAAACTTTTACATATTCCTAAGTTGTATTAAATATATAAATAGTTAACAAATTAATTCCTATTTTATATATCTTCTCTGTTGATAATTTCAAACCAAAAATTCGTTTCAGTATCTTTTACACCACTTTTTTCTCTATACGAAATGCTTTTTATAAACTTAAGCGATCTATTTCTACCCCTTCTTTGACATAAATATAAATCTCTCATTTCTATAAGTACCATAGTCTTTAATTCATAATTCATACGAATATCAATGAACTCTCTAGCGGAATTATCGTCTTTAAATACACCGATGATAACCCCACGATGTTTATCGTTAATTCGAACTTTTATTAGCTTATCATTATCTCTAAACCATTGTTCTCGTTCGCAACTATCGACTTCATCTGAATTTGTAATACTCCTCTCCTCCTTGGTATTATTTGAAATTTGCTTATTTTAATTTACAATATATTTATACCAAATTGTAGTAATGATTAAACAAATATAGTTATTAGGTTTTGTATTGAAGATCGTCTATATACGGGATTAAAGTGATAATTATAATAGCTTACCTGTTTAAAACATATATCTGAAAATATATAAATTGAGTATTGTACTTTAGATTGAAAAAAATTGACGTGAACAGTTTAATAGAATAAGTAAAATACAATATACAAGGGCGATTCATGAATCATGAATCGCCCTTGTATAAAACGCTTACTCTTAAAAAAAGGTTTTATTTATCTAATCCCGAAGGCATCGTTTACAACGAATAACTATCAAAAGTAGTTGAATTATTTAGCCCAACCTTGAGATATTTTAACACCCTCTGCTGCATTTGTAGTAAAGGCATCTGCTCCTATATGTAAACAAGCTTCCTTAGTTACTGGGTTTCCACCAATAATAACTTTCACACTATCTCTAAGTCCTGCCTCTTTAAGCCCATCAACAGTGTCTTTCATAGCTTCTAGTGCTAAAGTAAGTACGCCACTCATACCAACTATTAATGGTTTTACTTCTTTTACTTTTTCTACGAATGCACTTACAGGTTGGTCAATTCCTATATCAACAACTTCAAATCCAGCTGCCTCACTCATACTCTTAAATATATTTTTACCAATGTCATGTAAGTCTCCATGAACAGTTCCTAATACTATAGTTCCTACTGTTGCAGTTGCACCACTACCAATAACAGGTTTTAGTACATTAATAGCTTCTGTAAGTAATTCCCCAGCGAAGATAAGATCACCAACGAAGTACTCTCCTTTTTCAAACAAATCTCCTACTACAGCCATACCATCTTGACATGCGGCTACAGCCTTTTGTCCGTCTTCTTCTGATGGATTACTAGCTACAAAACTATTTAGCATCTCCATTACTGAATCTTCTTCCAAGTCTCCTACGGCTTGAGTTAATACTTTTAAATCGATCATTATTAATCCCTCCTAAATAACATACTGAAGTATGTTTAATGCAATATTAACATACCCGAGTATGGATGTCAAATATTTTATATAAATTATAGTCTTTACATTTTTAGTAAACTAGCTTGTAGAGTCCATATTGATTTTAATGTACTAATACCAAATGAAACAGCACAAATATTGTGGTTAATCTGCAGCTTTTTAAGTAGACTCTACGTATTATCACTACAACTTATGATATACTAAATTGAAAAGCATGATTCAGGAGGCGAGACGTGAGATTCGAGCTTTTAGCTAAAGCCAAAAGTAAATATTTTAGCTTGTGAAAATCTACAAGTCTCTCATCTCTAGCTTCTAGTTTCCTGCCTCTCATTTATGATATACTAGTATTAGAAGAGTGACACGACTAAAATAAATATTAAAAATAAGGTTGATAAATATGAAAAATGAACAAAATAAAAAGACAAAAAAAAATCTTCAGAAAAAAGCACTTGATTTATTTGAAACGCGAGGTTACGACAATGTAACAATAGACCAAATTTGTAAAGAGTTAGGTCTTACTAAAGGTGCATTTTACCACTATTTTAAATCTAAATCTGATATATTGTTAAAAAGCCAGGTCTACTCCGAAGGTAATTTAATGAATTTTTATAACGATCGTATTCATTTACCTGCTCAGGAGCAGTTGAGATCAATATTTGATTGGTATATTTCTTATTTTTCTTCAGATGATTTCGAGAAATTTAATGCTTTTGCAAAAACCCAACTAGAACACTACAATAAAAACTATCCAATTACAAGCATTACTCAAAGAATGATATTAAAAAACATTGTTAATAAAGGTATTGAAAATAAAATATTTAAAAAAGAGTTAGATGCAACAGAGATATCGAGTTTTATTTATACTTATATTTCAGGATTATCTTACCTATGGAATGCAAATCACGGTAATTTAGATATGGCAGATGAGTTAGATAAATTTTATAATAAATTTTTATTACCTCTGTTAAAACCCTAAAGAAAGTTAATAGTAAAAACCATTTAGGATTATTATCTTGTCAACCGCTAGAAACACGCTTTGGCGAGTTTCTAGCGGTTACGCGGTAGTCGCCAAATGTCTGCAAGCAGCCACTTGGCTCATTACTTCGCGATAAATAAAAATACTCTTTCTAACAATATACTATTGTTTAGAAAGAGTATTCTTTTTAGGCAATTTTATGTACCATAATAATTTATATACGAGTTTTTGTCACTTTGTTATTTTGATAGATTACTTGCTGCGTTAGCTCCTGCAATTCTGCCTAGTGTCAAACACATTTGTATAGAAGTTCCACTAGCTGGATATACTTTGTAATAAAAACTTCCATTGGCTACTTCTCCTGCTGCAAATAGGTTTGGTATTATATTACCATCTTCATTAATTACATGAGTATATAAATCAGTCTTTATACCAACCATAACGCCTATGGAAGCAGGCTTAAGCTTAAGAGCATAAAAACTTGATTCTTCTACTTTTGCACTATTAGTTAAGTCTTTACCATACTGTGTATCATCATTATTATCAATCATTGTATTATAACTTTCTACAGTGTCTAAAAACGTTTCTTTATTAACTCCTGCTTTTTCCGCTAATTCTTCTAATGAATCCGATACATATGCCATTCCTTTTTCAACTGCATCATCTAATACCTCTTTGGTTTCTGCTGGAGTACTTTTATCAAAAATCATAAAAGATTTCATATCTTTTTGTTTCAGCATTTCCTCGTGAGCGATAGGATAATCGATGGCTTCATTAATAAATCTTTCACCTTCTAAGTTAACAATCAATGCTGGAGTAAATACCAATGAAGCAATCGGTGAGTGATCACTTACTTCACCTTCTACTGCTTTAAACCCTATAACACTGCCATTTCCAACTACATCAGCCCCTAACTCTTGTGCCATCAACATACCATCACCTGTATTACCTGATGCTACAAAAGTCATTTGACCTGCAGCTTCAGGTATGTATTGACTCATAAGTTCTTCATTTCTATCGAATCCACCACTAGCAAGTATAACCGCTTTTGCATTAAATATTATCTCCTCATCTTCTGCATTAACAGCGTTTACACCTGTAACTTCTCCATTTTCATCGGCTATTAGTTTCTTTGCTGATGTTTCCATAAAAAATTCTACACCTTTACTTTCTGCGTAGGTTTTCATGGGGCTAATAATACCATTTCCACCACCGTCTGCCCAATGTCCTCTAGGTACTGGGCTTATTCCCATAGGCATAGGAGTCATTCCTTCAGTAAACTTAACACCTATAACATCTGTTAACCAGTCAATAGTTGCACCTGATTCTTCTGCAACAATTCTTACTAGTTCTTCATCAGCCTTACCTTCTGATCTATCCATCCAATAATCTACTAGATCTTCAGCATTATCTTCTACACCTGCTGCCTCAGTAAGTTTAGAATTAGCAGCATATATAATACCTGCTGATAAAATTGTACTTCCACCTACCATTGGCATTTTTTCTAAAACTGCTACACTTGCTCCCGCCTCTGCGGCTTCTATTGCAGAAGCTAATCCGGCAGCACCAGCACCTACAACGACTACATCATAATCTTTTACCTCTCCCGAAGTAGCAGCATCGCTTGAACAACCAGCGAAAACTCCTATAATCATAAAAATTACTAATATTACGCTAATGATCTTACGTTTTTTCTTAAACATAATTTTCCCCCTTTTAAATTTAATTAGATTTATTTAATGCATCTTCTACTGCGATGATAATCGCAGTAGAAGTCATTGTTGCTCCACTAATAGTATCCACATTTTCTTCCCTTCTGCTGTCCCTTGATATTCACCATCGTTCCAATTGCTTTGAGTTCCACAAGCTAACAACATAAAAGCAAGAGTCTCTTCTAAGTCAATTTATGTTGCTTTTTTTGATATCGGATAGATTTAGGCCATACAGTAATTTTCTAAAATTATATTATGTATTTGTGATTCAATTAACATATTAAAGCATATTTATCTGTACAAGCTACTCTATTCACATATAATATTAGCATAATATAAACTCTATGTCTTTGTCAGCACTTGATAAGTTTATACGGGTGTTTATTCATAAAATGACAAGATGTACTTATAAAATATTACAAAACAATAGATGATATTTGTCGGAAGTAAACAATGATTTTAAAATATTTTCTTAGGGATAAGTGATATTACTTTGATATAATATAAATATGTTTATATATTTAACAAATACAAAGGAGATTGTTTATGTCTACAATTAATTTATTAAAAATAGTAGCTATCCTTGATAAATACAAGCCAAAACTTTATATAACAGAACCATGCGAAATATTAAAATGGAATTATATTACTATGAACCAAACTGAATTTTCATCAAACTGTTTATATATTGGAAAATTGTCTAGTGTATGTGATATTGTTTCATCTTTAAATACAAATCTAATTCTTTACGAAGACTGTAATATACCTGAATTAGATTTAGAGGAGAGCCTCTCTAATATTATTCTATTAATTAGTGATTGTGATGCTGAACATATTTCTAATCAAATACAAAGCTTGTTTATAGACAAACAAAGATTAGGATCTTGCGCTATAAAAATTCTAAAAGCATGTCAACAAGGTTATAATACTCAACAGCTTTTGGACTTAGGTTATGAAATGTTAAAAAATCCACTTTTACTTGTAGATATTTCTTTATGCTTTATAGCACATTCTGGCGGTAATACAATTAAAGATGAACCTCTTTGGGAATGGACATTATCTAAAGGTTATGTTACAGAAGAATATGTTAAGTCAATTATGGTTTACGATTTTGATAATTATACAGACAACAATGCTGATTCTATAGAAATCCCACTTAGTTTCTGGAACAATGAATTAATGCATCATCGACAATTAGTGGGTCGAGTGATTCATGGAAATAAACCAATGTCTTACTTGAAATTACTAGAATATAACCAACCGATTACTGAGTGTGATGAAGAAATACTAGTAATGATTTGTAATGTTTTAGCTTTAACGATGAAAGATCCTAATATAACAAATCCGTCATCAAATTCATTAGTAGACTCTTTCTTAACTGCACTTCTTAATGAAAAGTTATACGATCATGATGCTATTGAAGAAAGAACACGATTATTTGGTCTAAAATTATATGAAAATCTATTTGTGATTACAATCAAAACAGAAAATCGGCCTATAAACGACCAATTATATTTTTTAAAACGAATATATCAAAATTATTTCAATCGACAAACTGTTGTTATTTATCATGGTCAAATTGTAGTAATTTTCGATACAATGTCAAAAGAACTCTTTACTGATCAGACATTACCAGTGTTTCAAGATTTACTTAATAAAAACAATTGTATAGCAGGGATTAGTAAAATATTTTATCATTTGTACGATTTACCTGAATATTATAAACAATCTATGAGTTGTTTATATTTAGGAGACTTATTTAAAATAGATCAACCTATTTTAAATTACGACAACTATATCATCCCTCATATGATTGTGCATCTCCATGGTGAAACAAATATTCATAATCTAATTCACCCGGTTGTTCAAACATTAAAAGAAATGGATGAGAAAAAAGGAACTGATTTCCTTAACACTTTATTGACTTATATCAACCATAACCAAAATATAACCTTAACTTCTAAAACCCTACATTTGCATTACAACACAGTAAAATATCGAATAAAACGTATTGAAGAAATAAGCAATATCGATTTCTCAAATAGCGAGACAATCTTCCATATATGTTTATCTTCAAAAGTACTAAAAATATTGGAATTCTTTTAACTTAATTTTAAAACCACAGATAAACTCGATAAAAACGGGTTTCTCTGTGGTTTTGAATCGTAGTATATTTGCAGAACTATAACTACTTGTCTTAGAAATATACAAAAATTACTCAACTTCTTTATATTTAAACAATTCATTTTAAGTTCCTCTATTAATTTATGCCGCGTTAACAGGCACTAAGATCCCGTCGGATGAAGAAAACCCCTACTGAATAAAGTTTCACTTTATTTCACTCTTGCATATTTGCATTATCTTTCATTTTATCTAGAACCATAAAAAAAGTACTTAAATCTTCTAATTTTATTCCTTGCGAAATAAAATCACTATATTCTTGACCTAAGTGTATACTATCACTCCTTAATTTTTCACCTTTTTGAGTTAAAAATAGTAACATTTCTCTTCTATTATAATGATTTAGCTTTTTTTTGATAAATCCCTCTTTAACCATTCTATCTACTAATCCAGTTGTAGATGACTCCTTTATACGCATCAAAGTAGATAACTGTTTTTGATTAATTTGTTGGTACTTTCCTATATAATAAAGAGCGGTCCACTGTACTCTAGTTATTCCATGGTTTTTTAGTTTTCTATCAAAACCGTCTATTAAATCCTTACTCGCGTTTGTCGCTACATATGATACACAATCTTCTAATTCAAACATGAACTTATCTCCTTATACATTACTCAAATAATTATAGCATAATTATGCTAATAAACAATAGTGCAATTAATACCGTAGTATCTTAGATCAAATAATTATTTTACAGTTTTTATTATAATAAAACGCTAGTATTATCTAATATAACCTACTATCTCCTCATATTATACTTAATTATAAAATATCTTTCCAATAGAGTACACTTGTTTTATTGCATTTTCTTAACTTGAGCATATGATCATATTCTATGCTTTTTTAGTTCGTTTTTTTATATAAGTATTGATAGTAAATAATTAGAATAGTAATATTGTCTTATAAGAATACTTAGGAGGCTAACTATGATGACAGATTTAAAATTTAAAGTAATAGCAAAGAGCGAAAATAGGACAAAGACTATAGTTCAAACTAATGGATTTACTATGACTATAGACGAACCTAAAAATTTAGGTGGAACAAATGAAGGTGCAAATCCAGTAGAATATCTACTCGGAGCATTATCTGGGTGCTTAAATGTAGTATCTCATATTGTTGCAAAAGAATTAGGTTTTGAACTAAATGGTTTAGAAATAGAGTTGGAAGGTAATTTGAACCCTGCAAAATTCATGGGTAAATCTGATAATGAACGATCTGGTTTTAAAGAAATAACTGTTAATATAAAACCTGATTCTAATGCAGATAAGGCTACCTTAGAAAAGTGGATTGAGATTGTTGAATCAAGATGCCCTGTTAGCGATAATATTGCTAACTACACACCTGTAAAATTAGTATTAGTATAACATTAAATGACTTTCTCTACATTCCATTAAGTATTAGACATATCGTAAGCATTTGTTTTAAGAACGTTAATATTGTGTATTAATACTACTTTTTTTTTTAGAAAGGATGATAATTAATGACTGATAATATATTTCATAAATTTAATGATTTTGTATGGGATGGTATAAGTAAAATTGACTATAAGCCATCAGGAGATGGTCCTGTAACTTTTAACGAAACTACTCGACAAAACTTAGTTGAAAATAATCTAAATACTGATTTTCATCTACGTTATTTTGAATGTGCTATTGATGGATTTTCTACTTTAGAGAAACACGAGCACGTACATGTGGTTATGATTGCAAGAGGTAAAGGCAAGGTAATAGTCAATGATAAAATTTACGATGCTGAACCAATGGATTTAATTACAATTCCTCCCCATGCTTTCCATCAACTAATTAATACAGGAGAAGAACCATTTGGGTTTTTCTGTACAGTAGATGCTAAAAGAGATAAATTCAATCTACTTACACAAGAGGAAATTCTTAGTCTTAAAAAGAACCCAGAAATAGCTAATTATATCCAAGTACCTAAAAAATATTTTGATTAAATAAGGTCAAATACAATCACAAATACTGTAAAGCATAACTTTCCCACTCAATAATAATGTATTTGTAAAAGCTATCCTATAAATGAACTTAAAGGATAGCTTTTAGCTTAATTACTTAGAGTTGTCAATGTAAAATACAATATCATATCTTCTACATATTGCATTGTTTCATATACATCTTCTTTAGCTTCAATGGGAATATCGTATTTTGCTAGTGTATCATCTATTTCTGTATAATATTCACTTTTAATTTTTTTTTCCATGCTTTACCTCCTAAAGTTTTCCATATTGGTGTATAGTGTCAATTAATGGTTGAAAATTATCCCAGTTGATTTGATCAGCTCTTAATATTGATTTATCAAAATTAAATATATACTTACCATCAATAGCTAGAATATCTAAGTATTCTTTTGCTTTATCACAAACTTCTTGCTTAGTACCATTTTTCAGCAAGTTGACTGGATATAATCCTGAGATGATGTGTTTCTCTCCAACTGTATCTCTTATGATTTTTGGATCTCCATATTCAAATTGCAGTTCACATCCTGGTGGTAATTCATTTAGATAATCTAGAATGTGCATCCAATTTTCTTCACAAAAGATATTCACTCCAAACCCTGCATTATATATAGCCCATACTGTTTCTTTAAAAGATGGCCACCAAAATTTTGCAAAGAATTTTTCACTCATATATGTTGGCATATGTAATGCAAAAAATATACGTGTCGTTCTACTAGGGTTTTCTACATGTCTTGGACAACCACATTTTATCATGAGTGGTGTAATTAAGTTTACAGCTTCTAGTACTTGCTCTGGCTTTCTTCTCATATCTACTAATGCACCTGTAAAAGATCTTAAATAGTCTGCAAAGTAATCAAAAGGCGCGCGACTTATACCTACAAATGCAGGAGTAGTAGCTTTATTGTGTTTTGCAATTAATGCTGCATTTCCTCTTGCCATTTTTCCATTAATGTCATCAGATGCCTTAATGGTTTTAGCCATAGCTAAAGCTGCTTTCATCGGCGGTGCATCAAATTCAGTAAATATTCGCGGAATAACTATCTCCCATATGAATTTTAATGGATCACTTAAGAATTGATCATATTCTGTATCTTCCATACCGTGTACATCTGGATGTTGAATAAAACCATCTGATCCCATTACATTAGTACGAGTCCCTGTAAATTTTGATAACCAAGGCGTTCCTGGCCATGTACCAATAAGATTATAAGTATCGAATCTTTCATTCAGTTTATCAGTAGCGTCAAGAACTTTGGTTACACCATATTGAGCTGTTCTCAAATCGTATCCTGCTAATTCTAAAGCTGCACACGCGTTTACTCCAACCTTTTCTGGTACTCTATCTGGCTTTTCTCCTGAATAGATATCTGACATTAACTTGTTTTTATACTCACTACTTAGTACTTCTTTTGTCATATTGTTTTCCCCTTTCAATGATAACAATTTAATTTTCTATCAAACTTATTCAGAAATTACATTTCTTGCATCTATTTCTGATTGATATTCATTAAGCTTTTCTCTAGTTAATTTAAACCCAAAAGTAATTGTTAAAAATGCACACATATAACTAGCCATTGGTACCAATGTTATTCCATTGGCAATACCGGCCTTTACAGTTTGAGTAATTGCACCATCTGCTACAAAACCTGCAGCTCCAAGGATCCCTGGAATTAAGATGCCAGCAACCATTACAGCAATTTTAACCGGTACATTACTAATACCCATTACAACACCTGCTGCTTTAACGCCTGTTTTCCATTCACCATAAACTGCACAATTTGAGTACATGGTTATAAATAATGGATAATTAAAGGATGCAAAAAATTGTACAAAAATAATGCTAATCGTAAATCCTAATGCACTAAATGCGAAGAGTCTCGCAGATCCAAGTCCAACTACCATAAAAATTAAGGCAATCATAGATAATCTCTTAATATCCATTTTTTTGCTAAATACACCTGCGAGCAAAGAACCACATACAGCACCTAAGTTGGTGACCGTTAAATAAATCGCTAACATTGCAGGTGCTTCCGCAACATAGTTAAAGTAATGTGCTGCCATCATAGCAAGTGTAAATGATGTTATCGCGGTAAATGTACTTGCTATAAAAATTGCAATAAGAGGTGGATTTTTAGTTAATGTTCTTATAAGTATACTCATGGAAATTCTTTGTGCTTTAGAGACTTTGGAAGAACTATAAACTTCTGATCCCTCGCCTTCATAACCTTTAGTCATTCTGAAATGAATTTGCATACCTATAATGGTTAACGCCGCTACTGTACAGGCTATCACAGCGTATGTCATAACACTTTCGTTGCCAAATATACCTGAATATAGAGCAATTAAAGCTGCTACTAATGACCCTATTACAACTTTAGCTAAATTCATCCATGCCCAACGCCTAGAAGATAAATGTGCTCTTTCAGACTCAGTTGCTGCTACTAATGGAATCAAAGACATATTTGCGGTATTTTGCATGTTAAATGATAATGCGAACATAAGTGACAATACGATAACTGAAACTGAAGCAATACTTACATTGGATATCCCTGCTGCAAACCACTGAGAAGCAAATAATATTGCAGTAATTGGTGGTAAGATCATTAAATATGAACGATACCTTCCCCATCTCATAGGTTTTAATACATCTAGTGCAACACCATAGAACGGTGATAAAAAAATTTCTGTTGTCGAAACTACTGCAGAAATTAATGCAATCGTTGCCAACGGAAGTTTTGCAACACTTGTTAAGAATATTACCCAAAAATATGTTTTATAACTATTACAAATATCAAAGAAAAAATCTCCAATACCGAACCAATTTGTTAATGTTTTATTCAACCCTTTTTTCACAAATATCCCCCCTATATCTTAGGCACATTCATAATCAGCCTTCTTTTATTGATAATATTGCAACTATGTGCCAATATATGATTTATATAATAATAAATATAAAATTTTGAAGCTTTAATTTTTTTAATCAGTATATAAATATTTTTTATTTTATTATACGTACATCCCACCATTGACGTTTAATGTATGCCCTGTAATAAAGGAAGATTCATTTGATACTAAAAAAAGTACAGCATCTGCTACTTCTTTTGGTTGCCCACCCCGTTTTAAAGGTATTCTTTCGATTAACTGCTCTTTAATTTTATCTGGTATTGCCTCTGTCATTTCAGTTAATATAAAACCTGGAGCAACTGCGTTAACAGTAATTCCTCTTTTTCCCAACTCTTTGCTCAGAGTTTTTGTCAGGCCTATTACTCCTGACTTAGCAGCTGAATAGTTTGTTTGACCAAAATTACCCTCTTGACCAGCAACAGAAGTTATATTAACAATTTTCCCATAATTATTAGGTATCATAAATTTAATAACTTCTTGAGTGCAAATAAACATAGATTTTAGATCTGTATCTATAACTCTATCCCACTGTTCATCAGTCATTTTTGTAATTTGAGCATCTTGAGTTATCCCTGCATTATTAACAAAGATATCTATTTTTCCAAATTTGCTAGTTGTTTGTTCTAGTAATGACTTTACTTCATCACGATTAGTGACATTACATTTTATAGCAATTGCCTCAGCTCCAGATTGCTCTATCTCTTTTTTTACAATGAGGCAGGAATCATAGTTAATATCTGTTACCACAACTTTTGCTCCTTCACTAGCTAATCTTAAAATCATGGCCTTTCCTAAGCCTTGGGCAGAGCCCGTTACTATAGCTACCTTGTCTTTTAATCTCACAAAATCACCTTCTTGTTTGCTTTTTTAGTTTAACAATTTTAGGTTTTTTATTATTCGTTAGATAATTTTCACTTTTTATTTTTTAGTATTAAGCCTAATTGATTCCATTTTTCCTCAAATAACTCTTGTGGCATTTCTTTTATATTTGGAGATATTTTAGGTGTAAATTCCATAGCTGCAATAATATCAGTCTCAATGTCTATACCAGGTGCTATTTCTGTTAATGTCATAACTCCATCTTCTAGTCTGAATACAGCCCGCTCTGTAATATAGATTACAGTCTGATTTATTTTTTTTGCATACTGTCCGCTAAATGTAACATGCTCTACTTTATCGACAAATTTCTTTGTAGTACCCTCTTGTATAATATTTATTTTTCCATTCTCAATTTTATATTTAGCGCCTGCTGTAAATGTGCCACAAAATATAACCTTTTTTGAGTTCTGAGATATGTTTATAAATCCGCCTGCACCTACTACTCTTGAACCAAACTTACTTACATTTAAATTGCCTTCTTTATCTGTTTGAGCAAGTCCTAAGAAGGTTGCATCTAAACCACCACCATCGTAAAAATCAAATTGTGCTTCGTGTTCAATAATGGCATCTGGATTGTATGCAACACCAAAGTCCTCTCCTCCACCAGGAGTTCCACCATATGTACCAAGTTCTGTTGTCATGGTTATCATCTCTGCAATACCTTCTTCTGTTGCTACATTTGCTATACCTGAAGGTACACCAATCCCAAGATTAATTATAGTATTCTCTTCTAATTCCATAGCTGCTCTTCTAGCAATAATTTTACGTTCATTAAGTGGCAAGGGTTTAATACTATCAATTGGAATCTTCAAGTCCCCAGAAAATGATGGATTAAACTTAGTTCCAATAGTTTGCATATGATTCTCTGGTTTTGCTACTACTACATAATCTACTAATACGCCTGGCACTTTAACTTGTAATGGATGAAGTGTATTCGATTTAGCAATATATTCAACTTGTGCAATGACAATGCCACCACTATTTTTAGCTGCTTGTGCCATGGGTAGAGCTTCTAAAAGCAATCCTTCTCTATCCATTGTAAGATTTCCATTTTCATCAGCTGTAGTAGCTCGTATTACAGCTACATCGATAGGAAATGTTTTATAGTGTAGCCATTCCTCACCATCTAATTCTATTAGTTTCACTAAATCATCTTTAGTTTTTTCTGATACCTTTCCGCCCTGCATCCTGGGGTCAACAAAGGTTCCTAGTCCAACTTTTGTTATTACACCAGGTTTTTTGCCAGCTATTTCCCTCCACATATGTGCCATAACTCCTTGTGGCAGTAGATATGCTTCGATATTATTATCTGAAATAAGTTGACCCATACTCTTTGATTGACCAGTGTGACCAGATATAAGTCTACTTACTAGTCCCTCATGGGCTAAATGGCTCATACCTCGAGTTTTTCCATCACCACAACCGCAACTATGTACAGCAGTAATCTTGTTTGGTTTACCTGTTTCTAAAAATTTATTTTCTAGATCCATAGCAACTTCTTCTGCAAAACAGCATAAACCCGCTGTCGTCCATGCAACTGTCGAACCATCTTTAATCATATCAACTGCTTCTCTACTAGATACTTGTTTCATAACGAATTTCTCCTTCCGACTAAATATTACAGTACCGTTGTATCATTATTCTGGTTTTTTAAGTAATATCCCTATACCCATTCCACCGCCAGTACATGCGCTAGCTATTGCATACCTAGTGTCAGTACTGCCAAACTCATAAGCTATAGTACCTACTAATCTTGCTCCACTCATTCCTAATGGATGTCCAAAAGCTACTGCACCACCATTGACATTTAAATATTTATATAAAGGTGTATCTATATAATTACCAAGTTCTTTGCAACATCCAAGTACTTGACCTGCAAATGCTTCATTTATTTCAAGTAAACCAATATCTTCTAATATTAAATTATTTTTGTTTAGTAGTTTTTTAATTGCACCTACTGGCCCTAAACCCATCAATTCAGGATTAACTCCATGTACGGCATAATCCTGAATATAAGCCATGGGTATTAACCCTAGTGATTTACATTTTTCTTCACTCATTAGTACACAAGCTGCTGCTGCATCATTCATTCCCGATGCATTTCCAGCTGTGATCGTTCCATTTTCTTTGAATACTGGTTTTAATTTGCCTAATATTTCAAGTGTAGTATTTGGTCTCGGGTGCTCATCCTCTTTAATAATTGAACTTCCTTTTCTATGTACTACTTCTACTGGTATAATTTCTTTTGAAAGCCTTCCACTAACTTGAGCCTTTTTCGCCTTCATTTGACTGTGATAAGCAAACATATCTTGATCTTCTCTTGAAACACTATACTTATCTACTATATTTTCTCCAGTAATCCCCATGCTGTCAATTACAGGATAACGGGTGGTTGGTGCAGTATTTCTGGAATATTCTTCATTAGAGCAAAGAATACTTTTATTTCCATTTTTAAAGCCCTGATATCTTGAAGATAATGGTAAATAGTAAGGTACTCTTGATAAACTTTCTGCACCTCCAGCTACCATTACATCGCTATGACCAGTTTGAATTTCTAATGCCGCATTTATAATTGCTTGAATTCCTGATCCGCAAATTCTGTTTACAGTCATCCCAACACATTCTTCATTAAAACCTGCATCTAAGGCAGCATACCTACCTATGTTTGCAACATCAGCTGAAGAAATAACATGCCCTAGTATAACTCCTTGTATTTCTTTTTTCTCAATATTTGATCTTTTTACTGCCTCTTCAATTGCTATTTTAGCAAGCTTCTCAACGGGAACTTCTTTTAAACCACCTAAATAAGCACCAATTGGAGTCCTTGCAAAACTAGTTATTACAACTCTTTTCATTTACGTTTATCTCCTTTTTCATAATCGTACCAGCCTTTACCAATTTTGTTTCCTAATCGACCTGCATTTACTACTCTTTTTAGAGCTGCAGGAGGAGCCCAATTAGGCATCGCCATCTCTGTATACATATACATTAATGTGTCGTATGCAATATCATTACCAGTAAAATCCATAAGTGTAAATGGCCCCATTGGATGGTTTAAGCCAAGTGTCATTGCTTTGTCTATATCTTCGATAGATGCGATCCCCTCTTCAAGGACTAGAAATGCTTCTCTAAACTGAGTTAACATTAATCTATTAACGACAAATCCAGGGGAATCCTTTTTAACTTCGATACTATCTTTTCCTAGAGACCGAACAACTTCTTTTAATATAGTAACGGTATTATCTGATGTATAAAACCCTCTAATAATCTCAACTAACTTCATAACTGGTGCAGGATTAAAGAAGTGCATACCTGCCATTTTTTCAGGTCTTTTTGTAGCAGAAGCAAGTTTAGTAATAGACATAGTTGACGTATTAGAAGCAAAAATAGTCTCAGGTTTACAAATTTCTTCCAATTGAGCAAACAAAGCATGTTTAACATCAATATTTTCAATAATAGCTTCAACAATTAAATCTACATCTTTCAAATCATTTAAATTAGTTGATGTTTCTATCTTTCCAATTAATTCATCTTTATTTTCTTCAGTAAATGTACCTTTTGCAATTTTTTTATCTAATACTGTATTAATACTCTTAATAGCTTTATCTAGATATATATTATCAATATCATTTAAAACCACATCATATCCACACTGTGCCATTATATGGGCTATGCCAGTGCCCATTGCTCCAGCACCAATGACTCCAACTCTCTTAATCATCGTTCATCCCTCCATTTATTGAATGTTTAAATAAAATCACATAAAATTAACTCTACTTTATTCTATAATTGATTCTATGTTGCATAGTTATAATTTATCACTGTGCATACAAGCTATTTCCTTAACTTTTTCACTTATGTTTTTGATTATATATTCAATAAATTAATAGAACAATGAAAAAAAAGGACATAGTTTTTATAAACTCGTCCTCTGCTACAATTTATTTATGTTGTTTTCTTTTGTATTACAAAAACAATAATTATGTTTTTATATAACCTTCTATATTTGAATTTGTATTACGATAGTCCGACATGCTCATACCTTCATACTCTTTAAAGTCTTTATAAAGTGTCCGCACAGATGCAAACCCGGTTAACTCCGCTATTTTTTCTATCGAGTACCCATACCTAAGATATTTCTTTGCATAACCTAATCTAATGATAGTCAAGGATTTACTAAATGATGTATTAAAATATTGTTTAAACAAGCGGTTAACATGACGTGGTGTCGTGTGAAAATGATTAGCAACCATTTCTAAGGTTATTCTTTGTTTAAAATTGTCATGTATATATCGTGTCATAAGTATTGCCCTATTACAAAACTCTAAATGTTTATCAATGCTATCTGATTCTTTTTCTGTCATATTTTGTAATAAGCTTATAATAATAGAAGAAATAAGATTTTGTAGTTTTATATGGTATAAAGGCATACTGCGAATTACTTCATCACATATATAATCTAGAAGAACGGATACATTATTTGCATCCTCACCTGTCCAATAAGGCGCATGTTGTTTTAATATTTCTGAAATTTCTTGAATTTGGTATTCAGATGCAGTTAATTCTTGTTTGCTTGTCTGATTTTGAATTATTTCAAATGCAATTAAGAACCGTTCATTTTTATACTGCGAGTCTGTATTAACATGGTGTGTTATATTTGGGGAAATATAAAATATACTATTTTTACTCAGTTCTATGTTCTTTCCATCACAATGCATTGTCAATGATCCATCGAGGATAAAATAAAGTTCATGGAAATTATGACTATGAATAAATTCGATATGTTCCTCATTCATAAAGTGAGCATTATGTACGATGATGCTATAAGAATCGAATGTTATAGTCATACATGTACCCATTAACTTATTGTACAACTTCCGTTCTTGGAATGAATTTGGCATTATATCACCTCATAATTTAATTAAAAATCTTATATAATCAATTTAATACTATAATTTTATCATAAAACTATAGTATTTTATGCTTATTATTGTAATAATAAAGATATATTACAATATAGCCCCTAGAATGTTTATTCAATATAATAGAGTTAGAACCCTAGCTACCTATCAAACCTTATTAAAATAAATACTGAGCCACTACTATGTAATAGTGACTCAGCACAAATCTCTATATTATCTTCAAAAATCATATGCTAATTTTTCCCCATCGCATCCTAGCCTTAAAGAGATAATTAATCTTAACTGACTTATTCGAGAATTTATTTATAGTCATTTTTTCAGTTTATTTTTAATATAATAATGAGTTATGTGAGGATTGTTTGTTTTCCTTGATTGTATTTCAAAACTCTGTAAAGATAAGATAAGTGGAGTAAGCTTAGCATGTCCATAATTTCTAGTATCAAAATCCGGATGTCTCTTATTTAATCTTTTTCCTACCTCTCCAAGATATGCCCAACCATCTTCATCTGAACTCTCTGTTATTATTATTTGCAAAGATTTTATTAGCTCATCTCTATCTTCCATACCTTCTTTTTGTGTTCCTTGTTTTCCTTGTTTCTCAGTTGTTTCCATAGAATCTGTTCGAATTGTTGCTAAAACTTCTAAATATTTAAACTGTTCACAAGCAGATATAAAAGGCGTCGGAGTTTTCTTTTCCCCCATACCTACAACATACATTCCTGCTTCTCTTAGACGAGCAGCTAAACGTGTAAAATCACTGTCACTAGAGACAATACAGAAACCGTCTACATTATTAGAGTAAAGAATATCCATTGCATCAATTATTAATGCTGAGTCTGTAGCATTTTTCCCCGAAGTATAACTGTATTGCTGAATTGGCATAATAGAGTTTTTAAGTAATACTGTTTTCCAAGATCCTAGTTGAGGTTTTGTCCAGTCTCCATAAATCCTCTTATATGTGGGTGTTCCATGATTTGAAATCTCATCAAATATAAACTTGATATATTTATCCGAAACATTGTCCGCATCAATTAAAACTGCAATCTTTTTATCATTTTCCATAAGAATCCCCTTAAATTAATAATATTTTGTAATCTATAATATTCAAGTACACTTATTTTAATCTTTACTAGCATACTGGTAAAACGGTATTGTTAATTTTTAGTATAAAGGTTTTTTGTTTTTTTTACAACACATGAATAACGTTCGATATTCATATCTTACCAAAGATTACTACTATTAGAAACTATAATTTTTTTTTAAAGTACAATACAAGTTATACATTCCTTCACATGAATATAAGAAAAGTAGACAGTGTAATTTTTAATGATTACACTGTCTACTTTTCTTATATATTAAACAACCAAATATTTATTTTTTATAACTTCTCTATTATTATTAATACAATATTGTTAGCTTGATTTATTTGTTTTTTATAGATTCTTTATCATTACAACAAGACTTTTTATCACCTTTAAACATCATTATTATCATAGGTATCATTATTAGTGGACAGATAAATGGTGCTATTGCCGCTAATGTTAAGCTAGTAGATGTACTGAACCTCGCTACTAATGGTAGAGATGCTATAATTAGTATAGGTAATCCACAACAAAGCACCATATGAAACATATGCTTTATTGGACTATGATTGCTTTCACCTTTATTTTCTCTATTATCACTTCTATATTTCATACTTTTAACCTCCGATTCATTTTAATCAATAAAACTTTATCTCTTTGACTAATATATAGCTTATCTTATTAACATGAAGAAATTATGTAAAGTGATTAGCTAGATTAAAGTTTTCTAGCTTTTTGTATATTTAGAAGCATTATCTTCTCATCATAGAATTATGCATTTTTTGCATATCTTGTCTGCTTATTGAGTTCATCATATTAGCCATGCTTTTGTATCCATTTTGTGACATCATTTCAATCATTTGATTGTACTGTTCATCTGTCAAACTATTCATAAACTCATCCATAGATTCAAAGTCCCTATTTGCCATTGCTTGAGCGGCATCTCCAAAACCATAATCATTCATTATATCAATCATATTTTTGTAGTTATCATTATCTATACTACTTCTTCTCATCATTGAACCGCCAAAGCTAAAACCTCTAAAACCAGTATTTTCACTCGCATATACAGAAGTTATTGTTCCGATAATTATTGAAGCTATGATTATTATTGTAAATACTTTTTTCATTAATTTCTCTCCTCTCAATTATCTTTTCTTAATTATAGTGCTTAAATGTGGAGAAATTGTGGTATTTATTATATAATCTAATTGTCGTTCTGAAATAAAAAAGTTAAAGATCATAGAAATTGTTTTCTTGTTTCTCCATATGCTTTAATACATATAAATGAAAAAATAAATAAACAATTAGCAATAAATTTAGTATCATTCAGATTTATTTAAAGTTATAATTACCCTAGTTCCTATACCTTCTTCACTTTCAACTTTAATATTGCCACCATGAGCTTGAATTAGTGCCTTAGATATGGTTAATCCAATTCCTGTTCCTCCTGATACTCGATTTCGAGAAATATCACTTCTGTAGAATCTTTCAAATATATGTTTAATATCCTCTTTGGGGATGCCTATACCTGTGTCTTCTATTACAATATTTATTACATCTCCTATCTGTACTACATTAATTCTTACATTACCATTTTCATTTGTATACTTAAAAGCATTTGAAAGGATATTTATAAAAACTCGTTGTAGTATTTCTTCATCACCCGACAATTCAATATTTTTAGGGATTTCATTATTTATATTTATATTCTTACTAATAAATAAAGGCTCAAAGGTTTTTAATATATTATTAAGTAGTAAAGACATATTGACAGAACTTTTATTTAGTTTAATATCATCACTTTCAATTAAGGACAAATCTGATAGTTCGTTAATAAGTTTTGTAAGCCTATTTACCTCATCATGTACTATAGAAAGTTTTTCTACACTTGGAACCCAAACTCCATCTATAAAAGCTTCAATATGACTTTGTATCGTGGCAATAGGAGTTCTAAGCTCGTGTGCCATATCAGTTGTCATTCTTTTTCTTAAGTGTTCCTGATAATCCAGCCTATCAGCAAGCTCATTCATTGATATGGACAAATCATTTAATTCAAAGGTATTGGTAATAACTTCGTTTAAATCTTTATATTGTCCATTTTTAATATAATTAGCGTTTTCTCTTATTTTATAGATAGGTTTTAGAAACTTTCTTGAAATATTTGAACTAGTTAATATTGCTACACCTAGTGTGAATATAAAAGCTATTGCGAATATTCCATTAATAGTACTTAGAAATTGTTTATCTTCAATAGAAGATATTATACTCTTAGGTCGCCCCACATCAATACTTCCAATTTGTTTTCCTAAATAACTATAAGAATAATTATTATAAACAACTGTTGTATCTATCTTATTTTTATCTCTTTGCATCATGGAATGCATATTATCTGAGGTACTACTATCCCATATGACTCTATTGTCAATATCTTTTATCCGTATTGTTAAATTGTCACTATATGCATAATGCATTATACTCATAAATGACTGAGAATTTAATCCATTGTAATCAATATAAACTTGCTCAACATATTGAACAACTTTCTCATCGTCTCTACTTCTAGTTTCTCTTATATAATCGGTAAAAAACAGATTGATGCCAATGTTAGTAATAATTGTTATGAATGCAATGGATACCATAGCTGTGATTACAAAGTACTTTCTAAATTGTTTACTTAATGTGATCATAAGCTACCTACAAACTTGTATCCTACGCCGTATATTGTTTCAATATATCTTGGTTCCTTAATATTATCCTCAATTTTCTGTCTTATGTTTTTTATATAGGTATCTACTGTTCTATCATAGCCTTCAAAATCATAACCAAAAGCATGACTTACTAGATGACTTCTCGTAAAAACCTTTTGGGGATTTTGTGCAAGAATCAATAGCACTTTAAACTCACTTGGCGTCATTTTAACAATTTCACCGCTTTTTAGAACAGTACGTTTGGGAATATCTATATATAAGTCCTTACCATTGTATTCTAAAATATCAGATACTACTATATTGCCTTTTGCCCTTCTTAAGATAGCTCTTACTCTACTCACTAGCTCTCTTGGACTAAATGGTTTTGTTAAATAATCATCTGCTCCAATATATAAACCTGAAACTTTATTATCCTCACTACTTTTAGCAGTGAGCATTAATATTGGAATATCTGATTCTTTTCTTATAATTTTACATATTTCCTCACCTGAAATATCTGGAAGCATCAAATCTAATATAATAAAATCTGGATGTATACTACGAAAACATTCAAGAGCCGTATTTCCTCGGTCTGCAGTATAAACATCATAAGATTCAAGTATTAGATAATCCTTAACAACTTTTAAAAGATTAACTTCGTCATCAACGATAAGTATTTTTTCATTCATTTCTCTCACACCCTTATATCATTTGTTTACAATATATTTAGTAGCTTTTTTTGACTAAATACAGAGTTAATAAATTCTATATCAATGCGCTAATAAACTATTAGCTAACTTTTATTTTTAACTTTATTAGTTTTCTTCGTTTTGTTTAGCTCACAACAATCTAGTTTACTGGTACCAAATGATTTTTTATTTTGTTCTGCAAGATTTTTTAACCACTTATCAATAAATTTAAACATAATTACCCTCCAAAAATAGTCTTTCCATGTACTTTTAATAATATATAATACTTGTGAAGATTTAATGTAGATGAATATAATTCCTACAAAATCTTATCTATGGATTTGACTCTTTATTTCCATATGATAATGATTTAAAATTTGTCACGGTTTATTCAAGAAGAATAGCCTTAAAGTTTTCAAAATACGATAGTTTAACTTTTTATTGATAAACAAATAACTGCAAATTAATTTGAACTATTCAAACGACATTTACAGTTATTCTTTAAATACTTTTTATATTAATTCGTATCTATCATTGACCTGGGTCGATATTTACTTTTTTTAATCTTAATGAGTTATAAACTACATTTAATGAACTGGTAGCCATGGCAGCTGCACCTATCATAGGGTGCAATAATCCAATCACAGCCATTGGTATAAACAATGCATTGTATATCCATGCCCAAAAATAATTTTGTTTGATTTTTGTAAATATAGATCTAGACAATTTAATAGCTGATATTATACCTGTTAATTCCCCTCTTACTAATGTAACATCTGCTGCTTCGATTGCAATATCAGTACCTGTTCCAATCGCTATACCTACATTAGCTTGTTTAAGTGCAGGTGCATCATTAATTCCATCTCCTACCATAGCTACTGTACCATATTTCTTTTGTAGCCTTTCCACTTCTTCAACTTTGCCATCAGGTAGCACTTCAGAAATTACATGAGTTATCCCTACCATTTTGCCTATAGCTGCTGCTGTTCTCTTATTATCGCCTGTAATCATAGCTGTTTTAATACCCATGCTTTCTAACAATGCAATCGCTCGTGCGGAATCTTCCTTGATAGGGTCTGCTACTGCTATTATACCTAATAAATGCTCTCCTCTTGCAATTAGCATTGCAGTTTTAGCTTCTTCTTCTAATCTAATTAATTCATTTTCGTATTCCTCGTAAGGAATATTTTTTTCTTTCATTAATCTTCTGTTTCCAACTAAGACTATTTCTCCATCAACACGTCCCTCTACTCCCATGCCAACTACAGCGTTAAACTGTTCTACTTCTCCAAATCTTATATTTTGATTTTTTGCTTTCTCAACAATTGCATGAGCTAGAGGGTGTTCTGATCCATTCTCTATGGAACCTGCGAAATAAAGAATATCTTGATCTTTTACATCATTTACTAGAACTATGTCCGTTACTTCTGGCTTTCCCTTAGTAATAGTTCCAGTTTTATCAAATGCTATAGCCTTAACTTCTTTAAATGTTTGTATGGCTTCACCATTTCGTATTAATATTCCCTTTTCAGCTCCCATACCACTACCCACCATTAAAGCTGTAGGCGTTCCCAGTCCTAATGCACATGGGCAAGATATAACTAGAACAGCTGTTGCAGAAATAAAAGCTAATGTCAGAGGTGTAACATCTGGGTTAACCCAAGGTAAAAACGTCGATCCCCATTGAACAATACCTAGATGAAAACCAGGAAATATATTGTAAGAAATAAATGTGCCAATGGTTATAACAATTATTGCTGGAACAAAATATCCTGTAATACGATCTGCAAACTCCTGTATAGGAACTTTAGACCCTTGACATTCCTCCATCATTTTAACTACCTGAGATAAGAACGTATCTTTACCAATTTTTGTGACCTCAATTTTTAGTAGCCCTTGTTTGTTAATGGTTGCTCCAATTACTTCATGACCTATTTCTCGTTTTACTGGCATTGATTCTCCTGTAGCCATAGACTCATCTACTAAACTACTCCCACCCACTACTTTACCATCAGTAGGTATTTTTTCACCTGGTCGTACTACCATAATATCTCCTACATGTAAATCTTTAATAGGAATCTCTATTTCCTCACCATCTACTATGATTTTCGCCGTCTTAGCTCCCATTTGAATTAATTTCTTGATAGCCTGTGAAGCTCTTCCTTTAGCTTTCACCTCTAAGTATTTTCCTATTAAATGAAAAGTCATAATGGTAGTAGCCATCTCTATAAAAGTCTGTACAGGAATGAAAAATCCCATAAATCCAATCAAATACGGTGGTAGCGATCCCAGAGTTACTAGAACATCCATATTTGGACTTTTGTTTTTAAGAGCTTTCCAACTACCAACATGAACATGCCAACCAGTTCCAAATATAATTGGAAAGCCAAGTACTATAGTGATTGGTAAATATCCAGGGATAGATGTTATAAACATGTTAATCATCATAAGACCCATTATAACGCTTGTAAATAAAATAGATATTTTCATGGTTTTTGCAGTTTTTCTAATTTTAATTTCATCTTCATCAATACCATTATCTTCGCTATCTTCAAGCACCAATTCAAATCCTATTTTAGAGACACTCTTTTGCATATCCATTAATCTAATTTTATTAGGATCGTATTCAATCGTAATTTTTTCTGCTGGAAAATTTACATTAGCAGAAATAACACCATCTATTTTATTTAGATTTTTCTCTACATTATTTGCACAAGATGTACATGACATACCATTAAGTTTTAAAGTTATTTTCTCCGTTTTACTATCATTATCTTCAGGGATGGCCTTAAATCCAAGTTTATCTGCAACTTTAGTTAATTCTTCTATATTAGTAGTCTCTTTATCGTATTCGACAAGTGCCTTCTCTGCAGCAAAGTTAACACTAGCGTTTATAACTCCTTTAGTATCTTTTAACTTCTTTTCTAGATTATTTGAGCAACTAGTGCACGACATACCTTGAATTTTAAATCCTACTTTTACTATACTCTTTGATTGAGCCATATCTAAACCTCCAATTCTTTTTTCTCATTTTATATTTTCTATTATACCAACTAAGTTGACTTTACAGTCTTTACAAGACTGTAAGTTATTTTTTTAGTTTCATACCTCCTTTTTTACCCATTATTCATTTTTAAAAACAGCCCCTACCCATATAGGGGGTGGTAATATAATAAAAAAAATATTCTTTTATATTACTATAGTATCAAAGTATTATGTAGATTTTATGAAGATAGTAAAAATCATAATACCTTTTAATAATTACACTATATCAGATTTTGTGTCAATTTTCAATAACAACACCTTAATAAATATTTTATATATTAAATAAAGTTGAAGCTTAAATATTCATTTTTGAGTATAATAATATTAATTAGAATAATACCGTAATTACTAATAAAACCAAGGAGGATTACTATGTTTAATAACTTCAACTCAAAGGCTCCATCTATATCAATGGAAATGGCAAAAAACAACTTATCTAATGATACATCTATTTATCTGATAGATGTTAGAACACCTACTGAATATATTCAAGGTCACATTCCAAATAGCATTAATATCCCTCTAGATACAGCTTTTAATATAGAATCAATTGTAGTTGATAAAAATAGCAAGATATACGTTTACTGCCAAAGTGGTAATAGAAGTAATAAGGCAAGTAAAATATATAGAGACTTAGGTTATATAAATACTACTAATATAGGAGGCATAGTATCTTGGACTGGCAAAATAGTATAAAAACCAAGATTAAATGATTTTCATATTTCTCTGATTTAAATCGTCACACATTGTATCTGAGCATTTGTATAGGTGTTCGTTAATTCTGCAATTATAGTTATTATAGAATCTATTTAAATGTATTTTAGATAGTTTTTAAGTCTCTGCCACAATATTTCCCATTTCTTTTATATCGTACCCACCTATTCCCTCAAACTCTAATTTAAATTCATCAGAACGAAGAATCTTAAATATAGCTTGAATTTGTGGTAAGCTAGTATCTTCTTTTCTTACAACTAATTCATAACGCTCTTTTTGTAAAGGAATAAAATCTATATCCTTTACTTGCCTTGCATTATTCTCATTACCAATAGCCACATCTGCACCACCTCGAGCAACAGTACTAGCAGCAGTGAGATGAGATTGAGCTTCTCTTTGATACCCATCAATTTCACTGCCATAAACACCCAAAATACGCAAATGTTCATCCACCAGCACACGAGAGCCAGCACCTTTTTCTCTATTAATCATAGTTATATCTGATCGTTTTAAATCATTCCAAGTTAGGATATTCTTTGGATTACCTTTTGCAACATAAAAGCCTTGCATACGACATGCAAGATGTATAATAACTGCTGGAATTCCAGGTAATAATCTCTTTACGTAGGGAATATTATATTGACCTGTATCTCCATCCCAAAGATGTGCAGAAGCAACTTGAACATCTCCTCGATATAAAGAAATCAGACTATTATAACTGCCAATATAAGCACGCAAAGCCTTTCCACCTTTAGTATTTTGTTCAATATAATTTGACAATACGTCTAGCATAATATCTTGTCCACAAATTACAAATCCGCTGGAATTATATCTATTAGTAGCTACTAAATCAGGACTTTCTAATATGTTTTCAACCACTGATTCTACTTTCACAGGTTTTATTCTTTTAGAATTTTCAATGTAATCTTGAACATCATTCATAGTAAATCTAACTTTTCTACCAACTTTATATGAATTGAGTTCTCCACGTTTGATCAGTTCATATACTGTATTTTTGGCAATTTTAAGAATGTCTGCTACATCTTGTGCTGTAAGAGCAGTATTGTTTTCCATAATTATATTCTCCATTAGTATATTTATTTTGATACAGTATATCATGTTTCATTTCTATATTCAATTTCTATCACGTTTCACACTTGACTTTCATCATATTTCTTCATATAATATGTGTATCGTATTGTACTAGCAGATTTTCACACTGTTTCACTGCGTTTTAACACTATTCATCACGTTGACACTAATAAAAAGGAGACACTATGATTAACATAACAAACTACAAAAAACTTATTATACTTATACTTTCCTCTATCTTATCTCTAGTATTCATAGGTTGTACAACAATGAACGAGAATAATTTAGATAATAATACCACCTTAGCCACGTCAAAGCAGGAACTTACTGTTGCAGCTGCTTCAGATTTAACAAAGGCTTTTACTGAAATTGGTATAGCCTTTGATAAAGCCCATAATAGTAGTATAACATTTTCCTTCGGTTCAACTGGCAACTTATCTGAACAGATTGCTAACGGAGCGCCCTTTGATGTATTTGCAGCAGCAAATGAAAGCATTATAAATGATCTAGATACAAAAGGTTTTATTGTTTCTGACACAAAATCACTTTATGGTTTAGGACGTATAGGAATCGCAACTCTAAAAGACAGTTCCTTTGAAACAAGCACTCTAGACGATTTGTTAAATCCCGATATTAAGATAATTGCAATGGCAAACCCTGATCATGCACCTTATGGACTTGCATCAAAACAAGCTATAGTAAGTGCGGGGCTATGGGATAAATTAGAACCTAAAATAGTATATGGAAAAAACATTTCTGAAGCCATGACTTTTATAACAACAGGTAATGCAGACGCTGGCTTTATTGCTTTATCTCTAAAAGATGATAGTATATTAAACTTCAATATAATTGATTCAAATATGCATAATCCGTTAAATCAAGCTATTGCAGTTGTAAAAGCATCAAATAAGCAAGATCTCGCTCGAGAATTCATTAATTATGTAAATAGTTCCGATGGACAAGCTATCATGTCAAAATACGGTTTTATACCACCGGAGGAATAGAATTATGAACGAAATCAACTTATTTCCTCTTTTTTTATCCTTTCGAGTAGCTTTTACTTCTACCTTAATTAGCTTTGTAATAGGCCTGCCAATAGCCTATTTTTTGTGTAAAGGACGTGGTAAAATAGTTGATTTTATAGACACCTTAACTGCGCTACCAATTGTACTACCACCTACTGTATTAGGTTACTATTTACTAGTTTTACTAGGTAGACAATCACCTATCGGTAGTTTTTTCGAAGAAGTCTTTGGCACTATGATTGTTTTTACAACAACTGGTGCAATTATAGCAGCGACAGTTGTTTCTATTCCCTATTTAATTAAATCATCAAAAACTGCTTTTCTCGAAATAAACGAAGATTACCTGCATGCGGCTAGACTCTTAGGTCGAAGTGAATTCAATGTTTTTATTACGATAGTAATCCCTATTGCATGGCGTGGGATTGCAGCTGGTATTACTTTATCTTTTGTTAGAGCATTAGGAGATTTCGGTACAACATTAATGGTTTCTGGAAGTATACCTAATAGAACCATGACTATGCCTATTGCCATATATGACGCTTTACAAAGTGGAAACAACTTACTAGCTAATTTACTTGTCATTATTATGACTAGTATAGCAATTATCATATTATTTATTGTCAACATACTTGAACGAAAGATGAAGAAAGGATGAAATCATGCTAGAAGTATCAATAGAAAAATCCATGGGAAAATTTAAACTCCAGTCTTCTTTCAAAGTGCAAAAAGGGGTATTAGGTATTCTAGGCTCTTCTGGTTGTGGTAAAAGCATGACCCTTAAATGTCTTTCCGGCCTTTATAACCCAGATAGTGGATACATTAATCTAAACGGTAACACATTGTTTTCCGACAATCAAAAAATAAATGTTCAACCCCATAAAAGAAATATTGGATATGTTTTTCAAAACTACGCTTTATTTCCACATTTAACTGTAATTCAAAATATCGCGTATGGCATTAAAGATTACGAACATAATTTACGTGACAAAATGGTTTCTGAAATGATCTCTCGGATGGAGCTTCTAGGCCTAGAAAACAATTACCCTTCTCAACTTTCAGGTGGTCAACAACAAAGAACTGCTCTCGCAAGGACCTTAATTAAGAGACCAAATTTATTATTGCTAGATGAGCCTTTTTCAGCCATTGATAGTCATATTAAAAGCTTACTTGAAAAGGAACTAATTACTATTATAAAGAATAATTTTAATGGGATTGTTCTTCTCGTCACACACAATGTAGAAGAGTGTTATCGTCTTTGTGACCAAATCATGATTATGGACTCTGGACAAAAAATTCAATTTGGCACAAAAGAAGAAATTATCCAATCTCCATCAAGTGTAACTGCTGCTAGAATTACAGGGTGTAAAAATTTCCTCGACGTAACTGTCTTAGAAGAAAACAGTGAATTTCTTTTATTAAAGTCAAATGATCTAATATTTAAGTCCGCAATAGTAAAACAGCATTGCTCTAAAAATATGATTGCTTGCATCCGAGCTCATCATCTAAATCTTTTGCCAATTGAAACTAATGTTGACAATGCTTTTGATTGCAATATTTTAGAAATAACAGATAGTTTATTCTCTACTACACTAGTTCTTAATTGCAAAAGTTGCATACTAGAAATTGAAGTTTCAAAATCTTCACCTGCTTATGAATTAACACAAAGAAGCAATAACCTAAAACTACACATTCCTCCAGAACATGTTGTTCTAGTAGAAAAAAACAATAATTGAATTACATCTATACTTAAGATTAATAATATTAATTTCCAATGTATATGAGGCTATTCATTCGTTGTTCCTGTTTGATAAAGAAAGTGTTAGTTACCCAACATTTGCTAAACATCCCTGCACGCTTAAGTCTTTTTATAATCTCATGCCTCATATACAGGTGTAGCTTCAGCATGAGTAATGTATATTTGAAATACGAAGCAATTCAGAATTAAGATTTAAATACTATACTCTGTACTTATAAATTTTCAGCTTTTTTGTATATTTCTCCTACTTCTTCTTGTATAGTAAGTAAAGATATAATATATGCAATTATAATAATTCCCGGAACATTAATTAATAATCTTGTCAAGGCAAAGTCGCTGCCTAATGCAGAAATTTCAAATAATAGCATAGGTATTTTAGTAGTAGACCATGCACCGATAAAAATTAAAACATTAATAAATTTTACACCTTTCTTCATAAATACTGCAGCAACTGGAAATGCTCCGTACAATGGTCCTGCTGCTGCAGACCCAAGTAAAAATGATAACACAATTCCTTTTATCCCTGAACCTTCTCCCATATATTTAATCATTATTTCTCTAGGAACCCATACATCTAATAATCCTAATAAAATAAAAACTGCAGGTAGAATAAGTATCATTTCCTTAATACTATTTCCTGCATTTGCAAATGATTTTAATCCAATATCATGATTAATAAGAGTAATTACTCCAACAATTATTGTAGTACCAATAAAAAAACGATATCTTTGTATTATTTGCTTCATATTTGATTCAACACCTTCCCTATTATAAGTGCAACTATAAAAGTAAATATAAATCCAAAAACATTTCTTAAAATAGCCATTTTTTTATTAAAGTATTTTATTTCTATAGGTAATGTAACTACTCCTACCATCATTAAAGAAGAAACAAAAGCAGCGATTTGCATTATACCTGCTCCATTTTGAAGAATCATTGCTGCAGTAGGAAAAGCAACAAATCCTGGAATCAATGTTATAGATCCAACTATCGCCGCAATAACAACACCAACCCAACCAGAGTTATTACCTATAAAACTTGAAATAACTCTGGGGTTTAGAATAGCTAATAAGACTCCTACCAACATTATAACCCCCAAAAATTCAGGTAAAATGTTTTCAAAAGATTTCCACGCCTTTACTAATGCCATTTTTGTCTTCTTTTTATTTTTATAGTAAGAAAACAATAATAAAAATATAGTTAATGTGTATAAAATGAAATTATTCATCATTTACCTCCTTTGAGCATTTAAATAGTATTTTCTATTTATTAATAGACCTCGAAAGGTAACAAACCTTTAAACCTATCAGTGCTTATATTCCCATGTGGGTATATAAGCACTTTATTCTAATAATCTATTTATGTCAATTAATATTATCACTACTCTGCTATAACTATGTGAATATCATTATTGCGTATATTCCTTCTCTATACATTTCTCATAATGGTATTTAAATATCTAAAATCCTAAATAAAACATGTAAAAAGCTATAAATAATATTATTCCACCCATTACATATTTTAAGTACTTACTAAATACACCGTATTTTTCATTAGAAATTATATTGTTAACCAATCCAATTGACGTTCCTGCAAATATTACTATGACACTGTGACCAATCGAATATAAGAGTAAAAGCAACATACTCCATATTATATTGCCACTTGTGGTTACAATCCCTAATAATACAATTAATACAGGTGTTGAACAGGGTGATGAGAATACTCCTCCTAGCATCCCTGCTAAAATCGCGCCTATATATCCTCTTTTTGTGGATTTACTTGTCAGATAAGTAGATGGAATAAATTGATACACATCCCATATTTGAAGTGCCATGAGTACCATTAAAATTCCTAATCCAATATACCATAGCTTATTAGAAGTCCCCATAAGATTACCTAACACAGTTGCAACTGTACCTAGTATTGTAAATGTTACAGCCATTCCCAATGCAAATGTTACTGATAATCTAAAAGCTTTCTTAGGATCATTGTTACTAGTTCCACCAACATATCCTATTACGAGAGGAACACTTGATAATGAACAGGGCATGACAGATGTTAATATTCCTGCTAGTAATGCAAAAAAAGGTGCGAACCACAAACTTTCTGATATAAATATCGCCAAAGTCTCAAGAAACTGATTAATCATTCTTTTAACCCCATGTTTTTCAGTACATCTAGAATCATCTCTTCTGTCATACCTCCCTCATGCACAGTAAATGTATGTTGGTTGGTATCTTTAGAAGTATATAATTTCATCTGTTGTTCAAGTAAATTATTTTTTTCTGGCTTATAGGGATTACCTTCATTGTCAAAAAATATCTGCGTAGGTATTAGAGTAACTGGATAGCCTTGTGCAAATTCTGGGTATTTCCAAACATCTACAAATACAATAATTGCTTTTCCTTGTAGATCACTATTTAGCTTTTCTAAAACAGGCGCCATAGCTTTACACGGTGCACACTCATCTGCTCCAAAGTCGATCATAATTGGCAATCCATATGATTTTAGATGCTCAAGATCAATCTCATCTGTGACATGAAGTTCGAAATCAGGATTATCCTTTGTTATAGTAGTAGAATTGTCTATGTTTTTCGCAAAATATATTCCAACAACTGCAATTACGATAAAGATTGGTATAACTATTTTAAAAACTTTCATTCTATTATTATCCATATCTAACTTAACTCCTAACATATTCTAGTTTAAAAACAAAGGCATAGCACCTACTAAAAGAAAAGACAGTCCAAATATTACTGTTATAACAATTGCAATTACTCTTACAAATTTAGATTTCCTTATATTCATAACCTTTCTCACCTTACCTTGAATTTTTTATTTTACTTTAAATCATTATAATTTTATCACTAAACCCTTCTATGTATTATACCATTTCAAAATTCTATTTTCTAATTATTTCACTATTCTTAAATACTTCATATAAAATTATATATTCTAAATAATAAAAATTATGATTTTTGTTTGAAACTCGATTCTATTTCAAATGCAGAAATTGGTTTGCTAAAATAGTATCCTTGTGCAATTTAACTGACATTTTTATTGGATGGGTAATTTAATTTAATAACTTTTTTACTATAACAAAAAACCATTATCGCTTTATAGGATAATGGTAAATGTATATATATATTTAAATAACAGTGAACCTTCTTTAAAAATTATTTGTGTGATACCTTTTTTCTATTTATTTCACCCATCCTTGTGCAATTTTTACACCTTCTGCAGCATTTGTAGTGTATGCATCTGCTCCGATATATTTTGAAGCATTTTTATTGACAGGATTGCCACCTATGATTATTTTTATACTATCTCTAAGACCAGCTTGTTTAAGACCATCTACAGTATCTTTCATTGATTCTAATGCTAATGTAAGCACTCCACTCATACCAACAATATCGGGTTTTATCTCATTTACCTTTTCTACAAATGCATTTACGCTTTGGTCAATACCTATATCATAAACTTCAAAGCCAGCTGCTTCACTCATACTCCTGAATATATTTTTTCCAATATCATGCAGATCTCCATGTACAGTGCCTAAAACTATCTTTCCTTTTATAGTAGCAGTACTTCTACCAATAACAGGTTTCAACATGTCGATTGTATCACTCAATAATTCTCCAGCAAATATTAGATCTCCTACAAAATATTCACCCTTTTGAAATAATTCTCCTACTATTGCCATTCCTTCTTGACATGCATTAACAACCTTAGCTGCTTCTTCTTCTGAAGGGTTTGTTGAAATAAAATCATCTATTATTTCAATAACTTTATCTTCTTCTAGATCTCCGATTGTTTGTGTTAATACTTTCAAATCCATTGAAATACCTCCTAAAATAAGATAATAATTATATTACTTAAGTCTACTTAATTTTAACAAGAGCTTAATTACAAGTCAAGGTAATTGATACATTTGATTTTAAATATAAATTATTACCTATAGTTTGATAATTGCTTTTCATTAGTATTAATCAATTTTTTTAGTAGCGCCCTCATAGATTTCCATGATTTAAGATGATATTTAGCATTCGTGTTACCTAATCCGATTTTTATTGTAAAGGCATCTTCTGGCAATGACAAAAATAAGTCTTCATCAGTAAAGTCATCTCCTACCCCTAGAATAAAGTCGAATTCTTCACTATGAATATATGATGAAGATGCAAAACCCTTATTAACCCTATTATCTTTTATTTCTAGAACTTTATTTCCCTCTTGTAGCCCTAAATTCATTGAAGCGGTCATATACATTAGTGCTTCCCTAACTTCGCTTAGTTTAACTGCAGCCATATCAGGTTCACATTGCCTATAATGCCATGCAATTGAAAATTCTTTTTCTTCGATTAAAGAACCAGGCATGCGATCAGTATACATTTCTAGTAAATGCCGAACTGAATCTTTCCAATCATTTGTTAGAGAAATGCTCATTGTCCAATCTTCATTAGGAGGACGAAGCCATAAACCATGAGATGCTATAAAGTGTAAATTAAGATCACCCAGCCAATCATCTAAGGTATGTCTATCTCTCCCTGATATGATTACAACCGTGTTTTTAGGGTCTTTTGTCAAATCAGTCAATAGTTCTCTAAGTTCTAAATCTGGTTTAGCTTGCTCAGGTCTAGGTTTAAATCCAACTAAAGTACCATCATAATCTAAAAAAAGAACTCTTTTTTGTGCTGATTTATAGTCTTGTTCGATAATATTACTATCTCGCTCAATACTTCGTTGGGCAATTACAAGTCGCGACTCCTCTGCAGTCCTTTCAAGTGTATTTAAAAACTCACTAGCCCAAAATTCCACATTATATCTTTTTAAACGTGTATGCATAATTTTGTTTCTAGAAATTTTTTCTTCATGTGGCATTTCTAACGCTGTTTTAATTCCCAAAGAGATAGCATCATAATCATTTACGTTTACTATTACCGCTTCTCCTAATTCACTAGCTGCTCCTGCCGTTTCACTAATAACTACCATACCATCATAGTCATTTCTTGAAGCAATGTATTCCTTAGCTACCAGGTTCATGCCATCGCGTAGAGGCGTCACAAGTAAAACTTGTGAATGCCTATAAAATGCAATCAGGCTTTCTTGTGTAAATGATTGGAAGAAAAACCATATAGGCATCCAACTAAAAGTTCCAAACTTACCATTTATTTCACTAACTAATTCAGTAATTTCTCTTCTTAGCAACTCATATGATTCTACTTCTACCCTAGAAGGTGCAACAATCAAGTTTAATCTAACCTTCCCTATATATTCTGGATATTTCTGTAGAAAATATGAAAAAGCTTTAATACGCTCTGGTATACCCTTAGTGTAATCAAGCCGATCAATAGATAGAATCATGGCAGTACCTTTAATGTTATCTACTATTTCTTTAGCTTCAATTTGAAATTGATTATCATCATAATCCTTAGAAAAAAAATCATAATCTATACCCATAGGAAAAGCATCTACTTGTACATAACGATCTTCATATGTTATCTGATTTAGATTGTGTTCTAACCCTATAAGCCTTCTAGTGCAACTTAAAAAATGTCTTACATATTCGTAAGTATGAAATCCAATTAAATCTGCTCCTAATATACCGAGTATTATTTCTTCTCTCCATACTAGCAATCGAAATATTTCATATGATGGAAATGGAATGTGAAGAAAAAATCCTATTTTAGTATTTGGATATTTTTCTTTAATCATTTTAGGTAATAACATCAATTGATAATCATGTATCCATATAGTATCATCCTCTTCAATTATTGAATCAACAGCATCGAAAAATATTTTATTGACTTTCTGATAAGTCTCCCAAGTACTAAATTCATACTCTGTCTTATTTGTGAAATAATGGAACAATGGCCAAATAGTATTATTGCAAAATCCAAAATAGTATTCCTCAATATCCTTATTTGACAATAAAACAGGAAGACACTTATAATCGTTCATAAGCTTATTTTCTATATTTTGAGTTTCAGTAACGTTAATTTCTTCATTCGAAATCCCTGGCCACCCTACCCATAAACTATCAGATTTTTCATGATAACTTTTCAAACCTGTAGCGAGTCCACCAATACTTTTGTTATATGTAATTTCATCTTGATTTTTACTTACAGTAACCGGTAATCGATTTGATACAAATATAATTTTACTCACTTTTCACGCCTCTTTCCTTATTAAAATTTATGTAGCATTTTAGTTCTAGTATAGAATTTCTAATAACTCTGATAGACAGTTTAGTTTGTATGTAGCACTCAAATTACTTTTGCCATCACCTATGGCAGCACAATCCATCTTTGCAGATATAGCTGCTTCAATTCCAGCACTAGCGTCTTCAACTACTAAACAATTATTAGGTTTGACTCCTATATATTCGCTAGCTTTTAGAAATACTTCAGGATGTGGTTTAGAGTGTATTATATTGTTACCATCAGATATGGCAGCGAAATAATCTATTAAACCAATACGCTTTAAAATAAATTTTGCATTTTTACTAGAAGAACCTATTGCCATAATAGTATCCTTATTTTTTATTTCATTTAATGTATTTGTTACATCTTCTGTAACCGTCTCTGGTGACATAGATTGCAGTAGTTCAAGGTAATAATCGTTTTTCATTTGCGCGTAATGATTCTTCTCTACTTCAGAAAGTTGCTTAGGATAAAGTTCTAAAACTATTTCTAGACTTTCCATCCGACTAATCCCTCTTAGACGATTATTAATTTTTTCATCAAAATATACATTTAATTCATTTGCTACTTTTTTCCATGCTAAATAATGATAGTGATCAGTATGACAAAGAACTCCATCTAAATCAAATATTACTGCTTGATATCGCATCTAAGACCTCTCTTCTTTGTTGTATCTTCTATTAATAATAAGCATATCTTTCAAATGATATATCTTATCATACACGTGTATAGTTTTGGCACTCCCGTGTTCTAATCTAAAACAACAGATATCTTCTTTAACAATAATAATAATCCTGCTATCTTCGTAAGAAATTTTGAATTGGTAACTAACCCATTTCACAGGAAGTATTGGAGCAAAAAATATCCCTTCTTCTTTTAGACGAAATCCTCCAAAGCCATAAACAATTGCCATATAATTACCACCCATATTGGCAGTATGAATTCCGTGTTTAGTATTTTTATGTTTATCTTTTAAGTCTAACTTTGCTGAATGACAAAAATAATCAAATGATTTTTCTTCCATTCCCAATTTTGCTGCCATTATGCCAAATATACAATCTGATAAAGATGAATCATGAGTTGTAATCTCTTCATAATAATCATATGAATTGCGCATGGTTTCTAGACTCTGAACATCCTCAATAATAAAATGTGCCATTATAGTATCAGGTTGCTTACAGACTTGATGCCTATATAGATGCAGAGGGTGGTAATATAAAAGTAAGGGAAATTTATCTTTTGGTATCTTTTGTAAATCTAATCTTCTTTTTTGAAGGAAAGAATCGTCTTGTGGATTTATCTTTAATTTTGAATCGTATGCTAGATACATTGCATCGGCTGCAGCATGGAAATCTTCTATTTCTTCAAATTTCAAGTCTATTTTATTCACAAGCTCATCAAATATTTCTGTATTTTTTAATAGGTCATATACTTTTACTGCCCAATTAAGGTGGTATTGTGCTATAACATTGGTATAGTAATTATTATTAACAATACATGTATATTCATCTGGCCCAGTTATGTCGTTTATATAAAAAATATCATTATGGAAATTTCCTGTATCCATCCACAAACGTGCAGTTTCAAAGATAATTTCACCTCCTTTTTCTTTTAGAAGGGATAAATCTTTTGTCGCCAAATAATAAGCAATAATAGAATATGCTATATCACCGTTAATATGGTATTGTGCAGAACCTGCAGGAAAATAACCTGAACATTCTTTACCCATAATTGTTCTCCATGGGTAAAGTGCACCTTTACTATGTCCTAAAATTCTTGCATTTTCTTTTGCCATTTCTAAAATTGAGAATCTATAGTTTATAAGATTTTTAGTAATAGAAGGATTAGTTACAGTAAAAAAAGGTTCAATATACATTTCAGTGTCCCAGAAATAATGTCCCTCATATCCTTCCCCGCTTAATCCTTTTGGTGCAATATTACTATGTTCGTCCTTACCGACAGATTGAATTAATTGATATAAGTTATAATGCATTGCTCGACTTAATTCATCGTCCCCTTCTATTTTTACATCACAATTATTCCAATATACGCTTAGATAATCCTCTTGTTTTTTATATAAAGACTCTAAAGACGTAGAAAGTGCCTTTTCAAGTTCTACCCCAGCTTGCTCTCTACAATCTTCATAACGAATAGAATCGCAAAAAACAGCATATTTAATTAGTTTTATAGTTCCACCTAGATTTGCTTCTGTTGTCATTTGACATATAGCATTGTTGTTATCAATAGTGAATTGACGCTCATGATCTTGTAGTAAAATATTTTTGACACAACTTGTAATAGTACAATTTGATTTAGTTGTTTTAGAAGTTATATAAGATGCACCTTTTTTTATTTCACAACTAATAGGAGTTAAGTATCGAATTCCATCATCTGCAACACGTGGATCATTGCAATCAGTATAATTTAAAACATTACCATCATGACTTGACTCAATCGTAATTTCACCAGAAAAGTTTAATGGTTTTACCTCGTAAGAAGTAGTAAATAGGGTTAATTGATGAAAAGATGTCATTCGTATAATAGTTAATTCTATTTCCTTACCCTTTGGTGAACGCCACTGTACATACCTTCCAGTAACACCTTTTTCCATATCAACCCACCTAATACTATCTAGTACTTTGCCTTCAAACATACTAAATTTTTCATCTTCTAGATGTAATATAATAGATTGAGTATCCGCTATATTTAGCATAGTTTGCTTCTCTTGTGTTAACCCATATAAATTTTCAGCCTGTTTCATCTGAGAAAAATCATAAAATCCATTGATATATTGGCCTCGTATAGATTCGAAACCATCTGGATAACCTTCTTCAAAAACAGAACGCACTCCAATATAACCGTTTGCATTATGAAATAATGTTTCATTTAATAATAAATTATAATTATCTAATTTCTGTTCGTTGAGAATATAAGTGGTATATTTATTTTGCATAGAAACTCCTTTCAAATGATATCAAAATATAATATAGACGTTAGTCCTAAAAAAAACTTGTATTTTATTTAATACCCATATCTTAATACATTTAATCTTTTAGTTTATATTAAACTCAAATGTATCACTATTCTTTGTATATATTATATATATTAATTATAGTAATATTATATAATATATACCTATTATTTACAAAAGCTAATGTGCGTTTATTGTTTGCATTTATATACGTTGTTAAATATAATATATTTAGAAAATAACTACTATAAAAATTAGAGTGGAGATGAATTTAATTGAAAAATTTATCAGTGATTTTAATATTATCAATTATTATGTTTTTAGGAGGATGTGGTTCTTCTCAATTAAGTGATAAATATAGTGAACAAGTTTTAAAAGAGTCTACTGAAGAAATAATTTCTTATTTAAATAATGAAAATTTTGAAGCAATCGTAGATCGTACCCAAGAAAATTTAAAAAATCAGTTAACAGTAGAAGTTCTACAAGAAGCATGGTCAAATTTTGATGATATAGGCGAATATGATTCTATCTCTAAAATGGTATTTCAAGAGAAAGATAATATAGCTACAGTAATTGCATTAGCAAAATACTCTAATAGAGATATCCAATACACAATTTCTTATAACACTGAAATGGAACTAGTTGGATTTTATCTGAAATAGAATTTTAGGATAGTGTATACTTCTTTCAAGATACCTACGTTAATTGTCTCTACTTTAGATTTGTTTATAATCATAGAATAGAAACAATTGTTTCTTATATTGTATAAAGATGGAGATAATAGATATACTAAAATATTATTTATATAGTGATCTTAAGGAGTTTTTATGAAAATAATTGATGCTCATTTACATTTTTCTGACATTAAAAGATTTAGAAATTGTGCAATGTCAATATCTAAAGTCGATTACGATTTAGAAGGATTAACCAATGAATTTAAAAACAATAAAATTGTTTGTGGTATAGGAATGGGTTTACAAGAAACTGAAGAAAAATCTTTTCCAGATCATAAGCAGCACAATCCAATGATCATAAATCTTCTTGACACGGTACCTTCGTGTTTACGTTATTGTATCGGAATAAATCCATATACTTTAAAAGACAATCTTGTCTATGAGCTACATAATATTGAAAAAAAACTACAAGAAGATAATGTTGTTGGCATAAAATTATATCCTGGTTACTACCCTATACCTATAGATAATCCAATCTATAGAGTAATATATAGTCTAGCAAACACCTATAGTGTTCCAATAGTTATTCACTGTGGAAAAACTTATTCGGTTAAAGGTTATTTAAGTGAATCTCATCCATTAATAGTTGATAGAATAGCGCTTAAGTATCCTAATATAAAATTTGTTATTGCACATTTAGGAGATCCATGGGTAATGGATACTGCAGCGATAATATCAAACAGTAGTAATATTTATTCTGACCTTTCAGGGTTAATCATTGGGAGCACAGAAGTGATTAATGAACGAGGAGAAAGTAAATTATTTAAAGACCATATCAAAATGGCTATAGAGTATGCTAACTCTTATGACAAATTACTTTTCGGATCAGATTGGCCACTAGTCCCCCATCAAACATATATAAAATGGATTAAAGAGCTAATTCCAACAAAACACCACCAAGCTGTATTCTATACGAATGCAATTACAGTGTTTAATAAAATAGTGCTATGAATGATATTAGGTAATTAAATTAGATTACTTAAAAATTTTATTTTCTTTATATCAAACAACTATGTTTTTATATGTTTTTATTAAAATTATTATTTAAAGATAAAAAGTAACATGATACTCTATATATGAAGATTTAAAACCAAGAGAAACTGTTGAAGAACGTTTCTCTTGGTTTTTGAAGAGGAATAAGCGGCTAATTACATGCCTTTGGTAACTGTCAGCGTAACTAGAAGCTAGCAATGCGTAATTCTTGTCGTTCATACTTAATTTACTATTATTATGATTAGAAACTATATCGTATATTAGACTTAAACTATTATAATAGTTTTTATAAGTACCAATAAAATTAGTTTACAAAGGAGTGATTAATATTAATGAAATTTTTCTAATTATATTAGTCCAACTGATATATGTACCAATTTTTACTCTTAGAACAATGTTTCTCGTAAAACATATGACTCTCCTTGCATCTCTCCTTGGATTTATGGAGGCATTAATATATGTATTCGCATTGTCGTTAGTACTTAGTGAAAATACTGGAGTTATTGCAATGTTAGTGTACGCAGTTGGATTTGGTGTTGGAATACTAATTGGAGGTGCTATTGAAAATAAGCTTGCAATAGGATATAACAATTTAGTAGTTAATCTAATGGAGAAAAATGAACAACTGATAAATCATTTAAGAAATGAAGGTTACGGTGTAACTGTTTATGAAGGAGAAGGTAGAGACAGTAAGAGATATCGCTTAGATATACTTACTAAAAGATGTAGAGAAGAAGAACTCATGCATATAATAGAAGAATTTGAACCTCGTGCTTTTATAATATGCTATGAAGCTAAAAGGTTTAAAGGTGGGTATCTCCTAACTTCTATGAAAAAGATGCGAAAAAATCGAGGTAACGAATGTAAATAAATACCAAGTAGTTATTTACATATATGTTCTTCCATTTTACACTAATTTACGTAAAAAAATAAGGCGTTACAGTGCTCCGCCTTATTTAATAGTAGTATTATAAAATTATTTACGAGCTGCAATTTCTTCTTGCATTTTAATTTGTGTTTCTGGAGTTATTTTATATAATACTACAATGATTATTAATCCTAAACCAATAAAGATTGATGGAACTAAAGCTATTCCGTTTTTAAGCCCTTGAATTAACTCAGGTGTTGCTTCCATATCAGGTATATAATTTGCGGAAACTAATACAGCAGTGATAATAATACTCCTAACAAATATAGCTGTCTTAATTGGCAAACTTATTAGAGACATAATAAATCCTCTAGCATTTTTCCCTGTTTTCCATTCACCATAATCAACTGTAGCTGAATACATAGCTACGCCTAATGCATCTGGCATACCATAACCTAAGTAAGCGATAAACATAACTACCATAAAGGATACATAGTTCATTGGTAATAACCATACTGTCATTAGACCAATAATAAATATACATAGAGATAAGATGTATGTATTTTTTTCTCCAAATTTCTTAGCAAGAGGTGCAGTAATCATAGCACCGAAGAAACAAACAACATTCAATCCAGTCATAAATGTTGCAACGACTAATACATTTTCTACAACATATTTAAAGTAATAAAATGCTAAACCAAAAATAACAAATCGTCCTAAATATCTTCCTAATTCCGCCATCATAAGTCCGATAAGTGGTGGGTTAACAACTATTTGCTTCAACATTTCTCCTATTTTCATTTTATCTTCTTTACTAACTACTTTTGTAGAAACACCATGATTAGCATATGGTTTTGTCATGCTGTATAAAATCAAGTTACTTAAAATCATAAGAGCACCAGTAATAACAACTGTTAAAGTGAATCCCATAGCAGGATTACCAACACTTGTACCAATTGAAGTTGCTATCTTAATACCAGTGAAAGCAAATACTATTGCTCCTAATGCATTGAACATACCTCTATTTGAAGCCATGGAAATTCTTTCTTCCCTAATTGTTGTCATGGAATTATTCATAGCAATATGTGCTGCATAAAAAACATTCCATATTAAGTGACTGACAATAAATCCTATTGTAATAATTACGGCATTCACAGTTACTGAGCCTATTTTACTAAATTGAAGAATAAAGAATAGTGCAGCAAATGGTGGTCCAACTAATAGCCATGATCTGTACTTACCACCAAATTTAAAATTACTTTTCTCTAGTATAACACCTGCAGTAGGTACCCATAAAATGTCAAATATACTAGTGATCATCATAACTGTTCCTGCTATTGCTACAGGAATCATAGCAAAATCCGTTAAGAATGCCGCGAAAAAAAACACTTCCATGTTTACAAACATTTGAAATCCAAATGATGGTAAACCATACGAATTGATGACTGCTTTACTTAATTGTTTAGTTTCTTTTTCCATATTTCCTCCTTGAGATTTTATTTCTACATATATATAAGTGTAATATATAATGTTGTAGACTTAATATTATAAGAACATTTCAAATATATAATTTATGTTCTTATATTATTATTTTAATACTTCTTTAAAAAATAATAATCAATAACATTATAAAATCATTAATGTTTTTAATATTATATATATATAATATTATATCAATCCAATTTTGTAAAGCTGTATTTTATTCTAAAAAAATTATTTTTGTATTGATATAAAATATGTTATACTTTTTTGAGTGAGGAGGTTTTAATGTTGGCACAATACAAAAAAGGAATGGATACAAAACATAAAATTTTACAAGTATCAAAAAAACTGTTTGTAGATAATGGATATGTCAAAACTTCTTGTAAAATGATTTGTGAAGAAGCAGATGTTAATTTAGGTTTAATCCACTATCATTATAAAAGTAAAAAAAATATTGCATCTATCATTTATGCATATTTTCTTGTAGAGGTAAAAGAACTGGTGAAAAGATACATGACAGAAGAACTACATAATTATGAACTGAAATATGCAACTGCTCTTGAACATTGGATATTTTATGGTTTGTTATTAGGTGATAACCGGTATAAAATATTCTACTACGAAATATGCAAGGAAAATTTATTAGTAGATGAAAATACTAAGATTCTTGAATATTTTTATAAATTGCACGTTAATACTTATAATTTAAATATTAGTGCTAATGAAATAAAACTAATCCGTGTATCAGGCGCTGCATTAAATATGGGCTTGATACAAAAATACGTAGAAAATTATTTTGATATGACTATAGATGAACTATCCGAATATAAAATTCGTAATATGTATCGTCTATTGAAATTGAAAGAAGATGAAATTGACGATATTGTAGAGGTATCAAATAATATTTATAACAAAATAAATATCAAACTTTTAGATTATTTTGAGTTAAGTTTAGATGTAAATTTAACCTAATGTACTTTTTATCTACATAAAAGCGTCTTCGATGAGTTTCAAGTAAGATAGTAAAATTTGAACCTCAGGGATCTAGTCGAACTTACCTATCTATAAAAAGATAAAGCAAAACTTTATTCAGTAGGAAGTTTTCTTTATAGTCTTAGTACCCTTAATGCAAGATAAAGGGTTGAATTATTTAATTCAACCCTTTTGGTATTTAAATATTATAATTATCATCTGGATTTACCAGTAATAAAATCAGCTATAAATACTATCACTGCAACAACTAACAATAAATGAATTAGATTTCCAGCAAATTTAAATAAAAACCCTAAAATCCAAAACAATACTACTATTCCACCTAACCATCTTAGAAATCCCATAATAATTCCTCCCCTGTATTTGTTCTTTTAATCTAATAAAGCTTCTTTCGCTTCTATCAATCTTTTCTCTACAATTTTTAGTTTAGCTTTAATACTTTCACCCTTATTATCCTGCTTTAAAGTATCATTTAACGTTTTATTAGTTTGATTAATTGTGCTATTATTTGTTTTCTTAAATACTAATATTGTAGTGGAAACTATGCCTACTATAGCACCAATTATAGATAAGCCTATAATACTTTCCTTTTTATTTTTATTAATTTTTTTTATAATATAATCTAGCCTCTTTTGTAATTTCACGATACCACCCTTTCTTATTTAAGATAATTATTGTTATTGTATAAGTACCCAATATAACTTGCAAACAAACATTTCAATATATAAGACATTAATTTAACTAATAAAATAATATTTTAAATTATATTGAGAATAATAAATACAAGTCATAATAGGAGGTTATTCAGTGAAAAAACAAAGAGCTAATGAAATTGCCGCTTCCCCAGTAATGGCAAATGTAACTTACAACGGCCAATCAGTATACATTGAAAATGTCGATAATAATAAGGGAACTGCAAATATACATCCACTTAATCGACCTGAAAACAATGAAGAAGTACCTTTAGATAATCTAGAAGAACATTAAAACAAGCCAACCGCTTTTAAATGGGTTGGTTTTAATCGTTAATATATTACATACTTAATTACCCAAAGGTTATACTATGTACAAGAATTAAACTAAATAACCATAGGAGGAAAATTTTGGGTATATTAGACGGAAATCAAAAGAACGAGCCTATGCACTATGGCGAGGTATATGGTATTTGGAGTTACCTTTTAGCAGCTCAATCTGCATTTGTAGAAAACCAGGTGATGGTTAATCATTCAGGTGATAAGGATTTAAGAAAATTTTTAGAAGATTATAATGTTAATGTGCTTGTTCCAGAAATTAAAGAATTAAGTGAATTATTAAAGAAAAATGGTATTGCATTACCACCTGCTCCTCCAGATAGAGCAAATGCAAATTTAGAGGATATCCCAGTTGGAGCTAGGTTTATGGATCCAGAAATCGCAAATGCACGTGCACATCTTATTACAGCAGGTCTAATAGCGTGTAGTACAATTATGGGATCTTCGACTAGAGAAGATATTGCCACTATGTTCAGTCAATTTCATACTAAAAAGACTAAATATGGTGGTATGATACTAAAGTTATTAAAGAATAAGGGTTGGATCATTGTACCTCCTTTATATAACTCTGGTAGTCACCAAGATTAATTGTACAACCACAAGAATCACGCTTTGGGAGTTTCTCGCGGTTACGCGGTAGTCGCCTAATGTCTGCAAGCAGCCACTTGGCTCATTACTTCGCGATAATAACATAAGAGGATACTATTACTGCTATCCTCTTTATTCACCATTCCCCTTTACTTACCATATCTGCTTTGAGAAATCTTTTCCATACTGTCACTTATCCAATCAATCCAATACTTTTCTGAAAGACCAGCTAGAAGCCCGGTAACCCACATTAACAAAATTATATTTGAATATTATCGATAAAACAGAGAAAAATAATGGCATATAATATTAAAGGAGGCAATATATTTGAGCAATTCTTTAGATAATTGGGATAATTGGAAGAATACTTTGAAGGCTGCAATTAACTTAGGAGATAAAGCTGGATTAACTCAAGAAACTATGTCAAATGTAGGTAGTTCTATTGGTACTTTTTTAGCTAAAAGTGTAGAACCTGAAAACGAAGAACAGCGTTTGCTAAAGGAAATGTGGTCCGTTGCAAATAACAATGAAAAGGAAACTATGACAAGTGTCTTAATAAAAATGATTAATAACTAACTAATATTTTGAATTGGGATTTTATTTATACTTTATAGGATTCACTTGATAACTTTAAATAAAATAACTTATATGATTAATTTAACCTCCAAACAAATTATATGTTTGGAGGTTAGAAAATGGAGTCATCCATAATATTATCTGCTGCTAATAAAATAGCTCCTACTAGTACTGCTTCATCTATAAAGTAACTTCTAACTATTTTGTAATTATACTTATTAGCAATGAAAACTAGTTCCTCTGTATATTCTTTAATTCGCTCAAATAATATATCACTTAATTTAGCTACACCACCTCCAATACAAACTGTGTCAGTTGATGCAATGGCTAAAAAATTCGCAATAGAGAAAGAAAATTCTGCTAATTCATATAAGATTGAATTTATTGGAATATAATCACTTTGACGTAGTCTCGCTTCTATATTTTTTTCCAGAACATATATTTTCTAATTTAGTATAGGCTCCAAGTTTTTTTCTCGCCAGTCGGGAATAATAGTATTGCCTATTTGTTGATTTGTACCTCCTATTTCAACACCTATGTAAGTTTTCATAATTTATTATATAGCACCATATTTCCTCTCAATATCGGCTATCATATTAACCCTATCTTGGTGCCTACCTCCCTCAAATTCAGCCTCAATCCACGAATCTAAAATCATTTTAGCTAACTCAGCACCAACTACTCGCTCACCCATTGAAAGAATATTAGAGTTATTATGTTCCTTTGATAACTTGGCAGTGTATGGCTCGCTACAAACAACTGCGCGAATTCCAGGAACTTTATTAGCAGCTAGAGATATACCTACACCTGTCCCACATACCAAAACACCTCTATCACACTCACCAGCAATAATTGCTTCTGCAACCTTTAAACCATATTCTGGATAATTTACTTTAGAAGTAGAAGTATACGGTCCATAGTCTATACACTCAATTTCTCTACTTTCTAAATGTGAAATAAGTATATTTTTAAGCGTCATTGAAACATGATCACAACCAAAACCAATTTTCATAATTGTCCTCCTTAAAATAGGCAGAATCTAAATTTAGATTCTGCCCTTACATTTATTCTTTTATAATCAATTCTGAATCTATTGGTATCATTTCTGGTTCAATATTAGGATCAATCTGCTTTTTATTCTTCACAGCATTAACCATAGCTTCTAACGAGAATGCTCCTATTGATGCTGGGTCTTGAGCTACTGTAGCTGCTAACATGCCTTCTTGTACAGACTCCCTTGCCTCTATATCACCATCAGTTCCTACTACAAAAATTTCTCCAAGTTTCCCTGCATTGATTACAGCTTGAAGTGCACCTAATGCCATTGTATCGTTACAAGCATAAATACCTTTTAAATCTGGATTTTGTTGGATATAACTAGTAGCAATATCTAAAGCTTTTTGTCTATCCCAATCACCAGGCAAACTACCAACTACTGTCATTCCACTAGCTTCAAATGCCTCAGCAGCACCTTGTTTTCTGTTTTCACCAGATGCATTTCCTGCTTTTCCTTCAATTATTGCAACTTTGCTTCCTGATGGAACATTATCAACTATGTACTGAGCCCCTTTCTTTCCAACTGCCACATTATCAGTCGTAGCAAAACCTATAACACTTCCGCCTTGTGCTTTTAACTGTTCCATATCAATTTTTTCATCAATATTCATTACATATATTTCTTTTTCATTTGCCGCAACCACACCTGGTATTAAATTTACTGGTGATAGAGGAGCTACACCAATTGCCTTGTAATTTTCATTTAATAGACTTTCTAAAATTTTAAGTTGTCCCTCAGTATCTTCTTCATTTTGAGCTGCATACACTTCTACTTTTACTCCCAACTCATCAGCTTTAGCTTCAATTCCCTCTTTCATTTTTACCCAAAAATCGGCTGCTTGTGTCTTTAGTACTACTGCATAAACTTCTTCTTCCTCCTTATCCGCGTTTGCAGCTTCTGAACTACAACCTACAAATGCTGCCATGAAAAACATAGTAACTAGCATAATTAACATTAGTCTTTTCATTTATTACCCTCCTTAAATTTTAAATATATTTACAACCATATTATTTGGCTGAAAACAACATTTGTTATACTTTTAGATTTTTAAAATAACTAGCTCCACCAATAACTCCACTATCTTGATTATGTTCAGCAAAAACTATTTTTAAATTAATATATGGATATGGTTTTCTTAACTTATTTTGTATTTCATGTAATAGCAACTCTTTAGGAAAGTCTTTCGTAAACAAGACTCCCCCCGACAAAATGATAATATCAGGATCGAGTATATTCACTTCTGTTACTATCGGGATAGCTAAAGACTTTACATAATCAACTATTATTGAATGATCTCTATGTAATGTAAAAACATTATCAATATTTGTATCTTTAAAGTTTTCAGATACTAGTTGCAGTAGATATTTACCAGAGCAACGAATTTCTATACATCCTGTATTTCCACATGGACACTTTTCGTCTAGTCCATACATAGGTATATGTCCCAGTTCTCCCGCAGATCCATTACTTCCTTTATAACTTTTTCCTTCAATATAAATAGCATTCCCAAAACCTGTTCCTATATAAAATCCAAGAACGGTCTTCTTTCTCTCTTTATCGAGATTATATTTTTCGATATCATGGTAAAGAAGAAGATTTACATCTCTTTCAATTATCACTTTTAGTTCTAAACATTTGCTTAACTCATTTCCTAGATCGATGTTATCTATTCCTTTTAAATTTGGAGTATTGTATACATAAGATTTATCTTTACTTACCACAGATGGTAAACCTATAACTAATGCTTCAACTTTGCCAAATAAATCGTTTCGATAAATGTATGATTTAATTTCTGCAACAAAACTCTCTACCACATCACCAGTAACTACACTACTAGTATATTTTTGTTCAAAACCTACCACCTGGCCGTCATTCGATACAGCACCAATTCTAAAATTCGTTCCTCCCACGTCAATACCTATAACATATTCCATAGAACTATTACCACCAACTTTCTACTTATTACAGACACTATCCAATTTCATTTTCAAATATATTTAGCATTTTATCCCAAGCAGTTTTTAAATCAGAATCCAGACTAAACAGACCGGATGATCCAACAATATAAACTTCTGCTCCTGCATTATTTAACATCTTAAAAGTTTTTTGATTACATGAGCCGTCTACTTCAATTAAATAATCGTATCCATTTTCTTCTTTAAGAGCCTTTGCCTCTTTTATTTTGTCTAACATCTCCACTATAAATGGTTGCCCTGCATATCCAGGATCAACAGTCATAATAGTAATTTTGTCTAAAAGATGAATGTAGTGTTTTAAAGTTGAGATTGGAGTTGCTGGATTTAGTACTACACCAGCTTTGCATCCAAATGATTTTATTTTATTTATAATTCTAAATGCATTGGTATTTATAGTCTCTGCATGTGGACAAATATATCCAGCTCCAGCTTTTGCTAAACTCTCTATATAATCGTCAGGATTAGTTACCATTAAATGGCAGTCTAATGGTATTTTGCTAGCAGGTTTTATAGCATTTACAAAGTCTGGTGATAGTGTAATATTTTTTACAAAATGTCCATCCATAATATCTACATGATAAAATTCTGCACGCTCATTTAATATTTCTAATTGTTCTTTCATATTTAAAAAATCCATACACATAAGTGAAGGTGAAAACTTTGCTTTCATAGTTGTAACGCCCCTTTTTTTATTTATTTTTTTGTTGCAATAAACCTATCTAATGTAACAGATAAGATAATTAGTCCACCCATTACTATTTGTTGGTAGCTACTAGGTACTGTCAATGCTGTCATTCCGTAGTTTATAATTCCTATAATTAATCCACCAATAACAACACCAAAGACCTTTCCTTTGCCCCCAAAGAAACTAGTGCCTCCTATTATAGCTGCAGCTATTGCGTAAGTCTCAAACCCTGTTGCTGCCCCAGGTTCAGCAGCTCCTACTCTTCCTATTAGTACGATTCCAGCAATACCTGCACATATACCAGATATAATAAATACCATCATAGTGTGTAGTTTGACGTTAATACCTGAATACCAAGCAGCATCTTTATTTCCCCCTATAGCATAAATATTTCTTCCTGCAACAGTCTTTTTTGTAAAAAAGGTTAGAATTACAGCAACACTAATTGCTATAATAACTGGTACGGGAACTCCAAAAATACTACTACTAATGCCTTTAGTAAAAGAAATTGGAAATCCAAATACAGATCTAGCTCCAGATGTTATTAATGTTATTCCCCTGTATATAGCTTGTGTACCTAGTGTTATAATAAATGGATGCAACCCTGTTTTATTTACTAAAAATCCATTTACAAATCCAAGGGCTGCACCAATTAATATTCCTAAAAATATTGCTGTTAGTGGTGGAACTCCGCCTACCATTAATTTTGCTGTGAGCATGCCTGTCAGTGCAGCTATTGAACCTACCGACAAGTCAATTCCTGCAATTAATATTGCGAAGAATTCACCAACAGCTAAGAGAATATTAACTGAACTCTGAGTTAAAATCTGTGAGATACTTGTTGCAGAAAAAATACTTGCTGGTTTCAATATAGCTAGCGCTATTACCAAAACTGCTAAAATACCTACTGTGCCGTATTTCTGCCACATCTCCCTAAACGATACTTCTTTTAGACTCCCACGCCTTAATTTTTTGCTTTCACTTTCCATTTAATTCACCTCTTTTACTTTCCCAGATTCTCCTGTAGAAGCACTAACAATTTTTTCTTCAGTCACATTTTTAATATCAAATGTATCAATAATTTTTCCATCTTTAAAAACACAAATGGTATCACACACAGACAATAACTCTGGTAATTCAGACGATACTACTATGACTCCTTTTCCATCCTCTGCAAGCCTTCTCATAAGTTCATATATTTCACTTTTACTACCTACATCGATTCCTTTTGTAGGCTCATCGAAAATAATAAATTCTGTTCCTACTCCCATCCATTTACCTAATATAACTTTCTGTTGATTACCTCCAGATAACTCTGTTATATTTTGATGAATACTCGTACATTTTACACGAAGATCTTTAACTTGTATTTGTGCTTTTTCTACTTCACCTTTGTCATCTAATAAACCTATTGTCCCTCCTGCTTTTGATTTTTTTAAGTTTGATATAACTGAAATATTTTGCTTTATATCAAAATTGTCCATAAAACCTGTTTCTCTACGGTTTTCTGTAACCATAGCTAAACCATATTTTATTGAGTTATACGGATTTTTAATATCAAGTTTTCGTCCATTTAAGAATACTTCTCCATAAGATTTAGGTCCTGAACCAAAAATAGTATCCATTAGTTCAGTTCTTCCTGATCCTACTAATCCCGCAAATCCTAATATTTCACCTTTATGAGTTTTAAATGATACATTTTTCACTTTACCATCTTTTTTGCTAATATTTTTTACTTCTAATATGACAGGTTCATTTTTAAAATCACTTATATTTTTATTATGATATGTTCCATGAATAGTTCTACCTACCATCATAGTGACCAATTCATCAATCTCTACTTCATCGACTTTTCTTGTTCCGACATATGTTCCATCTTTAAGCACTGTAACTCTATCTCCTATTTCTTTAATCTCTTTCATTTTATGAGATATATATACAATTCCCTTTCCTTCGCTCTTAAGTTGTTTAATGATTTTAAATAAATGTTCAGTTTCAGAAATTGTTAGAGATGTAGTTGGTTCATCCATTACTATAATCTCTGCATTAGAAACTAGAGCTTTAGCAATTTCTAACTGTTGTTTTTCTGAAATGCTAATATTCTCGACAAACACATTCATATCTCTAATCAGTCCAACTTTTAATAATGCCTCACTAGCTTTTTGACGCATAGTAGGGTAATCGATTACACGAATCCCCATAATAGTCTTAACTGGTATTTTACCAACAAAAATATTTTCCATTATTGACAATTCATTAATAACACTTAATTCCTGATAAATTATGCTAATGCCATTTTCATAAGAATCCTTTGGTGTTAAATAATCATACTCCTTTTCATTAACGGTTATTTTTCCTGAAGTAGGTCGGTATACACCACTTAGAATTTTCATTAATGTTGATTTCCCTGCTCCATTTTCACCTAGCAAAACATGTACTTCTCCCGGTTCGATATCAAAAGATATATTATCTAATGCTGTTACACCAGGAAACTTCTTTGTTATATTTTTCATCTTTACTAATGAGCCCATATTTAACCTCCGCTATTAAGTTTATATTCATGTTACGTAATCGATTACGTAAGGCTGAATATAAAAACCAGAATTTTATATTCATCATTAATTAGCAATATATCGCCGTGAATTATTATTTATCTGGTTATAAAGATATTTTATCTGTAAGTTGATTTTCGTACATTTAGAACTACAGGTACTGTTATATTTTTTTCTTGTATTGTTTCCTTATTGAGCAATTTCAGTAATGTTTCAGCAGCGAGTTCACCCAGCTTATCCATATCTTGTGCAATAGTGGTAATTGGTGGATTTGAAAAACTTGAGATTGAGATGTTATCAAAGCCAACTACTTTTACATCCATTGGGACTTTTAATCCTAACTCTTCCATACTATGAATCGATCCTAATGCCATCATATCATTAGTTGCAAAAATTCCATCAAATTCTATTTTAGTTCTGTAAAAATCCGTCATTTTATCTTTAGCAGATTCATAATATGGTGTTGTGAGCACCTCTAATTCTGCCATGTAATTAATATCATGTTCTTTAAGTGCTCTAAGGTATCCCTTTCTTCTATTACGGATTGGTGATACCGCTCTTTCATCGCGCAATAAAACAATTCTTTTACAACCTTTATCAATTAATTCTTTTGTAGCTAGATAACCCCCCATTTCATTATCTGATTGTATAAGAATCTCTGCTTTATCCGGTCTTCTATCAATATAAACAATGGGAATGGAATGTTTTTCGGATATTGAACGAACTTCAGTTTGTCCAGATATATAAATAATCCCATCAACATTTTTTTCAATAAGTTCGATCATGTGTTTTTCTTCTCGTTCTCCATCTTCATTAGAATCACAAATAAAAATCGAATATTTATATTGCAGAAAAAAGTTATTAATAACACGGATTATTTTAGCAAAAAACTCATTTGTTATATCTGGAACAATAATCCCTATTATACTACTTTGATTAGTTCTTAAACATTTAGCACTATTATTTGGAGTATATCCTTTATCCTTAATATACTCTAAAACTTTTTCTTCCGTATTTTTTGAATAGCCACCTTTGTTATTGATAACTCTAGAAATTGTGGCAGTCGACAATCCTAGCTCATTAGCTATATCCATCATTGATAGCTTCTCGCTCATAATGTCCCTCCGTAACTTCTATAAAACATTTACGTAATCGATTTCGTAGTGTATTTTCATAATATCAGCTATTATTATAATTGTCAATTCAGATTTATAAATTTATTTATTATTATCGATTTCCCAAGTTATATACTCGTAAAATTAGAAAACATCTTTATCCATCAATAAGTCCGAAGCATCAGAAAAAAATTGTTCTAAGCCATGTTCATCTATACCAATACTCTCTAATGCCTCTTTAGATAGATTATATATTAAGCCATCTACACCTAATCCAATTCCTAACATCATTGTTATTGCATCTGCTACATGTACAATTGAAGTGAGTTTAAAATTCACTGTTGCTTTTTCTGGTGTATGGTGATAAGCTATGGCTTCTATTAATTCGTCAGGCAAATTCCATTTTTTAGCTACCTGAGCGCCAATCTGTGAATGATTAAAACCTAAAACCATTTCTTCAACTTCAACAAATGAAAGGTTTGGGTTTTCTTCAATTTTTATCATTATTTCCTTAGAATAATCAACTAAATAATAACTTATTATCATCTTTCCTATATCCCTAAGCAAACCCGCTACATATGCTTGATCTGCATATGGGTATCGTATTTTTTTTGATATATACCTTGATATCATTGCACATGATTGAGATTGGATCCAAAGTTGATTTTCATCTAATCCATAACCTGGTACTTTTTTTATCATTAAGCCATTTACCGAAGCTGCTAATGTCATGCTTTTAATTGCTTCAAAACCCAATAATGTCGAAGCCTCTGAAATAGTACTAATCCTTCTGGCGTATCCATAGTGAACAGAGTTTGCCAACCGTAAAATCCTAGAAGTTAATCCCTGATCCTTCATAATAACCCGCTCTATATCTTTAACAGTCGAATATGGATCTTCAGTAAGCTTTATAACATCATTTACAATGGTAGGTAAAGCCGGTAAATCATTTACTTTTTTCGTTATATTATCTAGTACTAGCTTTTCCATTATTTCACTCCTAATCATATTTAAAATTATTAATTGGTTTTTATCCTTATAATATCGGTAAAAACTTGATTAATATTAACCATTACTCTTATTTATTCTAAATTCAACTTATCAACAAAAATTTTTAGTTACAAAAATTTAATGAAATCTATAATTACAAGATAAATGACAATACTATATATATTCTATGATCATTTATATTAGCAAAAATACAATAAAAGTAGGAGATTAAATGAGAATTACTTATGAAGATATTAAGAATAATCAAGACAGTAGAACACTCAAAAGTACATATAGATCTTGAAAATAGATCTATTTCTCTCGACTTAACAATAGATACTAAAATTAGTTCCTTAATGGATTATTTCGAAATATTTCTCACTAGGATGCTTATGTGTAGAAAAGCTGCAAGCTTTCTAGATTTAAAATTTGAATTAGTTATGAATGGAACTCAAATACTCTAGTATCAACTAATTACTATTTAATATGTATAGAGGGCTATTTAAAATAACCCTCTATACAATATTTTTATGAATTTCTCCCGTTAAACCCAGTTTTAGCAATAAACTTTTTTTTACTAATAGAAAGTGCATCATATATATCTTGGGGGATTTTATTGCCCTTATATATAAGAGTTGTTTCTTTATTTCTTTGATTGTAAGAGAACCAATACTTAAACTTTGTTGAAAAGTAGATGGATGCAGGTATTGTAAGCATGGACAAAATAGAAAAAATATTGACTAAAATATCTTGTTCTAGATTCTGAGCTATAAATCCTAATAGTAAAAATAAAATACCAACTATTATTAGAAGAATATTTTTAGTATTGACCCCATTAAAGTAGAAAGTATTTTTTTTAGAATTATGCCAAAATCCGTAAATGAAATATCCTTTATAAATCATAAATCCTCCTAATACAAATTTATTTTTAAAATTTTATAAAATTAAACTGTTATTAACCTCACAAATTCTATTCCATATTCATTATGACATATAATCATTTTTTTTGAAATACTAGAATTCAAATCATTTTCTGTGCTTGCACTAAAAAGGGAAATGAATTCTAGGAGCAAGTCGAAGCAATCAGCGTAGGATAAAGCAGACTCTACGTACAATCGTACAAATTTATGATATACTATTTCTATAATATATACAATAAGGGGTGGTTTTTATGAATAACCAAAATTTTGAGGAGGAAAAAGTTGAGGGAATTGGAGGATGGTTTCTTTTTTATATCATTAGCTTAATAGCAGGTATATTTATGGTTGGAAATATTGTTATGACTTGGGATAGTGTAATCCAGCATGGAGCTTTAGTTTCTTCATCAATATATATTGTCTTAGCTATTGGCATCTTGTTTTTAGCACTTTTTCTATTAAGTATCTACAAAAAATCTATATTAACACGAGCATATGCTATAACTGTAAGTGCATACGTAATTTGTTTTAATATTATAGGATTAATATTCTTTGATAACAACAACTTATTAAGTATCATCGTCTCTACTATACTAGCTATAATATGGATAAACTATTTTTGTAAATCAAAAAGAGTTGCTAATACTTTTATTAATAACTATGGAGATTTATCTAAAATCTTTCTAAAAATATTATTTATATCAATATTTGCATTACTAGCTGTAATACATATTATTTTAGTTGTACTTGTTACAGGAATCCTTCCAAGTTTATTTACATTAATTTTACCTGTATTATCAGAAATGTTCTGGTTTATAAATTTCTGGATCAATCATGGATTTTTAAATGAGTTTACATCTATACTTATATTATATTGTTTTGGTATAGTTATTCCTTTCTTAATAATGTTATTTTACTCACCAAATAACAAATAATGAATTCCATAAATTCATTTTGTATTTTTCAATATTCTTTTTAAAACTGATTTAATTTGTAATAATGGGCATACCAAGAAAGCATCTTAATTAAGATACTTTCTTGCCCTGTAATTTAGGTTTAAAATCTATGGTATTTACGTTAAAATTGTATTTTTGCTCAACAAAAATCTGATGCCATAGCATGAAAATAATAATTGTCCATAACCTTCTACTATAATCAATTTCGCCTTTCCTATGTTTTTCTAACATATTAAGACTATTCTCTTTATTAATGTATTGATTAGTATCACTTTCTTTTATAATTGTTTTAGCCCAATCATACATTTCACTTTTTAACCAATGCTTAATAGGAACTGGAAAACCTAATTTTACTCTGTTTTTTGTTGGCTCAGGTATAGTATCTTTAAAGGCTTCTCTCAATAAGTATTTAGTTGTTTTATTTCTTATTTTTTCATTAACTGTTAATTGGGATCCTATTTTAATTACCTCTTTATCCAAAAATGGTACCCGTGCCTCTAATGAATTTGCCATTGTCATTCTATCTGCCTTAACAAGAATATCTCCTCTTAGCCAAGTATGCATGTCAATGTATTGCATCTTTGTAATATCGTCATATAATTCAGCCTCTCTATAAAACGGTTTCGTAATTAAATCGGATGAGAAATTAGGATTATACACTTGTAATATAAACTCTTTTTCTTGTTCGTTAAATATATGTGCATTGCCAAAATAACGTTCTACTAATGGTGTACATCCTCTATAAACAAAGCTTTTTCCTTTAGTCCCTTCAGAAAGTCTAGAGAAAGCATTTTTTAATATTTTCTTTATAGAATTTGGCATATAATCAAATATCCTCAAAGAATTAGGTTCCCTATAGATATTATATCCTCCAAATATTTCATCTGCACCCTCTCCTGATAAAACAACTTTAACATGTTTTTTAGCTTCTCGTGCAACAAAGTATAAGGGAATAGCTGCTGGATCTGCTACAGGACCATCCATATGCCACGTAATCTTAGGTAGTTCGTTCATAAATTCTTCTGGTGTTATTATTTTACAGAAATGATTAAGGTTCATTTGAGAGGCAGTTTCCTGTGCTAAGGGAATTTCACTATATCCATCTCTTTCAAATCCTACAGTAAATGCTTTAATATCAGGATTAATTTCTTTTGCTAATGCTGCAATAATAGTAGAATCTATTCCACCTGAGAGAAAAGTTCCTACTGGTACGTCACTTCTCATATGCATTGATACTGAGTCTTCTAATGTTTCTCTAATTATTTTAATTTTTGCTGCAGTAGAATCTTTTGTTAATTTAAATTGCATGTTTGCATATTCATTAATGATGCATTTTTCACCTAGTTTTTTTTCTATTGTATGCCCGGGTTTTAGTATAGATATAGGATTTAAAAGTGTTTTCGGCTCAGGAACATATTGAAATGTCAAATAATGATGTAATGACTCCTGATCAATCTCAAAAGACACTCCATCAATTAACATCAAACTTTTCTTTTCTGATGCGCAGTAAAGCCTATCATTCTCCTCTATATAATAAAAAGGTTTAATTCCAAATGGATCCCTTGCTCCAAATAGTGTATTGGCTTTTTTATTCCAAATAACAAACGAAAACATACCTCGTAAATACTCAACCACTTGGGAGCCAACTTCCTTATACAACGCTATAATTACTTCTGTGTCTGATTTTGTCGTTAATACTATACCCATATCAATTAGTTTCTGACGCAATTCTATATAATTATAAATTTCTCCATTAAAAACAATATGATAATCTCCACCATCAAAAGAAAAAGGTTGATGTCCTTTTTCTAAATCTATAATACTTAGTCTTTGAAAACCTAAGTAGATATGATCATCTTCCCATGTCCTACATTCATCAGGGCCACGATGTTTAATTATCTCAGTCATTTTATTTAGTGTACTACTAATACTTAGGTTATAAGTTTCGTCTGTAACGATCGATACAAATCCACACATATTTTACTCTCCTATTCTAATTATAGTAAAAATTTTTCTTACTAGAGTAATATTGTTCATAATAAAAATATTACATAGATCATTGGTTCTTATTTACCATTGTATATATATACCTTTATTTTCGTTTAAAAGTTTTCTTTGTTTATATATTTGATAATTTCTTTAATCTTGTTCTTAATAATTGACATGAGATATACACTCCATGACTTATCTTTACACAAAAAAAAGACTATTAAGTTGAGTAATCTTAATAGCCTGTGTTTATATAATTAAAACTCATTGCATATCCATATTCTATTACTAAAATATATAATATACGTGTTTAAACAGTAACTGGAACTTGATTATCATCTAGTAACCAAGATACTTTTGATAAATTTGGTAAAGTAATCCCTAACGATTCCTTGAGAACATCTTCTACAGTTTCAACTAGAATTATATCTAATTGTTTATTTACTTCTTGGGGAACATCACTTAAATCTACTTCATTATCTTTTGGAATTAGCACCTTTTTAATCCCTGCCCTTTGAGCAGCTATTAATTTCTCTTTTAATCCCCCTATAGGAAGTACTAAACCACTTAGTGTTATTTCTCCCGTCATTGCAGTAGTTCCACTTACTTGTATCCCAGTAGCTAACGAAGCTAATGCAGTAAATAATGCAATCCCAGCGGAAGGGCCATCTTTAGGCACTGCTCCAGATGGAACGTGTATATGCAAATCTTTTTCTTTAAATGATGCAGTATTGATAGGAAACCTGGATTTGAGTATGCTTAATGATATTTTAGCAGATTCCTTCATAACCTCTCCAAGCTTTCCAGTTAAAGTAATTTGTCCGTTTCCTATCATATCTTTTGCTTCTATAAATAGAATTTCTCCTCCTACAGAAGTCCAAGCCAAACCTGTTACAACCCCTGGTGGATTGCTGTCTTGTGCCAAATTGTGACGTTTAACTTTTTTTCCTAAGTATTCTTGTAGATCTTCTGGTTTTATTATAAAAGGCTTCTTTATATTCCCTAAAACTACTTTTTCTGCTGTTACTCTAGACAAAGCGTCCAAACGTTTTTTTAAACCTCTAACTCCAGCTTCAAGAGTATAGTCTTCTATTATTTTTTTCAATGTTTCATCTTCAATTTGAAGATCATGTTCTGTTAAACCGTGTTCTTCAGTTGATTTTTTAATCAAATGGTCTTTAGCAATACAATATTTTTCTTTAGATGTATAACTAGATACCTCAATTATTTCCATCCTGTCTAATAAAGGCCTTGAAATATTTGCTAATGAATTTGCAGTAGCTATAAACAGTACATTAGACAAATCGTAGGGAAGGTCTAAATAGTGATCAGTAAAAGTATTGTTTTGTTCTGGGTCAAGGACTTCAAGCAGGGCACTAGCAGGGTCACCGTTATACCCAGTCATTAATTTATCAACTTCATCTAAAACCATAACAGGGTTCATACTTCCTGCTTTTTTAATGCTAGCTAAAATACGTCCAGGTAAAGCACCAACATATGTTCTACGATGTCCACGTATTTCTGCCTCATCTCGAATTCCTCCAAGGCTTAATCGAATATACTCTCTACCCAAAGCGTCAGCAATGCTTTTTCCTAAACTTGTTTTGCCTGTTCCTGGTGGTCCCACTAATAGTAAAATCGAACCTTTTTTGTCTTTTTTCATCTTCATTACAGCTAAGTGTTGTATAATTCTATCTTTAACTTTTTCTAATCCATAATGTTGTTCATTTAAGATCCTTCTCGATTCAATAATATCAATAACTTCTTCTTTGTTTATATGCCAAGGCAAAGCTAATATAAAATCAAGATAATTCCTTATTACATTATAGTCTGGACTACTTTGACTCTGATTTTCAAATTTTTGCAACTCTTCTAATGCAACTGCTTTAATTTCATCAGGCATATTAGCTTTTTCAATTCTGTAACTATATTCTTTCTCTTTAGCTTTCGGTTTTCCATCTTGAAGTTCTTCTTGTATTAATCTAAGTTGCTCTTTTAATGCAGCTTCTCTATATTGTTTATTTGCTTTCTCATTAAACCTCTTTGACATTTCAATTTGTATCTGTAAAGTTTCCTTTGATCTAAGAAAATAATCTATAAAAAGTAAACTCCGTTCTTTTAATGATAATGTTTCCATAATACTATATTTTTCATTGTTTGAGAGTGGAAGGTATTTAACAATATCTCCTATGAGTATGTTCAAATTATCAATATTACTAATATGATTACTACTTTCTTGTGAATTCCTAAATTTTTCAGATATATCTAAAGCAATTTTTTTAATGTACTCCATTATTTCATATTGGTTTTGTTCGTTGATATCGACAATTTCATCTATATAAGTTACTTCACCAGAAATCAGGCTCTCGGTAACAACAAGATTTGATACTTCAACGAATTTTTTTATAATTACTTGAAACACGTGATCCTTCTCAATAGTTTTCAGTTCATCTACTACAATAGATACTCCAATTTTATTAAAATCCTCTGTATTTAATTCTGATCTTTTTTTCTTATTCTTTAGGGGTAAAGCTATAATCTCTTTATTATCATTTAGTAACATTTCTATCTCATTATCAGTTAAGTGATTAACTGGCAAATTATAGTTCATTCCAGGTAATAGCACAATATCTATTATGGGAATTATCATATTATTTCATCCTTTCTAATAATCTTTTTTACTACTTTTGTACTTTTAGAGAAGTAAAGAATTTTGAATTATAGTAACCATCTCTCGTAATATTGCTTTATCTGATATTTCATATCCAGTGGAATTTAAAGCAATTGCCTTAATAGGATAAATTAACAATGCCCATATATTTTCATTCTTGTAATCAATCAATATACCACGTTCTTTATATGATGATAATATATTGTTTAAAGATGTGGGTACCTTTAATGTATTACATCCTTTTTGCAGAGAAGGACAGTTACTAAATTGTTCAGTAAAATGAAATGTTTCTCTATTTCTCATAATATAGTAATAGTATTCATAGAGTATAATTTCAATTAACTGCTCACCTGTCAAATTACTAGTTACTCTCTTTTGAATAATCTCAAATACTTCATATGCATATTCTTCGTAAATATCTCGCATCATCTCTTCTTTATTCTCATAATAAATATAAACAGTAGCTGGAGATATGCCAGCTAGCTTAGCAATCTTAGAAATAGAAGTGCCGTGAAATCCTCGTTCTAATATTAACTTGATTACAGCATTTTTAATACTCTTTTGTTTTTCATCGTCTTTCGTTCTCATGGACAAATCACCTTTATATTTATAGTACTTGCTTTTATTATAAATGAACATTCATTTATTGTAAAGTATATAATTAAGCGACCAATATACAATTTACTTTTATACTTGATCGCTTTTTAGTCCCAATCCAATATTTTATTTTTGAGATGTGTTTATATTTATCAAAATTCTTTTTTATGAACAATTTTTATCGAAACTTTTATAGAGATAAATATTAAAAAAAATATTATTATAGGTGATACGTAAGACATATGCCTTAGTACTTGTTCATCAGGCAAAGAAAATCCAAAATTAGAAAACAACATTATAATCATAGAAGGAATTAGAAATGTGGCTAACATCAACATCCTTCCTTTTTCCACTCCAAACTTAAAAAGCAAGGGTAATGTTAATGTTAAAAATACAAGTGCAATACCTCCAAGCCCAGCTGACATTAGTAAAGCATCTACAATTTCTAGCTCTTTAGAAAAAAACACCATTAATGAACTCAGTAAAGCTACAATCACAATAGCACATAAAATAAGTATAATGCTAAAAATATATTTGCTTAGAACAAGGGTTTTCCTTGATACAGTAGTGGAGAGAGCAAAACTATCCCATTTGCACTTCTCATCATAAGAGAGCGTGGTAATTGGCATCATTGCACAGATCAACACTATTACCATTCCTAACATACTTACATTTTTAAATGTAACAGCGTAGATTATATAAAAAAACAGTAATGCTATTATCGTTTTCCCTTGCTTTTTCATAGCAAGAAGATCCTTAATAAGTAGTCCCTTCATTATTTCCCCCCCTTAATTTGAAACAACATTATATCTTCAATACTTGCATGATCAATAATGTAATTTCCTTTAAGATTGCTCTTTCTTATTAAAGCTTCTACACCAAACTGATTCTTCCGACACCCAATAATAATTTCTTTATCTAATTTTTCATAATCGCTATTAGAGCATTTGAGGATACCAAAGTCGTATAGTAAACTATCCTTAGCCTCGCTAAACACAATTTTGCCATTGTGTATAAATGTAATATAATCTGCTATTTTTTCTAGATCACTGATTATATGAGATGAAATTAATATAGAGTGATCTTCATTTTGAATGAAATCTAAAAAAATATCTAGTATCTCATCTCGAACAATTGGGTCTAAGCCACTCGTTGCTTCATCTAATATAAGTATCTTTGCATGATGTGACATAGCCACAGCTAAAGATAATTTCATTTTCATTCCTCTTGAATATTCATTTATGGTCTTCTTTAAAGGTATACTAAACTTTTTGAGATACGAATTGAATATACTATCATCCCAATTGCAATAGATGTATTTCATTACTAAGTTTACATCCGATGCAATCATATTATCCGGAAAATTACTTTCATCAAATACTACTCCGATATTGTCCTTTATTTTCTTTTCATTTTTTATATTATCTAGACCAAAAACGTTAACCTCTCCACAGTCTTTATTAATAAGGTTTAAAATAAGTTTAATAGTTGTACTTTTACCTGCACCATTTTCTCCTACAAATCCCATAATACTCCCTTTAGGTAATTTGAAATTAATATTTTGCAGATGAAACTCATCGTATTTTTTTGATAGATTGCTAATTTCAATAGCATTTTCCACTATTTTTCCCCCTCTTTATAAAGCATACTTATCATTTCTATAATTTCCTCAAGATTGATTCCAGATATTTGAGCTGAATCTATAGCCTTCTGCAGGTACTCTTCAGTAATTCTCAAATGTTCCTCCCTTATAAAATCAGCACGTTGACATGATACAAAACTACCCTTTCCTGTTATTGATTCAATAAAACCATCTCTTTCTAAATCTTCATATGCACGTTTGGTTGTAATAACGCTTATTCTCAGTTCTTTAGCAAGCAAACGCATAGAAGGGAGCGCATCGCCTTCTTTAAGTTCACCTATTAAAATCAAATTTTTTATTTGAGATGTTATCTGTTCATAAATTGGTTTCACGTTTGTGTTACTTATTATAATATCCAACAGATTACCCCCGTATAACATAAGCATATTGTATATACTCATTATATACAATGTACTTATTATGTCAATATATTTATAAAAAATTATTTTAATAATTAATAACCAGTGAGATTATATTTTATAAATTCAAAAAGCTGACTTCCATATAATGGAACCAGCTTTTTGAACTATGATTATCGAACTTTAATTTTTAATAGATTCTAAATATTATGCTTCTAAGAACATTTTCATATCATTTTCAACATCTGTAATACCACCTATACCAAAGTTTTCTACTAGTATCTTAGCAATATTTGGTGAAAGAAATGCAGGTAATGTCGGTCCTAAGTGTATATTTTTAACACCTAAATGTAACAACGCTAATAAAACGATAACGGCCTTTTGTTCATACCAAGCAATATTATATGAAATAGGAAGTTCATTAATATCATTTAACTCAAATACTTCCTTTAATTTAAGTGCGATCACTGCTAAAGAATATGAATCATTGCATTGACCAGCATCTAACACTCTTGGTATTCCACCAATTTCACCTAATTTAAGTTTGTTATATCTGTATTTAGCACATCCTGCTGTTAAAATCACAGTATCTTTCGGAAGTTTTTCAGCAAAATCTGTATAGTAATCTCTACCCTTCATTCTTCCATCACAACCTGCCATAACAAAGAATTGTTTAATCGCTCCTGACTTTACAGCTTCTACTACTTTGTCAGCTAAACTTAATACTGTAGCATGTGCAAAACCACCAACAATTTCACCTTTCTCAATTTCAACAGGACTCTTGCATTTTTTTGCTTGTTCTATAATAGCTGAAAAATCTTTTGGTTTCCCCTCTTCTCCATCGGGTATATGCTTAACACCGTTAAAACCGGTAGCACCTGTAGTGTATAGTCTATCTTTATATTCTGATTTTGGAGGCACGAGACAGTTAGTGGTCATTAAAATAGGTCCATTAAAACTCTTGAATTCACTATCTTGTTTCCACCATGCATTACCATAGTTACCTACAAAATGCTTATACTTTTTAAATGCAGGATAGTAATGAGCAGGAAGCATTTCACTATGAGTATATATATCTATTCCCGTATCTTCTGTTTGTATTAATAATTCTTCCATATCTTTCAAATCATGACCACTAATTAGAATACCTGGATTGCTTTTTACTCCGATGTTTACTTTGGTAATCTCTGGATTTCCATATGAAGATGTATTGGCATTATCTAACAATGACATTGCATCTACGCCGTATTTACCACATTCCAATACAAGTGCAACTAATTCATCTGCTGATAAGGTATCCTCTGTAGTAGCAACTAATGCTCTTTGTATAAAATCATGTATATTAGCATCTTGTTTACCTAAGTTATCCGCATGCTTTAAATATGCAGCAATACCTTTTAATCCATATATTAACAATTCTCTTAAAGATCTGATATCTTCATTCTCAGTCGCAAGTACTCCTACTGTGGTAGATTTTTGTAGAAATTGTTCAATAGTATAATTATTCTCAACTTTATTTCCACCTGAAAACAAACTAAATATTTTCTGCAAAATACCTTCCGTACTAAGATTACTAGATCCCCATATAGCAGCATCGTGTAAATCACTATTAGTTTTTCCTCCAGCTTTAGTAACCTTATTTCTCAATTCATCTCTGATAGCTAATCCTTTCTTAATATTATCTTCAAAACTACTTTTATCAAAATTTGCATTAGTAATTGTAGCAAAAAGACCTTCAACAATAAATTTATCTACATTATTATCTGAAAAGCCCAACTCTTTAGCTTTCATACTATAAATTGAAATTCCTTTAAGAACGTAAATTAATAAATCTTGTAGATTTGCAACACTCTCATCTTTACCACAAATTCCTTTTACAGTACAACCAGTTCCTTTAGATGCTTCTTGACATTGATAACAAAACATACTCACTGTAAATCTCCCCTTTTTATTATTAACTATTTTATGCTAGCAATTTATTTTAATTGCTGCTTTCTTCTGCTAACGATAATATACTATCTTTCGCCGCAAACTTCGGTAACTTACGTTACAAAATATTGTTATATTGAATTATTGTTAAATATTTTATATAATTGTTATCATATTCATCACATTCATCGCATCTAAATAAGAATATTGTTTAATAGATTGGCTCATTTACTTCAGAATAAGAAAAACACAAGTTTCATATTGTTTATGAGAAACTTGTGTTTTTATTGCATAATATAGACTTGAACAAAACATAACTTTCTTATTAAATCTAAGTCGAGACTAAAATAAGTTTTGTTATCATCAAAAGTAATACGATCATCCTTAGTGTGCATTGTGCACAATTAAAACTATCATTTTCTTCCTTTATTATTTGGTCCTATCTTATCTCTATAATTTTTTTAATAGAATAATATTTAAATAATATATTTAATCTCTTTATTTACAAATATCTTTTCTATTTCTTTAGAGAAAAAATCTTTTATTTTATCTATGTTTTCTTTTGGATATACATACTTGCCATATCCAAATTGTCCATATTTAAACTTACGGTCATCCTCTTCCATAGGTAATTTGCTTTCTGGGAACACTTGTAAAATTCTATTTTTAGCTATTGTAGTATATCGATGAGATATAATCTCAAAAGTTAAAGGATGTTTTAAATCATCTGGAAGCTTTTGTTTTAATTGGATTAATAAATCATGATATTCTTTCTCCCAATTTTCATAAATAAATACAGGTGCTATTAAAAATCCTGTAGGGTATCCTGCCTTTGCTACTTTTACACTTGCTTCTATTCTTTTATTTAGAGAAGCAGTGTAACCTTCATATTGACTAATAATAAATGATGTATTAATGCTAAATCTTATTTCTGTATGATCGTTGTGTTCTAACTGAAGTAAGGAATCTATATCATTATACTTTGTCACAAATCTAAACCTTGCATTTTCATTAGCACCAAAAGCTTCTATTGTTTTTTGTAATGCATTAGTATAAGGTTCTACAGGTATAGGATCAGAAGTAGCAGCTCCTTCAAATATAGTTATATCCGGTGACCTTTCCACAATATATTTATTAGCTTGTTTTAGTATTTCACTTAAATTTACATATATTTTTGTAAAAGGTTTATCTCCTAATTTTGTATTTAAATAACAGTATTCACATTGCCCCATGCACCCTGACACTAATGGAAGTTGATAATGGGCAGAAGGTTTACAGGTCTGAAACTTTAAGCTCTTTTTTTTACCAACAATTAAAGTCTTTTTTCCTTCGATATATTGTTTGGGTAGATTATCTCCTGGAATGTGATGTTTATATTTATTAGAATTCAGATAGATTAATTCTATTTCTGATTTATCTTTAAATTGATCTAGTATTTGATTTGATATACTATAATTTAGTGCATCTTTTTCAAATATTATCCTTTTAGGTACAAACACTCTACTACTCCTTTCAATATTAGTCTTAATATGGATCTAAAAACCTATATTTAATGTCTTAGATATTATTGAATTATGTGAAAATTCTTATCTTGATTCAATTTGTTTATAATCATTTACTAGCTTCATAATAGGTGTTGCTAATCTAAGAAAGTCTATACCATTGTTTTTACTGCTAACTGTACCTACTACTTTGTCAATTATTTTATTATTAAGTTTATCTACATAAAAATCAATTTGCTTATCAGTTAATTGTTCTAAAAATCTTCTAAAAACAATAGAATGATTGTAATTTTCAAATAAAGGCTTTACAAGTTCCTCATAACTTTCTAATCCACAAATATCATATGCTGAATACACTCCAGTTAGTATAGATGCAAATTGTCCAAAACCAAAACCTGGAGAAATGGCACCAAAACAATTTCCAATAAAGTAAGTATTATCTATTTTAGATTCATTGCATATACCAACCATATAATTTTTAATTTGGAAATCATCAGTTATCTTTAAGTCTTGATCTAGACTTTTACAGACTAAGCTAAAGAATTTATCCCATATTTGATCTATTTCACTTGTTGAATCAGTATAGACTATTACTAAATGAGCCTCTTCTTTTGAAAAGGGTATTAACCATCCATATCCTTTTGGTAGTATTTCATAATTAAACCATACATGTGGGTTGCTTTTTATAAACTCACCTTTTACAGTAACTCCTTTTACTGCGCACCTAAGGTCATACCGGTAGTTATTTAATTTAACAGCGTACTCTGCATCTCCAGTAGCTAATACTACATAGTCAAATTTTTTGCATATATCTTTGTATTCATCAGTAGAGTTGAAATTTATTTTACTTTTCACTTGTTTAGCTAACTGATTTTCAAATGAGTTCGCATGTCTTCCTCTTATATTTGTATATCCAATTTTCCCATTCACCGATCCAACCTGGTTTTTAGAATGTAAAAATATTTTATCGACTTCAGTTATTGGAGATAATTTGATATGGAAATTCTCTGCTACATAAGATATGCTGTCCTGAATAGGTCTATTAAGAATACTAAACAATGATTCAGCATTTACAAACCTATCTCCTACTGATTTTCTTTTTTCGAAAATAGTAGGTGTTACTCCATTTTTTTCTAATGTGATTGCACAGGAAAGCCCTGAAATTCCTGCACCCATAATTGCCACTTCCATATTAAAACAGCTCCTTTTCAAATAGTTTATATCATATAAAATTTTTTATTCAAATTAGTATTTATCCCGCATTAACAGGCACTAAAACTCCCACTTCAGAAAACCCATACTGAATAAAGTTTCACTTTATTAATTTTTTTGTATATGAGTGTTTTCAAAATAACTACCTACAAACTATACTTATATTAAAATAACCACATAGACACTCGCTGTCGCGAGTGTCTATGTGGTTAAGTGTACAATATCAAAATGTCTCCAACCAGGACATTAACTCATTGTTTTACAATTTAAAAAGCCATAAATTGCTATTAGATATTTTTTAGGCATTTACTGTAACTTTTTCACGCAACTTTTCATAAAACGCTGATGAATACTTGTATAATTCATCAGTAGCAGCTGCTGTAACTTTTTCGTCGGGATTCATTATAAAATTCGATATAATTCTGCCTCGAGGCGCATATTTATCAACAAACTCACGAACTAGTTTTCTTGCTTCTTCCTCTGTTGTAGCAGTATCTATACCAGCAATTGGAACAGTAAGCGTTATCTTATTGGCATATTTTTCTGTAAGCATATCAAAATCATTAATATCCTGAGGAGTCCACGCATCACAACCCATTTCAATAATCTCTTCTATATACTGCTGTGTTAATCCACAAGAATGAAGTTCTATGAATTTTCCACGACTATGTATAAAATCCCAGATTCTTTTAGTTTGAGGCATAATAGCCTCTCTAAACATTTCATTAGAGAAAAATCCAGCTCTTTGAGTACCCCAATCATCTCCGTATATTACATAATCTATAGGCTCATAATACTCAAACACTTTTTTTAATAATTCAATTTTAAAATCAGCAACTGCAGTCATGAAATCCTGAACAGCTTCAGGCTCTTCATGAAATGCCATAAGTGCATCTTCAAATGGCATAGCCTCATGTAGACGCTCAAATAGCCCTTCTGTAAGATGAAATACGTGCATTCTATCATTATCATACCGAGCAGTTTGTAGTTTTGCATCACCTTCAAAGTCAACCTTACTCAAATCAGGAACTGGCATTTCTTCTCTCCACTTAGTGATATCGTGAACAGTTACAAAGCCAGGAGTTACCATCATTCCACCTGCAACTTCTACCCACACCCATTCAGTCCCCCACCAATCTTTACCATCTTGCTCGAACTTTGGATGTTCTAGTACAACGTCAGGCCAACAGTACTGGTTATCACTTAGCCAGATAGGCATCCACATTGGAATTTCACCAGTAAATACACGACGTTGATTTTCTTTTGGTTTAATGGGACGAGGTCCAAGTGGTCTAGGAACTTGTTGCAACATCCAAGGGAAAGAACCTTCAGGCTGCATTGAGGGAGGAATATTTTTGTTCATTTGTTACACTTCCTTTCATTTACCTATTATATATTTAAATGTGTTCATTTACATATATAGGATTTTATAAATATTATAACATATTCAATGTTATAATCAAGACGTTTTTATAATATTCACCTTGTGGTAAATACTCTTTTTTCTAGCTAAAACTTCTCGATAAGGAACTGTAGATATTTTTAATAAAAGTAGTTTAATATGTCAATGGGCAATAATTTTATGCAAATCTCGTCAATATTTAAGAATTTAAAGACACTATAAAATATATTTCTCCGAGATATATCCTAAAATATTGATAGGATCTTTTGAGGAAGAAAAAGGCGGAGCATAGGCTAGCTCTAATTCTTTTAAATCAGACATTTTTGCTCCAAAACGAATAGCAGTAGCGATAATATCAATTCGCTTGTCTACACCTTCACCTCCAACAATTTGAGCACCTAGTATTTTTCCTTCTGGCAGTTCAAAAATAATTTTGATGTGTATTTTCTGAGCGTTAGGATAATAACCAGCATGATTCATAGCATCTATGGTAATTACATTATAATCAATCTCTTTTTGTTTTCCTAATTTTTTTAAGGTCTTCTCATTTGTACCAGTAGAAGCAGCATTCATATTGAATACTTTCACAATTGACGTTCCTTGTGTTCCAGTATACTCTTCTTCTATACCTGCAATATTATTAGCTACAATTCGTCCTTGTTTATTAGCAGGGCCAGCTAATGGTATCATCCCAGGCACTTTATTTACATAATCCTCTATTTGTATTACATCTCCAGCAGCATATATATATTCATCTGATGTACGAAGATTTTGGTCTACAATAATTCCTCCACCTTTTCCTACTTTTATTCCTGATTCTTTTGCAATTTGACTATTTGGTTTTATTCCAATAGATAAAATAACCATGTCAACATTGATATTTTTATTATCTGAGGTTATAATTCTAATACTATCGTCGCATTTTTTAAATTCTTTTACACCATCACCTAATATAAGCTCTATACCTTGTTCCTTTATATGTTCTTGTAATTTTTCTACAACATCTACGTCTAAGGGTCCAAGTATTTGGTGTGCCATTTCTATAATTGAAACCTCTAACCCTAAGTGTTTAAGATTTTCAGCCATTTCAATTCCAATAAATCCTCCCCCAATTACTGCCACCTTTTTAACATTATTATTTCTAAGATAATCCTTTATATACTTAGTATCTGGTATATTCCATAAAGTAAAAATATTAGGCAGTTCTATTCCCGGAATTGGCGGAACAATTGGAGATGAGCCTGTTGCAATTACAAGCTGATCATAAGATTCTGAATAAGTCTCCTTTTGTTTTAAATCTTTAACTAGTACTTTTTTATTAACTCTGTCAATTGATATAACTTCATGTTTTATCCGTACATCAATATCTTTTTTTTCTTTCATAGAAGTAGGTGTTTCTACCAATAGATTTTGTATATCCTTAATTACGTCTCCTATATAATAAGGAAGACCACAATTAGCAAATGATATATATTCACCTTTTTCTAATATAATAATTTCTGTTTGCTTTTCTAATCTTCTCAATCTAGCAGCAGCACTTGCCCCACCAGCTACTCCACCTATGACAATAACTTTTTTACTCATACATAACCTCCTCAATGTTTAATACTAAGTAATATATATCAATAAATACTTAGTATTAAACATTTATTACTTAGATTTCTAGTAACAATTTTACTTTTTCACAGTCGAGTTATATCCTTTCTCTTTCTTCAAAATGGGTATGCAATAATTCATGTGCCCGCTTGCCAAAAGGTTTACCCAAATATTGTTCATACAATTCTAGTATTTCTTTGTTCTCATGAGATTTTCTAACTTTCTTATTGCGATCCTCTTGATAAATAGCTTGTTGACGTTTTTTTACTATTTCATAATTACCGTGGTGATATGGTTGTCCTCCTCCAGCAATGCAACCTCCTGGGCAAGCCATAATTTCTATCGCATGATATTCGTTTTTACCATCTCTTATTTCTTGCAACAATTCTCTAGCATTTCCTAATCCACTTGCTATTCCAATTTTTATTTCTTTTCCACCAATATTCACACTTGCTTTACGTAGACCATCTGAGCCCCTAAGTTGATCAAACTCTACATTTTCAAGTGTTTCTCCAGTCATCCATTCATAAGCAGTTCTTACAGCAGCCTCTATTACCCCACCAGTTGTCCCAAATATAACTGATGCCCCTGTAGTTTCTCCTAATGGTTTGTCATATTCTTCATCAGCCAGAGTATTAAACTCTATTCCTGCTTCCTTAATCATAGCACCTAATTCTCTAGTTGTAACAACAATATCTACGTTATTTAATACATCTTTCGTTAATTCTGGTCTTTTTGCTTCAGCTTTTTTAGCAATACAAGGCATAATCGATACTACTACAATATTGTCAGGATCTATATTATTTTTACGTGCATAATAGGTTTTTGCAATTGTGCCAAACATAATATGTGGAGATTTACATGTTGAAGGGATTTCTAATAATTCAGGAAATTGGTGTTCAATATATTTCACCCATGCTGGACAACAACTTGTTAGAATTGGTAGAGTTTTATTGTTTTCTATTCTATAAATTAGTTCAGACGCTTCTTCCATTATAGTTAAATCTGCACCAAAATTAGTATCAAACACACCATTAAACCCCATTCTCTTTAACGCTGAAACTAATTTACCTGTGACAATAGTACCAGGTTCCATACCAAAAAGCTCGCCGATGGCAACACGAATAGCTGGAGCAGTTTGTACCACTACATGTTTATTTGGATCATTCAAAGCTTCCCATACCTTGTCACTATGATTTACTTCAGTAAGTGCAGCAGTAGGACATACTGCTACGCACTGTCCACAGTAGGTACATGATGAATCTACCATAGGTATATTAAAGGCAGGCCCAACAAAAGCATTAAAACCTCTGCTAATACCAGATAGTATTCCACAAGTTTGTACTTCATTACACATGGTTTCACATCTTCTACAATATATACACTTATTAGAGTCTTTTACAATTGCATCACTTGAAATATCCTTTGGATAGTCCATTCGTTCGCCTTCCCACCGAATTTCTCTCACACCTAATTCTGCAGCCAAAGCTTGTAACTCGCAATCGAGATTCTTTGGGCAAGTGAAACATTCATTTGGGTGATTTGAAAGTAGCAGTTCTACAGCCATTCTTCTTGCAGTGATAGCCCTAAGAGAGTCAGTCCTAATCTCCATACCCTCACTTACTTTTGTCACACATGCAGGTACTAAGGTATCTCTCCCAGGAGCTTCAACCATGCACACCCTACACGATGCTGTTTGATTTACCATTTTTATATCATGAAGATCAAGGTGGCATAATGTGGGGATTTTTATACCTGCTCTATGAGCTGCTTCTAATATAGTTATTTCCTGTGGCACTTGATATTCTTGCCCATTTAATATTACCGACACTTTTTTTATATCTTCCATTTTTTCACTCCCTTAAACCTTTATTCCTACCCTACTGTTTATTTGAGAAGTACCTTCTCTCACGGGATAATCAACATCTTTTATTAGTTCCATATATTCATCCCAAAAATATTTCATAGTACTTATAACAGGATTAGGTGCAGTCTGACCTAAACCACATAGAGAAGAGTTTTTAACCATATATGATAATTGCTTAAGAGCGTCAATATCTGCCATAGTACCCTCACCATTGCTAATTTTTACAAGCAATTCATACATTCTTTTAGTACCAATTCTGCAAGGTGTACATCTTCCACATGATTCATCCATAGTAAACTGTAAATAAAATTTTGCCATATTTACCATACTGTCTCTATCATCTAAAACAATCATCCCTCCAGACCCCATCATAGATCCAATACCCAAAAGATTATCATAATCGATGGGTGTATCTAAATCCTTTTCAGTAATAACACCTCCTGATGGACCTCCTGTTTGCACAGCTTTAAATTGATGACCTTCCTGGATTCCTCCACCAATATCATAAATAATTTCCCTTAAAGTAGTACCCATAGGCACTTCTACTAAGCCTACATTGTTTATCTTGCCAGCAAGTGCAAATACTTTAGTCCCTCTACTTTTCTCGGTACCTATTGAGGAAAACCAAGTAGATCCTTGTAATATAATTGGTGGTATATTAGCAAAGGTTTCAACATTATTTACACAAGTTGGATAACCCCAATATCCTTCTTCAGCAGGATAGGGTGGTTTATAGTTTGGTTCACCGCGTTTTCCCTCACAAGAATTAATCAATGCAGTTTCCTCTCCGCATACAAATGCACCTGCACCTAACTTAAACTCTATATCAAAATTAAAATCAGTTCCTAAAATATTTTCTCCTAATAAACCTAAGTCCCTTGCCTGGATAATGGCTGAATTTAATCTAGAAATTGCCATAGGATATTCTGCACGTATATACACTATTCCTTTATGAGCACCTATTGCATACCCTCCTATAGCCATTGCTTCTATAACACCGTGCGGATCACCTTCTAGTATACTGCGATCCATAAAAGCACCTGGATCACCTTCATCTGCATTACAAATAATAAATTTTGTGTTTCCGTGCTGATTTTTTGTGATCTCCCATTTTAAACCTGTTGGAAAGCCACCTCCACCTCTTCCTCTTAGCCCAGATTTTTTTATTTCATCTATTACACTATATTGTGTCATTTCTGTTAAGACTTTTCCCAGTGCACTATAGCCCTCATGTTCGATATATTCGTAGACGTCTTCTGGATTAATCAATCCACAATTTCTTATAGCTAATCTCATTTGTTTTTTGTAAAACGGCATATCTTCTTGCTTTTCAATCCTTTTATTACTCGTAGGTTCTTCATATAATAATCTTTCAACTATTTTACCTTGTATAATATGATCATCTATAATAGTCCTAGCATCTTTAGGTACAACCCTTACGTAAAAAACATCATCAGGTTCTATTTTTAATATAGGACCTTGTTCACAAAACCCAAAACACCCTGTTTTTACTACTTTGACTTTATCACCGCATTTCCTAGCCTTTATTACGTGATTCAAGATCTCTAAGAGTTTTTCACTTTCACTAGCTAAACATCCCGTTCCGGCACATATTAAGATTTTTTTAACGATTGAGTTGTTAGCATTTTCTTGTCTTTGTTCTTCTCTTATTTGATTCAACTTTTGCAAAGAATCTACTTTCATGATATCCTCCTATTACTAACGATATTTATCGATTATCTCATTAACTTGATCTTCTTTTACTCTTCCATAAACCTTATCATCTACTAAAATTACTGGAGCCAACCCACAAGCACCAATACACCGTACATCCTTTAGAGAAAACAACCCATCTTCAGTAATTTCGTTAGATTCTATTCCAAGATTATCTTTTAACTTGTTTATAATCTTATCTGCCCCTCTAACAAAACATGCTGTACCCATACATACACTAATAGTATGTTTGCCCATAGGTTTTACATTGAAATACGAATAAAAGCTCACCACGCCAAAAACTTCAACCCCTGGGATTCCTAATTTTCTTGCTATATATAATTGAACGTCTCTAGGCAGATACCCAAATATTTCTTGGGCTTTATGCAAAATTTCAATTAATGCTCCCTTTGTTGTCTTGATATTGTCTATATATCCCTCTAATTCTATAAAACCTTCTTGTGGCAACTCCAAGTCAGTATCAACAACACTTATTTCTTGAGGTCTTGTCATTATTTTTCACCTACCTTATATATTTTTTATAAATTTTAATATTCCCATTTGCAACTATTTAATTATTATTTCCAAAAATATCATATAACTGTTCCTAACCCAAAGAAAAATCCGCCTCCCAAATGAAGACGGATTTATAAATTTTATTATTCAAAAATCTTATTTTAGTTATTTAATCAAGACCTTATCAATTATTCTAATAATCTTATATTAGATATCTAATCTAGCATAATATCCTCTGAAAACGGTGGCATCAGTTACTTGGACAGGTTTAACACAGCAACTGGAACAAAGTAAAGAAAAATTAAGTAAATTAGAAATGTCAATGTTAGACCATCCCTATAACAAGGTCATTTCTGATATTCTTTCTCCAAAATATGGTGACTATATCGTATTAAAAGGTGCTATTATAAGAGAACGCACATATATTGACTGGTTGGTTGAATGCATTAATGAAATTGAAATATGCTCCGTTAATTACTCATGTTTTTTTAATTAACTTGCATTATAAAGTAATGAACATCGTCATTTAATTTGACACCCTCTGTAAACTTATTTAACTCATTGAGGATTTCCTTGGAAATTTCTTTTGGTGACATATGACCATTTTCACTAAGTATCTCCATTAATTTATTCTCACCAAAGGAATCTCCTTTGATGTTTGTAACTTCTACAATACCATCAGTATAGAATAAAACTTTGTTTCCTTTATTCATTTCTACAAAGTAATCGTTAAACTCAGGTTGATAATTCTTATCAAATTTGCAAATAGGAAAACCAGTATGTTCTAATGCCCTTACCTTTCCATTTCCCTCATACAAGAGTGGATATGTATTAAGGCCAGCAGAAGAATATATCATACTATTTGTCTTTTTATTGTATAAGCCGTAAACCATAACTGCGTACATTTCCAGAGGGAAATCTGTTTGATTGTATTCATTATATAGATTTGTCATAACCTCTTTAGGAGAATATATTTCCTTTATACCACTTTGATAAATCTTTTCAGTAATGATTGTCTGCTTAATGAATATAGTCATCATAGCGGCAGGTACACCATGACCTGCAACATCTCCTATATAAAAAGCAAGATATTCATCATTTAAGTCTTTAAAACCGTAATAATCTCCCCCTATTTTTTCATAGGGAATGTATTCGCTATATACTTCTAAATTTTCATATTTTTCGTGTTTTATTGGCATAATAGCCTTTTGTATAGTTTTTGCATATTCTAAATCCGATAACAATTGTTGATTAGCTATATTTACTTCTTCTGTTCTTTGATCTACTAATTGTTCTAGATTATTAGCGTACATACTTATTTCTTTTTCTGCTCTATCTAATCTACCATATGGATAATTAATATTAAAAATAAATAGTACCTTAAATATCATATAAGCAGCTATTAATTTATAAATGTGCCCTAGAAGATTATATGTATCGTAAACACTAGCATAACTTAGAAACGCAAGTTCAGAAAATATACTAATAATGAGTGCAGATATAAATAATGATAATATACTACTTTTTTCCTTTTTATACTCAATACAAAAATTTACAAAAGAGGCTACTAGCATTAAAATAATTAAATACTCAAATAAATGCTTTGTGTTGGTAAGACCTTCCCCTTCTATAAATAGGGTAGGAAAAGGAAAGTAACTAACATATACAAGACAAAATACTGAAAGTACCAAAGGTAATGCTGCAATAATCCATCTGTTTACAAATCGTACTTTCACTCTTAAAGATATAAAGCTACTTATTAAAATCCCTCCAGCAAATCCGAGCCTTCCAACAATCCAAAAAGCAGTAGCTGTTTGTGACGAACTTGGAATAAATAAACCAGGCATACCATTATAAGAAAATGTGTGCCAAAAATCTACGCATCCTACAAATAGTAGTACTCCCGCTAAAACTTTCATTCTAAGCCTTGTATCTCTTTCACCCACATAATAAATAATTAAAAAACTGGATATATACATTACAATACTAGCAAACTCTACAATAGTATGAAAAACTAAATAATTTGTAGTATCAAATACCCTGTATATATGGTTTTCCAAATATCGTATAAAATAAAAAATTGCCGATGATATGAAGAAACTTACTATAATTAAGCGATAATTTGAGAATTTTATGAATATTTGGGACAGATAACTTTTAGACATATCTTCAACTTTTGTATCCATATCTAAACCCTCTTTCGCTATGGTAATTTTTAAGTCTTTTATACTATAATATAATAATAGTTTTGCTTTTGCAAAACAATATTGTTTTATTCTACATATTTCTACTTTATTTTAGACTTTCTACTAAATTTCTATATTAATTTATTTTTCTAGTAGTTACTTTAACACCTTATTGATTAACTAATTTTTGATTTTTATTACACTTTATTTAAAGTATTTTTATACAAAGCGTAATATATACAATTTTCGCTTTATTTTTTAATAATAAATGTTATAATACTATATATTACATAATTTAACTAAAAAAATATTTTAAAACAGAAGGAGGATAATTATGACAACTCATTTAACTCAAAAAGAAAACTTTTTACGGGTGGCTCGTGGAGAAATGCCTGAATACGTACCTGTGGCAACATTAGGTGGACCTGATGTTGCACCACTTATGACAATGGCTGACCCAGCTATTATAGGGAGTTTTAGAGGCCCTGGTGGTGGTATAGACCCATGGGGAGTTACATTTGTAACAAGCGAAGAAATTAACTTTGCAGCTCTTCCAAAGCCAAATGATTTTATATTAACTGATGTAACAAAATGGAGAGACGTACTTAAAGCACCAGATTACTCTGGGTTTGACTGGGAAGCTGCTGCTAAAGCAGACAGAAAAAAATACATACAAGACCCTGATAAGACTGCTTATGTTCTTAGTGGATATGCAGATATATTCCAGCAATTCATCGGATTTATGGGTTTTACGGAGGGTTTATGTGCCATTTACGAAGAAAGAGAAGAAGTTGAAGAGCTTTTTGATTATTTGCTTGAACACTCACTATACATAACGAAAAATCTACTTCACTATTACAAACCTGAAGGATACTACTTACTAGATGATACAGCGTCAAAACTTCAGCCCTTCATTTCACCTTCTGTATTTAAAGAACTCTTAGTCCCTCGATATAAAAAGTGTTTAGACCTTGTAAGAGAAGAAGAAGTTCCTATTTTTTATCACAATTGTGGAAGGTGTGAAGATTTGATTCCTCCAATGGTCGATATAGGTGTTAATGTTTGGGATCCTGCTCAAGTACAAAATGACCTGGTTGCCATTAAGGAAAAATTCGGTCCAAAACTTGCAATAAACGGTGGTTTTGAATTTAATATGCCTATTACATGGCCTGTTATTGATGAGGAAGAAGTACGAGAAAAAGTAAGGAGTACATTTAAGAAACTAGCTCATGATGGTGGATTTATCTTCAGTGGCATGATAACATCTCTGGACTGGATGGATCCCAAAATTCAAGAGGTTAATGGATGGATCGCAGATGAAGCTAATAAACTTAGTAAAACAATTTATAATTAAAAATTTTGTTTAATAACTTAATCAAAAGTAAAGATTATCAAGTGTTATTAAAATATCTTTAGATATGTTCTATACCAATTAGTTATATCAGAGTAATTTAATATAGAAAAAAGGTGCATATACAATGAAAATATTAATTTTAGGTGGATTTTTAGGTTCAGGTAAAACAAGTGTCGTTATACAGCTCGCTAAATATATAGTTGGTGATAACCCTGAAAATACGACAAAGGTAGTAATCTTAGAAAACGAGATAGGTGAAGTAAGCGTTGACGATAAGATACTCATCAATAATGGATATGAAGTTGCAAATATGTTTTCCGGATGCGTCTGCTGCACTATGTCAGGAGAACTTGTTATAGGATTACACAAGATAATACGTGATTTTAATCCTGAACTCATCATTATGGAAGCAACAGGAGTAGCATATCCACACAATATTAAGGAAACTATAGCTCAGTCCATGCCAGATATTAATTGTATCATTACATGTGTTACTGACGCTAAGAGATGGAAAAGGCTCATCCGTCCTATGGAAATGCTTCTGAAAGACCAACTCAATGATGCCGATGTAATTTTAATAAATAAAGTTGACATTGTTGACGAAACTACTTTGACAGAAGTAGAGAATTCAGTTAGGACATATAACAATAATGCTCAATTCTTTAAAATAAGCGCTTCAAAACAAATAGACTCACAAGTATTTGATAGAATGCTGGGAAATGGTAAAGGGGCGTGAGAAATGAGTAATCATAAGGAAAAACATCATTTGCACGGAGAAAAATCAGAACATAAACATAATGAAGATGTACACCAACACGAGCATCATCATGAGCATCATCATGAACAAAAACCAATCACAATATCATCTCATGATATGAGTATTGTCGGCTCCTACAGATTCAATATTAAAAAATCATTTGAACAAGCAGAAGTAATACTCGATGACTTATTAAAGCAAATTGCAAAGGAAGTAACTACTCTCAGTGGAATTATAGGTCACATTAAAGCTTTTATCACTTGTGAAGATAAAAAGTGTATGATTTCAATAACGGAAGATGAGTCAAACAAACATTATATAAAAAGCGAATGCTGTAATATTGAAGGTGTAGCAATAGTCTTCTATATAAAACCAGAACAGCTTGAAAGCATACTCGTAAAAGTATTTAATGACTACATCAACTAAGCAAATTCCTAGGCGACACATTTTGTCGCCTTTTTCATCATAATCAGTAGCGTTTACATTATCCTGTGCAGATTATTCTCCACCTATTTTGGGTGACCGTCATTGGCCCTTGCTCCCTTGAGAAGTGAGAAATAAGATGTCAGATGATAGAGGTTTATTCTTTTAAGTAAGTCCTTCTCTTCTTATAATCTATTTAAGCTTGCTCCTTCAACAAAGAAACGTTCAATCCTTTCTTCAACTAATGGATCTAAAATTAGTTGAGGTGCATGATGAGGTTTTATGCGAGCATCTATGATCATATTATCACATGCCCAATGTTTATTTTTATAGTAACTATTAACGCCATAAATATCATGGGAAGGATTACTTCGAGTAAATGTTGCCCATAAAAAATTATTAAAAATACTCATAAATTTACTATCATCACAAAGTATAATTACTGGACATATTGGCATTTCACCTTTTGAAACAATAGTAATACATAATTGATTTATTTCCTCTTGTGCTTGTTTATAACTTGAAAATTCTGGTGCTTTAATAGCTACAATTCCTGGCATTACTAAATGAGGATCTATAAAGTTACTTATACCCTTTAGCTGTTCGGGAATATCATTACACAGATCTCTTATTTTGTCACCATAAGCTGCAATTACAACTTTACTACCTTCATTTAAGCCAGTTCCTGAATAATCAAGAGTATCAATAGTTGTGTTTGTTTGAAAATGAATATCGCGATGAAGGTCGATCCTTTCAAGTATATATGTTAAGAAATCTATTTCATCTCGAGTATCTAGTGGTTTATTCTCCTCTGCAGTTATAAACAGATATTTAGCTAAACTAACATGTCCTGTTCCCAATATTCTATTTGCAATAGTAAGAATTTCTGATGGCTGTTTAACTTGTTGATACGGAGTGTATCTTTCACTTCCAATAGCAAATAGTAGTGGATGAACTCCTGCGGCATCTACAGCATGTACTTCTTTCACACCAGGAATTTCCTGTTTTATTGCATCTCCAGTCAACTCATGAACTAGATCACCAAATGAAGTATCCTCTTGTGGAGGGCGTCCGACTACTGTAAATGGCCAAATTGCTTTGTCTTTAGCATAAACTTTATTTACTCTCATAACAGGGAAATCGTGAACGAGACTGTAATATCCTATATGATCACCAAAGGGGCCTTCTGGTTTAGTTTCACATGGATAGATTTCTCCTGTTATTACAAAATCGGCATCTAAACTGACACAATATCCCTCATCATAACAGTATCGAAAGTTTCGTCCAGATAATAATCCCGCAAAAGTCATTTCACTTAAGCCTTCGGGCAAAGGCATAATTGCAGCTAAGGTATGTGCAGGAGGACCTCCAATAAAAATACTCACTTTCAGAGGGACTCTATCTTTTCTAGCAGACTGTTGATGAACACCGATACCTCTTTGTGTTTGATAATGCATACCAACTTCTTTATTCATTATATAATCATTACCACTAAGCTGGACACGATACATACCTAAGTTACTATTCATAATCCCTGGATTATCAAGATCTTCTGTATACACTTGTGGCAAAGTAATAAATGCTCCTCCATCATTTGGCCAATGTTGAATGAGTGGAAGATCAGAAATCTGTATTTCTTTAAACCCTTGTACCTTATTACTAGACTTTTTCCAAGGTAGTGCTTTAGTAGCTGCTATCCCTGTTTTAATATATCTAAAAGGATTTTTCACTATACTCATTGGATCATTACGTAATGCGATTACGCTCTGTGTTTCATTAATTGTATCTCTAAAAATAAATTTACTTCTCTCTATTGTACCAAAAAGATTAGATACTGCTCTATAGTTTGTTCCTTTTATATTTTCAAATAATAATGCTGGTCCTCCATTTGCATACACTCGCATATGTATTGCTGCCATTTCTAGATTTGGATCTACTTCCTCATGTACCCTAACTAATTGACCTGTGTTCTCTAAATCGATAATACACTCTTCTAAATTTCTATACAATCTTATAGCCTCATTTCTTTTTTCATAGTATTTATATACATTACTACACCTTATTTACAAGATATTAGAAAGGACATTATTTTTATAAATCATGTCTTTTATTGTTATTGTATCAGTTTGCATATATAGATACAATATTCTCTATAGAAATGATCTAGTAACTATATCCAAATAAAAAATACTCACTTATAACACATTTTATTTTCTATTTATACTATTATGTTTTCAAAGACAAAGTTTATTAAAAATAAAAAATAAAGGAGAAGATTTATATGAATGTAAATAATACTGCTACAGATTTTAAGTTAAGTTCTTCAAGAGCCACTGCTTACGGCTTTGCCGAAGTAGGTTTCGGTTTAATGATGCAAGTTGCTGTAAGCTATTATGTTTATTTTTTAACTGACATTGCATTACTCGCACCTGCTCTCGTAGGTACAATGATTTTAATCAATAGAATCGTTGATGCAATTTCTGTACCACTTACTGGTATTATTATTGAAAAATCAAAACTACCATGGGGGAAATATCGCTCATGGATGATGATTGCACCTGGAATAGTTGCAATTTCTTTTATTATGATGTTCCGCGTTCCCACGGGTATGAGCCAAGCAAGTATGGCTATCTATTTTTCTGTTTTCTATATGATAGGTCACATTTTTGTTAACTTTGGGTATTCTGCTAGATTTGGTTTATTACCAGCTATGGGAAATACTCCTGATGAGAGAATAATGGTTGCTTCGAGAACTAATCAGATGAACACAGGAAGTCGTATCTTATTTAGCTTATTCTCATTACCGATTATTATCTTTCTTGGTGGTCAAGGAGAGCGAAATGCAAGAGGTTTCTTTTTATACATGTTAATATTCTGTATCTTTCAGTGGTTTGCATACATAGTATCCTCTACTGCAGCTAAACCAGTTGACACACCAGGACGTTGGCCAGCAAAAAATGTACCAACTTTTAAAGAGATGGCTCAACAAGTACTTGGTAACAAATACCTTATTACATTAATGCTAGCAGAACTTGGACGCTTCACTGCCGCTTTGTCTTTAGCTGGATTTGCAGTATTCTTCTATCAATACGTAGCTGGAGATATGTTACTTGTTTCTTCCTATTTCCTAAGCTTAACAATAGGTGGTTTTGTTGGAAACTTTGTAGGACCTGTATTAGCAAAAAAATTAGGTACAAAGAAAACATATGTAATTGGTTTATCAGGGCAAGCGTTCTTCCTCGTACTAGCTTACTTTATAGGTAGAGAACCTATGGCTTTCCTTATCCTTTGTGGTCTTGCGTCATTTAGCAGTGGTTTTGGCTTTTCAATATCTGGTGCTGTATATTCTGACTGTGCTGACTATGCAGAATGGAAGACAGGAAAATCTGCTAAGAGTGTAGTAATGTCATTATCTGCATTCCCTATAAAAATTGCAATGGTTATTTCTGGGAGTATCTCAGCCTATGCCCTTGCAGCAATTGGTTATGTTGGTGGAATGGACCCAACACCAGAAATAGCTGCCGGAGTTGCGCTTATCGCAACTCTTCTACCTGCCACTGCAGCAGTCTTCGGTTTTGTTTGTATTCTATTCTACGGCTTAAAACCAGAAGATTTAAAGAAAATGAAAGAAGAAATTACTACAAGACAAAACAATATCACTTAAATGAGATAGGATATATAATTATATTTAACTATAAAAAATATCACCTTGCATGTCCGTAAGGTGATATTTTTCATAAAACAGTTATCTAATACACATCTTACATGCAGTTGGAGTCGCGGCTATACCGCCAAGAGCTGTTTCTCTTAGCTCACGCGGGAGACTTTTACCTACATTATACATCGTACTAATGACTTCATCAAAAGGAATGATACTCATTATTCCACATAAAGATATCTCTGAACTAATTAGTGCATTTGATGCTCCCATAGCATTGCGTTTTTGACATGGGGCTTCTACTAAACCTGCTATTGGATCACAAATTAGTCCTAGTGTATTAATTATTGCAGTTGAAGCTGCCGAGAGACATTGTTCTGGAGTACCTCCCATAATTTGAGTAATAGCAGAAGCAGCCATTGCACTTGCTGAGCCTACTTCTGCCTGACACCCACCTTCAGCCCCTGATACAGTAGCATTTCGCGTTATCAAATAACCTATAGCTCCAGCATTTAAAAGGGCATCTACCATCTCTTCATCTGAACATCCGTATTCTTCTTGTATTGCTACAAACACCCCTGGAATAACTCCTGATGAACCAGCCGTTGGTGCTGCAACAATAAGTCCCATTGACGAGTTAACTTCTAAGACACCCATTGCATATGATATCGCTTTAGATATTATTTTTCCACATACAGGATCGCTATTTATTCTTCTAGCGTTTATTTTGATTGCTTCTCCACCTATAAGCCCACCCATAGATACAATTTTTTGTGTAAGTGCTTTATTAATAGCTTCTTTCATAATTTGAAAAGTATAAGCTAATTTTTCAATTACTTCTTTCTCTTGAGCCATAATTATTTCGACTTCTCTATTAATCATAGCCTTAGAAATACTAATTCTCTTATCTTTACATATTTTTAAAAGACCTTGTGCATTTGTAAAATCCATTCTAACTTCTCCCTAAACCTCTAATAGTATAGCGCTTTCTATAAAACTATTTTTCTCTAAATGTGTAACAATATCTTGTGTTACTTCATCATCAGCCTCAATAATTGTATATGCATTTTCGCCTTTGACTTCACGATAAATGCTCATAAAAGCAATGTTAATTTTGTTTAAACTTAAAACTTTTGTAATATGTGCTGCTACTCCAGGCGTATCTATTTGTTTTACTACAATAGTATTATAATTACCTGAAAGGCTTATATCTACACCATTTATATTTCTAATAGAAATATTACCTCCACCTAAAGATATTCCTCTTACAGTTACTACCTTCCCTGTTTCATTAGTAATAATTATATCAACAGTGTTTGGATGTACTTCCATATTTGTTTTATTTACCTCAAAAAAATATAATAAGTTCTTTTTATCTGCTATAGAGTACGAATCTTTTATTCTGAAGTCATCTGTATTAAAACCCATAATTCCAGCTAAAAGTGCTCTATCTGTTCCATGTCCCCTATAAGTTTCAGCAAAAGACCCATAAAGTATAAATTTTACACTAACAATTTCTTCTTTGATCATTTTCCCCGCTAGGAGTGCAATTTTTAAAGCACCTGCTGTGTGGGAACTTGAAGGACCTATCATAATAGGGCCTATAACATCAAAAACACTTATATTATTCATATTATATAAATCACCCATCCATCTTTTCTTTTTTACATACCTTTCATTAAACTCACCTACAAGCAACTCTTGGCAATCATCTATAACATATTATTTCCACTATATTTAATATTAGTACCATTATCACCATTTTATATTTATAGTAAAAAAAGGACGTTTTTTTATAAAGTATGTCCTTTATTGTTATTGAGAAAGTAAAATCAGGTATATACAATATAAACATAGCAAGTAATCTCTCAAAGTGTAGATTAAATTATGAATCAATTAATTGCTATTAACATAATGATAGGATTATTAGAAAAATATATGGAAAGGGATGTATGTGGTTAATGAGCGAAAATATCAAAGGAAGAGTATACGATATACAAGGATACTCTGTACATGACGGTCCAGGAATTCGTACTACCGTATTTTTAATGGGGTGTCCACTGACTTGCTTATGGTGTCATAGTCCAGAGTCACAAAATTATGATTTTCAACTCTCATGGTTTGATATGCGTTGCATAGGAACAGTAAAGTGTGGATTATGCATTAATGTCTGCCCAAATAGTGCTCTGTACGAAAGAGAACCTGAAAAATCACTAATAGATAATTCTACGATAACTAAGATAAATATAGATAGAAGTAAATGCGATAATTGTCTTGCCTGCACTAAAGTATGTCCAGCTAATGCCCTTGTTCCCTCAGGATATGATATTTCACTTGAAGATGTATTTAAACGTATTATAAAAGATAAGAAATATTACGGAAAGGATGGAGGTGTAACTATCTCTGGCGGTGAACCTATGGAGCAGTTTGAGTTTACATATGCCATTGCTAAACGTTGTAAAGAGAGCAATCTTACTGTATGCGTTGATACTACAGGGTTCGCGCCTGGTGAAAACTACGAAAAAATATTACCTTATGTAGATCTTTTCTTATTTGACTTAAAGCATATGGATCCGAAGAGAAGTCGAAACTTTGTAGGTGTAGACAATGAACTTATTCTTGAAAATGCAAAACTCATTGCAAAAAATGGAGGAAAGCTTCAAATACGTATTCCAACTATTCCAAAACTCAACGCATCTATGGAAAATATGATGAAGACAGCAGATTTTTGTAAGGATCTGGGAGATGCTGTTACTATGATTCAACTATTACCTTATCACAATATGGGAACTACGAAATATCTTCGCATTGGCCTTAATTACAAACTAGTAAATGTAGATCCTCCTTCTGACGAGGAAATGCAAAGTTATCTAGATTTAATGTTGTCCTACGATTTACCAGCACAAATTCATTAATCATTTTAACTATAAAAAAATCATATCTAACATTAAAAGGAGTGAACTTAATTATGTACAAATTTAGATCTGCAACAGATCGTATAGAGCTTATGCATCAACTCGTGCGGGACAGAGTAATACCAGTAGATACAGAAAGGGTAGCTGCCCTAACAAAGTCGCATAAAAAAAATGCTAAGGTACCACCAATAATCAAAACAGCTCTAGCTACATATGATATCTGCTCTGAAATGACATGTCGTGTTGAGGATTTTGAGATAATAGTTGGCAATATTGGAAAGGAGTTTCTAGGTTCAGGCATGTGGCCAGAATGGGACGCAAGTTGGTTATGGCAAGAACTCGAAGAAATGAAGCTTTGGGAACTTTGGGATGATGGTCTATATCATCGTACTGATCCATCAGGCGTACACATGAGTATGAGTAGAGAAGAAATTAATAGTTTTATGTCATTCCGAGACTTTTGGAAAGACAATACTGTAACTTCTTATATGGACTCTTGGGCACCTGAGGGCTTTGAAGAGGTTGCAGGACTCGGCATACTAGAAATGGGCTCAAAAATGCGAACACCTATACACACTGGTCATCTTGTTGCCGGCTACGAAAAGATCATTAACACCGGATATCACACTATACGAAAACAAGCTCAAGACTGGATTGATGCCCACAAAGGTAATCTAATGGGTAATGACGTTGATAAACATATGTTTTACAAGTCCGCAGTTATTATATGTGATGCAGCGATTAATATGATTAAACATTACGGTCAAGCTTGCTTTGACAAGGCGAATTTGTGTAAGGATGAATGTCGTAAAGCCGAACTTATGAAGATGGGAAATGGCTTAATGTGGATTTCTGAAAATCCTGCTCGCAATTTCTGGGAGGCATGTCAGGCTACAATCATGTATCAGATTTTACTTTATCAAGAAGCTAGGCATCCTGCTCTCGCTTTCGGTCGTTTTGATCAGTATACTTGGCCTTTTCTTGAGGCTGATCTTAAATCTGGCAGTATTACTATGGATGAGGCACAGGAAATAGTAGATGCTTTTTTTCTAAAGTCTAATTGCTTCTATCGTGCTTCTAATCCTAAAATAGCTGCTTATACCGGTGTTGGCGTAACGTACCATCACACAACTATTGGTGGTGTTAATCGCGATACTGGTGAAGATGCAACTAACCCTGTCACTTATATGATACTCGAGACTGTTGGTAGACTTAAGCTTCACGATCCAACTATCTCTTTAAGAATCAATAAAAACACTCCAGATAAACTATGGGACTGTGCTATAGAAACAACTAGACTAGTCGGTGGTCTTCCACTTTTCCAGAATGATGAAGTCATCATTCCTAGCCTTGTAAAAGAACTTGAATTCGAACTTAGGGATGCCCGAGACTATGGTATAATCGGTTGCCAAGAAATCGTCGGTTGTGGAAATGATTATCCTGCTGGAAATGGTCTACATGGTAAGGCTGGACTTGGAAGTCATGGTAATGTCCTTATGACTGCTCTCAACAATGGGGTCAATCCATCCAATGGAAAGAAAGGTGGCTTACAGACTGGCTATCTATACGACATGAAAACATTCGATGATGTAAAGTCTGCATATAAAACCCAGTTTGATTACTTACACAAGTGGTCAGTAACCATACAAAACTACGTTGAAAACCTATCGACATTCTACGCTCCTTCCGCTGCACTTTCCATATCTATTGAAGGTTGCATGGAATCAGGTAAAGACTGTACTGTGGGTGGTGCAAAATACAACTCCTACGGAGGTACTGCAACGGGTCTTGCTACTGTTTCTGACTCTCTAGCAGCCATTAAATACATGGTCTTTGATAAAAAGCTGTGTACTGCTAAGGAGCTTTACGACGCAGTCATGGCTAACTGGAATGGTTATGAAGTTCTACAACAACAAGTCTTGAGTTTAGTGCCCCACTATGGAAATGACGATCCTTATGCTGATGAACTAATGGCTTGGGTCACCGATATTTACTATGAAAATTGTTGCGAATGCTATAGTAAAAGAAGCAAGTATTACAAAGCTGGTCTCTATGGTGCAGCCCAACACGTTGTCCAAGGTTCTGTTACTATTGCAACTCCTGACGGTAGAAATACCGGTCAACCACTTGCTGATGCTACCTCACCAGGGCAAGGAAGAGATAAAAATGGTCCAATTTCTGTCTTTAAATCTATCTGTTGTTTCGATCATGGACGTTACATGGATGGTCTTGCTCTAAATCTTAGAATCCATCCCTCTGCGTTGAGCACTGAGGAAGCTAAAATTTCACTACGAGACATGACTAAAGCATACTTTGAAAATCAAGGTATGGAAGTTCAGTACAATGTTGTAAGCTCAGATACAATGAGAGCTGCTCAAAAAGATCCAAAAAGTTATAAGGATCTCGTCGTTCGTATAGCAGGCTATTCAGCATACTTTAACGAACTTCCTACAACAATGCAAAATGACGTCATCAGTAGAACGGAAATGAACAGTCTTTAATTAGTACACTTTAAATTGCCTATATAGATTATCAATTATAATTGTTCATTTAGTAATTTACAGTTGTTTAAAAACAAAGTAGCTATGAGTCTTAATTTAAACTTATAGCTACTTTTATATGTTTTAACTACTATACTGTTATTATAACTTATAGTAGTATAAATGAATCGATCAATTAAAAAAATAATTGAATTTACTAAATTTTGTTTCTTTATTTGAAATTTATTGGGTATAATATAATAGTATACAACTATAATATAACCTGTAATCATTAAGGAGGAATAGGATTGTCTAAAATAATAAAAGTGTATTTCCCATTACTTGGTAAAGAATTAGAAATAGGCGAAGATTCAAAAATTGCAGATGCTTGTGCAATGATTGGTGACCCATTGAATCAGGTATGTGGAGGTAAAGGAAAATGTGGAAAATGTGCAGTGGAAATTATTCAAGATGGTAAGGAATTAACCGTACTAGGATGTATTACTAAGGTATCTGATGGAATGCAAATTATGATTACTGGTCAAGAAGCAATATCTCAAATACTTACGACCAACATGATTAAAGATATCGAACCAGATCCTTCACTAAAATCCTTCTTCTTAAAACGTGAAGAGTTGAAAACTGAATTAGGTGAAAGTGACTGGCTAACGTTACTTAGAGCATTAAATTTAAATCTACATAAACCATCTATAGAATTACTTCGAAAGTTATCAAATGTCTTTCATAATTTAGACGGTATAGAGGTAATCGTTTACGGAAATATACTTGTTGATATAATCCCCGCAAATATAGATTCGAAACTTTATGGTTTAGCTTTCGATACTGGAACTACGTCCGTGGTAGGATACCTGTATGATATGAAAACATATAAGCAAATTGGTATGAGTTCAAAATTAAATAAACAAATAAGCATTGGCGGCGATGTTATCAGTAGGATTGATTATACAATCAATAACGATAAAGGTTTAAAAAGATTAAATGAATTGGTTGTTGAAACAATTAATGAAATTATCGAGGATATCTGCAAGGAACATGATATAGATAAGAATAGGATTTATCAAGCTAATTTTTGCGGAAATAGTACAATGCAACATTTGCTTCTCGGTTTTAATCCTGCTTATTTAGGAAAAATCCCTTTCACAAGCACTATCCAAGAAACAGTTTTTACAAGATCAAAAGAACTTAAAATTAAAATAAATCCAAGTGGTGTTATAACTGTTCTTCCTATATTAGGTGGGCATGTAGGTGGAGATACTTCAGCAGTTTTATTATCTTTACAAAATGATGATAAAAATAGACTTATTATTGATTTAGGAACAAATGGCGAAGTAGGCGTAGGAAAAAATTATAGTTTTAAAGTTTCATCAATGGCATCAGGACCTGCATTAGAAGGATATGGTCTAGAAAATGGCATGAGAGGTACTATAGGTGCTATTGAGAGAGTTACAATTACAGGTGGTGATTTATATTACAAGGTTATTGGGGATGTAAAACCTCAAGGAATATGTGGTTCAGGAATTATAGACTTAATAGCTGAGCTATTACGCTACGATATAATTACCGAACTTGGAGCTTATGTAGACTCATCAAAGATAGAGTCTCCACAACTAGCTAGTAGATTAATTGTAACGGAAAAAGGAAAGGCATTTATTATTGCAAATAGTGAGGAAACTGAAAATAATAAACCACTCCTATTAACACAACTAGATGTTCGTCAAATTCAATTGGCAAAAGCAGCTATTTTTACAGGTTGCACTATGTTAATTGAAGAGAGTGGTATAAAAGGTGAGGATTTAGAAGAAATACTTATGGCAGGAGCTTTTGGCAACTATATCAATATCGATAAAGCCCAGTATATAGGTATGATACCCTATTATGAAGGTGTTCCTGTTTATACAATTGGCAATGCTGCAGCAACTGGTTCACAATTATTTTTATTATCTAAAAATGAAGAGGCTGAATGTAGAAAAACTGCAGAAAATGCTATTCATATAGAAATCGCTTCAAACTCTAATTTTAATGATAATTATATTGATAATCTGTATCTGAATAAAGTTGAACGTTACTAAAATATTAACATTAAACAAACAGCACATACCTTTTGCAAAAAGGTTATGTGCTATTTGTTTGTTCTCTAATGCTTATTTTATCATTTTTTGTTGAATCCTTGCTATTTCCATGGAAATAGCTTAATGTTTATTAAATATAAATAGTATAAAACTTTATTGCCATATCCTCTCCTATAACTTAATATGACAGTAGTTAGGCAATAGATATTCTCCCCTAATTCTTTTTACTTAAGATTTTCTTTTATATATCTTTTTTTCCTATAGTATATATAATATTGACTTATTGTTACTATAAGATTACTATATAGTTAAATGTTTCCCTAACAAATAAAATACCCGTTACTCTTATAACAAAAGAAAGTTGGTGCATAATGCCTACTCGTAAAGAAAGTGATTCATTAGGAAATTTAGAGGTTCCAATAGAAGCTTATTACGGCATCTACACACAAAGAGCGAAGGCTAATTTTTCTATTACAAACCATCACGTAAATATGGATTTAATTAATGCTATAACTATAATAAAAAAAGCTGCTGCATTAGTAAATAAGGATCTCAAATTATTATCTGAATCTATAAGTGATGCCATTGTAGCTTCATGTGATGAGATATTAGGTGGTTCACATTATGAGTCTTTTATTACTCATCCTCTTCAAGGTGGAGCAGGCACCTCTACAAATATGAATGTAAACGAAGTAATCGCTAACATCTCTATAGAGAACTTAGGAGGCAAAAAAGGAGATTACCATATTGTTCATCCTATTGACCATGTGAATTGTTCACAAAGCACTAACGATGTATACCCTACTGCAATACGAATTGCAGCCATTAATAAGATTAGATGTTTAGCGGAAGTTCTCTCTAATTTACAAGAAAGCCTCCAGCAAAAGGAAAATGAATTCTCTGAAGTTTTAAAGTTAGGGCGAACACAGTTATCTGATGCATTGCCAATTACTTTAGGTCAAGAATTTGGAGCTTATTCAAAAGCCATATCTAGAGATAGATGGCGTATATATAAAGTTGAAGAACGATTGCGCGAAGTTAACATAGGTGGAACAGCTATTGGTACCGGTCTAAATGCTCCTCAAGAATATATATACCGAATGACGGATAAATTGCAACGATTAACTGGCTTAGGCATTGCACGCAGTGATTTATTAGTAGACACTACACAAAACACAGATGTATTTGTAGAGGTTTCGGGCTTATTAAAAGCTTGTGCCGTAAATATTATTAAAATTTCAAATGATTTAAGGCTTATGGGATCAGGACCTAAGGGAGGATTATCAGAAATTTACATAGAACCACGCCAAGCTGGCTCATCTATCATGCCAGGAAAAGTAAATCCAGTTATTTGCGAAATGATGGTCCAAGTAGCATACAAAATTATTGGAAATGACAGCAGTATAACACTTTCAGCCTTTTCTGGTCAACTAGAATTAAATGCTTTTTCACCCTTAATCGCAGAATGCCTACTGGAATCTTTAGATTTACTAATCAATAGTATCCCTATTTTTGATAAAGATTGCATCCAATCGGTCAAAGCAAATGAGCGACATTGTCTAGATGTATTAAAAAAATCTTCTGCATTGTCTGCTGTTTTAATCGATTATATTGGTTATGATCAAGCTAGTGCTATTGCAAAGGAATCATTTGAAAAAGATATTTCTATAGAAACTTTACTTTTATCGAAAAAGATATTTAATGAAACAGAGATCAACAAGATTTTTAATGTATACCAAGTAACAAAACCAGGTATACCAGGAAGGAGTTAAGAGATGAGCTTAAACAGTACCCCTACATCCAATAGACTTCATATTGCTTTTTTGGGTAAAACAAATTCAGGAAAATCAAGTATGATTAACGCAGTAACAGGTCAAAATATAGCTATAGTTTCTTCTGTAGAAGGAACTACTACAGATCCAGTGTATAAATCTATGGAATTGTTGCCATTAGGACCTGTAACTATGATCGATACAGCCGGCTTAAGTGACTCTTCTATTTTAGGAGAATTGAGAAAAGAAAAGACCTTGGATGTCTTAAATAAATCAGATATTGCAGTTTTAGTTTTAGATGCTTCAGAAAAAGAATTCAAAGAAGAAAAGAAATTACTTCAAATAATACAAGACAAAGGTATTCCAGTTATTGGTGTTATAAATAAAATAGATTTAATAGAGAAAGCTGTGGAAACTAAATCAATAATTGAAAAAGATTTAGGAATTGAGTTATTACCAGTATCTACTTTTGATAAAAAAAGTATTCAAAAATTCAAATCTACTTTGTCAAAGATCACTCCAACTGATGATGATAAATTTAAAATTGTTGGTGACTTAATTTCACCTGGAGACTTAGTAGTACTCGTAGTACCAATTGATAAATCAGCTCCAAAGGGACGATTAATACTACCTCAACAACAAACTATCAGAGATATTCTAGAAAGTGATGCTATGGCTATTATTACTAAGGAAATTGAGTTAAGAGATACTTTTAATAAGTTATCCGCAAAACCCAAATTGGTTATTACAGATTCACAAGCTTTTTTAAAAGTTGCAGCTGATACACCAAGAGAAATCTTAATGACCTCCTTTTCTATTCTCTTTGCAAGATACAAAGGAGATTTAAACACTTTGGTTTCTGGTGCAAAACAAATATCAAAGTTAAAAGACAATGACGAAGTTCTCATCGCGGAGGGCTGCACCCATCATCGCCAATCTGATGATATAGGGACAGTAAAAATTCCACGTTGGCTACGCCAACTTACTGGCAAGAAATTAAAATTCACCCATGTTTCAGGCACCGAATTTACAAAAGACATTACCAAATATTCATTAATTGTCCACTGTGGGGGTTGTATGCTTAATCAACGTGCCATGTTACATCGACTTTCTATTGCATCCCAATATGACATTCCAATAGTAAACTACGGTATACTTATTGCCCATGTACACGGTATCTTAGACCGTGCACTAGAACCATTTCCTTTAGCAAAAATGTTATGGACTAAAGATTAGTCTATGATTATTTATTTAAACATTTATGTATTTTATACTTATACTATCAGTATGTAGATTATATAGACTTATAACAATATCTTTGATCTAATTCTCTAATAATAATTTGAGCTGCTTCTATTGCCACATCTCCTGTAAGGGAGATGCATTTTTTCATGTGATTAGGTGCACCTAGCTCCATACCTTTAGTTAGTAATCTACAGCATAAATGTTTATGATTTGTTTTAAATGTATCATGCAATTCTTTAGTAAGAGCCATAGCCTTATTAACCTTTTCATCCTTAGGTTCTATCCTACCAAAAAAAAGTCCTAAGGCCATAATTCCACCTACAACAGCTCCACATGTACATCCCGAACCACCTAGACCTATTGGAAAACCAGATGCAGCTGCAATAATATCATCTGAAATTTCTAGCCCAAACTCATCTTTAATTGTTTTTACTATTGCTTCAGAACAATAATAATCACCATTTCTATAATATCCTTCTGCAGTATTTCTTATTTTTAATACATCTATTTCTTTTATCATTTATTATACCTCCATGTATCTTTAATTATTGTATTAATTTTAAAATGTTACCACTCTATCAGCCCATTCGACCATATTCACACATTCAACCATTGTAGAAACTTCAAAATAATCTGATTCTTTGATATTTCTTATATTCATACATGTACCACAAGCTAAAATTTCGCCACCAATATGAATAAATTCTTTTACCTGACTTGATACATTAAATAGTTCATGAGAAAGAAACGGTATTTCAACACCATCTCCAAGTAGAAAAATCTTTACTTCATGTTCAATTTTAAATGCAGTAACAGCAAAACGCATCCCATTAAATGCTTTTTCATAATCCTTTGTCTCAATAATTATCCCTATTTTCATATTGCGCCCCCCCATAGAATTAAAGTAATCAACCTATTATACCTTTAAATGTTATCTTAACCTATATATTTTGTAATTTTATAATAAAACATAATATATACAATGTAGAATAATTAATACAATGTCTTGACAAAAAATAATAAGTTGTGTACAATTTAATGGTAATAAACTAATATAAAAGGAGAGTCTTAAACTATGAATATTTATGATTATCAAGTAAAAGATTCAAACGGTAATATGGTTAGTATGAAAGAATATAGTGGTAAAGTTTTACTAATAATTAACACAGCAACTGGATGTGCTTTTACCCCACAATATGAGGGTTTGCAAAGGTTATATGACAAATACAAAGATCAAGGTCTTGAAATATTAGATTTTCCATGCAATCAATTTGGCAATCAAGCTCCTGGTACTGAAGAAGAAATAGTAGATTTTTGTCAATTAAATTATAATGTATCTTTTCCTATGTTTTCTAAAATTAATGTAAATGGAGAAAATGCAGAACCACTGTTTAAATATTTGAAATCGCAACAAAAGGGGCTTTTAGGTAAAAATATTAAATGGAATTTTACAAAATTCCTAATAGACCGAAAAGGTAATGTAATAGAGAGATTTGCTCCAACTACAGAAGCAGAAAAAATTGATGCAAGCATTGCTAATTTATTATAATTATATACTAGTACACAAGCTATTATAAATTACATAAACTAATTGTTACATTGTCTGCAATTAGACTCTTGGTTCATTATTCTCTATAAATTAAAAAGTCTACTTTTTATGTAGACTTTTTAATTGCTTTGAAATAAAGTGAAACTTTTTTTCATCTAAAATCTTTATTATTTAGAACATTTCCTTACTCATTTTATCTATTGCATCATCTGTTGCTTCATATACACCTGGGAATGAACTTACATTTAGACCTTGACTTGCACCTGGTATAAAATATAATTTTCCATTTTCCTTACAAGCTCTTTCAACTTCTTGTTCTATTTTCTCTTTAGTCCAATCAAATGTGTCTATTATACCACTATGAACTCCACCCATAAATGTAATTTTTGTTCCATATTCCTTAATTAGCTCTGGAATACTGTTAGTAGTCATAACTCCCTGCCAAATATCAATTCCCATTTCAATCATTGATGGAACAAGGTTTGCTGCATAGCTATCGCTATGGTGAATAACTAATTCTACGCCGTTTTCTTTATAGAATCCGTAAATTTTCTTATAAGGCTCAACAAAGAATTCTTCAAACATTGAAGGAGAAAGAAAAGAAGAAATCTGGCTACCCCAATCATCATGATGGAATACAGCATCAGGCTTAATATTGTCAATTAATTCTTTAGCATACTTTAGTTCATATTCAGTAAGACATTCAATTAGTTCATGCATTGCCTCTGGTTCTTCATAAAAGTTCATTAATGCATCTTCCATACCCATTAGATAATGTGTATGTTCGAAAAGCCCAGGAGCTACAAAAACGGTTACATACTGATCATTTCTGTCAATAGCTGCAGCTTGTGCTTTAATATCATTCCAAGCTTCTTTGGGAACATCAATGGAAGGTGTTTTAACGACTTCTCTCCATTTAGTAATATCTTTTATTACTTTATGTTCATGATCATGTACAGGAAATGCACCTATTTGACCCTCTGGCCATCTTACCGTAACACCCCATTCATTCACTATTTCTCCACCAATTGGAGGTTTTTTACGTATAATAGGGACACCCATCATCATTGCAAAAGCTTCATACTGCTTTACAAATCTATCAGGATTACCTCCTTTCATAGTTTCAATCAAATTTTGTCTCTTAGTTAGCATTCGATACTACCTCCTCATATTTTATGTTGTATTTCTAAGTTCATAGCATCTGTAGTAGCACACTATCTAATAAAGATTTTATCTCATATTAAAATATAATGTATATTTGAGTATTATCCAATATATTTTCACTACACTTATTGTATATGATAATACAAATTACAATTTTATACAAGACCTATTTTCATATTCTTTAAAATAATTAATAAAATATAAGATTCGACTCTAAGAACTTCACAACTATATATTACGTAGTAACAAGTTTCGCACATTAAAAAACAGTATAAATAGTTGTTTATACTGTTAAACTCCGAACAAATCATGAATTTTATTACTATCAATCTTTCTAGAACTGTCATTATCTGCGTTTTTAAGCATACTCTGTAATTTATCTTCTATTGACCTTTTTATTAGCTCATCAAAAGCGATATCTCTCATCTGGAAAATCAACATAGGTTTCATGTCTAGTCTTGCTCCTACCCCGTATAATGTTGCTGCCACATGTTTACATAAACTTGCACTGTCAGGACAGCTACATTGAAAATGTATTTCTTTAGGCGATGGAAAAATCCCATCTTTTTCAGTAAACAAAATCTCTAACTCTTTTGGAAATCTACCCGTAGCTAGTTGTTCTAATGATTCTATCCTACGATTACATATACTCTTTATCTCTTTCCAAGTTTTTGCTTCTAAAGGGTTAATTGAGATTGAAACATCATAGGGTTTTGATCTACTTCCTTGTACAAGAGCCATTATTTTGCCTTTTTCAATCTTTAAATGCAAAACTGCACCTGCTCTTACGTAGCTACGACCACGACTAATACGATTGCGATAATCTGCATAACTCTCTAAATTTTTATTCCAGGCCTTACCCCACCAGGTATTAACAATGGCATTTCCTACTATAATTATGGGTTCAATATCAGGATTCTTTTCCTTCAGTTTATCTATACTTTTCTTAGCATTCTCTCTTTTTTGTGCTGCTGATATATAATCATAATAACTCATTTGCTACCACCTAACGTAAATAATTCCATAAGTTGATTATTACTTAACTCTGTAATCCAATTTTCACCAGATGACTGAATTATATCTCCTGAAAGATGTTGCTTTTCTTCTATCATTAAGTCAATCTTTTCTTCTATTGTTCCAGAGCTAATAAACTTATGCACCATTACATCTTTTTTTTGTCCTATTCTAAAAGCTCTATCTGTTGCTTGATTTTCTACAGCAGGATTCCACCATCTATCAAAATGAATAATGTGATTTGCACTTGTTAAGTTTAAGCCCACACCACCTGCTTTTAGGGATAATACCATATAAGGAATGTAATCTTCTCCATTAAACGAGTCTACTATTTGGGTCCTTTTTGACACTGAAGTTCCTCCATGTAATACAAAACCTGGTCGATGAAATATTTCTTTTAAAAACAAATATAGAGGACCAGTTATTTCTTTAAATTGTGTAAATACTAATACTCTTTCTCTTTTCTCATATATTGTCTCACATATATTTTTTAATAGTTCAAATTTTCCACTATGCTCATTTTTATAATCTTCCTGCCCTAAATATTGATCTGGATGATTACATATTTGCTTAAACTTAACTATGCTCGATAATACTAATCCTTTTCTTCCGATACCTTCAGCTTTGTCCAATTTCTGATTCAACTCTTTTACAAGGTGTTGATATAATACTGTTTGTTTTTTAGTGAGAGTCGGATACTCCTTCAGCTCAATTTTATCTGGTAAATCTGTTATAATAGATTTATCAGTTTTTAGTCTCCTTAATATAAATGGATTTACTATCCTTCTAAGCTTTGCATAACCTCCTGAATCCGTTTTAAGTCCTTTTATAAATATGGTAAATTCTTTAGCATTTCCAAGTAGTCCTCCATCTAAAAAATCAAATAATGACCATAAATCTGAAAGTCTATTTTCAATTGGTGTTCCAGTCATGGCAATTCTTGTCCTTGCTTTTAATTCTTTAATTCTCTTAGTTTGCTTCGTATTGGGATTTTTAATAGCTTGTGCTTCATCCAATATGATTAAATCCCATTTTGTATCCATTAGTTTATCTAAACGGACTGACATACCGTAAGTCGTTATAGTTAAAAAATTTTTTCTTTCTTGAAAATCTTCTATATTCTTGCGGGCTGCATGACCGTGCAAAATACCATACGACATCATTGGAGCAAACTTTTCAATTTCCTTTTGCCAGTTGCCAATTAAAGAAGCAGGAATAATGAGTAGTACCCTTCCACCACGATTGTTTCTCATATATTCTAAGAGAGCGATTATCTGAATCGTCTTACCAAGTCCCATATCATCAGCAAGACACGCACCTAACTCTAAGTCTAGCATATATTTTAACCAGTCAAAACCTATTTGTTGGTAAGGTCTTAAATTTGCAAGGAAGCTTTCATCTAACTTTTCATGTTGTATATATTCTGGATGAGACATCTTTTCTTTTATACTACTTAACCACTGTCCATTAGATACTGACAAATTGAGTTCTTTACTCTTAATCCCTAGCGTATCTTCAACATTTAGTTCTAAACGCATGGCTTGCGCAAGTGTAAGATTCTCATTGTATGAAAGTTCCTCTGCTCTAGTAAATGCATGTAAAGCTGCATTTAACTTATCATGATTGCTTTCAACCCATTTCCCCTTTATAAGGACAAGCCCCTGAGTCTGAGTTAACAACTCTTCTATTTCCTCTTTTGTTATCTTAGTATCTCCAAAATATAGTGTTGGTTTAAATGATAGTAATGCGTCTAATCCCACCTTTGAAGGTTCATTGTCTCCAATAGATAGTGACAACTTTAGAGTATTAGTTTTCTTTCTCCACCAATCAGGAATACGACACATAATACCAGCTTCTTCATAGATTAATACCTCAGATAAAAAAGTATATGCTTCATCCTTTGTAATCTTTAGAGGAGAAAACAATTCACCACTTTCCATTAAATTAGAAATGAAAACACTCTTGTTGGCAACTTGACTAACCGTAGACAATAACGAGAGAAGTTTTTCTTGTTCGCCCTTATACTCTAATAGTGCATTCCTCAAAGGTGTGTGTACAGCTTTCTTATTTTTGTATTGCTTACTAGAATAGGTAGCCATAAAAGCAAAAGGATATTCTTCATCTTGATTTTCTACTAAATGAAAAAATATTCTACCTGCTACATTTATGCCCGAGTTATGTTCTGTCAAGAAGGCATATACCGATCCCTCATAGTTATTAATCTCAACTCTAAACACTTCATTGAGCCTACTCCATATTTGATTGATCCAGTCATTATCTAAATACTCCATCCCATTAATAAAAGGAGTTTTATTTTGAATTTCTTCCATTTCATCTAAGGTTATTTCTAAATATACCTTATCTCTAGAAAATTCAATATCAGGTTGCTTTGATATTTTTTGAATAAACATATCTGAAATCATATAGAGAAAATTCAAAGATGTGGATAAATAATCTACTTTATTAATAAATCCTAAGTAAAACAAAGTACTGTATTTATCTTCTTTAAATCTTTTAGACCACTCTTGTTCAAATATTATCTTTGCTTCCGTATGTTTTTTTGATATTATCTCATAATCAATATAAAAGTCATCTTTGGTAATTACTGCTATTAACTCCATATTTTCCGCCATAATTCACTTTTCCTTTAATTTATATATGTTAATCTCTATATAATAGACGATGTTTGCATTATATATATTATATAGTTATATCTACTCCTTTTCAATCTCAATAGTAATGTGTTTTGAAACCTAATATTATATATAAAGTGAAACTTTATTTTGTAAGGGATGAAGAAAACTCCTACTGAATAAAGTTTCACTTTATTTTGTCAATAATCATAGTGTTAAACTTACTTACGGTATTTCTATACCATATTATTTGGGTCAAGTGCATTAATAATTTCTTCTGTTAGTAACCCTTGTGCTTCAAGAACTTGTTTTATCGTTTTATTCTCTTCATCTGCCTTCATTCCAATCTGTGAAGCAATATCATAGCCCATGATTGGACTTAAAGCAGTAACTAAAGAAAGACTATCTTCCATCCATTTTTTGCACATTTCAACATTTGCTTCTATCCCATTTATACATTTTTTTGAAAGTGTATAAATACTATTAGTTAGTAATTCAATAGAATGTAAAAATGTATGTGCAATAAGTGGCATCATTACATTAATTTCTAATTGACCTGCTAAACCGGCAGTAGCAATTGCCGTCTCATAGCCAATAACTTGACAGCACACCATATGAGTCATCTCTAAAATAGCAGGGTTTATTTTACCAGGCATAATTGTTGATCCTGGTTGAATAGGTGGAAGTGTTATTTCGGCGAGTCCTGTTCGAGGACCAGAACTAAGTAACCGTAAATCACTAGTGATTTTGATTAAGTGTATTGCTAGTTCTTTTAATGTCATCATGCATCGAATTGGCTCGTTCATATTTTGCATAAATGAAAAAATGTTTACTGGCTCACGAAATGGTAATTTAGTTCGATTATTAACTTCGCAAATAACCTTTTGTATATAATTAGGGTGTAGATTTATTTTCGTACCAATTGCCTTTCCCCCTAATCCTATTTGATACAAGGTATCAAGCCTTCTCTCTAATTGAAGGTATATATCATGAATAATAGATGTATAACCTGATAATTCTTGCCCCAAACGCATAGGCACACCATCATGCAGATGTGTACGACCTGATTTTAATACTGACATAAACTGATCTGATTTTTTTTGAAATTCCTGTTCTAATTCTAACAAAGCTGGTAATAGCCTTAGATTAATAGTTTCTGCTGCTGCAATATTAAGTGCAGAAGGAAATGTATCATTTGTTGACTGTGACATATTTACATGATCATTTGAATGAATTTTCTGAGAACCGCCAAGGATTTCTGTAGCACGGTTAGCTATTACCTCATTTGCGTTCATATTCTGGGACGTACCTGCTCCTGCTTGATATACATCAACCACAAAATTGTCATCTAGTTTTCCTTCTATCACTTCTTCAGATGCTTGTATAATGGCTTTTCCCATTTCAGGAGATAGTGATCCTAACTCTACATTTACAGATGCGCAAGAAGCTTTTATGATTCCTTGTGCTTTAATAAACGACCGTGGTAACCTTATTCCACTTATTTGAAAGTTTTCTACAGCACGTTGAGTTTGAGGACCGTAATATGCATCTGGTGATATCATTATGTTACCTAATGTATCATTTTCTAATCGATATTTGTTTTTAGAACTCATACTTTTCTCCTTTTTAATCATAAAATATATAATGCTTTATTATTACCATTTGTTTATTTATTATATATGTGTTTGAGGTTATACAGTGATATGTAGTCAAAGTATTTCAAAAATAGCTCTATAAAATACAGCTATACAGACTTAGCTATTTCGCTTATTTAGTGTCAAGCACTATTCTTAGTTCATATATTAATAACAAATCTAAAACATTGAATATAATAGTATGAAAATCAAAGTCGTTTAAGGCGGCAGAATGGAGTATCCTTTGAATAAATATAAAATATGTGTTTATGCAATATGCAAAAACGAGGAACAGTTCGTTGATCGTTGGATGGACGTAGTAAGTGAAGCTGATATAGTTATTGTTACTGATACCGGTTCCACTGATTCCACTGTTAAAAAACTACAAGCTCGCGGAGCTTTAGTATATAAGGAAATAATACATCCATGGCGATTTGACGTAGCAAGAAACATCGCTATGGATCATATCCCTGAAGACATTGACATTTGTGTTTCCAATGATCTTGATGAAGTCTTTGAATTAGGTTGGAGAGAAAAAATCGAAAATGTATGGGCGCCGAATGTTACTCGAGCAAAATATCTATTCACATGGAGTTATGATGAAGATGGAACGCCAAATAAACAATTCACAATGGAAAAAGTTCATTGCCGGAACGGATTCCGCTGGATACATCCTGTCCATGAAGTTCTTGCCTATCATGGCGCAGAAAAAGAGAATACTGTTTGGGTTCCAGGCTTAGTTTTACATCACTATCCTGACTTATCAAAATCAAGAAGTCAATATCTTCCCTTGTTAGAGTTATCCCTACGCGAAAATCCTGATGATAATAGAGGATTGTTCTGGCTTGGCAGAGAATATATGTACCACAATAAACTTGATGATAGCATTTCTACTTTAAAAAGATATTTAGATATGCCTACATCTAAATGGAGTGAAGAAAGATGTGCAGCAATGAGGTTTATTGCAAAATGTCATGAAAAAAAAGGGAACTTTAAAGAATCTCGTATCTGGCTCTATAAGGCAATTGCTGAATGTCCTTTTGTTCGTGAACCGTATCTATATATGGCGCAGCTTGGATATTTAGAAAAAGATTGGCCACTTGTCAACCTTATGACGAATGAGGCATTAAAAATAAAAAACAAAACAGGTAGTTATCTTCTAGAACTACAATCTTGGGATTATACACTTTATGACCTTGCTGCTATTAGCAATTATTGGCTGGGCTTATATCAAAGGTCATATGAATATGCTAAAAAAGCTAGTGAAATGTCAAAAGGAAATGAACGGTTGAAGCATAATCTACATTTAATTCATCAAAAAATGATAGAATCAACGGGGTGATAATATGAATAAGTATAAAGTATGTGTATATGCTATTTGCAAAAATGAAGCAAGATTTGTGGATAGGTGGATGGAATCAATGAGTGAGGCTGATACGATTATTGTAACTGATACTGGTTCAGAAGACGGTACAGTTCAAATGCTTCTTAAAAAAGGTGCTGTCGTTTACAATGAAAAAGTAAACCCTTGGCGCTTTGATTTAGCCAGGAATATTTCTTTAGACCATGTTCCCGAAGATATAGACATATGTGTTTGTACCGATTTAGATGAAATCTTTGAAGATGGGTGGCGAAGATGTCTTGAAGATGTTTGGACACCTGAGACAAAAATGGCAAAATATCTGTATAACTGGAGTTTAAAATCTGATGGCACCCCGGACGTACAATTTCATTATTTCAAAGCTCATTCTAGAAATGATTATAAATGGATTTATCCTGTACATGAATGCTTAAAATATATTGGAAAACTACCTGAAAAAAAAGTATTTGCAACTGGGATGGTACTCAATCATTACCCAGATGATACTAAGTCAAGATGCTCCTATCTCCCATTACTGGAAATGGCTGTCGAAGAGACTCCTGAAGACGACCGAGTTACCTATTATCTCGGTCGTGAATATATGTATAAAGGTATGTGGGAGGAATGTATTAGTATATTAAAAAGGCATTTAAATTTAGAAAGTTCCATTTGGAAAGAAGAGCGCTGTGCTGCCATGAGATGGATTGCAAAATCTTACTTTGAACTTTCTAATCACACTGAAGCGTTTAGCTGGTATTATAAAGCTATTGTAGAATGTCCTCATATGAGAGAACCCTATATAGAATGTGCACAAGTGGCATATCTGGTAAAAAATTGGGAGATGGTATTTTTTATGACGGAAGAGGCCCTCAAAATACATGAGAAGTCTCCGGTGTATGTGAACATGGGGTACTGCTGGGATCATACACCAGATGATTTGAAGGCTATAAGCTGCTATTGGCTGGGTATGTATCATAAATCCCTCACTCATGCAAAAGCAGCACTTTCATATACCCCTAATGATAAACGACTTATTGACAATCTAAATATAATAGAAAAAAAGTACAATTGTAAGTAATTATGTAAATCAACATGCTAATTGTAATTCTTAAAAATCCACTATCAATATTAAGAGTATCCAAGTAGTGATATTTATTAAGATTGCATAAACTAAACTAGTACTAATATGTAACATTGTCTTTTTAATTCCATAAATTATTATAGTAATATCAATATCTCAAGGAGGTTATCTTTTGAATAGATACAGCTGTAATGATTATAGAAACAACAACTGCCACCCCCATGGCAAAAGCTGCAGTTCTCAATGTGGCTGTTATCCAAAATTTATTCCAATTCCAGGACCTCAGGGTCCTCAAGGACCTCAGGGTCCTCAGGGTCCTGCTGGTGGGCCTGCTGGTGATACTGGACCTATTGGGCCTGCTGGTGACACTGGACCTATTGGGCCTGCTGGTGATACTGGACCTATTGGGCCTACTGGTGACACTGGACCTATTGGGCCTGCTGGTGATACTGGACCTATTGGGCCT
>NZ_WHNX01000029.1 GCF_009362815.1 Alkalibaculum sporogenes | reverse complement strand
TTAGCACAATTATTTGAACGAATAAGAGCTGCCTAATCAACGCTTATTAATAACTATCCCTCTTTTCAGACCATTAATAAATGGTTTTATTACCATGCCAATATCTTTCTTTCACACCTTCTAAACTTAATTAGTTTTATTTTTTTTTTCCTTTTTTCAATGATTTTAAGAAATTATGTTTTGAATAAATGCTTATGGTTGCCATGTCCCTATTAGTTTTCTTAGTTTTCTGGTTGAGCCATGTCCCTATTAGTTTTCAATAGTTTTCTATAGTTTTCAATATCTGGGTTATGTACTGCCTCCAGCAATTATGGTAATTCTCGTCTGCTATTGCATTCGTAATACCGGTTATGGTGAGTATCCATATGGATTAGTGGAAATTTTATCAATTCTGATTGTTATACTCGTACACATAAAGAAAAAGAATATGTATGTGTCCATTATGGCAGGTACCATCTGTTATATGATATTGATACGAACTATCTTTTTTGAGTAAAAATAGGGATAAAGTGAAACTTTATTCAATAGGGCTTTTCTTCACCCCATACTGAATATTAGTTTTCGCGAAACAACGAGCCAAGCGAAAACATGTTTTCGCTAGTACCTTGTAGCAACTGAAAAGAGCTAGAAGCCCGCAACCTACGGTGAGAGTCTTAGTGCCTGTTAATGCAGGATGAACTGGATTAGGAGATCATTAACAAAAATTAAAGATGAGTACAAATTCTATGAAAAACTAACTCCACCACGTGTGATCATGTCTGATGGTGAGACAGGCGCATACAAACGAGAATATCCAACAAAAGTCATTGTATGTTTACCTGTTTCTTCCAGAGTAATAGAGGGGTGGGCGCGTGTTATCTTAGATATGAAAGATGCCAATCTAGAAGATGGAGATATATTGGTCACCACCTTTACTGATCCAAGTTTGACACCATTGTTTGTGTCCGTAAAAGGTCTAGTCACCGATGTTGGAAGGATGATAACCCCTAAAGCATGTTGTTTGTCAGCAGTAGTTGGAGTGGAGAATGCTGCCAAGCTGATCAAAGACGGACTGAAAATACGCATAAATGGAGCATAAGGCTGTGTAGAAATTGTATAATTATTTTGACTCCCAATGGCTACACCCAATATGACAAACAGTCAAATAAAGCTTGAAGACGCTCTTTTAATGATATAGTATCAATTAAGATGGTAAATTAAATGAGGTGATGTTTTGAAGATTTTATTGGTGGAGGATGATAAGACAATAGCATCTGGGTTAGAGTACTCTTTGGAACAAGAAGGCTACAAAATAATCCTTTGTTATACTGTTTCATCAGGTAAAAAAGCGCTAGCAGAGATTGACTTCGATTTATGTATCTTTGATATATCATTACCAGATGGAAGTGGATATGAATTGTGTAAAATCGCAAGAGAAAAGTCTGATATACCAATACTATTTTTAACTGCATGTGATGATGAGGTGAATATAGTAATGGGTCTTGATATGGGTGCAGATGACTATATCACAAAGCCTTTTCGAGTGAAAGAGCTTCTTTCTCGTATTAAGTCAGTATCACGACGCTATGATAAAGAAAATGGTCAAAAAGCTATACTTAAAATAGGAGATATACAAATCGATACATTGAATGCAAAAGTTTATAAAAACGAACAAGAAATTAATCTTACTGCATTAGAATATAGACTATTACTCACTTTTGCAAAGAGTAAAGGACAAGTTTTAACTAGAGGTCAGCTTTTGGAGGGCATATGGGATGTAGCTGGAGATTTTGTCAACGATAATACATTGACAGTGTATATAAAGAGAATACGTGAAAAGATAGAGGATGATCCCCAGAACCCAACTATTATAAGGACTGTACGAGGTTTTGGATATAGAATAGGTGACTTGAATGCTTCGGAATAGACAACTGAGGAATATGCTACTTATTATGATCTTATTATCTATTGTCGGTGCAATTATTATATACTATATGCATCCTATGGCAGGAATCATATCTTTTATTATGATGTGCTTACTCGCGCTATGTAGTATATTGTATACTTTCCAAAGATACAGAGAGATTGAAAAGCTTTCAAGTTATTTGAGAACTATTAGCACTGGGAACTACTCCTTAGATATTAGAGATAATGAAGAGGGAGAACTTAGTATTATAAAAAACGAAATTTATAAGGTAACCCTTATGCTCACGAAGCAAGGAGAATTTCTGAAAAAAGAAAAGGAACAACTTGCAGATTCGCTCTCGGACATATCCCATCAACTTAAAACACCTCTCACATCTATGATGATCATGATAGATTTACTGAGTGATGCAAACTTAAAGCCAGATAAGAGAATAGAGTTTACTAAAAATATTGAAATTCAGCTAGAGCGTATGGAATGGCTTCTGACTTCATTATTAAAATTGTCTAAAATAGATGCGGGAACAGTAACTTTTAAAAAAGAGAAAGTGTTCGTATCAGAATTGATTCAAAAATCACTTGAACCACTTTTCATTCCAATAGAAATTAAGGATCAGGAATTGAAAATAGAAGGTAATCCGGATATTGGATTTTATGGTGATCTTAATTGGACATCAGAGGCAGTTATTAACATTATAAAAAATTGTATTGAACATACACATAATGGAGGAATTATCTCAATTTTTTATAAGGATAATCCAATATACACGGAAATTTGTATTGGAGATAATGGAAGTGGGATTGGAAAAGAAGATTTGCCTTATATATTTAAACGGTTTTATAAAGGTAAGAATGCAAGTGAGGAGAGCATAGGAATAGGTCTTGCAATGGCATGGAGTATTATAAAGATTCAAAACGGTGATATAAGTGTTACCAGCCATAAGAACCGAGGTACACAGTTCCATATAAAATTCTATAAACAAATTTCATAGGAGACGTAAAAAGTGACAAAATTGTAATAGTAAAGTCACCGAGTAGTCATTCCAGACAGATATAATATGTTCATAAAAGAAATTTGGAGGTTTTAAAATGGAAGTATTAAGAGTAGAGCATCTCTCTAAACTATATGGTAGTGGAGAAACAGTGGTGAAGGCATTAGACGATATATCATTTTCTGTTAAAAAAGGAGAGTTTGTTGCAATTGTAGGTCCTTCAGGATCAGGGAAATCAACGCTACTGCACCTGCTTGGTGGAGTGGATAGACCTACCAGTGGGAAGGTATTAGTGGAAAATACAGATGTATATCAACAGAATGAAACCCAACTAGCAATTTTCAGACGTAGGCAAATTGGACTTATTTATCAGTTCTATAACTTGATACCTGTACTAAATGTAGAAGAAAATATTACGTTGCCTTTATTACTTGATGGTCATAAGGTAGATGAAAATCAACTTCATACTATTGTCAAAATATTAGGACTTACAGATAGACTAAGTCATTTGCCAAACCAACTTTCTGGTGGACAGCAGCAGAGAGTTTCCATAGGAAGAGCTCTTATTCATAATCCTACAATCATGTTAGCAGATGAGCCTACAGGAAATTTGGATAGCAAAAATAGCAATGAAATTATAGAATTGCTTAAAATGTTTAACAAAACATATAGTCAAACTCTTATAGTAATTACTCATGATGAACGTATTGCTTTACAGGCAGATAAAATTATAGAAATAGAAGATGGTCGAATCACTAGAAATGAGTTGATCAGGGCATGAATATCTTAAACAAACTTACTATAAGACAGTTAAAACTAAACAAAAAACGTACCCTTATTACCATAGTAGGTGTAATCATTTCCGTTGCCATGATCACATCGGTAGCTACCCTTGCAATTTCTTTTATGGATTTAATGCAAAGACAAGTTATATCAGATGAAGGAGGATGGCACGTTCTTTATGAGAATGTAAATAGCACTCAAATCGAAGCGATAAAAAATGATGAAGAAACAAAAGATGTCATTTTAAGTAGAGATACAGGTTATGCTTTTTTAGAAGGAAGTCAGAATGATCATAAACCTTATATCTTCATTAGAGAGTATAATGAAGAAGGCTTTGAAAACTTTCCCATTGAACTAAAAGAAGGAAGATTTCCTAAAAAAGAGAATGAAATTATAATCTCAGAAGCGATCATAACCAATGCGAAAGTTCATCACAAAATAGGAGATGTATTAACCTTTGAGATTGGACAAAGATATGTTAATGATGAGCAAGACGATAAAGTAGTATTATCCCAAGTAAATCCTTTGCGCGAAAATGGAGGTGAAATCCAAGAAGTTTTGACAAAAGAAATGCGTATGACTTATACGATTGTAGGCATCACCGAACGCCCTACTTGGGAACATACATGGTCTCCAGGATATACAGTATTATCCTATATTGATGAAAATATTATGAATTCTCGTGAAAAGGTAAATGCATCTATTATTTTAAATAGTATTGACTCTACATTGTTTGAGCATGCAGAAAATTTAGCATCTCAGAATAATATTGAAAAAGTAGGTTTTCATGATACTTTACTTAGATACTATGGAGTTGTCTCAAACGATAAGGTTAGAAGTATGCTTATTACCTTATCAGTTATTATTATGGTTATCATAATGGTTGGATCTATCTCTTTAATATACAATGCTTTTGCTATTTCTGTATCTGAACGTTCTAGATATTTAGGTATGTTATCAAGTGTGGGTGCCACTAAAAAGCAAAAGAGAAACTCTGTATTTTTTGAAGGCGCTATTATTGGAGCGATTAGCATTCCTATTGGAATGATAGCGGGACTTGTAGGTATCAGTGTTACATTTAGGATTATCAATTCTATGCTAAAAGGAGCACTAGGCGTATCTGAAAGTCTTAGATTAGTAGTGTTACCCGCAACAATATTTGTTGCGATTATGGTTTCTATCATTACTATTTTGATTTCAACCTATATACCTGCAAAAAGAGCATCAAATATTTCTGCTATAGATGCAATCCGACAAACAACAGATGTAAAAATTACCGGAAAAGAAGTAACAACATCAAAATTAACAAGAAAAATATTTGGTTTAGAAGGTGAACTGGGGTTAAAGAATCTCAAAAGAAATAAATCTAGATATAGAGCAACTGTACTTTCATTGATTATAAGTATGATTCTATTTTTAGCGGTATCCTACTTTACATCTAGTCTTGAAAAATCTATCTTGCTAAGTCAAGAGGGTGTAAATTATGATATAGAAGTATTTTTTAATGAGGAAGATAGGGCAAAACAAGAAGAGATCATTCAAAAAATAACAAGTCTTGATAATATTACAGAAGATGCGTATATAAATAAAATTGATATGCGTGCTATGGTTGAGGAAGATTTCATGGCTGATCATCTAAAGGGAAGTCATAAAGATGCGCTAGAAGATGGGAAGTATCCTTATTATGTTATATTTAATGCAGTAAGTGATGAAGTATTAAAAGCTTATGCAAAAGAAGTCGGAGCTGATTCTGCTAAATTACTAGATCCAAAAAAGCCTTCTGCAATAGTCATTGATACAGTAAGGTACGAAAAATCACGTAAATATGTTGAAACAAAAGCTGTAAAATTAAAGCTAGGAGAGATGTTGGAATTAGAAGTTTATAACAACGAACTCGAGGGATATACACCAATTGAATCAGTAGAAATTGCTGCTCTTACCGATAAAGTTCCCATGGGAATTTCATCTGTAAGCTTTGGGGATAGTTTTCATGTGATTGTTTCTGAGAATGTCCTAAATAAAATAGTTCAAGCCAATAAAAATATCAGTAAGATTGTGAATACGACACTATTCTTGAGAAGTAACGATCCTTTAAGACTTCAAGAAAATATTGAAGAAATTCAAAAATCATATGGACTAGACGATATATCTATTTTTAACTTTTATATGGCAAGGCAGAGGGAAGAACAAATGATTGTATTAATATCAGTATTCACATATGCGTTTATTTTACTGATTACCACAATTTGCATAGCGAACATTTTTAATACAATTTCAACGGGTATTGCACTGAGAAAAAGAGAGTTTGCAATGTTAAAGTCAGTGGGAATGACACCTAAAAGCTTTAATAAAATGATAAATTATGAAAGTATATTCTATGGCATGAAAGCGCTATTATACGGACTTCCAATAAGCTTTGGAATAATGGTGTTCATTCACCAAACACTTATGGCGAAATTTGACTTTGAATTTACGTTTCCATGGATAAGTGTGTTTATAACAATAGTAGCAGTGTTTATTATAGTTGGAGTAGCAGTGCTTTACTCTAGTAAAAAGATTAAGAAGGAAAATATTATAGATGCTCTTAAACAAGAGAGCATATGATTTGTAAATTTCTTAGACGAATCAAATGAACTTCTACATGAGGGCGGAGTAGAACCCCGTCCTACAAATAATTTTGCAATTATTTTTTCAGTTCATAGACACAATGATGTTACAAATCATAATAATAAATGATAGACCTAAATTTAAGATTCTTTAACTAGTGCTATAATATATAATGTACATATTATCAAAATATAAAATAAATGTGGGGAGATATATGATGGAAGATGGAGACAAAGAGAACTTAGAAGCTCCAGGAATTGCACTTAGGTGTAAAGAACTATTTTTAGACTGGTTGTTTATTAGTGCTTATTTATTACTTTTACTAATCATTACTTTAACCAATTATCTGTTGATTTTTAATGAGATTCCTGTATTCACAAATGTTCAATCACAGCTTATAGCAGCTTTTACCTCCATCGTTCCACTAATCATCATTTTCTCAATAATGGAAGGAAAGAAACATTTTGCTTCCTGGGGTAAAAGAAAAACAAATTTAAAGGTGATCTATAAAGGTAATCCTATGAAAGGGAGCATCATAAGAAATACGCTCAAGTTTTTACCCTGGCAATTTGGACATATGAGTACCATTAATGGGATTTATAACGATTTCGACTCACCTTTTTCCTTGGTTAGTTTGTCATTATCCATAACTCTTGCCATTGTATATATACTCATGGTTTTTGTACGTAAAGATAACAGACACATAGCTGATCTTTTGTCTGGAAGTACAGTTGTTAAGGTGGTTGTTTAGATCAAGAAGAGCGGTTATAAAGAATAATTTTATTCCCTCAAATTATTAGATTTGAGGGATTTTTCAATCTGATAAGAAAATTACGATAGGTGGAGTGATCAATGAAATCTTTGATTGTTTATTGTTCGGAATACAAGAATAATACTGAAAAAATTGCACAGATATTTGCCAAAAAAGCAAATTCTGATTTAATAAATATAAGGGATTTTAATGATATTGACATAAACGATAATTAAAGTCTGATTGGATTTGGTTCTGGAGTGTATAGGGAAAGTCTTTCATATAATCATACATTATGTACTGCTTTTCTTAACACTTTTCCATATGGGTGTGAATGGTCCTTATTTTCAATAACAATTAGTTTATTTTCATCTATCATTTTGTCAATACGAAAAGCATACCAACTATCACTAATGCCTAGACTATATTCTCCTAAGAGCGTTCCTATGAATCGAGCCATTATAAAATCATTATCAGGCAGATTCTTAGTGATAATGAAATCATAAAAATTTTCTGGTACAGAAGTTAGCTTCCCATTTATAATTGCACGTAATGGTGCATTTTCTACCATTAAGTAATACCAGTGGTCACTAACAATTCTTTTTTCAATCTGAGTTAACTGTTTTTCAAAAGGTAATAATTGATAAAGTTTACCTGATTCAACTTCTCCCCAGTGACTATACTCTACTGTTTTATTCTCAGATATTGGATTATATTTAGGTAAAGAAACAACATTTATATTGCAGTCAATACTTCTTAATAAATTGCAAACAAAGTAAAATCCACAGGTAGAATAAGGAGCATTGCTTTTCCAAATTCGTATAGATACACCATCTTTTGCAGCAGACAACAGTTTCTGAACATCTTTACGTTGATTTTGAAAAAACTGTTTTTGTTCCTTATTATCAAAATCATATCGTCCCCACAATTTATGGAAAACATTTTGACGCTCAATTCCATCAATCGCACCAGAAATATCTCCAACATCCAATGAAAAACCTATATTAACAACATCCTTAGAATTTCCGCCAACTGCTTTACCTTTAAAATGTTTCATTATATCATCACTAGTTGGCTTTTTGCCAATATAGCCAACTGCTCCACCTAATATCTTCTTTTCATCATAAACTTTTGCTAATTGCATAGAACCCTTTTCACTATCACTAAACAAAACTTCTATCATAATTCCACCACCTATTGAAAATACTTACACTAATTCTATCTCCGCAACTCTACTAATATTGTCTAATATATAAACTTAACCCTAATCATTTTTCGGTGACACTATCAGTATACGGAAACATGTCTATTGTATTTATTAGTAACCATAATAAATATTTTAATAAAAATCTTCAAAAACAGATCTAATATACTCTTGAATTTATTATTTTACTTGTAAAAAATAATAATAAAACACTTATTACTGCTATTATTAGTGGAATATTTAAAGCCGTAGTATCAAAATAAATACTAGGCAATATTATAGCAGCAAAAACAACTAAAAGAACTACCCATGTTTTTAAAAATGAGACTTTCTTGTTTGTCTGTTTTTCATTCAAAGCAGTTCTAGAAATAAACCATACAACGGCATTTGATAAGATGATAATTAAAATTGTAGTAATAATATCCCCTATTGACATTATAAAATTAAATTCAAATGTTTTTGATATCAGACTGACTGCCAAGTTCTTAATTACGGCTATAACACCTAGAATCCATAATGAGTTTAACGATGTACCTATAACTTCTACAATCTTATCTTTTTTTGTCTTTTTAGGCATAGCATCAATAACCTCATCACAAATTTCCTTATACTTACCTCCCATTACTTTTTGAATATTATCGCCTCGTTGCTGACCATCTAATATCAATTCTATTAAATCTTCTCTAACAATTTCTTGATTATATTCTGTTAAATCAGAACCTCTTAAATATACAACCATATTTGTATATATTTCTTGATTTTCCTCAGAGATAAATTCTTCTCTATTATTATTTTTCTTTAAGATTTCCTTTGTAAGTTTATTCATCTTCATTACCTCCTTTAATAAACAGATTATTAATTGCATGTTCTAGTTCTTTCCAATTAACTTTAAATTCATATAAACTAACTATTCCTTTTTCAGTTAAACGATAATATTTGCGCTTTGGTCCACTATTAGAGTCCCTCACAGTTGCTTTTACCAGTTCACTTTTCTGTAGGCGTAAGATAATAGGATAAATTGTCCCTTCAGATATTTTCCCAAATCCGTATTCTTCTAACAATTTTGAGATTTCATAAGCATATGTTTCTTGCTTACATATTATTTCCAAGATACATCCTTCCAGCATTCCTTTTAACATTTGAGAAGAAATCATTAAAAAAACCTCCATTTAAGTACCTTGTAACACATGATACTTCTACATTGTATTGCAAGGTACTTATTCTGTCAAGTTTTTTATTCCTAAGAAAAATATATTGATTGAGAAGAAATTTCACTCTAATAAGGTGATGTGATATATATTTCTTGTAATCAGAATCTTTGCTTATGATAATCTAAAATTACCTTAATATAATAATTGAAAAGAAGCGAGATCTACTAAAATTTAATGAATAACAAGGAATTAATAGCAGAACTTGTATCTTCACCAAAGTATGATAGTAGTACTAGAGTTAGAAGAAAGCTTACAGATGAGATAATGGATAGAATTAATTATTTATTAAAGAAAATGAAGTTAAAAAAATAACAGGTATAAGTAAGCAAAATTTACTTTTTCTCCCATTCGTCACTTACGGTTATTCTTATAATCACTAATAACAGATTATCAACTTGCTTTATTTTAGTCTATAAAGCATTAAATAATCATTTTCTTTTTCCTCAATAACTGTGAATCCAAAGTTCTTGTACATCTTTACTGCGTAATTGTCCTTTTCAACCGATAGCGAAACCTGTCTATATCCCTTATCGTTTAAGAATTCCAGCTTTTCTTTTAATAGTTTTGCACCTATGATACTTATCGTTTTTGTTCTTATGGTGTATAAGGCAAGCTGCGGCGTGATTTCACCCGATTTAAAGGATTGGGGGATTACCCCCATAAAGCACTGGCATCATTGGAACTTCTATTAACACGAGAAAAATCTGTTTTTACAAATGAATTTGTGGATAATATTAAAAATATTAAGCCTATAGCTATAATGATTACAAAAGACATAACTGGCGTAACAATAAAACCATTTATATCAATCGCCAGCCCTTCTCTAACCAGTTCAGCAGTTGACAAATTTGTTTTTTCCAAAACAATCATGCGAAAAAAGGCTGTTGCATAAGTCATTGGATTAATATATGCAAAATATCTGAGTGAATCAGGCAGCAGCTCAAGGGGAATATATGCTCCTGATATAAACGTTAATGGCATAGTTATTGCTGTTTTAACAATTTGAAATGTTTGACCACTGCGTACCTTAGTTGCTAAAAAAAGTCCAACACCAGAAAAAACAAGTCCAACACTAATCATCGAGCAAAGGATATATAAAGGCGTAGTCCATGAAGTAAATTTAATACCTATAAATAACCCAATAAATAAAATCAAAATTCCTTGCAGGGTAGAAACTGTGGCAGCTGATAATAGTTGCCCTACTGCAACAGCAATCCTTTTGGCGGGAGAAACTAAAACTTCTTTCATAAATCCACTTACCATATCATCAACAGTAGACGAGGCTAGATTAAGTGAACTTTCAAATACTGTCGCTATTATAACGCCGGAAAGCATATAAGCAATAGGATTTTGTATAAAATCATTTTTAAAAATTGCACCAAACACATAAACAAAGAAAAAAGGAAAAATAAGCGAAAAAATCAATCCTGTTCTGTTTCTTATAAAGGCTTTTAACCCTCTTTTCCACAATGCAAATACTGTATTCATATTATGCTTCCTCCCTAATCTTTTTCCCAGTTATCTCTAAAAAAACATCATTAAATGTACCTTTTTTAATTTCTATATTACTAATATTTTCTTTATGTAGACTTAAAACTTGTAATAAGCAATCAATCTTTTCAGCTTCCACCTTATAATAGCCCTCTTTTTTTATGTATTTCAGTTCATACTGTGCTAAAAGCTGCTCAAGTTCAAATTCATTTTTCGTAGTGATATATGCGTTATCTTTTGTAAACTCTTTTTTTAAAGCGTATGGTGTATCATGAGCGACGATAATCCCATCATCGATTATTGCAATCTTATTACAGATTTCAGCCTCTTCCATATAATGAGTTGTAAGAAAAATTGTAATATTTCTTTCTTTTTGAAGTTTTAAAATATACTCCCAAATATGAGCGCGCGTTTGAGGATCAAGTCCTGTGGTTGGCTCATCAAGGAATAAAACCTTCGGATAGTGAATTAATCCACGGGCTATTTCTACACGACGTTTCATTCCACCTGACAGGGTGGCAACAGATCTCTTTCTTTCGTCTAACAAATCAACAAGATTTAAAACAAACTGTATACGTTCTTCCACTTCTTTCTTAGGTATATTATAAAAAACACAATGCATTTTAAGATTTTCATCAATTGTCATTTTTGAATCTAAAGTTGAATCTTGAAACACAACTCCGATTGTTGATCTGACTTCATTTTTTTGTGTTGTAACATCTTTTCCATTTATTAAAAGTGTACCTGATGTCTTTTCAAATATGGTACATAATGTATTTATCGTTGTGCTTTTCCCAGCACCATTAGGTCCTAAAAAAGCGAAAATAGTCCCTTCTTCCACACTAAAAGAAATATCATTTACAGCAATAAAGCTGCCATATTTTTTAGTGAAATTTTTAACTTCGATTATAGACTTCATATTGTTCTCTTCTCCTTAGTAGCTATCTTCTTTATTAGCAATATCGACAATATCACATCTTTTGATCGTTATGCAAGGTAAATGCTGTGAAATGTGAAACATAGTTGTAAAATGAAATGACCGATTGAGAAAACAAAAAAGATTAATCTTAAGAAATCTGATATAGTGTAAATAACCACAATCCCACTATTTATATTGTGATTTTTCTTACAATATTTATTTTTATGTGCTCTTTTTTCATCAGAGTAGCTAATTCACGTTTGGGGTATGCCCATTCAGAGTGTCTCTTACTTAACTGTTGATATGATTTATTAACTGAATTACATCCTTTTGTTTAAGCTCATTAAAAGATCTTCATTTGAGCAAGAAATAATAAATTCAACATTTATTTTTGCTAGGAAATATACGGACCACTATAATAAATATTGGTATGCATTAAACAATTGTAGTCATTCTCTAAATAAATACAAAAGATTGAAACATGTCCCTAGTACTTTTAATTGCATGTTCTAGTTCTTTCCAATTAACTTTAAATTCATATAAACTAACTATTCCTTTTTCAGTTAAACGATAATATTTGCGCTTTGGACCACTATTAGAGTCCCTCACAGTTGCTTTTACCAGTTCACCTTTCTGTAGGCGTAAGATAATAGGATAAATTGTCCCTTCGGATATTTTCCCAAATCCGTATTCTTCTAACAGTTTTGAGATTTCATAAGCATATGTTTCTTGCTTATATATTATTTCCAAGATACATCCTTCCAGCATTCCTTTTAACATTTGAGAAGAAATCATTAAAAAAACCTCCATTCAAGTACCTTGCAACACATGATACATCTACATTGTATTGCAAGGTACTTACTCTGTCAAGTTTTTTATTCCTAAGAAAAATATATAATAGTGTTGCACATGATGCTAAATTCTTCGGTTCAGGTTGAACTATAAAGCTATTGCTAGTAAAGTGATTGACGAGGATGAGTACAACTTCATTGTATCTGCTTACATACACAACAATCCAAAGACTTACCTAATTATAGTGACTTTGTTGATACTTATCGTTTTTGTTCTTATGGAGTATAAGGCAAGCTGCGGCGTGATTTCACCCGATTTAAAGGATTGGGGGATTACCCCCATAAAGCACTGGCATCATTGGAACTTCTATTAACACGAGAAAAATCTGTTTTTACAAATGAATTTGTGGATAATATTAAAAATATTAAGCCTATAGCTATAATGATTACAAAAGACATAACTGGCGTAACAATAAAACCATTTATATCAATCGCCAGCCCTTCTCTAACCAGTTCAGCAGTTGACAAATTTGTTTTTTCCAAAACAATCATGCGAAAAAAGGCTGTTGCATAAGTCATTGGATTAATATATGCAAAATATCTGAGTGAATCAGGCAGCAGCTCAAGGGGAATATATGCTCCTGATATAAACGTTAATGGCATAGTTATTGCTGTTTTAACAATTTGAAATGTTTGACCACTGCGTACCTTAGTTGCTAAAAAAAGTCCAACACCAGAAAAAACAAGTCCAACACTAATCATCGAGCAAAGGATATATAAAGGCGTAGTCCATGAAGTAAATTTAATACCTATAAATAACCCAATAAATAAAATCAAAATTCCTTGCAGGGTAGAAACTGTGGCAGCTGATAATAGTTGCCCTACTGCAACAGCAATCCTTTTGGCGGGAGAAACTAAAACTTCTTTCATAAATCCACTTACCATATCATCAACAGTAGACGAGGCTAGATTAAGTGAACTTTCAAATACTGTCGCTATTATAACGCCGGAAAGCATATAAGCAATAGGATTTTGTATAAAATCATTTTTAAAAATTGCACCAAACACATAAACAAAGAAAAAAGGAAAAATAAGCGAAAAAATCAATCCTGTTCTGTTTCTTATAAAGGCTTTTAACCCTCTTTTCCACAATGCAAATACTGTATTCATATTATGCTTCCTCCCTAATCTTTTTCCCAGTTATCTCTAAAAAAACATCATTAAATGTACCTTTTTTAATTTCTATATTACTAATATTTTCTTTATGTAGACTTAAAACTTGTAATAAGCAATCAATCTTTTCAGCTTCCACCTTATAATAGCCCTCTTTTTTTATGTATTTCAGTTCATACTGTGCTAAAAGCTGCTCAAGTTCAAATTCATTTTTCGTAGTGATATATGCGTTATCTTTTGTAAACTCTTTTTTTAAAGCGTATGGTGTATCATGAGCGACGATAATCCCATCATCGATTATTGCAATCTTATTACAGATTTCAGCCTCTTCCATATAATGAGTTGTAAGAAAAATTGTAATATTTCTTTCTTTTTGAAGTTTTAAAATATACTCCCAAATATGAGCGCGCGTTTGAGGATCAAGTCCTGTGGTTGGCTCATCAAGGAATAAAACCTTCGGATAGTGAATTAATCCACGGGCTATTTCTACACGACGTTTCATTCCACCTGACAGGGTGGCAACAGATCTCTTTCTTTCGTCTAACAAATCAACAAGATTTAAAACAAACTGTATACGTTCTTCCACTTCTTTCTTAGGTATATTATAAAAAACACAATGCATTTTAAGATTTTCATCAATTGTCATTTTTGAATCTAAAGTTGAATCTTGAAACACAACTCCGATTGTTGATCTGACTTCATTTTTTTGTGTTGTAACATCTTTTCCATTTATTAAAAGTGTACCTGATGTCTTTTCAAATATGGTACATAATGTATTTATCGTTGTGCTTTTCCCAGCACCATTAGGTCCTAAAAAAGCGAAAATAGTCCCTTCTTCCACACTAAAAGAAATATCATTTACAGCAATAAAGCTGCCATATTTTTTAGTGAAATTTTTAACTTCGATTATAGACTTCATATTGTTCTCTTCTCCTTAATAGCTATCTTCTTTATTATCAATATCGACAATACCACATTTTTTGATCGTTATGCAAGGTAAATGCTGTGAAATGTGAAACATATTTGTAAAATGAAATGACACGCAATAATAAAATGTATTTTACAGAAAAATGAGTACTTGAATAAATTGTTCTTAGTGTTAAAATTATTATAATAACAATATAATTACTAAGTAATCTTTATTCATAATTTTAATTGGATAACTAGCAGAACATACATAATCAGAAACATCTATAGTGTTAGATATCAATAGAATATGTATATGAAAAATCTATTAATTAATTGAAAGGAGAGTATATCTTGAAAGTATTATTATTAAATGGCAGTCCACATAATGAAGGCTGTACGTATACAGCGTTAAAAGAGGTGTCAGGAGCCCTGGAAAGAAACGATATAGACACTGAGTTTTTTCATATTGGAACACAAGCAGTACAAGGATGTACTGCTTGTGGAGCGTGCTTTAAAAAAGGAAGCTGTGTTTTAAATGATGATCTATATAATGAACTTGCAGATCTACTAAAAGGAGTAGATGGAATTGTGGTAGGCTCACCAGTGTATTATGCAGGACCAAATGGATCACTTTGTGCTTTGCTTGACCGTATATTTTTTTCAATTGGATCTCTATTAACACACAAACCTGCAGCAGCTGTAGTTAGCTGTAGAAGAGGTGGAGCAAGTTCATCATTTGATAGAATAAACAAATATTTTACAATTAATCAAATGCCAGTAGTATCGTCACAGTACTGGAACTCAGTACATGGCTTTACTCCAGAAGATGTTAAAAAGGATCTTGAAGGATTACAAATCATGCGAACATTAGGGAACAATATGGCATGGATGCTAAAAACTAATGAAAATTCCCCATACACTCACCCAGTAGAGGAATCCCGCGTAGCAACTAATTTCATAAGATAACCGATATAAATTGACTATACATTCTAGTGCCAACGAAATAAGCACATTATGCTGATTACTTCGTTGGCTAGTCTTATGAACAATTAAATATATATCTATAAATCAATTTATATTAGCATAATTGATTTATATATTGTAGTAAATGAATATTATAATCTCCTATGACAGGGCTTGTAATGTATTTTTTCTTCCTCATATATAATAGAGAATTCTCCATAAACCTTACCCCAATTTCTAAGAGGATGTGATCCATTTCTTAGTTGCTATCGAGATAGGAACATCATAATATATTATAGAAATTTAACACCAAATAAAGTCTTTGAAACCCAAACTTTGTCAAATGATTGCAACTATTACTGTCACAAATTATTCTATATAAATTAAATGACAGTAGTTTTTGTTGACAAAGTGACAATATACTCTTAAAATGTAATAATATATAGAACAAATCAATTTGTGTTAATTCAATAGATTATAGGCATATTATGCTCCTTTAGCTCAGTTGGCTAGAGCACCTGACTCTTAATCAGGGTGTCCTGAGTTCGAGTCTCAGAAGGAGCACCAAATCTTTATTTTTACAGACTCTCAAGCCGTAAGTACGGCTTTTTTTATGCTTTTTTAATATGTTATCAATATGAGATACATCTGCTCTTACAGCTATGATATCCATATGAGACGAAATTAATAATGAAGTGAAACATGTCTCAACTATTTATTAAAACTTATTAATAAACTTTAACTTACTTTTCAGAACATTGATTAATGGTTTTATTATCATGTCAACATCTTTCCTTTCACAATAAGCTAAATTAGTTAGTATTATTTTTTTTGTCCCATTTCTTACCAGGTAGTTGTTGCAACCACCCAGTACTTTCTTTTATTCTCCAATTCCTTCCAAATTTTCTCTTGTTAAATCTAAATTAAATCTCTTTTCATCCTGATTGGATAACCAAACCCCATTAGCGAAGTATATGAAAGAGGCTTTTTCTGATATGCAATGAATCCACTTTTTTCGTAGAGTTTTTTTGCATTCAAATTTTTAGATAAAACTTCTATATAGCATTCTTCATATTTAGGCAATGAAAATGCATATTCAAGTAGTCTTGTTGCAACGCCTCTCCCCCTAGCATTCTTCGTTGTAGCTAGTACATCAATATAGATATCTGTATTCTTTTTTACTACCTGCCTTTGAAATACCAAATTCATTTGCTTACCTATAATTGAACCTTTGAATTTTCCATAAACTTTAACTGATTGATTTATATCTATTTTTATTGGACGTATACAATTTGATGCAATTCCTAATATCCCAAGGACTTTACCATTCTCTAAATATGCATAAATATAAAAAGGATGAAAAGCCATAGTGAACAAACATTTCAATTCTTCATTATCTTTTGAAAAGGTCATCATATGGCCAAATCCCTCTAGAAACACACCTATAGCTTCTTCCTTTTGTATATTATTCAATTGAGCATAAACTTTTATTTCATATTGATTCATTCAATTCCTCCCGTTGAAAATTAACCTATACATTTATTAGCAAGTTTTGCTAGTTTTAAAGGCAAAATAAATATATCTCCTTGCTTAGCAAACTGGTTGACATCTCCTACAAAATATAAATCTTTTTCTGGATAATAGTATGCATATGTTCCACTTCCACCCATATGTCCAATCAATTCACCTTTACAGCGATACATACTAGCAATTCCAGATATATTTAATCTTACGAATCCTCCTCCATATTGACCAAGCAGCGGACAGTATTGAATCATTGCAAACTTCCTCAACTGCCCAAAAATACTTTCATCAAATAATTGCCCATTGAAAAATGCCTTTATAAAAACCATCACTTCTTTCGACGTGCTAATGCACCCACCACAATCTGGAATACTTTTCCAAAAGTTAGGACGATATAAAGCATCATGTTTATAATACATTTTAGCGCTAAAATCGCTGTCTTTTTCAATCAAATATGTATTTTGTAATTTAAGTGGTTTAATAACATATTTTTTAAATGCTTCATGAAGGCTAGTGTTTTCTAGCTGCTCTATAATTTTTCCTAACATCTCAAAATTCAGGTCTGAATAATGTGCTTTTAAAGGAGTTCCAGGTGCAAATTTCTTTTTATTCTCTTTTGCAATTGTTATGTAATCATATAACGAAAGTATCAAATCCTCATTTACTATTCTCTTATTCAAATTATTTCTTCCCAAAGCAAATACATCAGGAAAACCACTATTTTGAAATAATAAGTTACCCACTGTTATTTCATAAGAATAATCCTTTCCTTTATAAATGTGTATTCCTTCTAAAATGTTAGAATCAAAAAATCGGCTCAATTTATTATTAAGCGAGAGTTTTCCTTGCTGTATAAGATTGATTATGCATGTCGTTGTAAATAATTTTGTGACACTAGCTAAGTTCATAATAGAATCTATGCTTCTTCCACCATGTCCTTTGCTCCACATAAAATCGCCACTTCCATTTTCTACATGCATTGTAGACTCATGTATCATAGATGATTTGATTGATTTTAGAAATAATTCATCAAGCTTTTTTAAGAATAATTCTTTTTCCTCTAATTTCATAATAAATCCCTCCTACAACTCCTTATCATTTAATTCCCTCTCTAGAATATTTCTATAATAGACAATGTCATCACGAACTCTTTTTAAACCATATTCTAAGTTATATACTTGATATCTATAAATATTTTTCACCGCTAGCTCCAATGTCTTTTCCCCCGACACTTCCAATAAGTGTTTGGATAACTGTACATCTTCTGTAATTCGATCCACATTTGTTTGAATAGCATTATCCTTTGAATTTTCCACAAACCTCTGAATTTGCAACAACTTTTCTTGCTCCATTATTAAGCTATCAATATAACCGTTAAGAGACTGAATACGAACTTCTTTTGGCACCATTCCTAAAAAAAAGAATTTTCCTTCTTCCATATTTTTAATCTTCTGAAGATTCATTGGAATTTGAATCCACGCTTTAAATTGAGTTAATCCAGTTTCGGTTATGCTAAATTCCTTTTTTACGAGACTGTTTTCTATATACTCTCGGCACACAATACAATTCTTACTTTTTAACTTTTTAACTGCTGCCTGTATACTTCCAAGGCTATCACTACAAACGGTGTTTAAACTATGTTGTATAAACATTCTAATTTCATAAATCGTCATACTTTTTATTAGTAATAAGCTTAATATTATATTTTCCATTTTTACCTCCCTGCGTACAATTAATATACCTAATAGCAATATTACTATTAGGTATATTAATTGTCAAGAGCCTTTTACTTTGTAATGTAGTATTAAAACTTTGTTTCCCTAATACTATCATTGCCACTTAATGAAATTACGATGCTACTAGAACTAGGTTGCATCTACTTATCAAGAGATGACCTATTATTTAAAATAATTAAAGCGATCCTATAGATACTTAAATAATTTTTACTATAAGGTGTATACAATATATCCATTGAATTGCAATGCATATATTGTATATTTATGTGAAAATTAATTATATATAAAACTAGGGAGAATAGTGTGAAAAAAATAAAATTTATTGGGATAATGATTCTCATATATTTAATACTTGGAATAATTGCGACAGGCTATCTTACAGGTGATGGAGTATTTAAAGAGACTATGCAGATAGTAACTAATAAGGAAACGAGTATTGCAAATAGTCCAATTTATTTAATGAAAAAAGGCTTTGATTTAGAAGCATTTAAGTCTGAATATACCATTGAGACCATTCATATCAATTCTACTCTAGATGGGCATATGATACCAGCAGATTACATAACTGCAAATGGTGATAAAAATTCAGATACTATCGTCTTAGTTCATGGACTGTGGGGAAATCGATTAACAGTATATCCTATGGCTAAAATGTTTTTAGAAAAGGGATATAATGTTATCGCATATGATCAAAGAAGTTCTGGTGACAATACAGCGTTATATACTACCTTTGGTTATTGGGAGAGTCATGACTTAGGTGATTATGTTGCCTATTTAAATACTCTTGTTGATGAAGACAAATCCATCGGTATTTGGGGAACCTCATTTGGGGGTGCAACCGTTGGAATTTACCTTGGTTCCAAAAGTGCTAATGACTCTGTTAATTTTGCAATTTTAGATTGTCCAGTTAGTAATATGCGTTATTTAATTTCGAGAGAAATGGAAAAGATGAATATGGACCTACCTGTAAACTTTATGATGGCTATGGGAAACCTTGTAACAAAAGCAAAACTTGGTTTTTCTTATGATGACACAGATGTAAATGAGTATATTCGTAAAACAAATGTCCCTGTCTTAATCATCAATACTAAGGCAGATCAGATTACTCCCTATTTTATGGGAGAAGACATTTACCATTCAATCTCACATACAAATAAAAAAATCTTCACTGTTGACGACAGTGAGCATGCAAATATTTTCTACGAATATAATGACCTATATGAGCATAATGTTATGACATTTATCAAAGATTTCGAATAGAGAATTTATTACTAGAATTTCTTAACTTATAGCCGTTATATTAACTGCTATAATGGATCAGCGAAAACTTATCAGAAGTTTGATGCCTTTAATTGATTAAGTATGCCCCGGTCAGGGTTGGCGAGGTTTGTAGCAACTGAAAGGAGCTACAAACCCGCAACCTACGACGGGAGTCTTAGTGCCTGTTAATGCGGGATAAATTATACAATGTTACATATAGTAACCGAAGTGCCTATTGTAAATCATAAATGAGTATTAAGAATATTTAGTAGTTTTTAATTTCATTAATACATTCTGTCAGCCAATCGATATAGGTGATCTCCCTCATGATAGCACCCTTCAGCACAATGTAGTCTCCATACTCTGGGGTAACAATATCAATGATACCCTTGGCATAAGGATGCTCAATCATTGTAGCTTCTAATTTTTTTAATTTCTCTTTTCGCTGATCAAGTTGATAATTAAATTGACTTAGTATCTCTTCTTTAGTCATGGACTCAATGAAGTAAGATTTAAGTCTGAAAATATCCTTGGGAGTGGGTTCTAGCAGATCCTGTTTTGCAAGCCAGTTTAAAAAAGCTTCTTTTCCTGCTTCAGTAAGGGAATAGAGTTTTTTTTCCAGTTTCTCACCTTGTAACACCGTTTCGTAGGTGATCAGACCCTCGTCGGATAATTTTTTTAACTCAGGATAGATTTGACTATGCTTTGCATACCAAAAGTTCACTAGTTCCATATTAAAGACTTTCATCAAATCATAGCCAGTCATTGATCCTCTATTAATCAACCCTAAAATTGCATATTTTAATGTACGCATTCTGTCAGACATCACCTTTCTGTTTTTCAAATAAATCATATTTTTATATCTTATATTATTCTATGGCATTTTACATTATTTTTTTTTAGGTTTTCGAATTTTAAAAAAATATCTTATTGAAAATAGTCATGTAAGTATTGACATGTATACGATTAGATATTATACTACAAATATAATCTAAAAATTAACAAAATGCAAGGTAGTTCAAAAAAGAATGCAAAAATTTTCTCATTATTACAAACCATTACTAAAGAGACTAAAATCTCAATACATACAAAAAGGAGACTAGCGTATGCAAAAAAAATATCCAAACCTATGTAAGCCAATTAAAATTGGGAATGTGAATTTCCGAAACAGAATGTTTTCTGCTCCAATGGGTGGAACAGATATTACTGCTGACTGTACCATTGGCCGAGCATCCACAGCATTTTATGAATTAAGAGGTAAGGGGGGCGCAGGAGCAGTTACCGTTAGTGAACTGGTTGTTCATCCAGAAACTGAAGGTTCCCATATGTATCATTTAGATCTACATACAGTAGGTGCACTTTCAAGTTTTACCTACACTGCAGATGCTATCCGTCGTCATGGAGCTATTGCAAGTGTAGAACTGTCTCATTCAGGACAGTATGCTGGTACATATTTAACTGATAAAGATAAAAAAAGTGGACTTTCCCAATGGGGTCCAAGCGCAGGAGTTCGTCCAGATGGTCTGGAAGTAAAGGAGCTTACGGAAGAAATCATCGCAGATATTGTAGCAGCTTATGGTAAATGTGCTGGACTGGCTAAAAGAGCAGGTTTTGAAATGATTATGATTCATTGTGGTCATGGCTGGTTGATTAATCAGTTTCTATCTCCATTTTTTAACAGTCGAACAGATAAGTACGGTGGTTCTCTAGAAAATCGAGTACGTTTTGCACAAGAAGTGGTTGATAGTGTTCGTAAAGAGGTAGGTCCTGGATTCCCAATTGAATTGAGAATGAGTGGTTCTGAGTTGTTTGAAGGAGGCTACGATCTAGCAGAAGGCGTTGAAATTGCGAAGTTACTGGAATCTAGAATAGATTTACTTCATGTATCTGCTGGAACTTATCAGAAAGGATTTAGTGTGACACATCCTTCTATGTTTGTTCCTCATGGATGCAATGTTTATCTTGCAGCAGAGATAAAGAAACATGTAAGCGTACCAGTTGCGACACTTGGAGGCTTAAACGACCCTGCTATGATGGAGGAAATTATAGCTTCAGGTAAAGCAGATGTTGTTTATATGGCTCGTGCACTATTGGCTGATCCTGAACTTCCAAGAAAAGTTATGAGCAACCGTGATGAGGATATAATTAAATGTCTAAGATGCTTTACTTGTATGGCAGAACGTGCTGTCACATCAACAAGAAGGTGTACGGTTAATCCTTTAATTGGTCGTGAACTAGACGGTGTAGAAGTTGTTCCTTCGTCTCGCCCATGTAAGGTTTTAGTAGCAGGTGGCGGACCTGGTGGAATGAAAGCTGCTATCACCGCTGCTCAGCGTGGACATAAGGTAATACTTTGTGAGAAGTCTGATCAATTAGGTGGTATATTGAAGAGTGAACAGGCACTTTCATTTAAGTATGAGATGTATGAGTTAGGCGTTACTCTTGGAAAACTAGCGAAAGATGCTGGCGTTGAGATTCGATTAAATACAACCGTTACGAAAGAATATGTAGAAAAAGAAAATGTTGATGCACTAATTATCGCAGTTGGTTCTGAACCACTTGTTCCTCCGATTCCTGGTTTAAAGGGTGAAAACGTAGTTGTTGTTAATAACTATTATTTAGAAAAAGATAAAGTTAGTAATGATGTAATAGTCTTTGGTGGAGGCCTAGCAGGTTGTGAAGCAGCAATCCATCTTGCTAAGGAATGCAAAAATGTTCATTTGGTAGAGATGAGAACAGAACTAGCTCCAGATGCAAATATCAGACATCGTCCCATTCTATTAACGGAAATCGAAAATAACAATATTCAGGTTCACACAGGATATAAAGGATTACGTATAACAGATGAAGGTATTGTATGTGCTGATGAAGCTGGTAAAGAGCATCTTGTTCCAGGTACTACAGTAATTTGTGCACTTGGACAGAGTGCAAGAAGAAACGTAGTAGAGGACTTAGTTGACTGTGCACCTTATGTAGCGCAGATTGGAGATTGTGTACGTGCATCTACCATTACAACTGCAATATATCAAGGATATCACGCTGCTCTTGATATCTAATCGCTAAAATTAAATATTTTGTTGCATCACGAAGGTAATAATCAAGTAAAGAATTTCAAATATATAGTATAAAGAGGCATGGATCATCTGAAGGATGATCCATGTTTTTAATTAATGTCTTCAGCCAGTTGAGCTCGCGAGGAAACCCTTTACGGACATGTCTCAATTAGTTGTTATTACTCTTATAAGGACATCTGTAAAGAGATTGGTAATCTTACTCTCTCAGAAGTTGCCAAACTCTCTGGTAAAGGTTTTACTCTTATTAATACTGATCCTAAATATCAGAAATTATTAGCACAATTGTTTGAACGAATAAGAGCTGCCTAAGCAACTCTCATTCATAACTTTCACTTACTTTTTAGACCATTATCCATCCAGCTATCTGAACCGTATGCTTCAAAATCAAAATATGAAACATTCCCAATTAGTATTTCAGAATCTTCCAAACCAACTTTCCTTAATGCTTTATGCAATCTATTCTTAAATTCATCAAAGTCAGAAATTAATATCAATGCAGGTTGGTCTTCTAACGGTAATTTATCAATATCTTCCAGTAACGAATTGTATGAAAAAACTCTAAAATATGATGCTGGCATACCAGCTTTCCCTCACTATCAGGACAATGAAACAAGCTGTTTTTCATGATATACACACATAATCAACATCACTTACTAATTTTAGATGGCGACAATTCTTATTCTTAATGCCCCGAGTTGATTGAATGTCTTTAGGGTTATCGGTAGAAGAGAATTTTTCTATGGCTTTTTTATCACTATCGGTAGTGGGAAACATATCTATGTTATCGATCATGTAAATGTTGCTTTTTTCTTTATCTCGAAATATACTAAAATAGTAATTAATAAAACATTTATTAGGTGGTGAGTCAATGGAATATTTAACAATCAAAAAAATTGGCGAAAGATGGGGAGTTACCGCTAGAATGATAAACTATTATTGCTCTACTGGTCGTATAGCAGGATCAATTAAAAAAGGAAATTTATGGTTTATCCCTAATGACGTTAAAACCCAACTGATGGTAGAACAAAGTAGGTAAATATGGGGGTGATATTTTTTGTCTGAACAAAGAGTAGGCAACTCGCAAAATTATGTTTTTCAGTTTCTCTTGATGGCTTTACTAATTACAGCCTCTTCAATTGTAGGGTATGCCTTTCGATTTACTGGTTTTCCCGAAACAAATATTGTAATTATTTATCTGTTAGCTGTGCTCATGACTTCTTGGCTTATTGACGGTTTTATATTTGGCATTCTAGCGTCGGTTATAGCCACTTTTGCTTTTAACTTTTTTTTCACTGAACCCTATTATACGTTTACAGTTTACGATCCAAGTTATTTTATAACTTTTATTATTATGACTATTACTGCGCTTATCACGAGTACCCTTACTTCTCATGTGAAACAGAGTGCACTTTCCGCGAAAGAAAGAGAGGCAGAAACAAAAGCTGTTTACAACCTTACCAACCATCTAACAGATGCTAAAGATATACATGAAATAGCGGGTACAAGTGTAAAAGCATTAAGTGATTGTTTCGATTGTAACGCTGCTATTCTTTGTTTCGATAGTAATGGTTTACCTGAGTTGTCCTTTATCCAGCAGATCACACCCGAAAAACAAGTACGTAGAAAAGTAGATGACATAGTAACACTCAAACACAGGATAGATGGATTGCGAACAGGCTATGATACCGGAACGGAATTCTATGACTGGCCAATATATGGAAGGGAAAATATTCTAGGTATTATCAGAATACCCAAAGAAAGAGCACAGGCAATGACAGAATCTCAGATTAAACTATTACACTCTATGATAGAGAGTACAGCCTTAGCAATGGATAGATTCATGGCTTCTGAACAGCGTTTAAAAGAGCGTGAGGAAGCTACACAGGAACGTTATCGCGGAAACTTGTTGCGATCAATTTCACATGATTTACGTACCCCACTTTCTGGAATTATGGGTACAACGGAAATGCTTATGGATATGACTGAATCCCATGATCCACGATATTCTTTGCTAGAAAATATTCATAATGATGCAAATTGGCTGCACTCACTTGTAGAGAATATCTTAAACCTTACTCGATTGCAAGAAGGTAAGTTAATCTTAAATAAGCAAATGGAAACTGTGGAAGAAGTGATAGGTAGTGCAGTTAATCGGATTTCTCAAAGAGCTCCAAAACATGAAATCACAGTGAGTGTACCGGATAAATTGTTCTTTGTACCAATGGATGCCAAACTTATCGAACAGGTTTTAATTAACCTTTTAGATAACTCTATTAAACACACCATAGCGGATGCTGAAATTAGTGTTTCAGTAAAAAAAGAAGAAAATACAAACTCAGCAGTATTTGTAGTAAAAGATAAAGGCACAGGAATATCAACAGAAGAATTACCATATATTTTTGAAATATTCTATACATCCCGGATGAAAAGTCCTGATGTTAAGAGCGGTATAGGTCTTGGTTTAGCCATCTGTGATACAATTATAAAAGCGCATGGGGGAACTATAAAAGCAATGAATCGATCAAAATGCCCAGGAACCGAAATTATTTTTACGCTCCCTTTGGAGGTTGGTAATAATGAATAAGTTTAAAGAATGTATACTCGTTGTAGAAGATGATACGCAGATCAGAAACTTTATTTGCTACTCTCTTAAACAGGAAGGTTTAAATTACTTAACTTCTGGTACTGCACAAGGAGCACTTGGAATACTTGTATCAGAACAAATTGATTTGATGTTACTGGATCTTGGATTACCTGATTTTGATGGAATGGATGTTATAAAAAAAGTACGTGAATGGTCGGAAATACCTATAATTGTTATTTCTGCACGAGATCAAGATAAGGAGAAAGCCGCTGCACTCGACACTGGTGCTGATGATTACCTGACCAAACCATTCTTTACAACAGAACTCATGGCACGTATTCGCGTAGCCATACGGCATTTAAAGAGGCAAAATGGAAGTAATGCACAGTCTATTATCTCCGTTTCTGGTCTGAGTATTGACTTGGAGAAACATTTAGTTTTTCTCAATGAATCAGAGATCCATACGACCCCTTTGGAATATAAACTGTTGGCACTCTTTTTTAAGAACATTGGAAAAGTATTGACCACTGGATATATTATAAAAGAAATATGGGGTGTAGGGTATGGTACAGATACACAGGCACTAAGAGCACTAATGTCTGGATTGCGAAGGAAAATTGAAAATAATCCTGCTAAACCTCGATATATAATAACAGAAATAGGCATCGGATATAGACTTAAAGATGAATAAGCTTTATTAGTAGGCCGTTTTGGTAAATTACCAAAACGGTCTTTTTATTTTCTCACAGAATTCTCACAGGGTAGGCCCACTCCTCACACCATCCTCACACCATCTTTGGTATTATTTATTCAGGAAGTAATTGTTATTAATATATTGGAGGTGTGGAAACTGTGAAGCAAATAGATAGATCAGAAAACCAACATGAATTGGATAAATTGTGTTTTAGTATAAGGCAACTTATTGAACAACACAAATATGAAGAAAGTGAATTGCTTATACAAAGTGCTATAGGAAGCCACCCCCATTCGCCTGAGCCACATAATTTAATTGGTATTCTTCTTGAAAAAAAAGGGGATCATCTAACAGCCATGAAGCACTTTCGAGCAGCATGGGCACTTGAACCCACTTATCTTCCAGCTCAGCACAATTTGGAGCACTACGGCACTTTTTTTTCTAAAGGAAAGTGCGCATATGATGAAACTGATTGTATAAAAGAAAAAAATGAAGACTTATATAAAGTTGAATATGATGAACATGGTATTGGACATGTTGTTAGGAGGATTAAAAATGAAAGAATTAATAAATAAAAAATCAAATAGCCTTACAATCATCGCCGGTTGCGGACGCTTAGGTGCGAGTTTTGCTAACACACTATCCGATCAAGAAGAAAATGTTTTGGTAATAGACCGCGATAAAGATTCTTTTCGTAAACTCTCGCCCTCCTTTGGAGGCCTCACACTTGCAGGAGATGCAACTGATATTGATGTGCTCCATGAAGCACAAATAGAAAAAGCAACTGTGGTAATTGCAGTTACAGATAACGACAACACTAACATCATGATCGCACAGATGGCTAAAGAACTATTCAAAAAAGAGCGTGTAATAGCAAGGCTAAATGACCCTGATAAAGAATGTGTTTATTATAACTCAGGTATTGATACTATTTGTCCTGTTGTCCTATCCATAAAGGAAATTAGCAAACTGATTAAAACCAAAAATGTCAGGGAGGAATAACTATGAGAAAACATGTTCTTTTAATTGGAAGTTTTAATAAAGCGCGTTCATTAGCCCAGTCATTAATAAAGAAGAAGTATCAAGTAACAGCAATTAATAACGACTATCAAAATTGTCTTATATTAGCTGAAATCGATTCTTTAACTGTTATCAATGGTGATGGAACCAAACCTTTTGTTTTGGAAGACGCTAATGCACAGGATGCAGATATTGCAATAGCACTTACTCCAAATGACGATGACAATTTAGTAATATGTGAATTATGTAAAAAGAAATTTAATATTAAAAAGACCGTAGCACTTGTTAATGACCCAAAGAAAACTGATTTCTTTTATAAAATGGGGGTTGACTCTGTTATTTGTGCAGTAAATGCAATTACTAATATAATAGAGCAACAAACATTTCTGGAAGGAATAGCAACATTGTTGCCAACGGGCGAAGCACGTATCAGCATTGCAGAAGTGCCTATATCAGCTACTGGACCTGTTGTAGGCAAAAAGTTATGGGAGATTAATTTGCCCAAAGAGGTTATTATTGGGTGTATTCTTCGCGGAGAAAAAAGTATGATCCCACGTGGAGATACCAGGGTATTGGCTGGAGATATGCTTGTTTTAATATCATCAGACAAACAGGAAATAGCTGCAATTAAGGAGTTGACTGGACAAATATGATAATAGAAGATTATTTTTATAAGTGTAACAATATCGGGAAGCTAATCCTCCTAATTGGTTTGTTGCTTGGCGTACCACTTTCAGTATTGCCATTTTATCCAAATGAAATAAAGTTTGCAATCGCATTTCTTATTCCATCTGTTGTATCTATTATCCTAGGAGTAGTTTTGTGTCTAACATTAAAGCATGATGATAGTAGATTACAATGGTTGCAAACTATTCAATATAGTCATTTGACAGTATTGTTTGCTTGGTTCTATGGATTTGTAGCGGGTTCAATTCCATTTGTGATATCAGGCCAACTAACCTTTGTACAAGCTTTATTTGAGTCTGTAAGTGGATGGACAACTACTGGTCTATCTGTAGTTGATGTGGCAGTTACTCCAAATATATTTTTATTCCATCGTAGCTTTATGCAGTTTTGCGGTGGCTTAGGATTTGTCATGGTAATGGTTATGTTTATCCAAGGAAAACAGTCAATGAATCTTTTTAATGCCGAAGGGCATCCTGATAAGCTAATGCCAAATCTTAAAAGGACTGCTCGAATTATTTTACTAATGTATTTGTCTTTTCTTGCTACCGGTACTTTTTTATATATTGTTTTTGGAATGAACCCATTTGATAGCTTACTTCATACAATGTCTGCACTGTCTACGGGTGGGTTTTCTACTAAAGCTGATAGTATTGGTGAATACAATAGTCTAGCTATCGAAGCAATCACTATCGTACTAATGCTGATAGGTACAACTAATTTTGCTGTTCTACTGATGATAACAAAGAGGAAGTTTAAACAAGCACAACGGGTTAGTGAGCTACGCTTTATGTTGGTGCTTCTTGCAGTATTTGTCCCAATAGTAGCTTTCTCGCTGTTTTACGGGATGTATTTGAGTGCAACAGAAAGTATATGGGTAGCACTGTTTAATATTGTCTCAGCGCTTTCAACGACTGGCTATTCCACTGTATCTTATACTAACTGGCCACCTTTTTCAGTTGGTATTCTCATATTGCTTATGTTGATCGGTGGAGGTTTTGGTTCAACGGCTGGAGGTATTAAACTTACGAGAGTTTATTTGTTATTACGCGTGACTATGGAAAATATACGCAAGCGTATTAGCCTTTCACGTAGAGTAACAGCTCCCTATTATTACAAAGCACAAAGCAAAACCCCTATTGACGGAGAACTTGCTGTAGATACCTTGGGTTTTATTTCGTGTTACCTTGGTATATTTATTATTGGTACCCTTCTTCTTACATTAACAACTAATAGCACCCTCCCAGAAGCAATGTTTGAATTTGCATCAACTTTCGGTACAGTTGGATTATCTATCGGGCTAACCGGACCAACAACAGGAACAGCAACATTAATCATTCAGATGGTTGGTATGATACTTGGTAGATTAGAAATTTTCATTGTTTTAATTGGTATCTATTCAGGTATTTCATTACTAAATCAACGATTTCAAAAAATGCTGCAAAGTCGTATAATGAAATGACCGATTGAGTAAATAAAAAAGATTCATTTGAAGAAATCTGATATAGTGTAAATCACCACAATCCCACTATAAAGGAAGTCGACAAATGAATCTAACTAATCATACTACAAAATCAAAGAAAAACAAATACTTAACTGAGATAGATAGATATAAAATTGAAGTATTAAAAAAACAAGGGATATCAAATGTTGATATTGCAAAAGCACTAGATAAGTCTGATCGTACCATAAGACGAGAAATAGCAAGAGGAACTATAAAGATTCTCAATAGTGACCTAAGCGAGAGAACTGAGTACTGTGCTGATGTTGCACAAATGAAGTACAGAGAAAATGCAGTAAACAAAGGGCCAGGCTTAAATATTGGTGCTGATTATAAATTATCTGAGTATATAGAAGATAAAATAATAAATGAAGGATATTCTCCAGATGCAGTTATTGGTGAAATTAAAGAAAAAGGCCTTGAGTTTAAAACGAATCTCTGTACGAAAACTATGTACAACTATATTGATAAGGGAATATTTCTAAATCTAAGTAATAAGCATTTGCTAATAAAAAGAAATAAGCCAAAGAGAAAGTATAAGCAGATAAGAAAATTAGCACTAAAAAATACTGCAAGCCGGCGTATAGACGAGCGTCCAAAAGACGTCAATAACAGAGAAAATACTGGACACTGGTAGATGGGTTAGTGTAAGAGCTTCTAAGGCTGTACTGTTGGTTCTAACGGAGAGAAAAACTAGAAATAATCTTATATACAAAATGAAAGATAAAACTCAAATAAGTGTTGGAAAGGTTCTAGATAAACTAGAGCGAAAATATCAACACAAGTTCAAACAAATATTTAAAAGCATAACAATGGATAATGGTTATGAGTTTGTAAACCAAAATATAATTGAAAAGTCAGTATTAACAAAGAAGAATCGAACAACAGCATATTATGCTCATCCCTATAGTTCTTGGGAAAGAGGAAGTAATGAGAATGCTAATAAGATTATTAGAAGGTTCATACCTAAAGGATCAGATATCAGTAAATACTCAGAGAAAGAAATAAGTCGGATAGAACAGTGGATCAACAATTATCCACGTAAAATACTTAAATACAAGAGTGCAATAAAAGTATATGACATTGAAATGGCAGGTAGTGTAATAAATTTTGTGTCTATGGTAAAAAATAACTCTTTAATGGCAAGAATTTAGATATGAATTCAAACCAGTAAGGAGTTTTTTAATATGGGA
>NZ_WHNX01000028.1 GCF_009362815.1 Alkalibaculum sporogenes | reverse complement strand
TCACCATTAAAGAATACATAGAACCATACTCCATTGTATAATCCATCTAGGGAATATCCCATTGAAAATGCATCATCTGCCAGATCTCTGCCTTCTTTCTTTGCCAAGTCGACGACGAAATGTGTTCTGTCTTCATAAGTCTCTAAAATCTTATTCATCTCTGCATTCTTTATCATTTCATGGGCTTCGGGTGACCTAATAAGTTTTTGTTCTTCAGATGAAGTTATCTCATTTCCAACAGTATAAGCTTTTGAAGTCACTTGATTTTCTTGGACTTCGCCTACAGAAAAAAGAATATGATAAGAAGGTTTACCATTATCATAAGGTTCCTTCGCATTGTAAGTAAATGTTCCTCCTTCAAAGTACATCTCCTTACCTTCTTGAGAGATTACTGCTTCAACAGCATCTTTCATGGTATCATATGAATGATTCTGAGCAGTTTCCGGGGATTTTGCAGATTGCACATTCTCTATAGGAGGCAAATCTATTGTCCAGGGTCCTTCCTGAAGAACCTTTACTGAGGTTATAGTTACTGAATCGGCGGTCTCCCACTCGCTAGAGTTCCTTGCTGTAGGGAAATGATATATCATCAGATGTTCATCATCTTTGTTGATGCGCAGGTCACTACCATAGACATCAATAGATTTTACTTCTGTATTAGGAATTTCCCAATCAATTATTTCATATAAATTTCCATCTCCATGTAATATATCTAGTTCCAACCCTTCTTCTGCCACACGCCAGTCTCTTAAAGTAAGGTCAGTTCCTTCTAAAGTCTTCGTTGTACCTATATCGGATTTACTAAATGTAAAATCTACGTTCTTCTTATAAGTAAGGGCAGGTATGATAATTTTTACATCTTCTGCTTTTTTAGGACGTGGAAAGGCAAGATAATAAGGGATATCATCGCCATAATCCCCCCCTTGTCTAATGACTCCTTGTAATTTTTTACCGTCAGCCATGATATATAAATCATTCTCTAAACCAAAAATATTGTCAATACGTTCTGCTCCCGAATTGGTTATATTGACATATACCATAGACGGTGTGTATATCACCTTGTTTATGGACATGGAGCCATTAGAGACATCTATATTTTTGTCAATTTTATGAGAAGTATTGAATTTCGCCAATTCTTCATTGTTAAATTGCAATTGTTTTCCAAGGATAAAATATTCAAACTCAATTTCTCTACTCCCAAGTTTAACAGTAAGTTTATGTTCGCCTAGAGCTGGAGAAAGTATATATTCAGTACTCACTGTACCATGAATCGTTTGAGCAGCCGATTTAGAAATATAATGCTCTATTGGCTTCTCATCTATATCTGTAATTCTTGCATAGCCCGGAACAGGGTATTCATCTTCAATGGATTCAACTGATACTAAAACTTGTGTAAGGACATCATCAGATAAAAGAGCCCAGATAGTCATTTTTAAGCCATCTTTTTCCTCTACTATTGGTTCTTCCAAGAAATATCCATTTTCATATGCCCATAAAAGCTCCGGATCTTCTGAAACGTACTCCTTAATCCAGGAAGGAAATGTCTTATCCATCAACATGGAAACTTGTTGGCATCCTAATAAGAATAATAACGACATTACAGAAAAAATGATCAAAATGATTTTTATTCTACATAATTTGTCACTACTTTTATACAATATATCAGCTCCAATCATACTATATATAATTTGTCAGCACCCTGAATCCTGCTTCAGGGTGCTACCAGTGTTATATATATACGTATTAATATAAATACCCCGTTAATCTTAAATTCTTAGCATAAGAATTTGATGCCATTGGTTCAATTTTAATCCTAAATGTATTATATAGTGGAGTAGTACCACCACCACCAGTATAAAGTAGACCGGTTCTTCCATTATATTGCCAGAGCAATGGATTTAAAGTCACCCTATGTTGGTTGGTAGTAGCAAATTGCGTTCCGAGATTGGCAGCAGTTACAGTATTTACATTTCCTACTTTATAACTTAGTATAGTTCTAAATGTATGACCCGTAAGTGCGTTACTTAAAGTACCATAAAGTTGAGCTCTTACAGTAACATTAGTATATTGTGTTCCACCTGATATAGATGCACTGCTACCACCTTCTGCAGTAAGAGTATTATAAACTCCGCTTGATAAGACAATAAGTTGATAATCTTGACCTTCTATTGTTTTTTCTGATACTGCTACTATGTGAAGATCATCATTCATTTTTTCCGCATTAGTTTTTAGGGAATAATTGTATGACAATTGGTCTGCTAGTTTCATTTCGTCTGAGAAATTTTCTCTTATTTTTAGTAATTCTGCCTTTACTTCTTTTTCGTTCATGTCTTCATAACCTAAATCTGATTCTTGTGCATATGCCATGGATGTAAAACTTAAAAACATCATCGCTAAAAACAATAAAGCAATCACTTTTTTCATATTTTTATCCTCCTTTGTAATATGTTTCTATTATTTATACTCTCAATAATTGTCTAAACATTTGGAAAATGTACTATTTCCCCCCTCTCGTATAAAATAATATTCCATTAAAAAAGAAAGACAATTATGAGCATATATCGTTCAAACTATAAGTATATAAAATTTATTATATTATATATATATTAACATTAATAATAAATTATGTGAACTTATAAAACTATATTATTTTGCAAATAATTGTTTTTGCTTTAATATAATTTTTGATAAAATACATTGAAGAAACAATATTTATTGCTTTTTTATTTACCCTTTATGTTTTGTTCCAAATACATTATAACAGAAAATTGAATATGCAAACTCTTCTATTTATCGTATGTTTTTTTGCTGATTACTCTTAGTTTTATTATAATAAATTAACTTAAATATACAAGATACATGTGATAAATAAACCATATAGCGTGACATTTAGCCATTTATTTATATAAATATGTAAAATTTAGTGGCTATTAAGGTTAAAGATTGAAGTGTGAGTCTTAGTACGGGGATTAATATATTTACAATAATTGTTGAGATACTTTTCCCAAGGATATTAAAAAAGGCGCACATAGTGCGCCCCTACCGGCATGATATAGTGTATGAATGTTTCAAAGTATTCTATTCCTTCTTTAGTAATCGCGAGAGTCTTAGTGCCCATTAATGGGAAATGAATATTATTTACATCTTTTGTACCTATTCCTATGTTTTAAATACTAAATTTTCTCTATCAATGTCAATCTCTAATATACTACCCTCTTCTAAAGTGCCACCTATAATTTTCCTTGCAATTTCAGTCTCTATGTTTTTTTGTATATATCTTTTTATAGGTCTTGCACCATAAGTAGATGAATAAGCTGTCTTTGCCATAAATTCTTTAGCACCTTCTGTAACACTTAGTTTTATCTTTCGCTCACGTAATTTTTGAATCAAGTAGCCTAAAGTAATGTCAATAATTTTTATAATTTCTTCCATTCCTAAAGGCTTAAATAAAACTATTTCGTCAATTCTATTTAAAAACTCTGGTTTGAAGTATTCATTAAGTCTATTTAGAACACTCTCCCTAATTTCATTATCTAATTCTCCTGATTTACTAATTCCCTTTAACAATTCTTGACTACCTAAATTTGAAGTCATAATAACAACTGTATTACTAAAATTAACTGTCCTACCTTGACTATCTGTAAGTCTTCCATCATCTAATAATTGTAGTAACACATTAAATACTTCAGGATGGGCTTTTTCTATTTCATCAAACAAAATTACTGAATAAGGTTTTCTTCTAATAGCTTCTGTTAATTGTCCACCTTCTTCGTATCCTATATAACCAGGAGGAGCACCAATCAGCCTAGAAACTGCGTGTTTTTCCATATATTCTGACATATCTATACGTACGATACTGTCTTCACTATCAAATAATGCCTCAGCTAAAGCTTTTGATAATTCTGTCTTTCCTACCCCAGTAGGTCCTAGAAAAATAAATGACCCAATAGGCTTTGTAATATCTTTTAAACCAGATCTAGCACGTAACACTGCATCGCTTACAGCAGTTATTGCTTCTTCTTGGCCTATAACTCTCTCTCGAAGTATACTTTCTAGTTGCAATAGCTTATCTCTTTCTTTTTCAATCAATTTCGTTATTGGTATTCCAGTCCAATTAGATACAATCTCTGCAATCTCTTCTTCTGTAACTTCTTCTTTTAATAGTTGTCTATTTTGTTTTTCTTTTGCCTCTACTAATAATTTTTCTAATTCTGGTAACTTTCCATGTTTTAGTACTGCTAATTTTTCTAAGTTATACTGTCTCTCTGCTTGTTCAATTTCTCTTTGAACTTGTTCTATATCTTGTTTTATCTGTTTTTCTTTAGAGATATTATTTTTCTCTGCTTCCCACTGTGCTTGCATACCATCGGCTTTATCTTTAAGAGTTGAAATATCTTTTTCAATTATTTCTAATCTTTCCTTTGATCCCATATCTTTTTCTTTTTTTAATGCTTGTCTTTCAATCTCTAATTGCATAATTCGCCTGCTTACTTCATCGAGTTCTGAAGGCATACTGTCGATTTCTGTTCGAATCATCGATGCTGCCTCATCCATTAAATCAATAGCTTTATCAGGTAAAAACCTATCGGAAATATATCTATCCGATAACACTGCACAAGATATTATTGCGCCGTCTGTAATCCTTACGCCATGATGAATTTCGAATTTTTCTTTAAGTCCTCTTAGTATTGAAATAGTATCTTCTACAGTTGGTTGATCGACCATAACTGGTTGAAATCTTCTTTCTAATGCAGCATCTTTTTCAATGTATTCCCTATATTCTTTTAGTGTAGTTGCTCCTATACAATGTAGTTCTCCTCGTGCCAGCATAGGTTTTAATAAATTCCCTGCATCCATAGCACCTTCAGCTTTTCCTGCGCCAACAATAGTATGCAACTCGTCAATAAACAGGAGTATTCTACCTTCAGATTTTTGAATTTCATCTAGAACAACTTTTAGCCTCTCTTCAAATTCTCCTCTGAATTTTGCTCCTGCTATTAATGCCCCCATATCTAGTGCAAATATGGTTTTATCTTTTAAGCCTTCGGGCACATCTCCTTTTAAGATTCTTTGTGCTAACCCTTCTACGACAGCAGTTTTACCAACACCAGGTTCTCCGATAAGAACTGGATTATTTTTTGTCCGTCTAGATAGTATTCTAATTACTCTTCTTATTTCTTCATCTCTACCTATTACAGGATCTAACTTTCCACTTTTAGCCATATCAACTAAATCTCTACCAAACTTAGATAAAGCTTCATAAGTTTCTTCAGGATTTTTACTTTGAATCCGTTGATTACTTCTTATTTTACTAAGTGCTTCCATAAACTTTTGATAAGTGATTCCATGTCTTTGAAATAATTTAGTTGAAAGAGTATCTTTCTCCTTTAACAGAGAGATATAAATATGCTCTACACCTACATACTCATCTTTAAATGTTTTTGCTTCATCTCCTGCTTTAAGAATCAACTCATTTAGTCTTCTTGTAGTATACAAATTATTTGCACCACTACCATAGACTTTTGGAAATTTTGCAATTTCCTCTTCTAAATCCTTTTTATATAATTCTAGATTTATACCCATATAGTTAATCAATCTAGGTATTAAGCCTTCTTCTTGAGTCAACAAACTAAAATGTAAGTGTTCTCCATCGATTTCTTGATTTCCCATTCTTATGGCCATACTCTGAGCTTCTTGAATAGCTAGTTGGGATTTCTCAGTGAATTTTTCAATATTCATAGTTTACCTCCTCTATAATTAAAATTATTATTCAAGATAGATTAAGTAGAGCTAATTCCCTAAAATTAATTTCACTTATATATTCTAATTATTTCTCCCCGGAAATTTCGCTCATCTTTATAAATAATTCTTTAAGCTCTTTAGTTATAATAGTAGGGTTGATTATTTTAATTGTTATAAATAAATCTCCTTTATTAGATTGTTTATCGATATACCCTTGATTTTTTAATCGTATTCTCTTGCCAGTTTGAATTTCATTGGGTATTTTTACAGATATTGTTCCTTCTAATGTTTTAATTGATTTTTGAGTACCCAAAGCAGCTTCCCATGGTAGCAGCTCGACTACTACATGAAGATTGTTACCCTCTAAAACCCTATTTTCCTCTTTGATAAACTGAAACTTTATATAGAGGTCACCATTTTTTCCATTGCCTTGACCCTTATGCCCTTGCTCTTTTAAACGTATCTTTTCACCTTCTTGTATTCCTTTGGGAACTTTGTAATTCAAAGATTTAGTTTCATCTCCAATTCTAAGAGAAAGATTTTTTTGTACTCCACTATAACCTTCTTCAAGTGTTATTTTCACATCTAATTCTGCGTCATTTCCCTTTACTGCTCTTTGTCGACCTCCACGAGAAGAATGAAACATATTTTCTACATCGAAATCTGCTCCTCCTCCAAAAAAGGCATTGAAAAAATCACTAAAGTCACTATCTCCACCACTGCTATATTTATATTGAGTATTTTGTCCACCAAACCCATATTTCGATGGGTCAAAATCTGCACCTCCTTGGAATTGACTTTGAGAACCAAATTGGTCGTATTTACTTCTCTTTTCTGTATCTCCAAGAACTTCATATGCCTCATTAATATCTTTAAACTTTTCATCTGTAGCTTTATTATTTGGGTTAGTATCCGGATGATACTTCATTGCTAATTTTCTATATGATTTTTTTATATCCTCTTGTGTTGCTTTTTTGTCTACCCCTAATACTTCATAATAATCTTTGTACTTCAATATAGTATCCTCCCTTGCTTTAAATACCTTATAGTTGCTGGTATTTTTTTATAATAGGTACAATAGCAATAATTTCGATGTAAAAATCAGGTAACCTTAGTTAACCTGATTTAAGTATATAATAACTATAAAGCAGCAACCTTCTATAGAAAGTCTTAGTATAAAAAAACTCCATAGATTTTTATGTCTATAAGACTAACTTTTTAATTAATATATACCCATAATGATTACTATAAATCATATTGTTACCAAAAATTATTTCACACAATCTTTAAATATCAGTTCTGATATCTATTATAATACAACTCTACTATGCTAACCATATAATAATATCAACTCTAAAGGAGATTAAATCAAAATAGAAAAATTAGCCCTTAGCAACCTAATCTTAAAAAAATAACCTGTAGAGTTTATAAACTCCTACAGGTTAAATAACTGACTTTTATACTATTATCCCATAATAAATAAATACGCCTTCTTTAATTTCATTGTATTTATTGGGATCATTTAAATAGTAACACAGTTCACTTAAGCTCTTTAACTGATCATTGATAAAATCATTAAATGCTAGATTGTTCATTAATAACTTATCTTTTTCTCCAAAACCCTTACCGCATAGACACATTGTCAGCCAGTACAAGCTATCAGAGTTTTTATCCAAGAAGTAAAACCATTGATCAAATCTTTTGTTCAACTTTTTAACAAATTTCCTTACCTCTGGAATTTGCCATATTTCCCTAGTATCATCTTCGTATCCGTTTATAACCAAGTCGACATTTTCATGAAAATTGTGAGTCATGAGGACGTTAGGATAAAGTGTTTTTAACATAATCTCGTATTTGCTAACGTTCATCGTCTCCACATCATTACGATTTATCGTAATCTTTAAATACGATGTTTCTGTGCTAATTAATAAGTCTTCAAAATTAACTATAGGTTCTTGTTCCTCTAAGTTATAATAATTTAAGAATAACTCTAAAGATTCTAAAATTTTAGACTTTATTTTTTCCGTAATGAATACCTTTACTGAATGATCTGTGTTCAACACACTATCTGTACATGATAAAAAGTGCAGATTAATATATTTTTGTTTTAGCAACTGTGACAATTCAAAACTAATCTGTTTATCCACCAAATCAAATACAATAGGTACCTTGGTCTTAGATTCTTGAAGGTTTAATGTAAACACTAATGTATTTTCATTATAATTAATCTGGAGTTTAACATCATCATTATTAATTATTGAACAGCTGTCTAGCATTAATTCGTTAGTCATTACATAGAACTCAGTACTGTGAAAATCAGAATCATTTGAATAAGTTAATAAGTGAAAAGCTTCTGTAGTATTAGTAAAATGATTATACAGTTCTTTATATACGTCTTTATCAATAGTCTGGTAAACGTTTTCACTTAGGGACAAATTCTTAATTAGGTATTCATTTTGCATGTTTAGATATTCTTGCAACTTCATTGACTCACCCCCTAAAATACATCTTACTATTATTATAGCTTGATTTAAGAAGATATGCCATTAAGTTATTTTATTAACTATTTATTATATAATAGTTTGTCAAAAAAAACACAATAAAAACATAAAAAAACATACAAATATTTGTCCAGTGACTCAATTTAATCTACAAATCAAAAGTTCTAGTCTTAATTGGATCACCCTGAACTCCTAATCTACTTGTAATACTAGCAATGTGCTTTCCTTGAAATCTAGCTCCATCTAATTCTATTTTACTTGGTTGTCTCTCTCCACTCGCACCTGCAATAGTTGATGCACCATAAGGGCTCCCACCTTTGACTTCGTCAACACCAGATTGCCCTGAAAAACTATATGGTAACCCAACAATAATCATCCCATGATGCAACAATGTTGTATGAATGCTGAGAATAGTAGATTCTTGTCCGCCATGTTGAGTGCCGGAACTTGTAAATGCACCTGATACCTTTCCTATTAACGAACCAGATGCCCATAGACCACCTGTAGTATCTAAGAAATTTCTCATTTGTCCTGCCATATTCCCAAATCTTGTAGGTGTACCAAATACAATAGCATCGTAATCAGAAAGTTCTCCTGTATTTACAATAGGAATATGACTGAATACACTTTGAGCCTCTAATGCGCCTATCTGCTCTATAACCTCTACTGGCAAAGTTTCTGGAACTCTTTTGATAGTAACTTCAGCATCTTTAATCTCTCTTGCCCCTTCTGCTACAGCTTCTGCCATCTTATAAGTATGACCATAAGTTGAATAAAATAAGATTAACATTTTCATTAATATCCCTCCAATTAAATAGATATAATATTTATGCCCATTTGGGGATATAATATCCGAACCAGCAGATTGGCTCGCAGAATTCAAGTCATTTTCCGAGCTTGCACGAGAAAAGGAAATGAATTCTATGAGCAAGTGCCAACGACTGAGACCGCAAAGCGGTCGAAGCAATCTGCGGGAGGATAAAGTAAACACTATAAACGATCACTCAAATATATGATATAAATTATTTTTGGATTATAGTGAGTCAGTCTAAATTTTGTATCTAAAAAAACAAAGTATCATCTAATTGATATGATACTTTGCTGCAAAACTCAAGTTTCTTATCCCGCATTAACAGTCTCTAAAACTCCCACTGATATAAAGTTTCACTTTATTTTTTCTACAAATTCTTTTCCATATTCAAAACATCTTTCTAATGCATCTTTATCTGGATTCCATAATTCTCTTATACCTTCGTCTACTAGTTTCAAACCACACTTTTCTATTTCTTCAGTAATAATTTTAACAGATTCTCCACTCCAACCATAAGCACCAAATCCAGCTGCTTTTTTATTCTTAAACCCTAAACCTTTTATCATTTCAATATTGCCAGCTACTGAAAACAGAATCCCTTTATTTATTGTAGATGATCCTATTAAAATTGCCTTAGATTTAAAAACTTCTACCATAATATCATTTTTATCAGTTTTAGCACAATTTAAAAGTTTAACAGTAACCTCGTCATCTACACTTTTAATCCCTTTAGCTATTGTTTCAGCCATTCTTCTTGTTCCATTCCACATAGTATCGTATACTAAAGTAATTTGGTTTTCCTGATAATTATCTGCCCACTCTAGGTATTTTTCAACAATCTGAACTGGATTATCACGCCATATTACTCCATGGCTAGGACAAATCATGTCTAACGGATAGTTAAAACTCAATATCTCTTCAATTTTCTTTTTAACAAGTACACTAAATGGAGTTAAAATATTTGTATAATATTTTAATGCCTCTTGATATAATTCAGCTTGGTCTACAGTATTATTGTAAAGATTTTCCGTTGCAAAATGTTGACCAAAGCCATCATTACTAAACAGAATATTATCTCCAGTCATATAAGTAAACATAGTATCAGGCCAATGTAGCATCCTAGCTTCAATAAATACCAACTTGCTATCTCCGATATCTAGAGTATCTCCTGTCTTAACTGTTACAAAATTCCAATCCTCATGATAAAGCCCTTTTAAAACTTTTGCGCCGTTTGCAGTACAATATATAGGCGTGTTGGGTATTTCTCGCATCAATTCAATTAAAGCTCCACTATGATCCACTTCATTATGATTCATAACAATGTAGTCTATCTCTTTTAAATCAATTTCTTTTTTTAAGTTACTCACAAATTCTTTATCGTAAGGCAACCATGCCGTGTCAATCAATACATTTTTCTTATCTTTTATAAGGTACGAATTGTAAGATGTACCTCTCTTTGTAGAATATTCATCACCGTGAAACTTTCTTAGTTCCCAATCAATCTTTCCAACCCAAGTTACCTTGTCAGTAATTTTATAATCCATTTTAACACTCCTTCTTCTTCGAAACCCTGATACAATATTAACATATTTCATGTTTTTCAACAATTAAATATATAATTAGTATCTAACATTCCGTAAATAATTGGTGATAGTTTAACTATTAAAAATACACAATAAAATTTTACACTATTTTTTACAATTCCAAAGCATCCAAGCAACCTTGGCACTATATTTTTGAACTACCATCCCCTCATCATTTGTCTTTGATAATAGAAATTCTTCTATTTTTTTCTTCTTATACCCTTCAGCTAAAAACTCTGTAATGTAAATTTCAACAGCTTTTTCATAAGTATAAACATTAGTAACATCTACGTCTTTATATAATAATTCAGGAAAATAACCTAATTCCCATAAAATATTGAATACGTAATAAATTTTATTTTTTTGACTTTCTTTACTCTTTTCAGCTAAATGGTCTTCAATTTCATTTCTGAGGTCTTTACGATATACATATGAACTTAAAAAGCAATGATTCTTGCTAGCATCCAACATTTTGCTTAGAGTATCATAGCTATTAATTCCTGGAGTCATAGAGGCTATAACTACATCAAATTTTTTATGAAAGCTTTCTTCTCGTAAATTAATTTCTTGCCATGACGCTACCTTAAAACTTGTGTTTTTTAAATTTACATATTCAGCATTTTCTTCTGCATGTTTAACCATCTTCTCTGAGATATCAATGCCTGTAATTGAACGTACTTTTTTCGCTATATTTATAGATAGTTTTCCCGGACCACAACCTATATCTAATATATCGTAGTTTGATTTAACAATACCTCTTTCCTCAAATAAAGGAATAATATCATCGTAATTAGATTTGTCATGATCATTAAACTCATCTGCCCTTACTTCCCAATAATCTTTGATTTGTGATAATTCAGAATCTTTTTTTGATGCCTCCCACTCATCTATAAATCGTTCTAAGCTCAATAAAAACACACCTTTATATCTTCCGACTTTTTATTAATTGATAGGGTATTCTAAAACTAAACATAAGTTTTAATAACAATAGTACTTATTATCCTAATTATTATCTATATATATACATATATGCCCATTAATTATCATTGAAATCAATTTTATGAATTGAATCGTAGAAATTTACCTTGACTAAGTAATATCAGTACAATATTTATTTTGTTGAATACTATCTATGATAAATACCTAATATTTTGTTAGCTAATAGTGTGTACTCGGGGATGTTCTAGAGAAACACAATAAACACGCTTTGCGAGTTTTACGCGGTAGACGCCAAATGTCTGTAAGGAGTGATTTGGCTTATTACTTCGCCATAATATATATAAAGGACATTTCTGCCCTTTATATATATTATGAATTTGATTTCAGTTTTTATTTACATCACAATAAGTTTATCATTTTCGTAAATATGTTTTACAATCCAATCTACTGCAAATTCTATAATTGATAGTATGTATTCATCTTGTTGTTCATCTACTTTTTCCAAATCAATCTTATTAACAGTTTCAATAAAATCATTATGTAGCGACTTATGAGATAAATACTTTTTATATCCAATATCTATCATATGTGCTTCCTCAGTCTTAAAGTGAAATACGGAATAATCTTTTAGCTCTCCAATAAGGTCTACGATTTTATCGTATTTGTCAGTGACAAATTCATTTTTTAATAGGTCATACGCGTCACCTGCTATGCGAAATAACTCCTTATGCTGTTGATCTATAACTTCTACTCCAACTAAATAATCGTCGCTCCATTTTATCATACAACCATCTCCTTATTTTAATTACTCTTAATTTATCAAACTCTGTCGAAAAAAACAAGAAATAATTAAGTTTCCAGCTGCACCTAAAAATTTAAACAACCTAAAAAAAACTATTCCTCTCAATGAAGAACAGTTCTTTTTTTATAATAACTTTGCTTCTAAATCCTCTAATAATGTAATGTACTTCTCTTGTACATTGTTCTTTCTTGCTTCTTCTTCAAAATCAATACATTGCCTATTGATTTCTTCTAAAGTGTCTGAGGAAAGTCCATTTTCAGCATACTTATATACTACATTATCTTCTTTATCTATATGTCTATATAGCAAATGTGTGTACGATATTGCATTGGCAATAACATCTAGTTTAGCTTCTTCGTCACCTTCCATTACATTCTTTAATGCAATTTCTAATTCTTGCATATTTAGGCGTCCTAAATCGTGTTCTACTAACATACCATGCCTTACTAATTTTTCAGCAGTAGGTCCTTGTTCATTCATCATCCTATTAAAAAGCAATTCTTCTTCTTTACCATGATGATGCTTATCGGCGTAGTTTCTCACAAAATCTATCATAAGAAAAAAATCGTTATAGTCGACGTCTTCTCCCTTCAATACTTTAAAACAGTTCTTTCTAACTACTACTAGCATTCTCTTAATATACTTATGTTCATCTACCATTAACTCTATACTATTATTCATAATCCACCTCTCATCCACATATCATTTGTGTGTCTTGTGATACTTTTTCATATTTGAATTTGCCTCTCAAATTATTGACAAAAGATTTTATCCAGGCATCCCTCAACTCATAAAAGACTGCTATATCTCCACCCACACTTTTCCAATACTTTTCGTGTAAACAAGTAGTTCTTTTCCATATAATTTTATCACCACTGGATTCTAGCACTTCATTAACTCTATCACAAGGCATACCTTCTAAAATGTAATCGTTTATAGTATTATACACATCTTCTGCAGTAAGATACTCTTCATTATATTCTAAAGCTGTTTGTTTTCCTTGCGCTATAAATATATCTTTAATTTTTGTTTTATAATCAGCATTATTCTCTAAAATTTTTGTTATTAAATAGGACTGCCTTGCCTCAACTACAGCAATTCTTTCTTGAAGCCAACCATGTATATTAGATGTGTCAATAATAGCTTCTAAGGCTTCACCTCCAGTAGGTTCACCAAAATTTACATCCATATATTTTAACCATTCTTGAACTGGCAGTTTATCCTCCATAGCTTTATTTATAATCTCGCTCTCTAAAGACTCGAACCATAGAATTTTATCGTATAACCAATAATGTATTTTACCTAAATTTAAACTCATACTATTCTCCTATCACAATTGAATTTAACATTAAATATAATGCTATGATATTACTTCACAATCTATGATTTATCCCGCATTAACAGGCACTAATACTTTCACTTTATTGCACCTCATTATTTAACGCCTTCATCAATTCATCTACATCTATTCCATGAACACTAGCTGCTTCTTCTAATGTTTCTGATTGTGCTGAAGGGCATCCTACACAGCCCATACCAAAACTCCCAAGCACTGGTATTAAATTTGGATATTTTCTTACTACTTCACCTATTGTCATATTTCTCTCTATTTTCATACTATTACCTCCACAGTTTTTATTTTATAAACTTAGTATACTCTCTTTATGACATTACTTATGTAACCAATGTTACAATAAGCAAATAATAAAGTGAAACTTTATTCAGTAGGGGTTTTCTTCATCCTCTACTGAATATTAAACTTCTTCTTTTATCCACTACTATACTTTTACTCTTTTTCAAAAGCTTCAATTAGTTTTTCAATAACTTCTATAGTAACATTGCTTTTTAATCCAACTAGTCTTTCATTTCTTTGTTTTATTACAATCTCGAGTTCTTTTATGCTCTGATCTATTTGAGTTTTCGCATCTTCATTAGCCTCTAAAGCCTTCGTCTCTACAGTACTCCATGTCTCATTAATCTCTTTCATAGTTTTATCAGTTTCATTCCAGTTACCTTTTTTTGAAGTAAGATTGGTATTATACACTAAATATTTTAATTGATACACAGGAGCTGGGACAGGTGCATCAAATAACAATATAAAATTTGGTATATGCTTTAATAGTTCTACAGATGCATCCACTACAACAAGTTCCTGTTGGGTAATTCCAAGCATAGGGTCAACTTCTAGTAATGCCTTCTCAGGATCTTGTTCTTTTTTTTCGTTTTCATCACTTGATTGTTGAGCACTAGTTTGTTGGCTTTCCTCTTCACCACTCTGTTGCTCATCAACTGGAGGTTTGCTTTCTTCTTGTATTTCTACTGCTGGAAGTTCTAGAGTTTTTGCTATAAGAGCATCAGATAGAACATTTAAGTCTTTTACGAAGCTGTCTACATTATCTTTTGAAATACCTTTTTTCTGTAAATCTGGGTATAATTCATTCCATTTCGACTGTATTTCTTTGGTTTTAGTCAAACTATCAGCCCATTTTTTTTCCATTGTACTTTCTACAACTTGATCAGTTAATTTTTGAAATTCCTTCATGGTAGAAGGTGGCTTTTCGTTTTCAGCCTTCTTTTCTTCTTCCTTACGATTACATCCCATCGTTATTGTCGTAAATAATAATACTATAATAAATAAATATATATATAATCTCTTCACATAAATCACCTACCTTATTGATAGTATTTATTGTAAAGCTAAACCTTATACTTTTATATTTTTAAAATTTAGCATCTTATACATTTATAGTACTAATGAACTTTTTTACACAAAAAAAGCGAGAGTATTTACTCTCACTAATTAAATTTATTATGTTAAAGTCCTAGTAAACGAGAAGCTATTGAAAAGTAGGATATTAAAGCTACAGCATCGACAATTGTCGTAATAAGTGGTGCTGCCATTACCGCAGGATCTAATTTAAGTTTTTTTGCGATAATTGGTAATCCACCACCCACAATTTTAGCAACTACTACTGTTATCAATAAACTAACACATACTGCTATAGTTACATTTAAATCTACTTTTTCAAAGTAATATATTCGTATAAAATTCACTATTGCTAGCGTTGAACCTACCATAATACTTACGCGAAGTTCTTTCCATAGAACTTTCAAGATATCTTTTAACTTTATCTCTTCTAATGCAATACCTCTAATCACTAGTGTGGCAGATTGAGAACCAGAATTTCCTCCAGTATCCATTAACATTGGAATAAATGAAGCTAAAACTACCACAGATAATAATGCGTCCTCGTATCTTCTTATAATATTACCTGTAAAAGTTGCTGAAATCATAAGAACTAATAACCATAACACTCTATGTTTCGCCAAGTTAAATACAGATGTCTTTAAATATTCTTCATCTGATGGTTGCATAGCTGCCATTTTTTGAAAATCCTCAGTATTTTCTTGTTCAATAATATCTACTACATCGTCAATGGTAATAATTCCTACTAATCTATTTTCATTATCGACAACGGTCATTGTCAATAAATCATACTTTTTAAAGAGTGCAGCTATATCTTCTTGATCTGCGTAAGTTTGAATTGAAATAATATTAGTGTTCATTATATCCTCTATAAGAGTTTCTTCATCACTTAAAATTAGTTTTCTTAATGATATAATCCCTTCTAATCTTCTATTCTTATTCATTACATAACAAGTGTTTATCGTTTCTTTATCTACACCTATTTTCTTTATATGATCGATAGCCTCTTTAACATTCATTTCTTTTTTTAAATCTACGTATTCAATTGTCATGATACTGCCAGCTGAATTTTCTGGGTAATTAAGAAACTGGTTGATCAATTCTCTTCTATCTTGACTAGTATTTTTTAATATTTTCTTAACTACATTTGCTGGCATTTCTTCTAAAATATCTACAGTATCATCGAGAAAAAGCTTATCGATAATACTTTTAATTTCCTTATCGGCAATAACTTCGATAATATATTGTTGAAGTTCACTAGAAATATACGAAAATACATCAGCTGCTATTTCTTTAGGTAACAATCTAAACATTACCAATAATTTTTCTTCTTCTAATTGTTCTAAAAAATGGGCAATATCTACTACATTCATTTCAATAATTTCGTTTCTGGCTTGAGAAAATTTGCCTTCCTCAATTAAATTCATAATTTGGTCTGTCATGATTAGCCCTCCTTTTTAAGAGCCACTTATACCTTTTGAAAAATGATAGTCATGGCTCTCAATTTGATATTTTGTTTTCAAACTACTATCTTCTCCACATATGGGTCCAGAGTCCATAAACTACCACCAACTTTCATATTTGTTTTTACTTCATAGTAATACATGCTTTTTAATTATGATTATAAACTCGTTACATTATAGCACATGTTAATCGAATTAATGTACACTTTTATCATATATGATTACTTTATATGTATACCCATAAATATAACTCAAAACATAATCACACACTTGTCTAGATATTTGAACTTATTATTTGTTCTAGGTTTATATTTATGTAATTTATATTCAAGTAGTGAAAGTTATTACTTTTAAAATATGTTGCCTCTATAATTCAATATAATATATTATTATTTCTTCGAACTTTTCATTACCAAGGAGGAATCCATTAGGAATAGTGCCTACTCTATGAAATCCTATTTTGTCATAAAGGTAAATAGCAGATGTATTTGAGCTAACTACAGCGTTAAACTGTAACAAAGAAAATCCACATATCTTTCCAATTTTCATTGAATGACGAACTAACTTTTCTCCTATGCCAAACCCCCTATATTTCTCATGTACACCATAAGACGCATTTGCAATATGTCCGCATCTACCTATATTATTAGGATGCAAAATATACAATCCAACCACTTGATTATCTAACACCGCTATACCTGTATATGTTTGATCCTTAAAAAAACTTTTTGCTTCTTTTTCATTTAAAATATCCATTTGAGGAAAAGCATCAGCATTTTCAATAATATTATTCCAAATTATTAACATTTGAGTTAAATCAGTGTCTTGATATTTTCGTATGTCTATTTCCATCTTGTTTTACTCCTTCGCTATAAAGTGACTTAATTCAGTAGCGATTTTCTTAATCCTTGCTGAATATTAGGTAAACTAATCATGATTTCACAGGCACTTAATCTTCCACTTATTATCTTTACTATCTTAATCTTGAAATGGCATTGATACCCAATTTTTCTAGCCTGAAAGGCATGAGCAATTAAATCGGTTCTGTCAGGGTTGGGGAGTCTTAGTATCTGTAATGCGCGAAAAACAGTAGAGGTCCTGCCTACAGCGACCCAGATAGCACACATAGGTAGCTTTCAGCAATACAATATTTTATCATTTTATGAGATTACCCCATATCATTTCGAAACAAAACGTATAACAGAAATATAATAAGTATAAATCCAGCAAAGCCAAGAGTAAACTCTACTGCAAATATATTAACATTAGCCATTACCGCTCTTACCAGATGCAATGGCATAAATAAATCCCAACTATTAAATCTTAAAAATCTACCAATATAGACCGCAAATCCACTAACTAATGACACTCCTGCAACAATTAAACAACTTATTAGTTTCGGTATTCTTTCATTTAGTGAACGATAAAAGATATTAAGTGATTCTAAGCCAATCAGCAATCCATACATAACTCCTATTCCGATAACTAATAATTTAACCCAATGCATTATTTCATTACTATAGATAATTCCATTGTCAATAGAATAGGGAGCTACTTCTTGATAAAGGATTAAGTTATCATTTGATATATGGATAAAATCAGTTATCATATAAACTGAATTAGGGAAAAATATAAGCCATAGTACTCCAAAAATAAATGCCCATACCTTCTTATTCATTTTACTCTGTAACAGTGAATAATTAATAAATATCAAAGGCAAAGTAGCCAGAAAAATATTCCAAGCCAACATAGCATATAAAAAGTTGTAGCTTTTAATCAGCATTATAAAACATATTGCCCAGTACATAAGCATAAAAAGTAATATACCTTTGTATTTTTTTATTGCAAATAGACTCATATAACAAATCACTCTTTTCTTTGTATTTATTTCTACCTTAAGGATCTTAATATATCTTTTACCTATAGTATTAAATATTTTAATGATAATAGTGATTTAAAGGCTATTACTATAGCACAAGATATATGTGGCACTAGAATAGTTGATTTAATATGACTTTTTACACTTCCCTTAAATATAATGTTAAGAGTTATAGACATTATATTTAATCTAGCATAACATAAGTAAATATGTTTTTACATCTGAATGAGGAGGATATTTCAATGAAGTTTAAAAAAGCAGATGAAATGGAAATTTCAATTAACTTCAAGTCTATGAGGTTGTCGTCAACATTTGTGAATATAGCCTTAATTATATGGCTTGCAGTAGATTTTATAAACAGTGGAAAGTTACCATTTATTCTATTTTCGATTGTTTGCATTCAAAACATTATCTTCTTTGGGAGCAAACTTTATATGACGAACAAACTGTCTGTAATGTGATGAAAAATAATATAAAAACATTACGTAAGGAATTAGGATTACGCCATGAAGATGTTGCACATCCAACTCGGTGTAACAAGACAAACCATTATAGCCGTTGAGAACGATAAGTACAATCCTACTCTTGAATTAGCAATGAAACTTGTCAGATTATTAAATACTCCTATTGATCAAATTTTCCAGTTAAATGAATAGTTTAAAGTGCATATAGTACTATATCTCTTCTTTTTCTGCATTATATCAACCTTAATAATATCCTTATAATTAATTCACTATGAAAACATCTAAGCTAAAGCATTCAATTTCATTAAAGTCTATCATTAACTCATAATTCCCATCTTTAGCTACAGCATCAGGTAAAATTTTCATTTTTATAATTTCTCGTCAACCTTATTGAATTGCTTAATATGTAGTGTATTACAATTCTTTATCTATACGAAATTTAACTACTAATGGATAAGTAAGCACTACTAAAGCAAGCCATATTATCCAGATACTTAATCTTTGGATTAGTGGAAAACTATTTAAAAAATCTAAAAACCCCATTGGTAGTGCAATTGCTAATATCAGCCATAAACGCGAACCTTTATTTGCATACAACAAAGACTTACATTCATTACATTTGATAGGCTTAGTATTTGTAAAAATATATGATTTAAGAATAGCTCCGTATTTAATATCACTACTGCATTTTATACATTTCCAATTAGACACAATTACTACCCCCTATTTATTTTCTAATATATTTGGCAATGAAAATAAAATATTTATTTAGGAAATCCATCTTCAATATGAAACTTTGAAAACAATGGAAAAATTAATAATATAATAATATACCATATAAGCAAAACAAAAATACTCTTTTCTAATGTAAAATTATTAAAAACAATCCTATATAGCCCTGGAATTACAATTAAAAGAAAAAGCATCAAAAATTTAGAACCTCTATTTATGTGTAATAAAGATTTACAATCTGTACATTTGATAGGCTTATTAAAAATAAAATATGATTTAATCATAGCACCCCATGTAATATCATTATTGCATTCAATACATTTTCGATTAAACAAAATAAGTCCTCCTTTTTATAAATTTTAAACCAAATAATTATTATAATGCACTATCCATATTATGTATATATGATATTTTTTTACATTAACTTGACATTTTCTTACATGTATTTTATAAACCCCTTTATAATAGATATTAACAACCAATTTTATGGTAAATTATAGTACAATATTTTGTATATGTTTCGTTTGATGCAAAAATAATAAATATCGAAAGATTAGAAGATGGTAGTTATTATTTTAAGACCACTGTACAACTTATGACTTTTGAAGGGCCTCATAATCCACCTTACGGTTTAGAGACTCTTACTATCGTACAGGCTATGAGTGGTACTAGAGTAGTTGATTTCAACCATAAACCTTATAAATACAATTGTTTTTATAACATATATTACAGCCAGCAGTTTGCAACCCTATTACAGACACTACTATCATGACGTAATATAAGAATAATTTAATATAATTATTTGCTCCAATATTTAGGTATCGTTAATGAAGCAGGTAATTTCGTGTTTGAATCACCATTAGCATTATTTACTTGTTGTTGAGTAATAAATAAGCTATTTTGTAAATTTGTTGCCTTAATATTTGTATCTCTCATATCAGTGCCGATTAAATTTACTCCACTCAAATCATTATTACTCAAATCTGTAACTAAAAGTAAAGCACCACTTAAATCTGTTCCTCTTAAATTTACACTCTTTAAATTTTTACCAATATAATTTTTACTTAATGTTTGATTGTTTTTACTAACAAATTTACTTCTTATTTTTTCACTTGCTTTTGTTAATACTTCCTTTACCTTTTCTCTATGCATATCTATATTTAACTTTAATAAAGCTTCTGGCTTTAATAATGTAATTTCAATAGTTTCTTGAATTATAATATTAGCTATATTCCTAAGCGTCTCTTCTTTTTCAAGACTATATACCATACTAAGATACCATAACATTTCATGAAGTTGTGTCATTAGCAAGAAAACATTAAACATCTCTCCTGCTAACTCAGGAGATTTAGACCAGTTAATGCCATTATAAGTTATTTTAGCTACTTTTTGTCCAGCACCAAAACAATCATATGATGTACAACCTTTAAGTCCCTTTTTTCTTAAATCCTTATGTGCTTTGCAAGTAAAATCTGAATTTAAATTAACACAAGGTTCTCCTGAACTCTTATCTTTTGGAAATCCATCGACTTTTGAAAAATAAAGTGCTACACAACAAAAGCTGAAGCAATTTCCACAATCAATTTTTAAATCTTTAAAAACACTTATATCATCTATATAAATATTTCTACTTTTCATATTACACTCCTAACATCAATTACTTTCAAAAGTTTTTTAATCTGTTTAATGAAATAGACTTCTGCAATGGCATTTTCTCATTTAGTACTTTAGAGCTCAATACATAAAACTAGTTTCTTCAAATGGAATTAATGCAAATTCTGCTTTGTGTTAACATTATTTTACCAATAAGTAGAAATTAGTGCCACATAATTAATATTTTGTAATACTGTTATACCTATATTCAAAAGAGATAAGTACAAATCAAAACTAATAAGTGATTGCACTCACTCTAGTCTATATTTTTTTAATTGAATTTTAAAACCTCACTTGATGTCATAAACCAATAACTTCTACCACTTATAACCTCGGCTTCTATTTTTAAGTATTCTCTTAAATAGTGGTTTTGCTACTGGAATTTTAGGGGTCTATTCTGGAGTGGTTTTGGAAAGAGATGTTTCCTCTGTACTTCGGAAGTAGTGAAAATAAAAAGCCCAGCGACTACTCGCAGCACCTTTCCCTGCAAATACCCTCTGGGCTTTCACTAATCTTTATTATTTTTTATCAATCTTTATTCTTATTCACCAGTCTTTATTATGATTCGACAGATTCAACACATTTTGTAGGTTTATAAAAAAGATTGATTAAAATAATTACTGAAAGTACTGATCTTCTGTATATCATTAATGTATCTATTTGAAAAAAGTTTGATCAAAATACATAGAAAAACTATGGCGGTTTTATGTTTAAGACATAATATCCTCATTTTTTTATTATCTATTCTTGTTTTATATCAGCATCATGATTCTTTTTTAATAGTCTAACCTTATCTAAACTAATAACATTTGTTAATTCTAAAGCTATATCATCTCTCATATTACAAGTTTTATTGATACACCTAAACATTTCTGTTGATTCTAATGAGTCTATATTTCCTGCAAATTCCTTAATTAAATCTATTAAAACATCTGACATAAAGACACCTCCTCCTTAATATTTACTCAATTAACTCTGTCTTCTTTTTAAATTTATCAGTCTATTTTTTTCAGAACTAAGCATTTTATTCATTTGATACTTACTAGGTGTTCTACTATATTTCAATTTACTTTGTTTGTATATATCTAATAATAATTTTAGATATTGTTTTTCTCTGGCAGAATTATCTTCTGATTCATGGAAAAAGGTAGATAACTTAAGGAACGATGAATCTTGTATATAATACTTGCTAATTTTAGTTAAATATTTTTTTAGATATTCATAGGATTTCGCTCCTTCTAAATCAGTATATAAAAATACAGATAAATAACACTCAAAATCTGATACTGTCAAATCATCTATATCACTCTTAATTTTACTATCTAAAATTTCAATTAACTTTTTACTTCCCATAAAATCTAATAACATCATTTCACACGATAATGGTATAAAATGCAAAGACATAAGTATAGATAATTTAGTATCGTCATCATATTCTTTATTTTCTTCATTTCCATATTCTTCGTTAATACTTAAAAGATTAACTATACAATACATAATGCAAAATGTTATTGCCGATTTTAGTATATAAGTATAAGCATCAAATGCTATATCATGTTCAGCATATTCAATATTACGTAAAACTCTGGCACTTAATATCCATAAGCGCTCCAACTGAGCTAAAGTAGGTAATTCTGTTTTAGCATCTATAGTGACAGCAATTTCATCTTTAATAAACTTTATATCATTTAAACGATCAACTTCTTCTTTGCTTTTCTTAGTTTTTGTACTAATATGATTCATTTCATCATCATTTAAAGTTTGTACAAAAGATTGAGTTAGCCCAAAATAAGAATCGAATCCATTACCATTTTTCTCAAACCGATCTATATATTCTCCATAACTACCCTTTAATCTTTCTACTATCAAATTTAATAAATTGATATTCTCTCTATTTCTTGCAGTATAATAATCTAATTCATCTATAAATTTTAAGTAATTATCTTCACTTATGATTTTTTCAAAGAAACTTTTATCTGTTTCCATATGCAATGTAAGAAAAAACTTAAATACGCAGTCAAATCTAAAAGTTACAACTTCTAGGCTAGTTGAATTTGTTACAATCGTATATTTATAAAATATACCTATATCCAAAAAATAATTCAAAATATCTGACGCTTTAAATGACCATATTTTAATTTCATTTTCTATGAAATGTAATAGTTCACTATAAGGCAAATTATAATTATCTCTATCCTCTTTATACATATGATAAGCTATCAACCTTAATGCATTTTTCTTATTATATCTGTCAAAGGAATTTCTAAAATAATCTGTAGGACTTTCTAGTAACCTTTCAATAAAGCTTTCTAGTAAAGTAGCATTATTTATAGGCTCAAAACAAGGATTTTTTTCCATTATTAATAAAAACATAGATAAAGTTAATGGATTTGTGGGTAAGTTAAATACCCTAAATATTTTAAGCAAGCTTTGCAATTTATCATCAGTCACATAGTCACTTCTATTATTAAACCATTTATGCATAAGCTCTCTTATTTGTTTTGATTTAAATGTAAGCATTTCTAAATATCTCGATTGCTTAATAAACATGTAGTTATCAAATTCAGCATAAGGTATTTGCCCAGAAGATGATAAAGTGCTTGTCATAATTACTTTTATATTATCAGTATATTTGCCAATAAAATTATTTATTATACCACATTGATGAGGTTTTAATTCAACATCAAAGTTATCTAATAATAAAACTATTTGATTTTTCTCTAATAATTCGTTTATTCCTTTATTTGATCTGTGAAGGCACTCCTTTAGCTTACTACGTATAACTTGCTCTGTTATTGTATTATCAATACTATCAAGATTAATATATACTGGTAACTTATTATATTTATCTCCATTATTTATATAATTAAACATTATTTTATCCAGCAACACTGTTCTGCCAGATTCTCTGTGTCCATATATAATTACATTTTTTTCTTCTTCCATAATAGATTCAAGTGATACATTGGTTTCTATCTCATTTGCTTTATCTTTACTGTCTATTATTCGAGGTGATACAAAAATATCTTCTAATGTTTTAGGTGCTAGAGAATCATTAGATGTACAGGATAATAAATGCTCTTTTACTCTATCATCATGAACATCTCTTAATCTGTTTAATTCTGCTATAGTTGAAAGCATCAATTGCTTATTTGAGATTGAAGTCATACTATATTTTAAAATACCATGCTCATCATTATTACTAACATCAACATCTGGACAGTATTCTTCACGTTTTTTTGAATATTTTCTAAAATAATGAGTAATGCTCATGTTTAAGAAGTCACAATCGATAATAGAGTATCCATTGATATATCGATTAGAGCATGTCCGTATATTCTGTACCCAATTAGCAGGAGCAAGTGATTTGTATATCATTCCATCTATTCCAGAATTAATCCATTCATTTCCATCATGAATATGACCAAGCAAAAGCATATCATAATGCTTTTTTATTAAATCTCTGGAATTTTTATAATCAAAATCAGTAAAGTATTCGTAAGGATGATGCATTACTGCTATCTTATAATCGCAACCTTCTAGGTTTGTATATGACCTGGTAATCTGCATTTCTCCGAGTAGTATTTTTTTCTCATCTACTATATTATTAGCTTTATTTTCATAACATCTCCAAGCTGAATTAAATAATGATATCCCTAACTGTATACCATCAACTTTTATTTTAAAAGTTGACTCAAATGGTGTAATATCAATATAATCAAAATCACTATTATTATAATAATTTTTCATAAACTTATAATAATCTTGTGTTCTTTTAAGTGGAAAATCCGATTTAGATTTATATCCTTCTACAATATACTTATTAACTGAGTCTATACAATTTAATTCCATCTTAAGATAATTATCTATTCCGTCTTTAACAACATTTCTATCTACCTCATGATTTCCGCACCCAAAGAAAAATCTTGAAAACTCTATATTGAGTTCTTCAGCTATTGGAAATATGAAATTTTCTATGAAAAAATCAAGTGCGTTGGTTACACCATCCTTTTTACCTCCCATATTAATCATATCACCAGATATGATTATACAGTCAATAGGAGTTTCTATATGATATCTCTTTAAATCATCAATAAAACTATTCATAATAAATGTTTTATATTCGTGCCAGCTTTCTTTGTCTATATGTAAATCAGACATATGTATTATTCTCATTAAATAACTAAGCCCCCCTTCTAACACATACTATATTGCAATATGCCTTTAGCTTTCTATCCATTTCTACATGATTAAAATTAATAATATATATAACTCTCACATACCATAGTTTTCTAATTCTATTTAATTTACCATTATTTTATGTTAAATAAGTAATAGATATCGGTCTTTTACTATTAGAGCAAACCTCTTGGCATATAAGAAGTATTGTCTTTTTCGTTTTTCTAATTTAAATTGCTAACTTTATTATGTACACTACTACCGAAAGGCAAATGTATGTCTAAATCGAATTCATTCGTAATATTCCGAATACTTCGTGCGTCATTTAGTAACCTCTGCATTAAGGATAATGATAAATCTTCAATATGTTGAGCACTCATTTCCTGAAATACATCATAATCCTGAATGTTATAATAATCATGAATGTAGCTAATGTTTCGTGCCATTGTTTTTGGAATCTCTTCCTCTGTCACAATGCCCCAATCAATATCTCTTCTTTGCCAATACTCACGTTCAATCTCAAACTTTTCAAGTACTCGCTCCTTTAATAATTCATCCTTCATTTTGATTGTACGAGCTACTTCAAATACGCCTTGTCCCTTGTCAACCGTTAATAAAAATCCGTTGTCATAACAATTGATTCACCAGTTTTAGGATCAGTAGGATGTTTAATACCCAACTCATCAGCAATGATAATTGTTTCTTCAAACGGTAGTAAAGGAAATTGCTCTCTAATTTCAACAACAAAGTCCGAATATTCAGTTAAATAAAAGTAATTTCTTTCTAAATCAGATAAAAATTCATGTTGTCTGCTCGTTTTTATTCCTTTTAAACGAGTTGAACGACCTAAAGAGGATACATCTTGAATCTGTAGCCACGGTTTATACTCTGTACCAATACCCGATCCACGACCTTGTTTAATCCACTTTTCAACTTGAGATACTCTTTTTCTTTTAGGCATAAAAACACCCCTTTAGATAATTATATCTAAAGGGGCAAAGCGTCGCAACTTTTTTATAAACGTCGCGACTTTATTTAAAACATCGTATCTTTTTTATAAACATCGCAACTTTATTTAAAAGCCACTCATTTACTATTTCCATGTTCCATCATTACTCTACTGTAACTGATTTTGCTAAATTCCTTGGTTTGTCAACATCACAACCTCTTGCTACTGATAGGTAGTATGCTAGTAGTTGTAGGTAAATTACTGTCGGTATTGCTGCAATATCATCTTCTACATCTGGAATATAGAATATTTCATCTGACTCTTTAGCGACGGATTTGTTTCCTTCTTTTGCAATAGACAGTATATACGCGCCTCTAGCTTTAACTTCTCTAATATTACTCATCATTTTTTCTGTTAGACCTTCTTGCGTACACAATGCTATTACTATGGTACCTTCTTCTATTAATGCTATCGGTCCATGTTTTAGCTCTCCTGCTGGATATGCTTCTGAATGGATGTAAGATATTTCTTTCATTTTTAGTGAACCTTCGAGACCTACATAGTAGTCTAATCCTCTACCTAAGAAAAATACATCTCTTACATTAAAGTTTCTGTATGCAAATTCTTTAATCATCCCTTCTTTATCTATTACTTGTTGCACTGTATTTATGCTACTCATTAATGAATCTCTGATTTTAGAGAAGAACTCTTTATCTATGTTGCCTTTAAGTAAACCTAAGTGTAGAGCGATCATATACATACATGCTAGTTGTGTAGTATATGCCTTTGTAGAAGCTACTGCTATTTCAGGTCCTGCCCATGTATATAGTACATCTTCTGCTTCTCTAGATACAGAGCTTCCTACTACATTTGTAATAGCCATTACTCTAGCGCCTTTATTTTTTGCTAGTCTCATAGCTGCAAGTGTATCTGCAGTTTCTCCTGATTGACTAATTACAATTAACAATGTACTTTCATCTATTATAGGGTTTCTATATCTAAACTCAGAGGCTATATCTGTCTCCACTGGTATTCTCGCATATTTTTCTATACAATGTTTCCCAACTAACCCTGCATGATAGGCGGTACCACAAGCTATTATATATATCCTATTAATCTTATCTAACTCTGCCTTACCTAACTTAATTTTGTCTAATATTATTTCTTCCTTATCTTCGTAAAGTCTTGAAGTCATAGTATCTCTAAGTGCTTTTGGTTGTTCGTAAATCTCTTTTAACATAAAGTGGTCAAACCCACCTTTTTCAGCATCGGCTGCATCCCAATCGACTCTAAACACCTGTTTGCCAGCTTCTTCACCGTATTTATCTAGCACTGTAACTTTTTCCTTTGTTAATATTGCTATTTCATCGTCGTCTAACAGGTATACATCTCGTGTATAATTTAATATAGCTGGAATATCTGATGCTATAAAGTTTTCATTTTCTCCAATTCCAACAACTAAAGGACTATCCTTACGTATAGCTACTATTTTATCTGGTTCGTTTTTAGATAAAACACCTAAGGCAAAAGATCCCTTTAAATATTCCACAGCATCTTTAACTGTTTTAACAATGTCATCTATATATAAACTATCTAAAAGATGAGCTATGACCTCTGTGTCTGTATCCGACAAAAACCTATACCCTTTTTCAATTAAACCTTCCTTTAATTCCATGTAATTCTCTATAATGCCATTATGAACTATGACGATAGAGCTATCCGCATTACCGTGAGGATGTGAATTTACATGTGAAGGCACTCCATGAGTAGCCCATCTAGTATGACCAATACCAATAGTTCCTTCTATTGGATCATTCTTAATCTCCTCATCTAAGTTTGCAAGTCTTCCTTTGTACTTCTTGGTAATTATATCTCCCTCTCGAAAAACAGCAACTCCTGCTGAATCGTAACCTCTATATTCTAATCTGCTTAAACCATCAACCAATACATCTGTAGCTTTTTTATTACCAATATATCCAACAATACCACACATTAATATTCATTCTCCTTTTTTTACATTAATTAATAAGCCTTAAGTACAAAATAACTTAAAACAACTGGGATATCAATATTTATCTTGATAAATTTAATCCCACTTTACTTCTTTTATACGTAATAATTCTGTAATTAATTGTTCTACTTGATTCCGTAGCAATAGACATGGTTTAAAACCACATTGTTTGAAAAAAGGCTTTGTTTCCATAGTCACCTATGGTGTTTTACCTTTTAAACAGTTTAGGAGAATTTAAACTGACTGGGGCATCCGCCGAATATTTCGATACTCCCCATCCTCGTCAACTCAAAAATTTGAGTCCAGGCGCTATATTTATTTAGTTTTATTTTTCACCTCCATACCATACTATATTATACTATAGCCAAAATATTTACAATTATTTTTTTTTAAATACTTCTGGTATAAATTCTCATAAAAAAGGCGAGGGGATTACTACCCTCTCCCTCACGTCTTTTTTCTACTATACAAGTCTCTCTACAATTAAATTAGCCAAGTTTTGAGCTAATATTTTTAGTTCGTCTTGATTTTCCCCTTCTATCATTACTCTAATTAAAGGTTCTGTTCCTGAAGGTCTAATTAATACTCTACCTCTATTATGGAAGTGTTCTTCTATTTTCTCTATTTCATTATTAATAATTTCATCTTCTTTATAACTATACTTATTCTCATTTTTGACTTTTGCATTTACTAATATTTGAGGATACACATTCATTTTATCTGATAACTGGCTAAGGGTTATATTTTCTTTTTTTACAATGCTACTTAATAAAACTGCAGTAAGTAAACCATCTCCTGTAGTATTATAATCTAGAACAATAATGTGACCAGATTGCTCTCCTCCTAAATTATAACCGTCTCTAATCATTGTTTCTAGTACATATCTGTCTCCAACATCTGTCTTTACACATTTGCAGTTTATTTTATTTAATGCTAAATCCAACCCTAGATTACTCATAACTGTTGCTACTACAGTATCTTTCTTTAAAGTTCCCTTTGTTTTCATTGAATGAGCAAATATATTTATTATTTTGTCTCCATCTACATTTCTACCTAAATTGTCTACTGCAAGTAATCTATCTGCGTCTCCATCAAAAGCTAATCCAAAATCTGCACCTTCTTTTAGTACAATTTCTTGTAATAGATCTAAATGTGTGGAGCCACAATTATGGTTAATATTAATTCCATCTGGACAAACTCCTACATATATAATCTGAGCACCTAATCTAGTAAAAACTTCCGGTGCTATTTTGTAACTAGCTCCGTTAGCACAATCCAAAATTATTTTAAGACCTGTCAAATCACCATCTATACTTTTGAGTAGAAAATCTACGTAAATCTCGTCTGCATTGTTAAATTCTTTTACCCTACCAACTTTATCACCAATAGGCAATTCGTATTCGTTTTTATCAATAATTAAATCTTCTATCTTTTGTTCTATAGCATCAGATAACTTAAAGCCTTCGCTATTGAAAAACTTAATTCCATTAAATTCTGCTGGATTGTGAGAGGCTGATATAACTATCCCTGCATCCGCATTAAAATGTCTAGTTAATACAGCAACAGCAGGGGTTGGCATTACCCCTAACTTTATAACATCTCCACCCATAGAGCAAATACCAGCGATTAACGCTCCTTCAAGCATGTCACCTGATAGTCTAGTGTCTTTACCTATTACGAAACTTGGTTTCACATTACCTTTTGACAAGACAAAAGCCCCTGCTCTTCCAAGTTCAAAGGCTAATTGAGGAGTTAAATCTTTATTGGCTATTCCTCTTACTCCATCAGTTCCAAATAATATTCCCATACTAATCTCCTTGTACAGTATCATAAGCTATAGCTTTTTCTACTGATTCTTTCTTCTATTTCTACTAACTTATTTACAAAATATTCATCATCCATCTTAGTATCTTTAATAACTACGCTACTTTAGAATTTCTTATCACCTTTTTATTAATAAGCATTATGTTTGTATAATCTTTATTATTGATTCAGCCATAATTAAGTCTTCTGGTGTAGTAATCTTAATATTATCGTAGTGACCTTTTATAATTTTCACAGGTTGATTTAATCGCTCTACTAGCATTGCATCATCTGTTCCAATAAAGTTATCTTCAACGGCTTGTTTATGAGCTTTCATAAGAAGATCGTAGTCAAATGTTTGTGGTGTTTGTACAGTCCAAAGTGTAGAACGCTTTGGTGTATTTTTAACATTTAATTCATCATCTACTATTTTAATTGTATCCTTTACTGGGACTGCAACTATAGTAGCTTTGTGTTCTAGTGTTCCTTCAATACATTTTATAAGTGTATTTTGGTGAATTAAAGGCCTCGCACCATCATGAGTAATTACAATATCAGCTTTAGGATTAACCTCCTTAAGACCTGAATACATTGAATCCTGTCTGGTATCTCCACCTTCTACTAATAACTTTACTTTTTTAATCTTATAGTTTCTAATAACTTCTTCTTTACATATATCTATGTCTTTTTTACCGATTACTAATATTATCTCGTCAACTAATTCACATTTTTCAAAAGCAAGGAGCGTATGAGCTAATACAGGCTTGCCACTTAAGTATAGATACTGTTTATTAACACCTGCCTGCATTCTCGAACCACTACCTGCAGCAACGATAATTGAACTTACAAACGGTCTTGGCATGATACCACCGTCCCATCCTTATTTTATAACGAGTACTATTATATAATTTAAATTTGGAAAAAGCAAGACAGACGCTTGGCTCATTGTCTTCGCGATAAAAAGGGGCTGTTGCACTAAGTAATTAGTGCTCAGCCTCTATTTTTGTACAAAAAGTAAATCCCTACTTCGAAAAATAGGGATTTTACGGTAAAATATTAGTATGCAAACACTAAATACTCTACAGAAAAATTATACCGTTAATCAAAAATTTTATCAATTAAAAATTTCGTTTGATGTTGATCATATCATTCCAGTAGATGATTCCGTGCGCTTGCTAAGTCAATTTGTTGAGGAGATGGATTTAAGAGATTTATATTCGACTTATTCTCGTATTCGGGAAAATCAAGCAACGCCACGACAGATGCTAAAAACTATGATTTACTCCTACATGAATCATCGTTATTCATCGCGTAGTATGGAAACTTCATGCCGTCGTGATATTAACTTCATGTTTCTTCTTGAAAATTCACCAGTACCAGATCATACGACCTTCGCAAGATTTAGGAGTCTTCATTTCGCTCCTTGCGCCGAAAAGATTCTAGCACAAATGTCCGGTTTTCTTCATGATATTGGTGAAGTATCTGGTGATGCAATATTTATTGATGGTACAAAAATAGAAGCATGTGCTAACAAATATACTTTTGTATGGAAAAAAGCAGTGACAAAAAATCAGGTAAAACTATTAGAGAAAATAGCCGAGCTCGTCGCTGAATGTGAAGGACTTTATGGAATTAAACTAATCTATCAAAATCACGTAAAAATGAAACATGTAAAAAAACTACGTAAAAAGCTATATGCCTTGAAACAAGAAGAAAATATAGAATTCGTACATGGACAAGGGAAAAGAAAGACACCACTACAACGTTCTATCGAAAAACTAGAAGAATATCTCAACAAGTTAAAAGAATATACACAAAAAATTCATCATTGTGGGCAACGTAATAGCTATTCAAAGACCGATAAGGATGCTACATTTATGAGGATGAAAGAAGATGCTATGAGGAATGGTCAACTAAAAGCAGGTTATAACGTACAGCATGGCGTGGATTCAGAATATATTGCATGGCTTACCGTTGGACCTCAACCAACAGATACAACAACCCTTATTCCTTTTGTAGAAAGCATGGAGAGGCATCTAAACTTCAAATATAAGAAGATTTGTGCAGATGCAGGATATGAAAGTGAAGAGAACTATAGATACCTTGAAGAAAAAGGACAATTATCCTTTATAAAACCAGCGAACTATGAAATATCAAAAACAAGAAAATACAAAAACGATATCAGCCGTAAAGAAAATATGGATTACAACGAAGCAGGAGATTACTACATCTGCAAAAACAACAAAAAACTTACGGTGAGCAATGAAGTAAAAAGAAAAAGCAGAACAGGATATGAGAGTGAGAAAACCGTCTACACCTGTGAAGATTGCAGTAACTGCTCTCATAAAAGGAAACAATTGCAAGACACCGCTAGAAGAAAGAACGAAAAACCTAGAAACATCAAAATTATTTAATAGGCAAAGAAAAGAAAATCTAGAAAGAGTTATCAGTACAGAAGGTTGTCAACTCAGAATGAATCGAAGCATACAAGTAGAAGGTTCCTTTGGTGAATTAAAACAGAATATGGGTTTTCGAAGATTTCTATGCAAAGGAAAACAGAATGTACTAGCAGAGAGTATTCTATTGGCGATAGCATACAACGTGAATAAGCTCCATAATAAAATTCAATCCGAACGGACAGGTACACATCTCTTTTCACTAAAAGAAAGCGCCTAAATTTAAGACTTCAAAATCTTCTATAATAAAAAAAGCCTTTCATCACAAAGGTTTATTAAAATACGTCAATTTTAAGGAGTTCAGTTGACTAAACTATAAAAAACTTAATAAGTGCTATAAAAATGAGACTGTAAATAATTTTGTGTCCTAGAATAAAAAAATAACTTTCTATCAGGCTCATTAGATATGTAAAAATTCAAGAAAACATCTTTAAAATATGAAC
>NZ_WHNX01000027.1 GCF_009362815.1 Alkalibaculum sporogenes | reverse complement strand
AAGTCATCGTTATGAGGAAACAGTTGCATGGATAAATGGAAAGAAGTAGTGGACCGTTTTTGAATTAATATTTGGACCACTTTTCAGTTGACAAATACAATAATATGATGAGTGAAGTTTTTATGTAAGAGACTATTTTAATTACGCACCGAATATATGTTGATAAATCAAGTTCATTGCTTAATGTACATCACTTTATTTCACAAACATGACACCAGTGACAAGTACTATAACCTATACTTAAAAAAATTGGTTTGTCTTCGTCTTTAGCCCTCTCAAATGCTTCTTCTCCCCATGGATACCAATCTACAGGATTTTGCGCATGCTGGATAAGGTAATGACTCGTTTCTCGCGCTAATCTATTTGTTAAAATTGTGTTTGACAAATATAGCACCTCCATTTTTTTGTTTTCGGAAGTATTATGCCCATTTTACTTTTATATATTTAAAACCTATATTTTAATATAAGCCAGTATCATAAATACTGGCTTATAACTAATTGTATACTCTTATATTATTTATAATTAAACTAGCACTTCAATCGTTATCTTATATTTTTGAATTTAATTATACTAAGTAATTCATATGTCCTTCATTAGTTCAAGTTTAAAATATTTGTTCATACGAACATTCATTTTGGAGTAGATTTCTTTTGAAATTCTTAATATTTCCTCAATTCGTTTATAACTAACTTCCATAAACTCGTAAATTGTCCTTATTTCAAAATCACTTACTCCATCAATTGTTAGATGAATATAATTATCAATTAAACCTATGATACACTCTGATTCAATTGCTGAACTAGACAAGTTTATAAGTTTTAATTTCTCATCATCTATATCAAGGTTATATTCTTTTCTATGCAATCTAAAGAATTCTTCACCAGTTTCTTTAAAACTTTCAACTACAATTCTCTCTTTTGCAATTTCATAATAAAACTTCTTTGCTTTTTCATCATTTAGAAACATATTCCAATAATTTCTAATTTCAACGGCAGTACAAATTTGCAGCCCATACTTGTCCCCTATTATATTATGTATAAACTTTTTATTCTGTGAAAGAAAATCACAATATATAATGCCAGCGATGTTATTTTTTCTCTTAAAGTGATAGTAAATTGATCCTTGGTTGATATTTGCATCTTCACAAATATCACTATATGTTGTCTTTACATATCCATTTTCGTAAAAAAGTTTTTTACAACTGTTTATTATGGTTTCTTTTGTATTGAGTCCATTATCATAGGTTGCCAAGTTGATCCCCTCCAGTATTTATTAATTATAGCAAAAATTTAGTAATGGTTAAATATAAAATTATAAATTTATTTTTTATTACAACTATATGTTGACAATTGCATCAAATTAAGTTATAACTAAATTAAGTTATAACTTAATTATACCATATTCTTATTCAAAGTTATATTATGTTTGTAATCTATGACATATGTTGGAGCTCTGCGATGATTCTATGTTAGGTAACACATCTTATCTACTATTTAGTATTTAAAAAATTAAGAGGAGGTATTGTTTTATGCAAAAAGAAATGAGTAAGGGAAGGATGATTCTATTTTTAGCTGCACTTTTTTTAACAAACGTAGGTGTTATGGCTGACATGGTCATCGTTCCGGCAATAGGAAGTTTCTTTGAAGTTTTTGGTGCACAAGTCAATTTAGTAAATTTCATCATTTCAGGACCTGTACTAATTTCGGTAATTTCAGCTCTCGCCTGTGGCAAGTTGGTCCAGTATTTTAGTAAAAAGACCCTTCTTACCTTTGGATTTGCATTATTTACAGTAGGAGCTATTTTCGGAGTTGTTATTGAAAGTGCCTTCTATATTGCAGCTATGCGTTCCCTGGTGGGCGTGGGGATTGGCTTTATCAACGTAACTGCTATGTCATTAATAGCAGAAGTTTATACTAATGAAAATAAGCGGAGTGCAATGATGGGAGCATTCAATGGTTCAATGGCTGGTGTTGGAGCAGTGATTGGATTAATAGCAGGATATTTTGCAGCAGACTCCTGGCAGTCAGTATTCAAGGTATACTGGATTGGGGTACCCATATTAATTATGGTCGTATTATTCGTCCCCAAAACTCCTCCGGAGAAGCAAAACGTAGATGAAAATAAAAAAGCTATTAAAAAAGATCCTATTCCTCTTAAGACATTTGGTTCTTTATGTATTTCAATGTTTATTTGGAATGCTATGTATGGAGTTATTTTCTTCCAAATAGCTGTATATGTACTTGAAAACAGCATTGGCAACGAATCTCTTGTTGGTATTCTATCATCCCTTGGAACTATCGGCAGCCTATGTGCATGTCTTCTTTTCGGAGTTACATATTCTAAATTGGGCAGAGGATCAATCATCCCTAGCTATATTATTTTAGCTTTAGGTTACTTAATTCTTTTAATTACCCAAAATGCTATTATTGTTGGTGTAGTGTGTACAATAATGGGAGCTGCTTATGGTAACGGTTTTTCTTATTTTTATATGAGAGCTACAGTAGTCGTTCCACCATCTCAGATTTCAAATTCTATCGGTATCATCACAGCAGTGAATGGAGTTAGTTTTTTCATCTCTACATATCTAGTTACCTATCTTCAAGGCATTATAGGAGTAGATACATTAACAGGAACTATGCCTGTCTATATATCGGTATTAGCTATAGGTTCTGTAGCATCCGTATTGCTCACAATCCGAAATAAAAAATATCCTTCAGAGTATCAAGCACTTAATATAAAAGGAAGTGCAATAGTAGAAGAATAAATAAGCTTAACTTTATCTAATAAAACATAAGGGGGTTTAAATATATGTTAACAAAAAGACAGAATTTAATAGAAACCATGAAGGGTGGCAATCCAGACCGATTTGTAAACCAATATGAGTTTATGGAAATGATACTAGAAGCACCTATGGAACAAGGGCCTGAACCAGGCTCGGAAGTCACTAACGGATGGGGTATCACATTTAGCTGGCCAGAAGGTCAACTCGGTGAATTCCCATTACATGATGAGGAACATAAAGTATTAAAGGATATTACAGATTGGAAAAAATACGTTAAATCACCTTCCATTGATTTTCCCGAAGAAGTGTGGGGAGCAGCGATAGATCACGCTAATTCTATTGATCGTAACGATAAATTTGTAGCTGCTGTAGTTTGGCCTGGGCTATTTGAAATGACACATCACCTTATGGGAATGGAAGATGCGTTGATGGCATTTTATGAAGAACCTGAAGCAATTCATGAACTCATTGAATATCTAACTCAATATGAGTTAGAATATGCTAAAGTAGTGATTGAACATCTTCATCCTGATGCACTTTTCCATCATGATGACTGGGGTAGCCAAAAGAATTCCTTCCTTTCTCCTGAAATGTTTGAAGAATTTTTTGTACCTGCGTATAAAAAAATATATGGATTTTGGAAAGATAATGGTGTTGAATTAATTGTTCATCATAGTGATACTTATGCAGCTAACCTAGTACCCTATATGATTGAAATGGGCATCGATATCTGGCAGGGAGTTATGACTACGAATAACACTCCTGAGCTTATCAATAAATATGGTAAAGAAATTACTTTTATGGGGGATATTGATAGCGGTGTCGTTGACTTTCCTGGATGGACTCCAGAAATTGTTGAAGAATATGTAGAACAGGCATGTAAAAGGTGCGGCAAATACTACTTTATTCCAAATTTAAGCCAAGGTTTAGATATGAGTTCTTTCTCAGGTGTTTATGAGGAAACAAATGCAGCAATTGAAAGAATGAGCAAAAAAATGTTCTAGTTTCATATCGTAAATGCCACCTATGAAATACTAACCAGTTTTAATACCTTTTATCATTAAACAATATCAGTGATGTAATATATTAATTAAATAGTTACTACATATTTGTACAATTATGCGCTTAATTCATTTAAATTACTTTATTTTACATTCTTTTCGATGGACGTTTAGAAATAGTGCAATTTTCCAATTTGTTTGATTTATCAAGTATTCAACACACTTTTATTAGTGGAAACATTGAGTAAATAACAAATTAAATTCTTAAATACAAGTGGCTAACAGTAATAGGATGAATTTCTATTACTGTTAGCCATTGTTTTGATCTTCTAATCCATCAATTTATTTAGTTGCTTCTGCTAAAGATTGACCTACTGCATCTAATACTGCATTGCTAGAATTCGTTGCTCCTGATACGGTATCAACGGCTTCGATGGTCTGCCCTTTGATTATTTGAGGTATTAATGTTTCTTCAACTGTTGTAATCATCGTAGGTGTTTCTTGATTATCTAAGACATTGATTTCGTTTATTTTTTCACCTATGATTTTCACTTCTACAGTCATTTTACCTCCATTGCCACTAGCCTCTTTTGAATAAGTACCATCTATGTATTTTCCGCTAGAACAGGCTCGTCTATAGTTTCCTTTAGGTTCGTAGTTCCGAAGAATTTTGCTAATTCCTCAATGGTATCAGCTTTGTAAAGCCAGCCTTCTTTGAGCCCTTCTTCAATATCAGCATCTAAGTTAGCGGTATAGGGGTAATACCATTCACCTTCTCTTTCCTTTCAGTCTAGACAAATTGGGTATCGCTCCCGCTTCAAGATTTCAAGATAAAAAGAAAGATAAGTGTTTTCTAGACTTAACTATTGATTATTAACCTTAGAATAGGTAAGATATAAAAGCAGAATAGTGCATTATGCATTATGAATTTTGAACTAATTAGAGGTGTCTTAAATGAGTATATTAACAGTAAATAACCTAAATCATGATTATGGCGGCAGAGAAATTTTAAAAGATGTATCCTTCAGACTTTTAAAAGGGGAGCACGTAGGTTTAATAGGAGCAAATGGCGAAGGCAAATCCTCTTTTATGAACATAATAACTGGTAAGCTTGAGCCTGATGAAGGTCAGATAGAATGGGCAAAGAGAGTTAGAGTAGGATACTTAGACCAACATACGGTCCTTGAAAAGGGCATGAGCATCAGAGATGCCCTTAGGGGTGCTTTTAAGTATCTATTCGATATGGAGCAAGAAATGCAGGATTTATATATGAAGATGGGTGAGGTATCTGAGGATGAACTAGATGCAATAATGGAAGAGGTAGGAACCATTCAGGATATCCTAGACCATAATGACTTCTATATTGTTGACTCAAAGGTAGGAGAAACAGCCAGAGGACTAGGACTTGATGAAATTGGATTAGAAAGGGATGTAGACGACTTAAGTGGTGGTCAAAGAACTAAAGTCCTTTTAGCAAAGCTACTTTTAGAAAAACCAGATATCCTTATGCTCGATGAACCTACCAACTATTTAGATGAACAACATGTAGTATGGCTTAAGAGATATCTTCAGGAATATGAAAATGCCTTTTTACTTATATCCCATGATATTACATTCTTAAATAGCGTAGTAAACCTTATATATCACGTAGAGGATAAAGAAGTCACCCGTTATGTAGGAAATTATAACGATTTTGAACGGGTTTATGAAGCTAAAAAATCTCAGCATGAAGCAGCATATAAAAGACAACAACAGGAAATTGCAGAACTCGAGGATTTTGTTGCTAGAAATAAAGCTAGGGTTGCTACAAGAAATATGGCTATGTCCAGACAGAAAAAGTTGGATAAGATGAATATTATTGAGTTGGCAAGGGATAAACCGAAGCCAGAGTTTAAATTCAAAGAAGGGAGAACTGCTGGAAAGCTTATATTTGAAGCCAAGGATTTAGTCATAGGGTATGATTGTCCACTATCTAAACCATTAAATCTTGTAATGGAAAGAGGTCAAAGAATTGCCATAGTAGGAGCAAATGGTATCGGTAAGACTACTTTTATGAAATCAATATTAGGACAAATAAAGCCTTATGAAGGTGAAGTAGAATTGGGAGATACTTTGGAGATTGGATACTTCGAGCAGGAGATAAAGGGAAAGAATGATAGATCCTGTATAGAGGAGATATGGCAAGAATTTCCCAGTTGGACTCAGTTTGAAGTAAGGGTCGCACTGGCTAAATGTGGACTAACTACTAACCATATTGAATCCAAGATAATGGTTCTAAGCGGTGGGGAACAAGCCAAGGTAAGACTTTGTAAGATATTAAATAGAGAGTCTAACATATTGCTTCTAGATGAACCTACAAACCATCTGGATGTAGATGCAAAAAATGAATTGAAAAGATCCTTAAAAGAATATAAAGGTGGGATACTATTAATATCTCACGAACCGGAATTTTACAAGGATGTAGCTACTGAAATCTGGAATCTTGAGCAGTACTCAACAAATCTATAAAATCCAGGAAAATGATTATTCTACAAAAGCTATATTATTAAACCGCAAGAAACACACTTTACGAGTTTCTCGCGGTTATGCGGCAGTCGCCAAATGTCTGCAATCAGCCACTTGGCTCATTACTTCGCGATAACTAGCACACCTGCAACCTTTATATACAACTATAACTAGAACCTATATCTAGTATGAGGACAGCATATAGACTTACAGTTTTTTAATAAATACCTTGATGATAAAAGCGCTTATTCGATATAAATTCTATAAATAGAAATAATTAAAACTTATCATAATACTTAGAATATTGAGAATATTAATTGGGAAAACACCTGTATTACACCAATAGGGCTGATGTCCTGTCGCAAATACGCTCTAAGGTTAAATTAACAATTATCTATTTAGCAATTCAATATTCCCATCATCCTATCTAACTTCTCTTTGTACTCAACTTCATGTATTGTTCGACATTTTTCTATTTGATATTGACCTAACACTAACTTTGTTCCAAATGCTAAACAGGTCGTTTCCCCACACTTTCGGCAATTTGTCTTTGGTAAATATTTATAGATTTCAAATGCCGAAGGTTTTTTTCGCGTCTCAAATAGAGGAGCTATGTCATCTTTTTTTTCATAAATCTCATTTATTAAATCTTGAATGTATTCACTCATTTCATATGCTTCCGTTTCATTTATAATTTTCGCAACTGCAAGTGAATCGCTATAAATAGTAATTATTTTAATTCCTTGGTTAAACGTTAAGTTTCCAGCTGTATGATTATATTGCGCTGTCTTTATCTGGGCATTCAGATATGGAAGTATTTCCGAGATATCCCTTGAAAATTTAGCTTTAAACCTCATTTTATTTGCATCTGCTGTGCAGGGCTCAATAAAAGTAACTCTTACTTCTTCTAAAAACATGTTTTAACAATTCCCTTCACTCAACTTATTTACTTTCTTAAGTGCTTCTACTAAAAACTCAATATCTTCCTTCTCATTGAAATATCCAATCCCAATTCTACAAGTACCTACTTTTTTTGTACCAATAATTTCATGAGCTGAAGGGGCACAATGTAATCCTGCCCTAATCATTATCCCAAACTGTTGATCTAATTCATAAGCAACTCCTTCGCAAGACTTACCTTTTAAATTAAAAGAAATTACACCAATAATTTTCTCACTATCTTTTGGTCCATAAATAATGATATCTTTGATTTTTTGCAATTGGTTAAAAGCGTAGCGTAACAATAGTTTTTCTTTGGAGTGAATTTTATCTTCTCCAATTTCTTGTATGTATTTTATTCCCTCTCCAAGACCTATTATACCAGGAACATTGAGTGTACCAGTTTCTAATCTATTTGGATAGTAATCGGGTTGGTACTCATATGCTGAGTCACCACCAGTTCCACCAGATTTAAGAGGATTTAAATCACCCTCCCAGTTTATAACAAGTCCTCCAATTCCCATTGGACCTAGCAAACCCTTATGTCCTGTAAACGCCAATAAACTGATATTGCTCTCTTTTACATCAATAGGAAATACACCTGCTGTCTGAGCTGCATCAACTAAGAATGGTATATTGTATTTTCTACATATCTCTCCGATTTCTTTGAAAGGTACAACTGATATAGTTATTCCTATATCTCTCTCTAGTGTCTTTAAGCAGCGCCAAACAGCATTATGTTCAATAGAACTAGTAATAACATGATCCCCTTTTTTAAGAATCCCTTTTATGGCTATGTTTAATGATTCCGTAGCATTTAAAGAAAAGATAACTTTTTTAGGATCATTAAAATTAAATAAAGTTGCGATACGTTTTCTTACTTGGTAAACCAACATATCTGATTGTAGTGCTTTTTCATAAGCACCTCTACCAGAGGTAGCACCTATATTCGTCATAAAATTAGCCATGGACTCGATGACCGTTTGCGGTTTAGGGTATGTAGTTGCTGCATTATCTAAATATATACTCACTAGATTCACCTCTTACGTATACTATTAATTAATTATCAAGAAAAGCTTTAATAGCTTTGACTACATGTTTTACCACTTCATCACCGTAAACAACATGAATTCCACGTTCTATACCAGTACTTGACACTAGGAAATTTTTTTCAACCTGAATCCCTTCTCTATCGAGAAATTTTTTACCACATCTATAATCGCAACCTTCAACTAACACCCATTCTTGTGCACCTTCAGCGGCTTCTGCTAATCTCATTTTTACTTCCTTAGCACGACCAGCTAATTTTACAAACTTTCCATGCCCATCATTTGCTACCTGGGCGGCTGCGTTTGAGGTTAACTTAGCTAGATTGCACATTCCTGGACAGGCGACAATTCGCAGTTCATTTTTCTCTTCTTCACTCATAATTAATAACCTCCTTTATTACATATGTATACTGCCACAAGAAACATTCATCAGGACACGAGGACAGTACTTAGTAGGTAGTAGCTCATTACTCACCTTATTCAAGCTTTGTTTATAGATATTTCTTGATGTCCTCGCTGGATGGTACTCTACCCATTATTTTCACTTTTTCATCTACTACAAGAGCTGGAGTTTTCATGACACCATAGGACATAATCTCTTTCATGTCGCTGACTTTTTCTACAGTTGCATCAATTCCCATTTCTTCTACAGCTTTTTTTGTGTTTGCTTCTAACTTTTTGCAATTGGTACACCCTGTTCCTAATACTTTGATAATCATAGTTTTTCTCTCCTTAAATCATTTATTTTATTTCTCTAGATCAACAAAAATGAAAACGCATTAAATGAATATCCTATAATAACAATACCTATAGCTACTATAACTACAAACAGCACTAGTAGTTTTCTTTTTACTACTTTACTTAGCATTATCATTGATGGTAGTGATAAAGCCGTTACTGCCATCATAAATGCTAAAACTGTGCCAATGCCTACGCCTTTACCAAATAAAGCTTCTGCAATAGGTAATGTTCCAAATATATCAGCGTACATGGGAATCCCAACAACAGTGGCAATTAAAACTGAAAATGGGTTACCTGATCCAATGGCCGTTTCTATAAAAGACTGTGGTATCCAGTTGTGTATAAGAGCTCCTATTCCAACCCCAATTAATACGTAAAGCCAAACTCTATGAAAAATCTCAACAACTTGCTCTTTAGCATAGGTTATTCTCTCTTTTCTCGTCATTTCTTCAATTTCAGCGTCTACATCTTCTATCTCTTTGACGTAGCCTTCTATGTATTCATCCATTTTTAGTTTATCAATGATTGTTCCACCAATTACAGCTAAAACGAGTCCAACAATCACATAAGCAATTGCTATTTTTGGACCAAAGAAAGACATAAGTAGAAGCAATGATGCTAAATCTACTAGAGGTGAGGATATCAAAAATGAAAAAGTAATCCCTACAGGTAATCCTGCTGAAGTAAAGCCAATAAAAATTGGGATACTAGAACAGCTACAAAAGGGAGTTATAGTACCCAAAAGAGCCCCGAGAATATTCCCTCTAACCCCTTTTATCCCTCCTAATAATTTCTTTGTTCTCTCTGGTGGAAAGTAACTTTGAATATATGATATGGCAAATATTAATACGGATAAGAGTATGAATATTTTAATAGTATCGTATATGAAAAAGTGGAGACTACCACCAACCTTATCTTGTATTGATAAACCTAAAACGTCTTCTGTAAGCCACTTGATTAAGTTAAACAACCAATCCATCTTTAATAATTGATCATTTAACCAACTGAATATTAACGATATAAAATCCATATTTGACCCTCCTTTTTAAATGTTCCTATCTCCAGAAAGAAGCTCTTTCTTTTTAGCTTCTATATATTGTTCTGCATCCACAATTTCTAATAAATCATTTTTTATAATCGGATACTGCTCTACATCGTCTATAATTTCCTTTAGTAAATTTTTAAGTGTTTTATTATTATCATCTAAATAATAGTATATAAATTGTTCTTTTCTTTCATCACGAACAAACCCCATATCTCGCAATTTCCCTAAGTGTTTAGAGATCTTAGGTTGTGATTCTTTTAGTACACCCTGTATTTGACAAACACATAACTTCTTATGGTAAAGTAATACTAAAATTCTTAGTCTAGTTTCATCTGACAGTACTTTAAATAAATTTAATAGTTTATCCATTTTTCACTCCTATAAATCATATAATGCTTATTAATTGGTATTGTCAACTTATTCCTACAATATTTGTTTTTCACTTCTTAAACCTAATCCCATTGGAAGATTAACAAATAAAAACTTCAATGACGAGACAAAAATGGGCTAAGTAAATAGGATGGTTTTTAATCATCTTTAATTTATTTCTCTATTAATTCCAGTAGTTTATTACCCTTTATTTCATCTGCACTCCAAGGAATTACTGCAAAGTTACCATTTGAGTGTTCATCTACTTTATTAATCCACTCAATTTCGTTACTTGCCTTTGCTTTTAGCATTTCATTGGTGGTTCCAGTTTGGTAGAGAGATGAATTAATAATCCACCACTTGCTATTAATATTTGCTCGTTTTAAGTCATCTTCTAATCTCATTGCTTCGTATACTGGAGTGGTTTCAGCGAGGGTGATAATAAGAACTTCTGTTTCCTCAGCATTACGCAGTCGTGGAAGTAATTTTTTAGCAGATTGTGGTACATCACCTTGTGATCTTGAGATTTCCTTATTATAACTATCTGTTGATTCTAAAAGAAGTAGAGTATGCCCTGTTGGTGCAGTATCAATTACAACAATCTGGTCTTCTGCTTTATCAACTACCTCAGCAAAGGCTCTGAATACTGCAATTTCTTGGGTACATGGGGATCTTAAATCTTCCTCTATATATGCAAGATCGTCTTGTGACATGGTTCCTCTTGCCTTTGACAGAACAACTTCTTTATATTTTTCTAATTCTTCTTCTTCATTAATATGACTCATTGTAATATTGTCATTCTCTTGTATGATATATTTTAAATGTGCTGCAGGGTCAGTGGTTGTTAAATGAACTTTTTTGCCTTTTTGAGATAAACCTAGTGCAATTGCTGCAGCAATCGTAGTTTTCCCAACTCCACCTTTCCCCATTGTAAATATCACTTTTTTATTTGAAACGTGTAGATCATCAATGACGTCCTTAAGACTTGGAATTGTCGTTGAATTAATTTTTTCGTCTCTTATAGCAACCTTATCCTCTACAAGAAATGCTCTCACATTATCTATACCTGTAATATTGTATGCTCTCAGAGGAATAGTATAAGTCGTAATATCCTTTAATCCTTCTGGTATATCTTTAAGTGAGTTTTGCTGTTTATTGTATAAACTTTCTGATATAAAATCATCATAAGATGTTAGAACGCCATTTATTACAAGGGTTTGGTTTTTTACTCCAATTTCCGCAAGTTCCTTTGAGGCTCTTTGCGCCTCTACTAATGGACCTTCTTCAGGGCGAGCAACGAGAATCAAAGTTGTCATTTTTCCATTGGCAAGATTCTCAACTGCACTTTTATAGATCTCTTGTTTTTCTTCTAACCCAGATAACTGACCTAGACAGGATGCACCATGAGTACTCTCATCGATAAAATTACTCCATGCTGAGGGTAGTTGTAGCATTCTTAGTGTATGCCCTGTTGGTGCAGTATCAAAAACGATATAATCATATTCATCCTGAGCTTTTTTATCTGTGATGAAGTTTGAAAACTCATTAAAAGCGGCAATTTCAACGGTACAAGAACCTGAAAGTTGTTCTTCCATATTATTTATTACAGAATCGGGTAATTTTCCACGGTATGGGCCAATGACGCTTTCACGGTATTCAGCTGCTGCCTGTACAGGATCAAGATTCGCTACAACTAGATTAGGTACTTCTTTGATGGGAAGTCCTTTATTACTAAGATTGGTATTAAATACATCTTGCAGATTTGAAGCAGGATCCGTACTAACCAAAAGCACTTTTTTCCCACTATCTGCGAGGACCACTGCTGTAGCGCAAGCAGTTGAAGTTTTACCAACACCTCCCTTACCTGTATAGAATAGATATTTTGTCAATGGTATATTTTGCGGATTAAAAATTTGCATTTTGATACCTCCATTTTTGCATCTTACTTTAATAGTTTAAAAAATGCGACTATCAACTGTTCGTTGCTTACTAAAAACTAATTAACAGCAGCCACCTGAGCAGCCACAATCGTCTGATTTGCTATCCATTTTTACTTCTTCTTCGTTCTTTTCTTCTCCATCCATATTTAAAAAACTATCTGGAATATCTAACAATCTAGAAAATTCTTCATTACTAGGATATCTACCCTCTATGATAATCTCTCCATCTAATGTAATAACTGGTAATTTTTCATCACCATTTGCATAAATAAAATCATTGATTTTTCTGTTGTTTATAAACTCCATAGGTGCATCCGTTAAATTAAATCGATCAGTTTTGAACCCATTTTTTTCTAATGAGTTCAAAACAGTCGAAATACGAAGAAGTTCGGGATCAACTCCAACCCCACAAAGACCAGTGGAACAACACATAGCCGGTTCAAATATTTGCATTTTTTTCATTTAAATTCACTCCATTTTTTTTATTTTCATTTTAACTTTCCAACTTTTTCTCTCTGATTTCTACTGTTCTAACCTTCTACATAATAATAAATTAATTACAATTTCTATTTTTTTCTCTGTAGCTCATCAATTGTTTATAATCAGCCACATATGTTGGTAACACTATTAATTTCTTCTGTAGATACTCCCAGAGGTCCTTATGATCTTTCTTGAAATTATCATTTATCGTGTAGTATGCCCATTGAGCTTGCTTGTAACTATCTAAAATACCTGATTTTTTAAGAACCGTCAGATGTCTCGAAGCATTAGATTGTGTCAAATTTAAACAATCTTCAATTTCACAAACGCACATTTCACTTTCTAGTAGTAGGGATAAAATTCTAAGCCGGCTCTCTTCAGATAATGCTTTAAATATATTTGTCATTTACACACCTCCTTTTCGCTTATATGCGTGAATGAGTAAGTACGCATATACTAATTCTATGTTTTATAAGATATTATGTTACAATATTATTTGATATTTTAACTAATAAACTACCTACTCTATATATGGGAAAGGTTGATTAATTAGTCACATTCCTATTATAATATTACAATCAGTTAATATTTTCATGTGGTATGAAAGAGTAGATTTAGTAATTGAGTCTACAATATCGATTATTTTCTATATATTAAATTATAACTATCATATCGACATCTGTCAATATGATAGTCTTAGTCTATTTATTCTTATAATTCAATAATAATGCTGAGTTAATGATTACTGCAACTGAGCCAACATTATGTACTAAAGCACCAAGTATTGGACTTAGAATACCTGTCATTGCTAATATAATTGCTGCGAAATTTAGAAGCATGGAAAGTGCTAGGTTCCATTTAATGGTTACCATAGTTCGACGTGATAAACTTATTAAAAAGGCAATTGATTTTATATCGTCATTAATTAGTGCAATATCTGCAGCTTCTACTGCAATATCACTGCCAATTCCACCCATTGCAATACCTACATATGCTTTTTTTAGGCTTGGAGCATCGTTGACGCCATCTCCAACCATACAAACCATCTCATTCTTTTTTTGATATAACTCGATTACAGACATTTTATCTTCTGGTAAACACTTTGAATGAATATTAGCAATTCCTACAATCTTAGCAATATGACTAACTGATTGTGAATTGTCTCCGCTTAATAATATGCATTCTACATCAATATCTTGAAGCTTTTTGATTATATCTTTAGAATCTTTACGTAATGTATCAGATAATGCTATAAAACCTGCTTGTTTTCCGTTAATAGCAACATAAATAATGGTACAACCGCCATTTGTATATGTAGATGCTTCATTGAACATACTTTCTGTTACTATAACAGAATTCTCAATCAAAAATTCTTTATTGCCTGCAACAATTACTTCATCCCCGATTTGGGCTTGAACGCCACGACCTGCAAACATTACGAATTCTTGTGGATCTTCTAATATATCATTTGTATCAGTTCTAAAATGTGAAACAATTGCTTTACCTAAAGGATGTTCAGAGCGTAATTCAGCAGAAGCTGTCATTTTCAATAAATGCTGACTACTAATATCAGAATTTATGCTTTGAACAGCAACAACACAAGGCTTACCATAAGTAAGCGTACCCGTTTTATCGAATGCAATTTTAGTTACTTTTGCGAGCCTTTCTAGTGCATCTCCTTCACGAACAAGGATGCCGTATTTTGTAGCATTTCCAATACCAGCGATAATAGCAGTAGGTGTTGCTAGAACTAGAGCACATGGGCAGAACACGATTAAGACTGTAACTGCACGAATAATTTCTCCTGTTACAAACCAGGTACCAATTGCACTTATAAGAGCAATTACAACTATCCAAGTAGCCCACCTATCAGCCATTCTAACAATTTTAGCTTTGCTTGTATCAGCAGATTCTACTAGTTTAATCATTCTTTGGAGTGAACTATCCTCCCCAACTTTTGTAGCTTCCATATCAAATGTACCAAACTGATTTACTGTACCACTAAAAACATCTTCTCCAGCACCTTTATCAACCGGTAGTGACTCACCTGTCATTATTGATTGATTAACTGAGGTTTCTCCAGTTATAATAATGCCATCTACAGCAATAGTTTCACCAGGAATGACACGAAGTAAGTCTCCAACTTTTACTTGTTCAGCAGATATTATACTCTCTACTCCATTGCGAAGGACTCTTGCAGTTCTTGGAGTAAGATGTACTAATTTTTCAATACCAGCACGGGCTTTAGCAACAGTACGTTCCTCTAAAAGTGCACCTAATGTCATGATAAATGCAACCTCACTTGCAGCAAAAATTTCACCAATGAGAATGGCTGCAACAAGTGCTAATGCAACCAAAACATCAGCTTTAATATCAAAGTCTTGTATAAGTCCTTCAACAGCCCCTTTAATTATAGGAACACCACAGAGAATAATAGCTAACCATGCTATATCAATTTTAAAATTAGTTATGTCTAAAAAACTTATTAAAATTGATATACCAGAGATTATTATGAATAGAATACTGCGGTTTTGTTCATTTTTATATACCTCAACTAATTTTTTCATTCTCCTAACCCATCCTTGAGAAGTGTTCTACTGCCTTAGCAAATTCAGCAATTGTTTTTTCAGCATCTCCATGCTCTAAACCATCACGAACACAATGTTGTAAATGACCTTCTAATACTACTTGCCCTACTTTATGCAATGCACTTTTTGCAGCATTAATTTGCACTAAAATATCTTCACATGGAATATCTTTAGATACCATTTCAGAAATGGCTCTAAGTTGCCCTTCAATTTTTCTAATCCTTACTTGAACCTTTGGAATATCCATACATTGTCTCATTTTTTTTCCTCCTCAACATATACCTATACCCCTAGGGGTATAGGTATATGTTATTACTTTCTAATATTAATGTCAATAATACTTTGAGATTAGATGATTTTTGGATAAACTAATAAAAGTTAACCTGTGAAGATATTTTTGGAGAATTGTGAATATTTCTGATATAATTGAATTTATTTATCTTATACATATTAAAATTAACGGAGGATAAAGTTATGCTACATATAGATTTCTACATAATTTTACTAGCCACTGTTCCCAGTTGGCTATGGTACAGAAATAGAATATATGCTAAAAACAAAATGGTATTTAATATTTATAGAGAGTTAATTGCGAATATATTTTTTGTTTATCTTTTATCCGTGGCATATCTTACATTAAAGCCTTTTACCTTTATTATTCCTTTTTTGGGTGGCTCAACTTTTAGAGGTTCTTTTGATACAAATCTTTTTTATCAGTTGACAATAGTTTTTCGAAATAATCCCCAAAAAGGTATCCTTTTTTCATTAGGTAACATTTTGATGTTTGTTCCCTTTGGAGCTCTTAGCCCAATTTTATTTAAACGAGCTCGTAGTTTTTTAAATATTATTGTACTAGGTTTTTCGTTTTCTTTAACCATAGAGTTAACACAAACTTTCTTTACTTTTAGTCGACTTGCAACTGTTGATGACTTGTTTTTTAATACACTAGGAGCAGCAATTGGATTTATGTTGTTTTCAATCTTAAAATCAATGGGTACTAAATTAAACTTTATAAACAAATTTACAATTGATTAAAATATATTCTCATAATAAAGTACCCACAAGAAATATACTTCACTATTTCTTGTGGGTACTTGAACAATATATTTAATTACTTAATCATTTCTATTACACCTTTATCGTATAATATTTCTCCGTGCTTGACTACATCATATGTAAGTGAATTTACTATGTACATATTTTTTTCAAATTCATCATTAGAATACACAATGATATCAAATGGCGACTCAATATTCTTTAGTATTCTTCTTATATATTTGCGTTTTTCACGTTTATTTATCTCTTCATTCCAAACTACTACAAAAATAGAGATAGGTCCCATATTAAGATAATAAATTTTTTGAGGATTTAATTCCATCACTATTTTATTTTTAATACGGTTTTCCATAATTTTTTTCCTCTTTCTAAAGCCATTTATTACGTTTTTTATTATTATTAAATATGTAGCACATGGAATACATTATATTATCTAGCAATCATATTTCATGTCATAATTAGTCGTAATAATCATGATAAAAAAATTTTTTTTAGCCATGATTTAAAGATAAGTTTATAAAAAGAAATTTTATGTTTTAATACATATTATACATACCTAATTCATTATGGATCTTACCATGTATAAAATAATCAATAGCAACATCTACGACAACTGCTAAATCTTCTGCATTAAAATAGTCCTCTGTATTTTGATCCATTAATATATTAGCAGTAGTCTCAAATTCATCATCTGCTTTATATAATACAAATTTAAAACTAATGTTCTTCATAAATTCAAAAGCAAATGAGAGATCGCCCTTCTCCATAATCTCAACATTAAGGGTACCCAAATTTTTAAGAAAAATTTCTGACTTTTCTCCGTATATTTTTGCTAGTCTTAAAATCGTCCTCTTATAAAAATTAGTATAATATATTTGTCCATCTTGAATGTCTTTATAACTTATATATTTATTAGTTAAAGGTACTCCATTTCCATTTACTAAATACCTTAACAAGATAGTCTTTACAACATAGGATTTCACTGTTTCTCCATTATTATCATAGACTTCGCCTGTTGGATAATTAACTGTATATAATTTACCCATAAGGTAGAGTGCAAATGTGTTATTATTAGAATTATATGGAATATCTAGTTTTCTGCTTATAGATTCTGGTTTAATTTCTGCAAATTTATTAACTATAAAATCAAAAGGTACTTTTTCTTGATGTTCTCTCATCATTACAACTCTCCACTCTTAAACATTTTAGCACTTAACTTAATAACTAATATTACAATTATAACATGTTTATCAAATAATGATGTTTAGTAAGCTTAAAATATGAGAATATATAATAGTAAAGTTTATGAATTCTATTCAATTATCATAGTAAAGCTAAATTTAAAAGCAGTCTTTTACAATAAATTATATTGGAGGTTTCAAATGAGTAAAGTACAATTATATACATGGACATATTGTCCCTATTGTATAAAAGCAAAAAACCTATTGGAAAGCAAAGGTATCCCATATGTGGAAATATGTATTGATGATGATAGTGATAAAAAAAGAGAATTGTTTCAAAAAACTGGACAGAATACTGTGCCATATGTATTCGTAGGTGATACTTGTGTTGGTGGTTTCTCTGATTTAAATAATCTAAGTAGCTCCGGTGAACTTGATAATCTAATTAATCCTGTCTAATATATAATATTTTTTTATTTTTATCTTGACAACTATATAATTAAGTATTATCATATAATTGTAATCATTACAAACTTGTAATCATTACAAGGAGGTGCTCAATATTAATAATATTATTTCTAAAGATTATTTAAGTTCTAAAAATATTAAACCTTCTTTTGCGAGGATTAAAATATTTGAGTATCTTTCGAATAATCATATTCATCCAACTATTGATGAAATTTATCACGCTCTTATAGATGAAATTCCTACTTTATCTAAAACTACAGTTTATAATACAATGAAAATATTTATTGATAATAAACTCGTTAAATTAGTATCAATTGAGGATACTGAGACAAGGTATGATATTAATGTTCAGATTCATGGACATTTTAAGTGTGAAAGTTGTGGTAAGATTTATGATTTTAATGTTGATTTACACAATCTTCTTACAGATGATCTAAATGGTTACAATATTCATGAAAAAAACATTTACTTTAAAGGTATCTGTAATACGTGCTCCAACAATTCTAATACTAATTAAATAGTAAGAATAGCGTCTCAAACGCTTTATTCAAGTTTGATAGAAAGTATTATCTCAAAAAGTTAGGCAATTTTCTATCGCAAATAAAAGGAGGAATTATTAATGAAAAATTTAAAAGGTACTAAAACGGAACAAAATTTACAGGAAGCATTCTCTGGGGAATCTCAAGCAACAAACAAATACGCTTATTTTGCAAGTGTTGCCAAAAAAGAAGGCTATGAGCAAATAAAAGAAATTTTTGAAGAAACATCTAAAAATGAAAAAGAACATGCTAAACTATGGTTTAAGTACTTAAATGGCATTGGTGATACTGCTCAAAATTTAGTTCATGCTGCAGAAGGTGAAAATTATGAGTGGACAGAGATGTATAAAGAATTTGCAGAAACTGCTCGTGAAGAAGGTTTTGATGAAATTGCTGAAAAATTTGAAGGTGTAGCTAGAATTGAAAAAGGACATGAAGCAAGATATAAACAACTTCTTAACCGTGTAGAAACAAAAACAGTATTTGTAGAAACCGAAGAAACTACTGTATGGAAATGTAGAAACTGTGGTCATATTCATGTAGGATCTCAAGCACCAAATATCTGTCCTGTTTGTGATCATCCAAGAGCGCATTTTGAAATAAGAGCACTTAATTATTAAGACTTACAAAAGAGATCGCTAAAGCGATCTCTTTAAAATTATTGCCAGTATATTTCAATTTTATCTTGAGGTTTCAAACCATCTGTATAAGCTGCCTTAGTTCCGTTTAATTTAAGATTTATATTCCCCTTCCCTTCATTGCTATTAAAATCTATAAAATTAAATATATCCACAAATATATACGATTCTTTCCCTAATAATTTAATTGGTTTTTTATTGACATAGACTATAAAGTCTTCATTTTCGTTAGCTTTTTCTTGGGAGTCTTGCTTTAGAACTAGTTCTATTCTATCATTATCGTTTACTAAAGTTTTCAATTGACTTATTGATCCATTTATATAAAAGTCAAAATTATTATGTTTAATCTGTAAATACTCCAACACATCTGATAATGAATCTATCGTATTAGTTGTTATAAAGTCTCCATTTCTAACCTGATAATTTTCTGAAGTTTTTTCTCCATTTACGTTTACTACAACAGTTATATTAATAATCTTTCCTCCAAAGAATATCTTTTTGTCTTTCATATCCTTTGTTAGTTCACCTACTATAAGAGATGCATCTTTTCCATTATATGCTGGAGACAAAATAATTTCATCATCATTATAGATCGTGGACATTAAGTCACCATTTTTATCATTTATAACAATTTTTGCCGCTTCTCCAAGTTCACCTTGTATTTTAATAAGCTTATTGTTATAAGTAAATTCTAAATCTTGTCCATTTTTTAGTATAAAATTATTTGAATTGAAATTTCCTTTAATAGCGGCATCCATCACAGTTAGCATTTTGGAATTTAATAGTTTTGTTTTAACTCCATTAATTCTAACATTTATAAAACTTATTCTTGAATTCATCCACGATGTCAAACATATTCCTACAGGTGTTATATATTCAGGTCCTTTAATGTCAATATCATAATGCAAATTTTCTTCTGAAGTACTAGATACATCTTTTATAATAACTCTTTCATTAGAAATTTCTAATCTTTTTGCTAATTTTTCTAGCAAAAGAGGAAATTGACTGCCACCTCCTACACAAAAAACTGCCTTAGGAGGAATGCCTCCATTTAGCTCTGTAATCTTATTTGCAATATCCGTAGTAATTTTATCTAGTGTCTCTTCCAATTTAGATAATATATCCTTAACGGAAATACTTTGTTTTAATCCTAGTATATCTATAAATTCTATCTTTTCATCTAAAGATAATCTTTTTTTAATCATCTCTGCTGTGTCAAAATCGATCAAGTATTCTTCGACAAGCTTCTCACTAAATTCATCTCCTGCAAAAGGCAACATTCCATAAGCAGTAATACTCCCATCTTTTGTAATTGCAATATCTGATGTCCCAGCGCCCACGTCAACTAAAGCAAGATTCAGCATTCTGATTTCTTTAGGAATTGAAACATTGATCGCGGATATAGGCTCTAGAGTCAAATGAGATACACTAAGTCCAGCACCTTCAACCGCACTATAAAGACTGTCAATAACCTGTCTTGGTAAGAAAGTTGCAATGATTATCGCCCTTAATTCCTTGCCCTTATGGCCTAATAAATTTTCTATTTCATAATCATCTAAATAGTATTTTATAGTAGAGTGTGCTACACAGTAATAATCTAATGTACTGCTATTTTCATCAAATAACATTTGTTTTGCAGTTTCTACCCCTTGTAAGCCAAGTGTATGCACATGTGATTTCATTATGGTTTTATCTTCTTTGAATTGTATCACTGCTTCAGCTACTTTAGTTTTTAACACTCTACCAGCAGCTGCAATAGCTACATCTTTTAAGTCTAATTTGCTAGTACTCTCTAGCTCTGACTTTAATTTTCTTACAACCTCTGTTACTTTATCAATGTCGTGAATTTGGCCATCTAACATAGCTCTTGTTTTATGTTCTATTAAGGCTGTATAAGCAATATGTAATTTTTTCTCTTCTTCATATCCTAGGACCCCGACCACATTTCTTGTACCTATGTCTAGCCCAAATACCCATTCTTTTTCTTCTGTGATTTGATTCATCTATTTAACCCACCGTCCAATACATTGTATATTCATATTTTATCATATCGTATATTAATCGTATACGTATTTAGTTTAATACTGTATTCAATTAGTTTTTATTTGACATAAAAGTAACTATCATGTTATATTAAAATTACAATTAACCATGAAGGTTAACTAAACTTTAATATATAATTATTAATGGACTCATGAAGGGGACGATTTATTTGTGTACCCTACCATGAGTTTTTTTACTACTTAATTCATATCTATTTAATATTATAAGTAACATAATAGGAGATGATAAATATGCATATGGCTGATGCTTTAATTTCACCAGTAGTAGGAGGCATAATGTGGGCAACTTCTGCAGGTGCAGCTTCTTATTCAATAAAAAAAATAAAATTAGACTTAGACGAAAAAAAGATTCCTTTAATGGGAGTTATGGGAGCCTTTGTATTTGCTGCTCAAATGATAAATTTTACAATCCCAGGGACAGGTTCTAGTGGACATATTGGAGGAGGAATACTTTTAGCAATTTTGTTAGGTCCTTATGCTGGATTTTTAACTATGGCTTCTGTTCTCGCTATACAAGCATTATTTTTTGCAGATGGAGGTTTATTAGCATTAGGAAGTAATATATTTAATCTTGGTTTTTACACGTGTTTTATAGCTTATCCATTAATATATAAAAGTATTATTAAAAAAGGAATTACAAAAAAACGAATATTTGTCGGTTCTTTATTAGCATCAGTAATTGGACTGCAGTTAGGATCATTTAGCGTCGTTCTACAGACCTTTTTTTCCGGAATAACAGAACTTCCCTTATTAAGTTTTTTATTATTAATGCAACCTATACACTTAGCCATTGGCTTAATAGAAGGTTTAATAACTGCAGCAGTAGTAACTTTTGTTTGGAGTGCTCGCCCAGAAATATTAGAACCTATAAACTCAAAAATTAGATCCAAAAATATGTCTTATAAAAAGCTAATTGCTGTATTACTTTGTTCTGCAGTCCTAATAGGTAGTATGTTGTCGTGGTATGCATCTTCAAATCCAGATGGCCTTGAATGGGCTATAGAAAATATCACTGGAAACGCTGAACTAGAATCTTCAGAAAACCTACATACCACACTAGAAAGTTTTCAAGAAAAAATATCTTTTTTACCTGATTATTCATTAAAAACAAAAGTAGAAGTAGAATCAAATACACCAGTTGACGTTGGAACTTCTGTGTCTGGATTAATTGGTGGACTACTTACCTTATTTTTAGCAATATCGATAGGACTAGTAATAAAACTATTTAAAAATAAACGATTAAAAGAAAATTAGGTAGATCAAATGGCGAACGTATCAGATTCTATTTATGAAATTAGGTATTTAGATGAGCTATCTCAAAAAAATAGCTTTATACATAAATTACATCCACTAGTTAAGTTGATTGTTAGTATTTTTTATATTATCATAACTGTATCATTTGGAAAGTATGAAATTTTGTCATTGACACCTCTGACAATCTATCCAATAATATTATTTACTCTTGGTGATATTAAATTTTTTCCTATACTTAAAAGGTCTTTCTTAGTGCTTCCTGTAGTATTAGGATTGGGAATATTTAACCCTATATTAGATAGAGAACCGCTATTAACCTTTATGAATTTTGCTATTACAGGTGGTTGGATTTCATATCTTAGTTTAATAATGAAGTGCTTTCTTACGGTTCTATGTGCATTATTATTAATTTCTACTACAGGTATTAATAACATAGCTATTGCTTTGAGGAGTTTACTTATTCCTAAAATATTTGTAACTCAATTTCTACTAACTTATCGATATATTTCTGTATTATTAGAAGAAATAATTAGTATTTGGACAGCTTACTCCCTTAGAGCTCCAGAACAAAAAGGTATTAGTTATAAATCTTGGGGACCATTATTAGGGCAGTTACTTATACGAACTTACGATAGAGCTCAACGAATTTATAACGGAATGGTGCTTAGGGGTTTTAGCGGAGAATTTTATCAAGACAAAATACGATTTAGCTTAATAGATTTTTGTTACTTAGTGATTATGATTGTATTCTTACTATTAACTAAATTATACAATATCCCACTAATACTAGGTAATATATTGACAGGAGTGTAAAACATGAGCCATCATAAAATTATACTTGAAGAAGTTATTTATACTTATCCCGATGGAAAAGAGGCATTAAATAATATAAGCTTCGAAGTTCATCACGGAGAATCAGTGGCAATTATCGGTTCAAACGGGGCTGGTAAATCTACGCTACTTCTAACCTTAGTAGGGATTTTATTCCCTAGCAGTGGTAAAATTACTATAGGTGATGTACCTGTCACAAAGCAAACTCTATCCTTAATTAGACAAAAAATAGGTTTTACCTTTCAAAATGCTGATGACCAATTATTTAATGGATCTGTATATGATGATGTGGCATTTGGTCCTCGAAATTATAAACTCTCCGAATCAGATGTAGAAAAAAAAGTAAGTAAAGCACTTGAAATTGTTGGAATAACTCATTTGAGAGATAGGCCTCCTTATAAGTTATCTGGTGGAGAAAAACGTTCTGTCTCAATTGCTGCTGTGCTTTCTATGGATCCAGATATTTTACTAATGGATGAGCCTTCTGCTGCTCTAGATCCAAAATCTAGGCGACGTTTAATTAATTTATTATTAGATTTTAAACATACAAAACTAATAACCACTCATGATCTTGACATGGTATTAGATGTATGTGATCGTACCATCGTTTTAGGTAATGGTAAAATTTTAGCAGATGGTTCTACTGTTGATATATTAAATGATGAAAAACTCCTAGATGAATGTGGATTAGAAAAACCTCTTAGCTTGCAGTCCTGTCCTATTTGTAACAAAAGATAGACTTATAACTCTATCTCATTGTAATTTTTTCTTAAGATGACTAAAATATTAATAAAGGAGATTAGAAAAATGATATGTGATATGTGTAATCATGAAGTTGATAATGAAGAAATAACTAAGTATTATGGTAAGAATCTTTGTGAAGACTGTTATATTGCTGAACTCCATCGTCCAAAAGCATGTGATCCTGCAGCAGTTTCTTCTGCAAAAAAAAGTAGAGTGCGAATGGGGCAAGTTGGTGATGCAGGTCTAACAGATCTTCAAAAAAAGATATATAATTATGTTAAAGATAACGAAAAAGTTGAAAAAAGTTTATTGCCAGAAATTCTAAATATCCCACCGTCTGAGTTAGAAACACAGTTTGCTGTACTAAGACATTGTGAATTATTGAAAGGGCAAAAGATTGATAATCGTATCTATATAACTACTTTCTAATTGTAAGATATACCAACTATTGATTTCGTATTATACTAATGTTAATATGAAATCATAAAAAACAATTGAAAGATACTGGGGGGATACTATGAAAATCGCTGTAATTGATGGTCAAGGTGGAGGAATCGGACGTGTAATAATAGAAAAAATTCGTTTGGAATTTGGTCAAAACATAAGTATTATTGCTCTCGGTACCAATTCGCTTGCTACTGCTGCTATGCTTAAGGCGGGAGCAAATATAGGTGCAACAGGAGAAAATGCAATAATAGTAAATGTACAAACGGTAGATGTAATAATGGGTAGTATCGCTATTATGGTATCCGATGCTTTAATAGGAGAACTTAGCCCCGCAATGGCCAACGCCATCACAAAGAGCGACACTGCTAAGGTATTAATTCCATTAAATAAATGCAATATACATGTAGCTGGGACAGTAGATGAGCCCCTTCCTCATTATATTGATGATTCTATAAAAATAATAAAAAAGATAATAGGAGGTAAAATAAATGTGTGAAGCAAACGTATATTTAGTTGACGAAAATGGCGAAAAAACTTTGTTATTAGAAGCAGTTGATAGAATAATACCTGAAGGCGATAATGTTTTTATTGAAAATATCTTTGGTGAAAGAAAAACTGTAGCTGCTAGAATACTTGAAATGGCATTAGTTGATCATAAAGTACTATTAAGTAAAATAATTTAGTAAATGTCATATTAGTTGAAAATATATATTGACAGATTTTTCGACTTATGCTATATTTTAAACAACTTAATAATTACTTCAGGGCAGGGTGAAATTCCCGACCGGCGGTTATAGTCCGCGAACCTATTTGGTTGACTTGGTGAAATTCCAAGACCGACAGTAAAGTCTGGATGGAAGAAGTGTATGTATTTTAAACTTAATGTTTTAATACTTATGAATTTATGCTCTGGAGATGTCTATCCAGAGTTTTTTTTATTATTAGTATTAGTGATGTAAAACTAAACTTTGGAAATGATAATATCAAGAATTGTTACTCTGATATTATTAAAATTACAGCATATACTGTAAATATATTTAAACTTTACAATTATATTGAATTTTTAAGGAGGTAATGCTTAGTTTGAACATTGAATTTATGAGGCTTGCACTAAAATTATCTACAAAAGGTATTGGCTACACTAATCCTAACCCTTTAGTAGGAGCCGTAATAGTAAAAGACAATCAAATTATTGGTCAAGGATATCATAAAAACTACGGTGATTCCCATGCTGAGATTGAAGCTTTAATAAATGCAACAGAAGATGTATCTGGCGCAACTATGTATGTGACTCTCGAACCTTGCTCCCATTATGGCAATACACCTCCTTGTACTGAGGCAATTATAAGTAAAAAGATATCTAGAGTTATTATTGGAATGACTGATCCTAATCCCCTAGTCTCTGGTAGAGGGATAAAGTTACTCCAAGATCATGGCATAGAAGTAACCACTGGAATTTTATCGCCAGAAATAGAAAAACTAAATGAAATATTTATAAAATATATTACTACATCTATGCCCTTTTGCATTATGAAGACAGCAATGTCTTTAGATGGAAAAATATCTACCCCTACTGGTGAATCAAAATGGATCACAGGGGAAATCGCTAGAAATTACGTACACAAAATTCGTCATCAAGTATCTGCCATTATGGTGGGTATAGGAACTGTATTAATTGATAATCCATCCTTAACAACGAGATTTCCTAATTACCACGGCAAGGATCCTCATCGTATTATTTTAGATACGAAAGCGTCTATACCTTTAGACGCTAAAGTTTTAAATATTGAATCCGAATCAAAAACTATTATCGCTACCACTAATAAAGCTGATTGTAGTAAGTTATCTAAATTAAGAGATAAAGGTGCTCATATTATTATTACTCCACTTAAAGATGGAAAAGTAGATCTCTATTCTCTTATGACAACACTGGGAGAAATGAAGATTGATAGTGTCCTATTAGAAGGTGGTTCAGAATTAAATTTTAGTGCTTTAAATGAAAATATAGTAGACAAAGTTATAACATTTATTGCCCCTAAGATAATAGGTGGAAATTCTTCTAAAACTCCAGTTGGAGGGAAAGGAATTTATAATCTATCAGATGCTTTTATACAAGATAATATTTCTATCGAGAAATTAGGTAAAGATATCAAAATAGAGAGTTATATAAGGAAGTGATAAGCGTGTTTACTGGATTAGTTGAAGATATAGGCATTGTAAAAAGCATAACAAAATCTGTTAGATCTGCAAAAATAACAATAATAAGTGATTTTATATTAGAAGATGTAAAGTTAGGCGATAGTATATGCACAAATGGTGTATGCCTTACGGTTACTAATTTAAATAATAAAGAATTTTCTGTAGATGTAATGCCTGAAACTATAAGAAATAGTAATTTAAAAAACTTATCCTCTGGTAGCAAAGTAAACCTAGAACGTGCCCTAAAAGCAAGCGATAGATTAGGAGGACATATTGTCTCTGGTCATATCGATGGAATTGGTACAATTAGAAGTTTTAAAGAAGAAGAAAATGCTACATGGATTTCGATTGCATCAGAAGAAAGTATACTTAAGTATATAGTTAAGAGAGGTTCTATCGCCATCGACGGTACTAGTTTAACAGTTGCTTATGTAGATGATCAAGTGTTTAAAGTATCAATTATCCCCCATACTAAAGAAAAAACTATATTATTAAATAAAAAAGTGGGCGATGAGGTCAACTTAGAATGTGATGTAATAGGTAAGTACATTGAAAAACTTACTTTTCACAACGAAAAGAAAACAATTGATGTAAACTTTTTAAGTGATAATGGTTTTATTTAGAAACAATAGCAAAAAATTATATATAAAAAACAAATATAAGGATGTGGCATAATGTATAAATTTAATACAATTGAAGAGGCTTTAGAAGATGTTAAAGCAGGAAAAGTCATCGTAATTGTGGATGATGAGGGAAGAGAAAATGAAGGTGACTTATATGTTGCTGCAGAAAAAGCAACACCAGAGGCTATAAATTTCATGGCTACTTATGCACGTGGTCTCATATGTACTCCAATGAGAAAACAAAGATTGGATGAACTTGGTATACCTCAAATGGTTCAAAATAATACTGATCCTAAGTGTACCGGTTTTACTATTACAATTGATGCTACTGAAACAACTACAGGTATATCAGCTCATGAAAGATCAACAACAATACTAAAACTTGTTAAACCGGACACTACTGAAACAGGCTTTACAAGTCCTGGACACGTATTCCCATTAGCTGCAGTTGATGGAGGAGTTCTAGAGAGAAATGGACATACTGAAGCAGGTGTTGACCTTGCTGAATTAGCAGGTTTATATCCAGCAGGTGTTATTTGTGAAATCATGAATGATGACGGTTCTATGGCAAGAGTACCACAATTAATGGAGTACATCAAAGTTCACGACCTTAAAATTATAACTATTGAAGATTTAATTGAATATAAAAAAAAAATGAAATTATAGTTGAAAATTGTGCCAGAGCTCAAATGCCAATTAAACATGGTAATTTTGATATTATTGGTTACAGAGAAAAGTATACTGATTTAGAACATGTTGCACTTGTAAAAGGAGATATTTCCAACGGCGAGCCTGTACTAGTACGTGTTCACTCAGAGTGTCTAACTGGAGATGTATTTCATTCACTAAAATGTGATTGTGGAGAACAATTAGATCAAGCTATTAAAAATATTGAAAAAGAAGGAAGAGGGGTGGTACTGTACTTAAATCAAGAAGGACGTGGCATTGGTCTAGTTAATAAAATCAAGGCATACGCACTACAAGATCAAGGTATGGATACGATTCAAGCAAATTTAGCTCTTGGTTTTCCTGAGGATATGAGAGACTATCGAGTAGGAGCACAAATACTAAATGATTTGGGCATTGACGAAATTAAACTTATGACAAATAATCCTCAAAAGATATACGATTTAAATCAATATGGTATGAAAATAGTTGAGAGAGTACCTATTCAAATAGATTCAAATGAAAAAAACGAAGGCTACCTAAAGACAAAACAGGAAAAAATGGGACATATAACACAATATTAAGGAGGATTACAATGAAAGTATACGAAGGCAAATTAATCTCAGAAGGTAAAAAATATGGAATAATAGTAGGAAGATTTAATGAATTTATCGGTGGCAAATTATTGTCAGGTGCTATTGACGGATTAAAAAGACATGGTGCTGGAGAAAATGAAATTGAAATAGCCTGGGTTCCTGGAGCTTTTGAAATTCCTTTAGCTGCAAAAAAGATGGCTAATACTAATAAATACGATGCTATTATATGTTTAGGTGCTGTAATAAGAGGTTCTACTACTCATTATGATTTAGTAGCCGGTGAAGCTACAAAGGGCATTGCTCATGTTTCCTTAGATACAGGTTTACCAATAATTTTCGGAATTCTTACAACGGAAAACATAGAACAAGCTATCGAAAGAGCAGGAACTAAAGCTGGTAATAAAGGGTATGAGGCCGCTGTAACTGCAATTGAAATGGTCAACCTTTTTAATGAATTTGAATAATTACTATGATTTCAAACGTAAATACAATATTCTTCGATTTTGATGGTACATTACACGATAGTATAACTGTTTACGTTCCTGCTTTTAATAAAGCTTACAATTACCTTGTTCAAAATAATCTAGCTAAAGAAAGAGTATGGAAAGAATCTGAAATATGTCACTGGCTAGGTTTTAATAAGGTAGACATGTGGAAAAAATTCGCACCTAATCTAGACGAGGACGTGATAGAAAAAGTCAGTAAGTTGATTGGCGATGAAATGGCTTTCCAGATTAGAAGTGGGTATGGATACTTGTATGAGGGATGTAGTAGTATACTTAATTATTTAAAGAATAAGAATTATACTTTAGTATTTCTAAGTAATTGTGGTTCCTATTACAAAAATCTTGTTAAAGAACATTATCATTTGGATTTATATTTTACTGATATGTTTTGCTCTGAGGAATTTAACCAAATCCCTAAATATGAAATCCTCAGACAATTAAAATCAAGGTATCTAGATGAAATGGTGATAATTGGCGATAGATTCCATGATATAGAAGCTGGAACAAAAAATAATATTCACACAATCGGTTGTGAATATGGATATTGTCAAAATGGAGAACTAAACAATTCAGATCGTATTATTAAAAATATTAACGAGTTATACACAATTCTTTAGTATTAGGGGTCATATTGACCCCTAATACTATTATTTAATCTCTTACTAATTTTCTGCCATCTTATCCACAAATTATCTTCAACTTGATAACAAAATTTCTTATGTTGTCCACATAATTATCCACTTACCCACAATTAAATTTATATTAGTATTAATACACATTATAAAGATGTTTAAATATCTATGGTTTTAGCTAATACTGTATATATATGATAACTTATGAGGTGTAGGTTTATGATAGTCAAAAGTAGAATCTTACTTGTAGTAATAGTTTTTTCATTTATTTTAGGCTCGTTTATTCTTCTTTATAGTTTTCTATTAACTCCTGTAAATCGCAATAATGAACAAGCTTTATTTGAAATTACATCTGGAAAGAGTATTGGAGATATTGCCATAGATTTAAAGGCTCAAGGTCTTATAAAAAGTGTTAATGCCTTTAAATTACATGTAAAGTTACATGATATATACAATCTAAAAATGGGCACTTATGAACTTACAGACTCTATGAGTGCGAAAGAAATTGCCAATAAAATTCAATTAGGTGATGTAATTTATCCAAATAAGGTTAAAATTACATTTCCCGAAGGTTTAACTCTTTTAGAAATGGCTAATATTTTATCTGAACAAATGGATTATTCCACAGAGTATATTATTAATGCATGGAATCATCCTAAATTCTTAGAAGAAGTTATTTCTAATTTTTCATATATAACGGAAGATATTAAAAATACTGGCATTTCATATCCATTAAATGGTTACTTATTTCCTGAGACTTATATTTTTCCTAATAAAAATATTCCTCCAGAAGATGTAGCATGGATTATGCTATCTAAAATGGAATCAGTATTATCAGAGTATTCATATTTAATTGATAATCAAGATTTATCAATCCATGAACTTTTGACTTTGGCATCTATTATAGAGTATGAAGCTATGATTGATGAAGATAGACCACTAATATCTGGTGTGTTTCATAATAGATTAAATATTAATATGAAATTAGATAGTTGTGCTACACTACAAATGGCATTAGGTGTACACAAAGAAATTTATAATAATTTAGACACACAGATAGATTCACCCTATAATACTTATTTAACTTCTGGATTACCTATCGGCCCCGGTAATTCACCCGGTATGAAGTCAATAGTAGCAGCATTAAAACCTACTAAGCATAGTTATTATTATTTTTTATCAGACATTTACGGTGACAATACAGTATACTATAGCGAAACCATAGATCAACATAACTTATACAAGAATAAGTATTTAAAGTAAGTGGTAATTTTTATTTCATATAATTATAACTTTCATGAATTTAGTAACTAATGTTACTGATTTTATCTCTTGACTGAACTATAATGTAAACATAGAATACGAATAAAGGAGATTAATAATGAAAAGAGATATTATTATAATAGATGAAGAAAAATGTAATGGTTGCGGACTTTGTGTAGAGGGTTGCCATGAAGGAGCTCTAAAAATGATCGATGGAAAAGCTAAATTAATATCTGAATCATACTGTGATGGTTTAGGGGACTGTTTACCTCAATGCCCGACAGATGCTATTACTATTGAACAAAGAGACGTTGCTGCGTATGATGAAGAAGCTGTACAAGTAAATATGGCCAAAAAACAATTATCTACTCAATCTGCTCCTACTGGAGGTTGTCCAGGTAGTCGTGCTATGACTATTGAACATAAGCAAACAACTGAAAGTTCTAAGACTATAAATACAGAAGTCCAGTCAGAACTGCGACAATGGCCTTGCCAAATTAAATTAGTACCACCAAATGCACCTTACTTTGATAATGCACACTTGTTAATTGCTGCAGATTGTACAGCTTATGCATATGCCAATTTTCATAATGACTTTATGAAAAATAAAATAACTATCATTGGATGTCCTAAATTAGATAATGGCGATTACTCAGATAAGCTTACTGAAATATTGACAAATAATGAAATCAAAAGTGTAACTGTGCTTAGAATGCAAGTTCCCTGTTGTGGAGGTATTGAGAGTGCAACAAAGCAAGCATTAATCAATAGTGGAAAAATGATACCTTGGAGCATAACAACTATCGGTACAAATGGTAATATCATAGAAAATTAATTGTTATTACTTAGTTATATAATTAACTAAATTAACGTCGATTCCTAGTATTTACTTCTAGGAATCTTTTTTTATATTGTAAAAACTCAATTATAAATAATATTATAAGTTGTATACTTTTTATAATTGTAATATAAGTATATACAACTAATATATAAAATGGTAAAATTATCTGTAAGTGCTTATTTTATAACGGGGTGATTTTAAGTGAGAGTAATTAATCATGTTAAAAATACACGTATTATATTATTAATTCAAATCATTTCATATTTTATAGTTTTAATACTTCTCTCATCTTTAATTGCTATTATTTTAACTAACACTATATGGTCCTCCTTTATTTATTTATTTCATATAGTATCTCAATTAGCTTGTGTATTTGTAATATTATGTATTTTTGGTGTCGTTTGGATTTCAAATGACTACACCGACATATCCGAACACCATCGTATTTTAGCTTTTGGTCTTCTAGCAGTAGCTATCTTAGATTCATTGCACCTGGCTACTTTAAACACATCCTTTCTTAGTGATATTAGTGTACGTCACTACCTAGAAGCTCGATTTATGGAAAGTGCAGTATTATTCCTTGCAACTTTTAGATTTATACAAAAAAAACTACATAATAAATATGCACTTCTTTTTATTTCAATATTCACAACAGCAACTATACTATTAATTGGTAGATTCCCTATCTCATGGCCTACTCTGTACGTAGAAAATGTCTTTACAAGTTACACTTCAATGCTACAAACTCTAGTAATATTTATATATCTACTTGCTTTTATTAGTTTAGTCTATCAATATGTAAGATATACTGTCTGTGATAGATATATAATATTATCTACTCTTTTTTTTATGTCTTCAGGACTAAGCTTCATGAATTTGACTAATCCTTTAAGTTTTTTTATTGTGTTAGGTTATATATTAAAATTTATAGCTTATTTTCTCTTATTTAAGGCTATTTTTATAACATCTATTGTACATCCCTATAAGGCTTTAAAACTGTCTAAATCAAACTTAAATGAAATATTAAATAAATTACCTATAGGTATAATAAATTTCGATAAAAACTCAGTACTTACATTTGCTAATCAACATGCTTTAAATCTTTTTGAATGTAATTTTTCACAGATATATAAACTTACTAGAGATCAATTTAGCATGAAATTTAAAATAGTCGACAATATTTTTGACCATAAATTGAAATTGCTTAAAACAGCAAAAAATAATGATTTAATATTTAACAGCTCTGATATATATTTTGATAATGGTATGATCAGTACAATTATCGATGCTAAACATGAACAGCAATTAAATAAATTTGATCTTTATACATATACAATACTTAACTCAATAGATAACCTAATATTGCTACTTGATACAGATGATCATATTATAGATTGTAATAATGCGCTTACTGAATGTTTGGAAATGGATAGAGAATCTATTATAGGACTTAATATCCACGATTTTAATAATAAAATACAACTTATGTATAAGGACGGTAGCTATTTAGATGCTGCTAATAATAAAGATAAAAATCTTGAATACACACTTACAACACCTAATGGTAACCGTAAAAGTATTGTTTCCCAATACAATAGTATCACTAATGTCTACGGAGAGGTTATTGGAGCTGTTTCTATAGCAGCAGACCTTACTGATTTTAAGAAAGAATATTCTAATTTGCAAAACCAAGAAAGGTTAGCTCTTATTGGACAAATGGGTTCGGGAATCGTTCATGAAACTAAAAATTATCTATCTTCTATTAAAGGTTATTGTGAACTCTTACTTCTAAGTTTGAGAGATGAACGGCAAAAAGGTTATGCATCAAAGATACAATTTATTGCAAACGATATGAATGGATTAATTAGTGAATATTTAAATTTATCAAAACCTTCACAGATAATACTCGATGTACTTTCTTTAAATGAACTTATCGAGTCTACTAGGTATATCTTAGAAAGCCCTTCCTTTATTGCAGGATCAACTTTGGATATTGATTTATGTCAATCGGACAAGGATGTACTCGCTGATGAATCTCAACTAAAACACGTAATTATAAACCTTGCGAAAAATTCTGTAGAAGCAATGAAAGAAGTGGATCATGCACACTTGATAATTAAAACTGTAGTAAAGGATAATAATATGCAAGTAATAATCTCCGATAATGGCATTGGTATTTCTCCTGAAAACTTAAAAAAAATAGGTACTCCTTTCTTCACAACTAAAAAAACAGGAACTGGTCTGGGATTAAGTAGTTGCTACAAA
>NZ_WHNX01000026.1 GCF_009362815.1 Alkalibaculum sporogenes | reverse complement strand
AAAGAAACAGGCAAAGCATGTTTCTTTAAGTAATCGCGAAGGTAACGAGCCAAGCGTCTGCTTGCAGACATTTGGCGACTACCCGCGTAGCGGAAAGAAACAGGCAAAGCATGTTTCTTTAAGTAATCGCGAAGGTAACGAGCCAAGCGTCTGCTTGCAGACATTTGGCGACTACCCGCGTAGCGGAAAGAAACAGGCGAAGCATGTTTCTTTAAGTAATCGCGAAGGTAAACAGGCGAACTATCCAGTAACATGAGCTGACATTAACTATATTGATATTAATACTAATATATATTAATTATATTAATAAGTAAATTAATATAATTAAGAATACTGTTGACAATATTTAAAGCAAATGATACATTGTATATAGAAAATAATTTTTACTAGTCTTGATTTAAATATTAAAGGAGCTGCAAAATGAAATATTTTAAAACACCTAGCAAATGTCCAGTATGTGGAGATCAATTATTAGTTAGAAAGCTAAGTTGTAAAAAGTGTAATACAAAGATAGAAGGTGATTTTTTAAATTGCAAATTTTGCCAACTACCGCAAGAACAATTAGATTTTTTAGAAGTGTTTATACAGAGTAGAGGTAGTATTAAAGATGTAGAAAAAGCTCTTAGCATTTCATATCCAACTGTACGAAGTAAGCTAGACAATTTAATCGAATCACTAGGTTATAAATTAGATCATTATCAGGAAGATAAGATTGTTGATGAACAAAGGGAAAATATATTAATTTCAGTAGAAAAAGGTGAAATATCTGTTAAAGATGCTGCAGTAAAATTAAATAAGTTAAAATAAATTAGGAGTGAGTAAAATGAGTAAGGAAAAACTAAAAATTCTTGAAATGATAGCACAAGGTATAATTACTGCTGAAGATGGTTTAGATTTATTAGATGCAATAGAAGGTTCTACGGAAACAAAAAACACAAAGAAAACTACTAATATATCAAATAGATTTCTTAGAATTAAAGTGAGTGGTAGTACAAGTATAAAAAAAGTAGACGTGAATATACCCCTGGGACTAGTCCAAGTAGCTTCAAATTTAGTTAAATTTATTCCAAAAGAAGCGCAAAATCAATTGAAAGAAAAAGGTATTGATCTAGCAACTATCGATTTTGATGAAATAGTTAATATGATTAATGAAGGTCTAACTGATGGAAAAATAGTAGATGTAGATATTAATGATGAGGAAGAAGGAGAAATGAAGGTCGAAATTTATGTTGATTAACAGAAGAAATGCTGGAATTATAATTATTAAGTATAGAGGTAAGGGAAAAATTCGATTTACCTTTCCAATATCTCTTTATTCATTTTCAGAGTTGTTTGAAGCTTTTAAAGATCTTTTAGAAGTAATGACATTTATATTTCCAAAACAGAATAAAATAATAATTAACAAAGTTTTAAATGAAACTGGGTTACCTTTTAGTAATATTATAGAAATGATACATCAAATCTTAAGTGAATTAAAATTACTTAGAGGAACTACATTATTAGAAGTTGACTTTGATGAAGTATACATTAAAGTATCAGTATATTAAGGAGCGAAATAATGTCCAAAATATTAACCAAAATTATTATTAATGTAGCATTACTTTATATAAGCACTCTTGTATTTCCAAATGTTTTATACAATAGTATGACTGATCTTGTGATTGCAGGTAGCGTTTTATGGATGATTAATCTGTTTATTAGACCATTAATCTTATTAATATCATTACCTATTAACATCTTAACTATTGGATTGTTTACTTTTGTAGTTAACACTTGGATGCTGTTAATTACAGATTTTATAGTTCAAGGTATTAAGATTCCTAATTTTACCACTGCTTTGTTTATCTCATTTATAATATCTTTTGGTAACTTGGTAGGTAAAAAGTTAAAATAACTATATAAATGTTTTATATTTAATTTAATCGACACATTCTAATAGATAACACCCTTCAGTAATTTAAATGAAAAAAAGTCATAAATGTATTGACTTTTTTTTCATTTAGCAATAAAATTATATAAAACATATATGAATACTATGAGATAAATTTATAATTACTGGTATAGATTTATGGGGGTATAATAATGAGCAAACTACTTATTATCAAAACAGGAGTATCAAATAAATCAGTTGTAAAAAAATGTGGCGATTGTGATTTTCGCATAGCTAGATATGCAGGAGTTACGATGGAGGATGTAATAGTTGCATCTGTATACGAAAATATAATACCTTCTTCCATTGAAGGAGTATCGTCGATCATTATAACAGGTTCCCCATCTATGGTTACAGATTCAGAACCATGGAGTATTGCAACATCTAGATGGCTAAAAAGTATTGTACAGAAACAGATACCTATTTTAGGTATTTGCTTCGGGCATCAGTTGTTAGCGCAAACTTTAGGTGGCAAAGTAGACTATCACGAGTTAGGTGAGGAAAGTGGAAAAGTGGAAATACAACTTACTAATGAAGGACGCAGAGATCCTTTGCTTGGTATTTTACCATCGAACTTTTCTGCATATGTCTCACATTCTCAGACCGTAACTAAATTACCTAAAAATGCACGTGTTCTTGCAAAGAACAATTTTGAGTCTAACCATGCAGTTTCTTTTGGAAACAAAGTATGGGGAGTACAGTTTCATCCTGAATATCCAGATGCTCCTTTGTGTGAATCAATAAATGAAAATTCTTATGGAGGGATTTTGCTTAGAAGATTTCTTCAGCTTGCTGGTTAAGTTTAAATCAAAAATACCCTAAATTGATTATTACAGATAGGGGATTGTATATATTTACTGATATACCAAAATCAATTCGATGGGGCGATTTTAATCAATATAAATGGACTAAAGATTCTGGTGCTTACCGTTTGGATATGAGCAATAATAAAAGATATAAAAAAATATATGGCAGATTTATTGATGTTGATAAAATTGTAATAGATAATATTTTGAAAAACAATAAGAATTAAGTCTGGATTTTCATACCAGAGACAATTTATTATAGAGTAAAACTTGCTTTAAAACTCGTATTATTTATACGAGTTTTTTTAATATTGTAGCGGTTGACTACAATACTGAGATTTAAAATTCCTATTTCTTGAAATGCGTTGAAGACGTGTTCTTGTATTATAGTATATTTAGATAGATACTGAGATTACTGATATAAAACAAAAATGGACAGTCATTAATCCAGCTATATAGATATAATAAAAATAAATAAAAATACAATAAAATAAAGAAAATGGCAATAAAATAAAGTATAATTAAATTAACTATACAATAGTCATAGTATTACAATAAATTATTTGGAGGAATTAAAATGAATAAAAAGTATCAAAAAATCTTTGAACCAATCAAAATTGGTAATATGCTTGTTAAAAATCGTATTGAAACGGCACCAGCAGCGCCAAGATTGGCGTCTCCAGATGGATTAATAACTAACGAACTTATTGAATGGACAAGGGAACTTGCGAAAGGTGGAGCTGGTATTGTTACTGTTGGAATTTCTATGGTAACGCCGCCAATACCTGGACAATCAGGGTTTTGTGTAAATATGGGTGATGATAGAGTAATACCTGGTCTTTGCGTTCTTGCTGATACAGTTCACAGGTATGGAGCTAAAGCGTCAATTGAACTTGCGGGATTTGCTTTTGGACATGATATGCCGGAAGGGCAATCGCCTATTGATATTATGACACAAGATGAAATAAATAATTGGATTAAATTATTTGCAGATGGGGCGCAGCGAGCATATAGTGCAGGAATGGATATGATACTACTTCATGGAGGTCATGGAATACTAATTAGTAATTTCTTCTCACCTTTATTTAATCATAGAAAAGATAAGTATGGAGGCAGTTTAGAGAATAGAGCAAGGTTTGCCTGTGAATTGCTTGATGCTATAAGAGAAAGAGTAGGTAATAAACTTGCAATTGAATTTAGACTTAGTGCTTCAGAACTTATACCAGGTGGAATTGAACTAGATGAGACTATTGAGTTTATTAAGATAATAGAAGATAAAATTGATTTAGTTCACGTGTCAGCAGGTATGCTGCTATTAGATGAAATGGTTCCTTTTGTAACACAACCTACATATTATGAACGTGGTTACAATGCACATTTTGCAGCTGCAGTTAAAAAATCAAGTATTAAAGTACCAGTTACGACGGTAGGTTCTATAGATATTGATTTAGCAGCAGAAATCATTGAAAAAGGAGAGGCTGATATATGCTCAATGATTCGTACAGTAATAGCAGATCCTAATTCTGTTAATAAAGCTAGAACCGGAAGAGAAGATGAGGTTAGACCTTGTATAAGATGTGTTCTATGTCTAAATAGAACTCATGGTATGAATGGAATAAGAGTTGCATGTGCAGTTAATCCAAAAGCAGGTAGAGAGTTAGAATTGAAATATGAACCAATGATAGCTAATATAAAGAAAAAAGTAGTTGTCATAGGCGGTGGTCCTGCTGGAATGGAGGCTGCTAGAACAGCTGCAGATAGAGGACATGAAGTAACTATATTTGAGAGAAGTGAAAAACTTGGTGGGATGTTGAATATGGCAGTTACTCCTGATTTTAAAGCCGATCTAAAGAGCTATTTAAATTGGGCAATTCGAATGACTTGTAGGCACCCTAATATTCGAATTCATTTGGCTACGGAGGCAACGCCTGAAAAGATAGTTGCTGAAACACCAGACGCTCTAATTGTTGCAGTTGGTGCAGATGCTAATATACCACCTATTCCAGGTCTAGATGGAGAAAATGTATTTTGGGTAGGGGATGTTGAATCAGGCGCAATTCAACTTGGAAATAATATTGTGATAGCAGGTGGGGGACTCACCGGTTGCGAAACTGCACTAAACCTTGCTAGAAAAGGTAAGAAAGTAACTATTATAGAGATGGTAGATAGAGATAAGATGATAGAAGCATCGCCAGTTCCAATGACTGCTCTACTACAGCTCCTAGAAAAAGAAAATGTCCAAGTATTAACTGAGCATAAACTTTTAAAAGCAGAAGAAAAGTCAGTAATTATTTCAGGACGTGATGGAGAGAAGATAATTGGATTTGAAAATCTTATTATCTCACTTGGAGTACAACCAAAGTCTGAAATTGCCAGTAAATTTGCAAAGTTAATAGATGATGTTGTGCTCATAGGAGACTGTAAAACAAACAGAGGAACTCTATATACAGCAACTAGTAGTGGTTACAATGCAGCCCTTGATATTTAAAGGCTAACAAAAAATACAAGAGACGTAGTTTTTTTAGTCTCTTGTATTTTTGATAAGTTATTTCTTATTTAGTGAATTAATTAAAGTAGAAATTTTATTTCACTATAATCCAAAGAGTTATAAATAGATAGTGAATCCATCATTAGACTATCTACAAAATGTTGGTTCAATTTATATAGTCTAGGTAGTAGCCCGTTTAATGCTGATACAATTTCTTGTACTGAAATATCTATGTTACCTTCAAAGTAGTTTATAAAAAATTCTCTCCTAGCTCCAAAGTCCATAACTGAATACATTTCAAATAATTCATCTGAAATAATTAAGTCATTGTCTTTAATATAATTTTTGTAAATCTTACTTGTATATTTATTCATGATACTATAATTCGACTTATTTAATAGAACTTCATGGTAAACTCTACGATTCCGCTCATTATTAAGAATTATATCGTAGAATATTCTTGATGTTACAGCATGAGATAAAATATAATTCTTAAAAATATGTGGATTTTTTATATGTAAAAAGAAATGAATATTATTAAGAAAATCATAATAAACAGCTCGGATTATTTCATCTTTTTTCTTGAAATAATAGTGAACCAAGCTAACAGGAGAATCGCTAACTTCAGCTATTAACTTTATAGTTGTATTCGTATATCCTAGTTCGTATAAGAGTTGTTTTGCATTTAAGTAAATTTCTTCTTTTTTATTTTGTCCTTTTATATACATTATATATCCTACTTTCTTAATCTAATCAATTACATAATAACATAATTAAAAGAATGAGGACAATATATATATTACAGGAAGAAAAATACTGAATCAATTATGCCAATATAGATTATTTTATAAATAATCTATATATATGTCTGATTATTGTCGGTTATTGCTTACAAATACTGATTATAAAAATTAAAATCAAAAAGTTATTGACAAGCGTATAGCTCTATCATTATAATTAAATTATTAAATTCAATATGATTTATAATATATAGTAAGTGTTGATTAATGCCATAGAAATATATTTATATTAATCAAATTAAAACTTCTAAAGGAGGAAAAAATGAAATTAACTGCAGAACAACGTAAAGAAATGATTAAAAAAGCTATCATGTGTGAACAACCGGAAAGAGTTCCAGTTATTAGTAAAGCAGAACCATCTTATGCGATAGAATACGCGGGGTATGACTTGAAGACAGCATTATGGGATCCAGAAATGATTGTAAAAGCTACCGATAAAATGTATACAGATATTTACTGTGATGCTGGTGGCAATATGCCTAGATTTCCTTTAATTTATAAAACAAATAGCTCTAGGGCATACGTTCCAAGAGAAATAGATGATTTCGTACAACATCCAGAGGTAGCAGGTTTAGAAGTTGATGAATATGATAAGTATATTGCAGATCCATTTAAATGTATCGTAGATACAGTTCTTCCTAGACTCTATCCGGCACTAGTAAAAGACGGTATGGAAGGCAACTTGAATATTTTGAGAGCTATGATTGCTGAAAATCAAATGAAAAGTCAATATCTATCAGGAATGGCAGCTGTAGAAAAAAAACATGAAATTATTAATATACGTCGTGGGGCAATAGAAGCGCCATTTGATTTTGTGGCAGATTTATTAAGAGGTTTCACAGGTATTTCTAAAGACGTTAGAAGAGATCAAGGAAGATTATTGGCAGCAACTGAAGCTACACTACCATTAATGTATAAATTAGCTAAAATATTGAATCCTAATCCAGGGACTATACCTTTTATATTTATGCCTCTACATATGCCATCGTATATGAGAACGAAAGATTTTGAAAAATTGTACTGGCCGACGTTTAAAAAACTTATTTGTGATTTAGTAGCTGATGGATACACTATTCAAATTTTCTTCGAAAAAGATTGGTCTAGATACTACGAATATTTACAAGAGTTACCAACAGGTGTTATTGCTTATTTTGAAGATGATGATTTAGGTGTCGTGAAACAAAAAATTGGTCATAAACTTTGTATTATGGGGAACTATCCTATTACGATGTTGAGATTGAATACAAAACAAGAGTGTATTGATAAAGCAAAAGAAATAGTGGATAAAGCTGCTCCAGGTGGTGGGTACTTATTTTGTATGGACAAATCTATTCTTGATTTATCTGATGCAAAGCCAGAAAATTTAATCGCTGTAAGTGAGTTTGTTCACGAATATGGCGTATACAAATAGGAGGTATGATGATGGAAATCAAAAGCGAGTTACTTAAGTATTGGGAAGACGGTAAACCAGCTGAGGGTTATAAAGCAGATGAAGAAAATATAGTTAAAGTGCCACTTCATGCTGTTGAAGATCAATTATTTGCATTTATTATGGGTTTAATGTACTAATATTATAGCATCCTCTTAGATTGAGTATAAGATATTTAATCTAAGAGGATTTTTTATATAAAAGTTAATATAAGCTTGAATAACAAGGGTTTAAAAGGAGTAATGAGACATTGCTTTTCAATTGACAATCACTGTATTGTATATTAGAATATGATAGTAAATGTGAAAAATATGGTAGTTAATTGAGCTGTGTTAGCAGATATATGTGCGAAAGGGGATGATTTGAGATATGCTTAGAGTGGATCGGAAAAATAAAAGAGTATTAATTGTTATTGTTCTTGCAGTTATTATATTAATAGCTATCTTAATTATTTTCTCTTTAAATAAGTTGTACAAAGTTGTAAGCATTGAAGCAGGAACAAAGACACTAGAAACTTCTCAATTTATAAAAAATGAAAAACATATAGGTGAGTTTAAAACAGATGTATCTAATGTACAAAGTTGGGAACCTGGAGTTTATGAAATAGAGATACAAATAGAGAAAAGAGTATATTCATCAAACCTTGAAATTATTGATACGATTCATCCGGTTGCAGATATAGTAAATCAAGAAATATGGAATGATGAAGAAATTTCAGCTAGTGAATTTGTAGAAAATATTATAGATGAAACTGATGTTGATGTCTATTATAAACAACAACCTGATTTCGATAAAGTTGGAACACAGGAAGTAATAATTATATTGGAAGATACTAGTCAAAACTTGACGGAATTAAAAGGACAACTCAATGTAAAGGAAGATATTGAACCACCAACAATAAAAGGGGCTAGTAATAAAACCATTTACATAGGCGATAAAGTTTCTTATAGAAATAATATTACAGTTACAGACAATAGAGATGAAAATGTAGATTTAGTAGTAGATAGTGGTAATGTAAACCTGAAAAAAGTTGGTTCTTATGAAGTAACATATACAGCGACGGATTCTTCTGGTAATAAGACTGAGGAAACGGTGACTTTTAAGGTTAAAGAAAAACCAAAGGGCTATGTTGATATAGCAGACTTAAATATATTATCAGATAAGGTTCTAGAATCAATCATTAACGATAATATGTCTCAAAAGGAAAAAGCAAAAGCAATCTATAAATGGACAAAAAATCAGATTAAATATGTTAGTTATGCGAATAGTACAGATTGGGTAAAAGCAGCTTACCATGGTATAAAACAACGTAGTGGGGATTGTTACGTGTATTACGCAACAGCACAAGAATTATTGACAAGGGCCGGTATTGAGAACCAACCTATAGTTAAAACAGGAGGAGGACATTATTGGAACTTAATTAATTTAGGTGATGGTTGGTATCATTTTGATGCAACACCAAGAAGAGCTGGTGGTGAATTCTTTATGTTAACTGATGCTGAAATAGAAAAGTATTCAAAGAAAAATAAAAATTCCCATGTTTGGGACAAGTCTAAATATCCTGCAACACCACAAAATTAGGAATAATTACTGCAGAAAAGAGATGAATATAAGATGATACTAGGTGTTATTGGTGGATTAGGGCCCATGGCAACAGCATACTTTTTAGAACTCATAATTAAAATGACAGATGCAAATTGTGATAGTGAACATTTAGAAATGATTATACATAATTGTCCTTCTATTCCTGATCGGACAAATTTTATACTAGAAAAATCAAAAGAAAATCCAATTACTCCTATGATTCGGATAGGAAATCAACTTGAAAAACAAGGAGTAAGTGCCATTGCTATCCCATGTATAACAGCCCATTGTTTTCATAAAGAGTTGGCTAATTTCATTAATGTACCTATTATTCATATAGTGAAAGAAACAGCTTCCCTCTTAAAAGAAAATGGTGTTAAGATAGTTGGTATTGCAGCTACTGATGGAGCTATTGCTACTAAACTTTTTCAAAATGAATTAGCAAGTGTTGGTATTGATACTATTATCCCTAAAAAGAAGACACAGGGGTATGTAACAGATTTAATATATGGAAATGTTAAGGCTGGAAAACCTGTGGACATGAATAAGTTTTCTGTAGTATCAAAAGAATTAAGGCAAAATGGTTCAGAGGTAATTGTATTAGGATGTACGGAGTTATCCCTAATAAAAAGAGATTATACTATTGGTTCAGGTTATGTAGATGCTATGGAAGTACTTGCCAAAGCGTCTATTCTGTCTTGTCAGGGATTATTGAAAAGTCAATATAATGACTTAATAACAAAGTGAGGAGACAAATATGCAAAATAATATTTTAGAATATTTAGATCATACTGTAAAGCAGTTTCCCAATAAAATTGCTTATGCTAATGATAAAATAGGGTTTAGTTTTCAAGAAGTTTATAATCAAGCAAGGTCAATTGGCACATTTTTAAATACGGAAGGTATATATAAAGAACCTGTTGTAGTTTTTATGAGCAAGCACCCAAAGACAATTGTAGCATTCTATGGGGTAGTATACGGTGCAAACTTTTATGTTCCTATAGATGAGGAAATGCCACTTGTTCGCATTGAACTTATATTAAAGAATTTAAAACCAAAAGCAATTATTTGTGACGAGAGGTCTATTGAAATTGTAAAAACCTTTGAATACAGTGGAGCAGTGTACTTATATGATGATATAATACAAACAAGTATTGACGAAGTGGTATTACATAAGGTTCGTGAAAACTCTATAGATACTGATCCTATATATGTTGTATTTACGTCTGGATCAACTGGTATTCCAAAAGGCGTAGTTGCATGTCATCGATCAGTTATTGACTATATTGAAAATCTAACAGATGTATTAGAGATTAATGAAAATTCAGTTTTTGGAAACCAGGTACCTCTGTATTTTGATGCATGCTTAAAAGAGCTATGTTCATCATTGAAATTTGGGGCTACAACGTATATTATACCAAAGAGTTTATTTATGTTTCCTCTTAAATTAGTTGAGTTCTTAAATGAATATAAAATTAATACTGTGTGTTGGGTAGTAACTGCCTTGACTATGATATCTGCATTTAAAGTGTTTGATAAATTGATACCAAAATACTTACATACAATTGCTTTTGGCAGCGAAGTATTTCCTATGAAACAATTTCAAATCTGGAAAGAAACATTGCCAAATGCTAAGTTTATAAATTTATATGGACCTACTGAAGCAACAGGCATGTGTTGCTATTATAAAGTAGAACGAGAATTTGGTTTTGATGAAACTATACCTATTGGTAGACCATTTAAGAATACAGATATTCTTTTGTTAGATAATGATAATAAGTTAGCAGTTAAAGGAGAGCTTGGTGAAATTTGTGTCAGGGGAACATCTCTTACATTGGGATACTACAATGACTTCGATAAAACTAATGAATCTTTTGTACAGAATCCTCTGAACAAGTCCTATCCAGAGCTAATTTATCGAACAGGTGATTTAGGGAGATATAATGAAAGTGGAGAATTAGTTTTTGTTAGTCGTAAAGATTATCAAATTAAACACATGGGTCACCGTATTGAACTTGGTGAAATTGAAGTTAATGTAAATATGATAGACGGTATAAAAAGCACCTGTTGTATATATAACAATGAAAATGAAAAAATTATGCTTTACTATGTTGGAGAAGTAAGTACTAAAGAAGTAATTGCAAATTTAAAGAAAAGATTACCTAGGTATATGATTCCTAATAGCATTGAGGTATTGGAAAATATACCTCTAACTGCAAATGGTAAAATTGATAGAGCAATTTTAAAAGAGCGTATTAATATAAAGAAAAAGGGGAAATGAATATGAAAATATTATTAGACATTTTAAATGAACTACATCCTGATATTGAATTTGAGAATCACAATAAATTAATTGACGATGGGGTACTAGATTCCTTTGATATAGTTAGCTTAATTGCTGAGATTGACTCTGAATTTGATGTAGCTATACCAGCAGAAGAAATAATACCGGATAATTTTAATTCAGCTAAAGCCTTATATGCTTTGATTGAAAGATTATCTGATGAAGATTAATATAGGTGAATTATGCTTTTTACATCTTATAGTTTTTTAATATTTATTGCTTTATTATTTGTTATATATTATACAATTCCCAAAAAATATCAATGGAAGTTACTACTCTTTGCTAGTTATTTATTTTATGCTTTTGCAGGAGTAAAGTTTTTAGGATATATATTATTAACGACCATTTCTGTTTATCTAGTAAGTCATAAGATTGATAAACTTCATCAAATGCGTACACAGTATTTGAGTAAACACAAAGGAGAACTTTCTAGAGAAGAAAAAAAAGAGTACAAGTTATCTATTAAAGCTATACAGTGGAAGTGGCTTCTTTTCACTTTATTTATTAATTTTGGTATATTAGCTGTATTAAAATATACTAATTTCACTATTGCAAACATTAATTATCTCACACAAGCATTTGGCAATGGACGACAGCTTTCGTTTTGGAATTTAGCTTTGCCTATGGGTATATCATTTTATACCTTTCAGACAATGGGATATATAATTGATGTTTATCGTGGAAAATACGCACCAGAAAAGAATTTGTTTAAACTCGCATTATTTGTATCTTTTTTTCCTCAATTAATACAAGGTCCTATTAGTAGATTTGATGATTTATCAAAAACTCTTTTTAAGGAAAAATCTTTTAATAATAAGTCTGTTAACTTTGGATTACAAAGAATAATGTGGGGTTTTTTCAAGAAAGTAGTGATTGCAGATCGAATCTTAATTGGAGTTACTACAATAGTAAGTAATCCAGATACATATCAAGGGGTATTTGTATTTGTAGGTATGTTGTTTTATGCCTTACAACTATATGCTGATTTTACAGGAGGTATTGATATAACACTTGGTATTGCAGAAGTGCTAGGTATTAAGGTACAGGAAAATTTCAACAGACCATATTTTTCTAAATCAATAAAAGAATTCTGGAGAAGATGGCATATTACACTAGGTACCTGGTTTAAGGAGTATCTTTTTTATCCTATTTCTGTTTGTAGGCCAATGTTGAAATTATCAAAATTCTCTAGACGTATTTTTGGAGATGCAATAGGAAAACGCATACCTGTTTATCTTGCAACACTTGTAGTTTGGTTTACTACTGGTATTTGGCATGGTTCCAGTTGGAATTTTGTTGTATGGGGTCTTATGAATTCTTTGGTTATTTTAGTTTCACAAGAATTCGAACCATTATATGAAAGATTCCATAATAAGTTTAAAATACAACATACATTTGGATTTCGATCATTTCAAGTTGCTCGAACTATCTTATTAATGAGTTCCCTTAGATTATTCGATTGTTACAGAGATGTACCATTAACATTTAAAATGTTTGGAACGATGTTCACTAATTACAATGTTAATATACTCTTCAATGGAGATTTAATGAATCTTGGGTTATCAATGGCTGATTACATTGTTCTTCTAATGGGTCTAGTTCTATTACTTACAGTAAGTCTAATACAAAGAAATGGAAGTGTAAGAAGTCAATTGGAGATACAACCGCTAGTGTTACGTTATGCTATTTACTACAGCTTAATTATTGCAGTAATTATTTTAGGAGCTTATGGAGTGGGTTATGATTCGAGTCAATTCATTTATAATCAGTTCTAGAGGAGGATGTTATGAAAACAAAGAGAGTCTTAATTAGTTTTGTTATGGCATGTCTCTTATTGGGAAGTCTTTTTCTAATGGAACGATTACTCATGCCAAAATACGTATCAGGTGTAGTAGAAGGTTCTTTGATAGAGGAGTACTATAGTGAATCAGGAAAGCATGACGTTATTTTCATAGGTGATTGTGAAGTATACGAGAATATTTCTCCAATTACTCTATGGGAAGAATATGGTATTGCAAGCTATATTCGTGGTAGTGCTCAACAATTAATTTGGCAATCATATTATTTATTGGAAGAAACTTTAAAATATGAGAAACCTGAAGTTGTAGTATTTAATGTATTAGCAATGAAATACGATCAGCCACAAAATGAAGCTTATAACAGAATGACTTTAGATGGTATGAAAATGTCTCCTACTAAATTGAAGTCTATTAATGCATCTATGTTAGAAGAAGAAAGCTTAATAGATTATTTATTTCCTTTACTTAGGTATCACTCTAGGTGGAGTGAAGTAACAAAATCAGATTTTCAAAATATATTTAAGAAAGAAAAGCAGTTTCACAATGGTTATTATATGAGAGCAGATGTTAAACCAGTAGAGTCTATTCCTAAAGGAAGAAAGTTGCCTGATTATCAGTTTGGAGACAATGCATATTACTACTTAAACAGTATGGTAGAATTATGTAAGGAGAATGACATCGAATTAATTCTTATTAAAGCTCCGAGTTTATACCCATATTGGTATGATGAATGGGAATTTCAAATGGAGAAATATGCTAATAAACATGATCTACAGTATATAAATTTTCTAGAATTGATTGATGAAGTAGGTATTGACTTTAATACTGATACATATGACGCAGGCTTACATTTGAATGTAGCAGGAGCAGAAAAGTTATCTAAATATTTTGGAAAAATATTAAGGGAAGAATATCAAATAGTAGACAAAAGAAATAATTATGACTATGTTGATATATGGAAAGAAAAAATAACTTTTTACAATGATATAAAAGAGACACAATATGCTGAGATAGATAAGTATGGGTCTTTACAAAGCTTCGGAGGTAATGGGGAATAGAATTCTATATAATGAGTTAAACAGTGTTAAAGATTAAACTACTACAATAAGTAGTGTAGTGTAATTTATTAAATCATAAGGAGAAATTAAAATGAAGAAATTAAGTCTGCTATTAATGATATGTATTGTATTTCTAGCTGGATGTAGTGGTGGGGAAGATGTAGAGACTAATAAGAATGAAGTGATAGAACCTACAGGATATGTATTTGAAGATAAAGGTGTAACTATTGCTATGCATGCTGAAGCAGAAGAAATTATAAAAAAAATGACAGCTATTGATTATTTTGAAGCTGAAAGTTGTGCTTTTCAAGGGATGGAAAAGATATATACATATAACGGATATGAACTTCATACATATGAGTTAGATGGAGTTGATCGTGTAGCAACTGTAATGTTGTTAGATGACAGTGTTTCAACTAAAGAAGGTATCTACCTTTATTCAACATTAGAGGATGTTATAGAAGCCTATGGAGATAAATATACTGAGAACTTAGGTGTATATACTTATGAGTTAGATGATTCTAAAATTTCTTTTATGGTTGAAAATGAAGAAGTAATTTCTATAGAATATATTGCTATTGCAGATTAGTTTAAATTTAATTATTTAGTACTGTAGATTAACTTAATATCTCAAGAAAAAAATGCGATATGTACAGCTAACCTGGGTAATCACGAATACCTGCAAGTAGCCGTTTTATCTTCTTAAAAAACCTATGTCAGTTTCGACATAGGTTTTTTAAGTTTAGTTAGAAAGCTTTATCTCTCTCTATGTTTTTTACTGAAGATAGGGAACTGATCTCTTTCTCGTATTTGAATTTTATTCTCAGTTAATTTTTCTTTCATTTTTGTTGCAGTTTCTTCGTCAATAATACCTAATGACAAATAATAATTAATAGACTCAATTCTAATATCAATTTCTTTATCCATTAATTTATAAATCTCCTCTTTTTGTTCGTCAGAAAGAGTAGACCATTTTTCTTTCATTTCTGAATGTTTTATCTTCATGTCCGTTTTTTGTTCTTCGCTTTGGCTAGGTGGATCATTTTTTATTTCATTATTTGTTGCAATTGTTGTACTTGCTAGAGTAGCTGTACCAAATGTTGATAACAACATTAACGTGGCAAGAAATCCTGATATTTTCTTAAATTTCAATATAAAATTATCCCCTTTCAAATTTGTTTTTTTGTGCACATTATTATCATTACCTTGAGAACAATAAATATATCAAGCATATTAATATATATTTAGAAGGTTATACATATTAAGTAATAATTTTTATAGATATTAATATTTTTGTAAAATATGTATCAAATTAATTAGTGTGAAAAATAATATTGTTGTTTATCTATATTTTTTAGGGAATAATAGTTTAGATGAAAATAAGGATTCATTAGTTCGAATCATATGAGGAGTGTCAACATGATTTATTTTATAGGATTATTATTTGTAACCTTAATGTTTGTTTATTATACTAAGCACAAATTTAAAGATTGCCAACCTGATGAAGCAAATCTGATGAAAGATATTCCAACTATTAGTGTAAATACAGAAGATTTAGAGATACATGCAGCAGAAATAGCTAATCACTATTCGTCTATAAGAAAAACAAGTTGTAGAAAGAAAGTAATAAAAAGTCTAGATAAAAGCTACTATAAAATCATTAAAGGATATAATTACATTGACGAAGAAGTTAGAAATAATAGAGAAGTAGCACCTGCTTCTGACTGGTTACTAGATAATTTGTATCTAATAGAAAAAGAATACAAACATATTAAGCATAATATGCCAAGAGATTATTATAAAAACTTGCCTGTAATAGATAGAGGTATTATGAAAGGATATCCAAGAATTTATCATATATCTACAGAATTAGTCTCACATTCGGAGGGTAAGTTAGATGAAAAATCAATAGAAACTTTTGTAAACTCATATCAGAACATATCTGTATTAACTAGTGGTGAGTTATGGGCTTTACCAATTATGCTAAGGATTGCACTAATTCAAAAAATCCATAAGATCACAGAAAGTATTCTATATTCTTCACAAGAAAAAATTAAAGCAGATAATATTGCAGACAAGCTAATACAAGCAGTAGAAGATAATAGCTTAGATAAGCTAATAGAAGAGGATCTTACTAAAGGAACAATAGAATTTACTATTAATTTTACTGAGAGATTACTTAAAGTTCTTAGAGAGAGTGGAGTAGATTCTGAGAAAATATATCAGTGGATTAATGAAAACTTACAATTAAGACAAATAAGTATAGAAAATATAATTAATATAGAGCATAAAAGACAAGCCACTGAACAGACTTCTATGGGTAATACGATCAGTACAATTAGAGAAGTTGAAGAGATGGATTGGAAGCAAATTTTTGATAAGCTTAGTAATGTAGAGAGAACGTTAAATGAAGATCCTATAGGAATATATTCTAAAATGGATTTTGATTCTAGAGACTATTATAGACACAGAATTGAGAAATTATCACTTATTATGAATAAGCCAGAATCATATATAGCGAAAAAAGCTGTTCAGTGTGCCCAAGAAGCCTACAATATCGAAGGTGAAGATTACCGAAAACATGTGGGCTACTATATTGTAGATGAAGGGTTAAAAACATTAAAAAATAAATGTGGATATAAAGAAAAAATGTCAGAATCATTTAAAAATAATATAAAGAAACACCCTGTTTTATATTATTTAAGCACAATATTATTAGGAACATTAATACTGATTTCTATATTTTTATTTATAAGTTACATTAACGATAGTGAAAGGACTTTATGGAGGTATATAATAGCTACCTTAGTTCTTGTAGTTCCATGTAGCGAAATTATTATTTCATTTCTAGCTTGGAATTTAATGAATCTAACTAATCCTAAATTTATTCCTAAAATAGATTATAAAGGAAGCGTTGGAGAAGAAAACAGAACCATAGTTGTTATCCCAACAATTATAAATAGTGATAAAAAAGCGCAAGAGATAATTGAAAATATAGAAGTATTCTATTTAGCTAATTGCGATGAAAACATATATTTTGCACTTTTAGGAGATTTTGTAGATAGTTCTCAAAAGGAACAAGAAGAAGATAGGGTTATAAATGAAGCAAGTTTGAGGGCAATAGAAGAATTAAACGAAAAATATTGTAGCAATAGTGAGGATTTATTTTATTTCTTTAATAGAGCTAGAAAATATAATGAGAAAGAGCATATCTGGATGGGTTGGGAGCGGAAACGCGGTAAACTTATGGAATTTAATCTCTTAATGAGAGGAAATAAGAATACTAGTTATAATGTTATAAGTGGAGATATTAGTGAGATTGCTAAAGCAAAGTACATTATAACATTAGATGTTGATACTCAGCTTCCACGAGATAGTGCAAAGAAGCTTATAGGAGCAATGAGTCATTTGCTAAATGAACCTCACATAGATAATAAAGCACAAAAAGTAATAAGAGGTTATGGTGTAATGCAACCTAAAGTGGGTGTAAGTATAATAAGTGCAAATAAAACAATGTTTTCTAGAATATTTTCCGGAGATATAGGCATTGAGACATATACAACATCAGTCTCTGATATATATCAAGATATATTTAATGAAGGTATTTTTATGGGGAAAGGTATCTACAATATTGATGTTTTTAACGAGATGTTACAAGATGAAATACCAGAAAACTCCATATTAAGTCATGACTTATTAGAGGGAATATACACACGAGCAGCACTTGTTACAGATATCGAGCTTATTGACAGTTACCCTTCATATTATAATTCTAGTATTAAAAGACTTCATCGATGGGTGCGTGGAGATTGGCAGTTACTACCTTGGATTAAAAGTAAATCATTAAACTCATTATCTAAATGGAAAATCATAGATAACTTGAGGAGAAGCCTACTCTATCCAACTATCATTGTATTAATATCTTTCTCTTTTAATATATTGCCTGATGGTACAGACAAATGGATTGTTGCTGGTTTTATGTCTCTTATAATTCCCATACTATTTAATGTTACAGAGAATGTAGCGTTACCTATAAGTGGAATTAGTATCTCTGGTAAAATAAATACAGGTAAAAAAATTGTTGAACAAGTGTTTTTAGTATTTTGTTTTCTACCATATGCAGCTTATTATATGGTAGATGCTATTATCAGGACACTTTTTAGACTTTATTTTAAAAAAGAAAATCTTTTAGAATGGCAGACTGCCTCTGATGTTGAAGCTAAATCAGGAAAAACCCTAAAGGATTATGTAAAATTCATGTGGATTGGAAGTATAATTTCAATTGTTATATTATTATTAGCCTATCAGAAATCCGCTGAAAGCGGGGCTTTAATGGTTCCAATTTGTATTATTTGGTTTATAAGTCCATGGATAGCATGGCATATAAGTAAAGACGAAGAAACCAAAATTATATTAACTATAGAACAAAGAAAGTTATTAAAAAGGCTATCTAGAAAGACATGGGCTTATTTTGAGGATTTTGTAGATGAACAAAATAATTGGCTTGCACCAGATAACTATCAAGAAAATCCTCCCAATGGAATAGCGTATAGAACGTCTCCCACTAATATTTCTATGGGTCTGACGTCAAATATTGTTGCATATGATTTAGGTTATATAAGCTTGATGGAAAATATAAATAGATTGGATTGTATTTTTAGTAGTATCGAGAGCTTAGAGTTTTATAACGGACATTTATATAATTGGTACAATACTTTAACTAAAGAGCCACTCTATCCTAGATATGTGTCTACTGTAGACAGCGGTAATTTGGCAGGTTATCTATGGACAATAGAAGCTGGTTTAAAAGAAACATTAAATGACTCTTTACTAAATAAAAAGATTAAAGATGGTCTTATGGATACGCTACTATTAGCAAATGAAGAAATATATGAGACAATGCAGATTAAAGGATTCTACGATGAAGATATAAATACTATTTACAATAATACTAATTTAGATATTATAAGTTTAAGGGAGATGCTCTTAAACCTATGGAATAAAGTTTCGCAAATAACGAATAAGTGTACACAAGTTGAAAGAAAACAACTGTATTGGAATAAAAAAGTTCAGGTTACAGCAGAGAAAACTCAATTTGAAATCAACAAAATATTTCCTTGGATAGATTATGTAGTACAAAATAAGGAAAGAAATAAGGAGTTGTACGATAGCCTAAATGATATGGCATTTTCTATTCCTATACAAGATATTCATAGAAAGATTACTGAAATAGCAGGTAAATCGGATTTGAATTTGAAAGAATTATTAGATGATACAAAGAAAGAAGTTGCAAAGTTATTAGAGAGTATCCATGTTTTAATAAAAAAATCTAATAAGCTGGTAGCAGATATGAATTTTACAATGTTATATGATGAAAGAAGAGGACTGTTTTCTATTGGATATGATTTAGAAAAAGATAGTTTAGGAAAAAGTTACTACGATTTACTTGCCTCTGAAGCAAGACAAGCAAGTTTTATTGCTATCGCAAAAGGAGATGTAGATACAGAACATTGGTTTAAATTAGGTAGATCTATGACTGTTCTAGGTAATAGTAAAGCGTTAGTTTCGTGGAGTGGAACTATGTTTGAATACTTAATGCCTTTTTTAATTATGAAATCTTATCCTAATACTCTGTTACAACAAACCTATATAGCAGTTGTGAATGGGCAAAAGAAGTATGGTAAGATTAATAATATTCCTTGGGGTATATCAGAGTCTGCATATAAAAATTTTGATAAAAATTTAAATTATCAGTACAAGGCTTTTGGTGTACCTGGAATAGGATTAAAAAGAGGATTAAAGAATGAATTAGTAGTGTCACCATACTCTACTATTATGGCACTACAAGTAGATTTAGAGAGTGCCTTTAGTAATATTAATATGCTTAAGAAACAGGGATTAGAGGGCAAATATGGTTTTTATGAAGCAGTTGACTTCACTAGAGAAAGGTTATTAAAAGAAGAAAAAAGCTCCATAATAAAGTGTTTTATGGTACATCATGAAGGTATGAGTTTAATGTCATTAGATAATGTTCTAAATGACAATATACTCAGGAAGCGGTTCCATGACATTCCAAGAGTTAAGGCAACTGAATTATTGCTTCAAGAGAAGGCCTCAAATAGATTGGTTTATGATAGGACACACAAATACGAGCCTTCAGAAAGCCAAACTGAAAAGCCAACCATATTAATAAGGAAATTTAATACAGCAAAAACTTCTTTGCCTGAGACTCAATTATTATCCAATGGAAGTTATTCCCTTATGATTTCTAATAGTGGAAGTGGCTACAGCAAGAAAGAAGATATGAATATATATAGGTGGAAAGAAGATATAACTACCGATAATAGTGGATCGTATATATATATAAAAAATGTAACAGATAATAAATATTGGAGTTCAAGTTATGAACCCTGTAAAAGTGAAGGGAAGAGTTATGAAGTTTTATTTTATCCTGATAAAGTAGAGTTTAAGAGAGAGGACGATGATATATTTACTCGAACTGAGATTTCAGTATCAAATGAAGAAGATGCAGAGGTAAGAAAGATTTCAATAACAAACAATGGGAGTACCCCGAAGATACTTGAAATCACCTCATATTGTGAAGTAACACTATCCGAGTTGAATGCAGATATTGTTCATCCAGCTTTTAATAATCTCTTTATTAGTACAGAATTTAATGTAGATCCGGAATGTATAATTGCAAGTAGAAGGCCTAGAGCAAAAGGGCAAAAGAAGCCTTATTTGGTTCAGTGTATAGCTTTTAGTGGTAATGCTATAAGTTCAGTACAATATGAGACTAGTAGAATAAACTTTATTGGAAGAAATAAGAATATAATAAATCCATGTGTAATGGAAGAGGATACTCCTTTAAAAAATACAGTGGGAGCAGTTTTAGATCCAATTATAAGCTTGCGCAAAAGAATAAGAATTGAGTCAGGGGAAACAAGTATAATTGCTTATACAACTGCAGTCACTGAATCTAGAGAGAACGCCATTTCAATAGCAAATAAGTACAAGGAAATGAACAGAGTAGATAGATTGTTTGAAATAGCATATAGTCAAAATATTGTTGAAATGAAATATTTAGGAATAAAATCTGCACAGGCTAATCTCTATCAGTCTATGGCATCAAGAATTTTGTTTTTAAGCAATTTATATCAGGATAGAGAAGAGTATATTAAGAAAGTATCTAAAAATCAAAAAGATTTATGGAAACATGGAATTTCAGGCGATATACCAATTGTGTTAGTAATTATAAAAGAGGAAATACAAATAGATATGGTCACTCAGATGTTAAAAGCTCATTCATATTGGACTTTAAAGGGGTTAAAGGTAGATTTAGTTATTTTAAATTTAGAAGATACACAATACACTCAAAACCTTCAGGATACAATTAGAGATATAATTGCAACAAGCAAATATACAGAGAAAATAAATAGACCAAGTGGTGTATTTCTTCACAGTAAAACTACTATAGATAAGGAAGATATAAACTTACTAATGGCAATTTCTAGAATAGTAATTGACGGAGAAAAAGGAATAATAGGTAGTCAAATTAAAAAGGAAAACAAAAATGTAGAAATTGAATTGCTTCAAAAGAATAATAAAGTTCGTAGTTATACACCACATAAGTTTAAAATTAATAACCTTGAATTTTTTAATGAGATCGGAGGATTTGACTTAGAGAACGATCAATATGTAATTAGTTTAAAAGACAGAAGAACCACACCTGCCCCTTGGGTAAACATAGTAGCAAATGAAAATTTTGGTTTTATGGTATCAGAAAGTGGTTCGTCATACACCTGGTTTAAAAATAGTAGGGAAAATAAGATAACAACTTGGTCAAATGACTGGGTTAGTGATCCTGTCTCAGAAGCTATTTATTTAAGAGATGAAGAGAGTGGAGATCTATGGAGTGTAACACCTGACCCAATAAGAGATAAAGGTGAATATGTAATAGAGCATGGCTTTGGCTATTCTAATTTTAAACATGAGGCGTATGGGATCATTGGCGAGGTTACTATGTTTGTGCCTAGAGGTGATAATGCGAAAATATGTAGGGTTAGGTTAAAAAACAACACTGAAGATCATAGAGTGCTCTCTTTAACTTACTATGCACAGCTAGTTCTAGGAGTCGTACCACAGCATACATCTATTCACGTAGTTACTCAATTGAATGAAGAAAAAAAATATATTTCAGCACAGAATCCTTATAGTGAAAACTTTGGAAAACTCCATGCTTATTTAAAAATATTTGGTGGTACAGAAGAAAGCTTTACAGGAAATAGAACAGATTTTATTGGAAGAGGAGGAAGTGTAAAAAGTCCTAAGGCTTTAGAAAAGATAAAACTCTCAAACATTAGTGGTGCAGGTATGGATCCGTGCCTTGTTGAAAACTCAAAATTTTGTATAGAATCTGGACAGGAAAAAACTATACTTGTCTTACTTGGAGAAGGAGAAGATTTAGAAGAGGTTGAAAATACTATATCAAAGTATGAAGATATGGATAAGGCAGAAGTAGAATTAGATCTTGTAAAGAGCTATTGGGAAGAACTACTTCACCGTATTAGAGTAAAAACTCCAGATAAATCAATGGATATTATGTTAAATGGTTGGTTACTGTATCAAACGATAGCTTGTAGAATTTGGGCTAGAAGCGCTTTTTATCAATCAGGAGGAGCATATGGCTTTCGAGATCAGTTGCAAGATGTAATGGCAGTAGGCTTTGTAGATACAGATATGATGAAAGATCATATTTTATACAGTGCTTCAAGGCAATTTACAGAGGGAGATGTTCAACATTGGTGGCATCCAATAGTTGATAGTGGAATAAGGACTAGATTCTCTGATGATTTGTTATGGATGCCTTATGTTACGATAGATTATGTTAAAAGGACTGGAGACTTTAGTATTTTAGATGAAAGAGTTGCCTATCTTGAAGATAAGCCACTAGATGAAGGGGAAGATGAAAGATATACTATTTCAAGAAAATCAGATAAAGTCGAGACTCTATATGAACACTGTATAAAAGCAATAGATAGAGGATTGAAGTTTGGGCCTCATAATATTCCCCTTATGGGTTCAGGGGATTGGAATGATGGTATGAGTGAGGTTGGAAACAAAGGGATAGGAGAAAGTGTATGGTTAGGCTGGTTTCTATATAGTATACTAGATAACTTCGAGGAAATTTGCAAAGCTAAAAATGATATTTCAAGGTTGCAAAGATATAGTGAAATGAAAGATTTTATAAAATTAAACTTAAATCTGAATGCTTGGGATGGAAATTGGTATAGAAGAGCATACTTTGATGATGGCTCGCCACTAGGTTCTATAGAGAATGATGAGTGTCAAATAGACTCTTTAGCTCAGTCTTGGGCTGTAATATCTAAAGGTGGAGATAAAGATAAGGTTAAGAAAGCTATGAATGCATTAGAAAAGTATTTAGTTAAAGAAGATAAAGGAATGGTACTCCTTTTAACTCCTCCTTTTGAGAATAGTAGTCAAGAACCAGGTTATATAAAGGGCTATGTTCCTGGTGTTAGAGAAAATGGCGGTCAATATACTCATGCATCTACTTGGGTAGTTCTTGCTATGGCTAAACTTGGTCAAGGTAATAAGGCTTGGAGAGTCTACAATATGCTAAACCCTATTAATCATACTAAGTCCTATTATGATTGTGAAAGATATAAGGTGGAGCCATATGTCATAACTGCAGATGTATATGGTAGAGAACCACATATCGGTAGAGGTGGTTGGAGTTGGTATACAGGTGCTGCTGGATGGATGTACAGAGTTGCTATTGAAGGAATATTAGGACTTGAATTCGAAGGAACAATGGGTTTTACTGTAAATCCGAATATACCTGATGAATGGAATGAATTTGAAATTGAGTATACTAGAGGTAAATGCAAATATGAGATAATGGTAAAAAGAGGCGAAAAAGAAATGATACTGCTTAATGGATCTATATTAAATGATAAGATAATACCTTATTTGCAGGAGGGGGTACAGAAGGTTGATATAGTAATAAAGTGAAACTTTATTCAGTAGGGGTTCTCTTCATCGCCTACTGAATATTAGTTTTCGCGAAACAACGAGTCAAGCGAAAATATATTAACGTACGCAAATGAAAGTTTGCTTTCATATGGCGAGTGTCGCGACTGACTGAAAGAAGATAGAAGCCCGCAACCTACGACGGGAGTCTTAGTGCCTGTTAATGAGGGATAAAATAATATAAATTTAGATTATATAAATAGATTTAAGTCAATAGTATAACTAGATCATTGATTTTGATTAACTTTTATTGTTTTAGTTAATAATGATACTTTATAGTAATATGAAGAAAGAGTTGAAACTATATGAAAATAAGTCTAATTATACCATGTTACAATGAGGAAGAGTCTATTGATTTATTATATAAAGAAATCTGTCTAGTTTTAGAGGAATTGAAAAGATTTGATATAGAAATTATATTTGTAGATGATGGCAGTAAAGATAATACACTTGATCGTATATTAAAGATATCGGAGGAAGATAACAAAGTAAAATACGTTTCGTTTTCAAGGAATTTTGGGAAAGAAGCCGCAGTCTATGCAGGATTTTACAGTGCTAGTGGAGATTATATTGGACTATTAGATGCTGACCTTCAGCATCCTCCCAAAGCACTCATTCCTATGATTGAAGCATTAGAATTTGATGATTACGATATCGCTGCCGCAAGAAGAATAAATAGAAAAGGAGAAAAAAAAGGTTATAGTTTTTGTGCAAAAAGTTTTTATAAATTAATAAATCGTACTTTTCAAGTTAAGATAGAGGATGGGGCTCAAGATTTTCGAGTAATGAAACGGAAAGTAGTTGAGGCTATATTAAATATGCCTGAGTATCATAGGTTTTCTAAGGGGATATTTAGCTGGGTTGGATTTAAAACAAAGTGGTTTGAACATGAAAATGTTGAACGTGTGAATGGAACTACTAAATGGTCTTTTAGAAAGTCTTGTGGATATGCAATAGATGGTATTGTATCATTTTCTACTATGCCATTAAGAATTGCATTGTGCATCGGGACTATTGCCTCTTTATTGGGTTTTTTATATGTATCTTATATTATCTTACGTACATTAATTTATGGCGCAGATATACCAGGCTTTCCAACATTAGTATCATTTATTCTAATAATGAATGGTTTTATTCTTCTTTCATTAGGTATTGTAGGCGAATACATTGCTAAGATTTTTACTGAGATAAAACATAGGCCTCTCTATATCATCGATAAGACAAATGTAGAAGTAGGAGAGATTAAATCGAAATGAAACAAAATAGGTTTTATATTTTTGAGTTATTGAAAGGATTGTTTGAGAAGGAATTTTTTCGATTTCTACTAGTAGGTGGATTTAACACGGTAATAGGATATAGTGTAACTTTAATTTTATTTTATTGGTTAAAACTAGATTATAGATTATCACAAATTACTAATTTTGTTATTTGCTTTCCTATTGCATACTCGTTACAAGCAATTTATGCATTTCGCACAGAGTGGTCTTTTAAAAGATTATTAATATATCCTGTATCCTCTCTCCCAAATTATTTATTGCAATTTATTGTATTACTCATAAGCGTTGAAGGGCTTAATTTACCGGTATATATTGCTTTTTTAGTCTCGTATATTATACCGATACCAATTATGTTTTTTGTAGTAAGATTTCTAGTTAAACCTCACAAAAAATCAAAACGTAATGCTAATGAAGTCCCACTTACGAAATATATAATATTGTATAGCTTGTTTTTTAGTATCATTTTTTTATTAGGCTTCAAAGATTTTTTTATTGATCATGGAAAATCATTTATCTGGTATTTAGACGGAACGAAGCAACATTTCTCATTTTTATATAATTTAGCTGAGGTACTAAAAGAAACTATTCAAAACTACCAAGGGATTCCCTATTGGAGTTGGCAACTAGGATTAGGCGGAGATATATTCCATTCATATTCTTATTATGTACTAGGAGATCCGCTTAGCTACTTAGTTGGACTATTATTCCCACTGTCACAGATAGAACTGGGCTATAGTCTTATGGTGGTATTGAGACTTTTTTTAGTAGGGATGTCTCTATTAGTATATTGTAAATATATGGGTTTAAAGAAAATACCAAGCGTTATAGGGAGCTTAGTTTATGCATTTTCGGGTCATATTCTATTTTGGGGTCTTAGACATCCATTTTTTATAAATCCTGCGATTATATTACCTGTATTGCTAGTAAGTACTGAAGAATTATTCAAGAAAAAGAAACCATACTTATTTATTTTAACAGTAGCTTTTAGTGCAATAAACTGTTTTTATTTTTTTTATATGAATACTATAACAGTATTTATTTATGCTACCATAAGATTCTTTTTTTTCGTTGAAACCAATAGAAAAAAAGAATTTTTAAAGATATTCTTCAAAATAAGCTCATATTATATACTTGGTATAGCCATAGGTTCTGTTTTTTTTGTACCTGCAGCATACGGGTTTTTAAATACCTATCGAGTACCAGATGAGATGAAACTAGATGTATCATTTAACTTAAGAATGTTCAAGAGGTTCATTATAAATGATTATGAAAAAGGTATACCTAGAGTAAGTTTAGCACTTATTTCTTTTCCATGTGTACTTCTATTGCTTAGTTTTAAAGATAGAATTTATAAATCATTTAAAGTGTTGTTTGTTATTTTTACAATTTTTCTATGTATACCTTTTATACATTCTATGTTTAATGGATTTAGTGCTCCAAATGATAGATGGGTATACAATTATATTCTTATTATATCTTTGTTAGTAGCTTTTGCATTAAATAATATTGATAAATATAAGCATACAACTATTTCTTGTTGGATATTATTTGCTTTTGCATATTTTGGAATATTTCATTACGATTTAACTTTAAGTAATTTTATAATGGTTACAATAGGTATTGCTTGTTTTGTTTATGGAATTTTGAAGTACCAATATAGCACAATTAATAATAGACAAAAAATCGAGATAAATCTCATTGAGGTTGGACTACTACTACTTGTTGCAGTCAATCTTATTACCAATGTCAACGCGTTGATGTCACAAAAAAACTATGGAAGTGAATTTAGAGACTACAATTCTGTTCTTAATATGTATTTAGACCATAAAACAGCTGTTATTAAAGAATTGGATGATAATAATTTCTATAGAGTGGAATATGATGATATGAGTGATAATAGATCATTAGTCAATAATTTTAATGGCACACATTTATATAATTCAATTATAGATAAAGATATAATTGAATTATATAGATACAATCAGTTGCGTACTAGCCTAGGAACCTCCGCCTATATGGGATTTGATGAAATAAGTTCACTAAATTCCCTGATGGGAGTTAAATACTATATTGCTAAAGAGCAGGATAAACACATAATTCCCTATGGATTTAGACTTAAAGATATAAAAGAGGAAGTAATTATTTATGAAAATGAAAATTATTTACCTATAGGATTTGTTTATTACAATTGGTTTAGCAAAGAAGATATAAGTAAAATGGATAATGTCGATAGGATTTATTCAATGTTGGATGGCGCTATATTAGAAGAAGATGTAGAAGGTGGAATAAAAAAACCACAACAATATAGCCAAAAAATTGAATACGAGGTATTAACAACAGATGGAGTTAGATTAGAAGAAAACAAGGCTATAGTATCAAAAAAAGAGGGTAGTATAAATTTAATGGTAAATAACGTTTCAGCTAGTGAGTTGTTCTTCTTCATAGATAGAATTTTCTACGAAAATGACAATAGTAAGTTTAAGATATCTGTTGAAACAAACCAAACAAAGAAATCTATAGAAACGAGATCTGTAAATAATACTTACTATATAGATAATAGAGATTATCTATATAATTTAGGTTATTGTGAGTTGAATGATATGGAAGTAAAAATAAGTTTTTCATTAGCAGGAGATTATAAGTTTGATGAATTGGGATTTTATAAAATTGATATGAACGACTTTAATGAAAAGATCGCGACACTTAAGAATTCAAAATTAAGAGATATAGAGTATAGTAATAATTTCATAGGTGGAAATATTACATTAGATAAACCAGGGATACTATTTATTTCCATACCATATACTCCAGGTTGGAAGGCCTTTGTCAATGGTGAAGGGGTAGAAACAATTAAGGTTAACACAGCCTTTACTGGAATTGTATTAGAAGAAGGAAACCATGAGATCTATTTAAAATACACAACTCCATTGATACTCCAATGTACTATAATAAGCATTAGCGGTATAATTATTTTAATTATTATCATACATTTAGATAGAAGGCGTACAGGTTTCAAAGGAAAAAGCAGACTCTACGTATGACTACCCAATAACAATAAATTTAAAGACGTTAACTTAAGATGGTTAGCGTCTTTATTTATACAAAATAATAAGGTATAGTTATTAAAAGAAATAAGTTTGTAATACCTGAAATTTAATTCACTAGATATAATATTAAAACAAGATAGGAGAATGAAAATGAATGATACTGAACATATTAGTCAAAAAATTCAATTAGGAGAGACGTTTTCTTATAATATTATGATTATTGGTTTCATGGGTACAGGGAAAAGCACGATTGCTAAATGTTTAAGCGAAATTCTCTCTATGGAAGAAGTAGAGATGGATCAGCATATTGCCGAGAAAGAAGGTATGAGTATAAATCAGATTTTTGAAGAGAGTGGGGAAGAATACTTTAGAAACTGTGAGAGTAATACATTAATTGAGTTTAATAGTAAAAAAGGATTAATTATTTCTTGCGGAGGTGGGGTAGTCCTACGTGAAGAAAATATTTCACATATGAAAAATCAAGGTAAGATAATCCTTCTAAGCGCAACTCCAGAAACTATATATGAAAGAGTTAAAGATAATACTGAAAGACCAATTTTACGTAATAATATGAATATTGAATTTATTGCAAATCTTTTAGAGCAAAGAATAGATAGATATATTGAAGCAGCAGATATTATTATAAATACAGATAATAAGACTATAGAAGAAATAACTGACGAAATATTGAGGAAATTATCAAATATGATTTAGTATGATATACATTTAATACACAGATATTGAAATAGTGATATTTTATTCTAAAGACAAAATAATTATTAAGATAAAAGATTTTGGGTAAATATAGTAAGGTCAATAAGGGTTTAGGAGGAAAAAATGAACTGTATTCAAAAAATATCCCAAGATATATACTGGGTAGGTGGAAATGATAGAAGATTAGAACGTTTTGAGAATATGTTTCCAATACCAAATGGAGTGTGCTACAATTCATATTTAATTGTCGATGAAAAAACTGCATTAATAGATACAGTAGATGTATCTATAAGTGCATTGTTTTTTGACAATATTACTCATGTGTTGAATGGTAGAAATTTAGATTATTTAATTATTAACCATATGGAGCCAGATCATTGTGGAAATATCGAAGAAATAGTTAAACGTTATCCTTCAGTTAGAATAGTAGGTAATAAAAAAACATTTCAGTTTCTTGAACAGTTTTACGATTATGATTGTAAAAATAATTATTTAGAAATTAATGAAGGTGATAAGTTATCCTTAGGAGAGCATCAATTAAAATTTTATTATGCGCCTATGGTACATTGGCCAGAAGTAATGTTTACTTATGAAGAAAAGGAAAAAATATTGTTTTCTGCTGATGCATTTGGAACTTTTGGTGCTTTATCTGGTAATATATTTAGTGATGAAACTGATTTTAATACAGTTTTTCTTGAAGAAGCTAGGCGTTATTATGCAAATATAGTTGGCAAGTATGGTGGTCAAGTGCAAAGTGTTTTAAAAAAATTATCTCCATTTGAAATTAAAATGATTTGCCCACTTCATGGGCCAGTATGGAGAAAAAATTTACCTTTTATACTGGAAAAATATGATTATTGGAGTAAATATAAACCTGAGAAGAATGGAGTAGTATTAGTGTACGCCTCTATGTATGGTAACACAGAAAATGTAATGAATGTGATAGCATCTAAACTTGCATTTAAGGGAATTACAGATATGCGTATATATGATGTATCTAAAACTCATCCATCATATATAATTTCTGATCTATGGAAATATAGTCATTTTATCGTAGGTTCTCCTACTTATAATATGGGTCTATATTATGGTATGGAGTCTCTATTAAGGGAGTTAGAAGCTTTACAATTTCAAAATCGAAAAGTTTCAATAGTAGGAAATTATACTTGGTCTTGTAAATCAACAGCGATAATGCAAGAAATGTTAAGTAAAATGAAAAACATAGAAATAATCGGTAAACCTTTTGAATTAAAATCAACAATGAAACGTGAACAAGAAGAAGCATTAGAAAATCTTGTTGATGAATTTTACCAATCAATAATATAGTATAAAAAGTTTTGAAAAATCCTTCTAAGATATAAATTCATTTTTAGAGGGATTTTATTTTTCGTAGAATCTTAATTATTTGTGTATATACCGCGTGAAATATTTTTTTTATTTGATTATTAATTAAATGAACTTTTAGACAGATATAATACTCTTATATATAAGGAGGTGATAAGTTGGAATCAAAGTTGCTTATTAAACAAGCAAAAAGAGGCGATAAACAAGCCTTATTACAATTAGTTATGACACATCAAAATGAATATTATAAATTAGCATATGTCTTTATGAATAATAAAGAAGATGCTTTAGATACTATGCAGGATATGATTATTATACTCTATGAGAATATAAATAGATTGAAAAAGGAAGATTCTTTTTATTCTTGGAGCAAGACTATATTAGTGAATATATGTAAAAAAAAGTTAAGAAGAAATAAAAAGATTATATCTATAGATGATGTGGAAGAACAGAAAATTGAAGTATACGGTGAATGTGAAGAAAAGATATTTATACAAAAGTACTTATCAAAGTTGAGCTATAGACATCAAGAGGTTATTAGGCTCAAATATTTTACTGATTTAGATTACGAGTCTATCGCACAAATTTTAAAGATACCTGTTGGTACTGTTAAATCAAGATTAAGCAATGGTATTAAGAATTTAAAGGAGTTAATAGGAGGTGATTATCTAGATGGATAAAATTGAGGAACTTCTTTATGAAGAAAAAAGAATAATTGATGAAATCAATGTACCTGAAGAATTAGAAATGATACTAACGAATTCATTAGAAAAAGCATCAAAGAAAAAAAATAGGGGTCTACAAAAAAGTATAGCTGTATGTATTATTGTATTATTGTTTTTTAGTTTTAACATAGAAACACTAGCTTTTTATGGTAAAAAATTGGTAGGATATGACAATGTGATGTCTGGTACATTGCAAGAACTAAATGAGTTAGGAAAAGGTCAAGTAGTCGAGGAGTCATTTTCATTTAGTGATGGTGTAACAGTTACTTTAGATGGAGTAATGTTAGATGATAATAGTCTTATACTTTATTATTCTATCGATGATCCAAGAGGAAATATTCAAAATGTAAGTGAAAGGATGAATATTTATTTAATGTTTGGAAAAAGTCTACCATCATATAGAGGAATAGGAGAATTTGATGAAGAGGGGAACTATCTAAGATTTGTTTTACAGACTAATGATCCACCTAGTTTTTTTGATAATACGGTTAAACTAAATTTAAATTATAATATAGAAGGTAATAAAAGTGAATATGGTGAAATTAGTTTTAAACTTGATAGAAAGCAAGCTGTTGGTAAGAGCATACGTGTACCTATAAACAAGAATATATCAATTGATAAAAAAAGTATAAGAGTAAAATCGCTAACAGCATCTCCTACATCTACAGTTATTAAAGGACAAATACAAAATATTTTAGAATTAGGATTAGACTATATAAAAAAAGAAAGAATATATCCAGAAGATATTCAATTAGCACTTTATGCTAATGGGAAAGAAATAGAGCTTCAAGGCGCTGGAATGACAACAAATCTAAATGGCATTAATTACGATCTTGTTTTTGATCGATTACCAGAAAACACAAAAGAAGTACAGTTGGAGCTAAGATCTTTTGAAGGGATATATGATGTGGATCAAAAGATAGACCTTGGAGATGTGGATAATAAAATCGTAGAAATTAAAGGACAGGATATAAATATAAATAGTGTAAAAAAAGATGGAGATTACACGTATATCTTAATAACTACAGAAGAAACTACTACTTTACCTAAATTAAATTTAAATATAAATGGTGAAAACAAAGAATTGTTAGAAACAATTCCTGAAGGGTACGAAAAAAGGGAAATTAATGGGGAGGAAAAGACGTACTATAGTAGAACCTTAAAATTTCTTGGTAATGGAGATAACATGAACCTACACGTTCAAAGGATTAGGTACACGAAGATATTTAATCAGATCGTATTAGATTATAAACTAAAATGAACATTTTAAGTAGAGGGCTATGATAAATAGCTCTCTCATTTGATTATCGCGAAGTAATGAGTCAAGTGGCTACTTGCAGACATTTGGCGATTACCGCGTAACCGCGAGAAACTCGCAAAGCGTGTTTCTTGTGGTTGAGTACAATGTGGTTGAATGAAAAAATAAATTCTAGTTTCTGAGTAAAGTGTGTACTAGATAACTGCGATTTTGACGAACATATGTTTGATATAAATTAAATTCTTTGGTATAATATCTATAGGTGATAGTAAATGGATGAAATTATATTTAAAAAACTAGAAATATTATCAGATGCTGCAAAATACGATGTATCGTGCTCATCTAGTGGCGTGGAGAGGCGTAATAATTCTCATAAAACTTTAGGAAATTCAAGATCTTTTGGTATTTGTCATAGTTGGTCATCTGATGGTCGATGTATTTCTTTGCTTAAAATATTATTAACAAATAATTGTATATATGATTGTGCATATTGTGTAAACAAAGTGACTAATGATGTACATAGGGCAACTTTTACACCTGAAGAAGTAGCTAAACTTACTATAGAGTTTTATCGTAGAAATTATATAGAAGGTTTATTTTTAAGTTCTGCTATTGAAAAAAGCCCAAACCAAACTATGGAAGACATATATCGTGTTTTATTACTACTTAGGAACAAATATCATTTTAATGGGTATATTCACATTAAAGCTATCCCTGGAGCAGATAAAGAACTTATTAATAACTGTGGATATCTAACAGACCGTATGAGTATTAATATTGAATTACCAACTAAGGAGTCGTTGCAAAAATTGGCTCCACAAAAAAAACATGTAAATATAATTACTCCTATGAAAGAAATCAACAATCAGTTACTACTCACAGCAGACGAAAAGAGATCTTTAAAAACTTATAAAAGGTTTGTACCAGCAGGGCAATCTACACAAATGATTATTGGAGCTACAGATGATACAGATTATAATATACTAAATTGTTCGGAATATCTCTATAAAAAATTTAATATGAAGCGTGTATATTATTCAGCATATGTACCTGTAAATGAAAATTCAGTATTGTCATCTACCCAAACTACGCCTCCGCTGCTTAGAGAACACCGGTTGTATCAAGCGGATTGGCTTTTGAGATTTTATAATTTTAAAACAAAAGATATTTTTGTTGGTGGAAGTGAATTTATTAGCACAAAATTTGATCCAAAAATGAACTGGGCTCTTAATAATCTACAACACTTTCCAGTAGAAATAAATTATGCGTCTTTAGAAAAACTAATCCAGATACCTGGTATTGGCCATACTTCTGCTCGCAGAATTATAAAAGAGAGAAAAGTGGCTTACCTGAATTTTGAGGCTTTATGCAAAACGGGATGTGTTATAAAGAGGGCGAAGTATTTCGTGACTTGCAAAGGTAAGTATTATGGAGATAATTTAGACAAAGATTTTATCATAAAAAAATATCTAAATGAGCAAAAGCATCAACAACTAAGTTTTTTTGGATAGAGAAGGGAATGAAATAGACGTGCATTATTTATATGATGACACTTTTGATGGTCTACTAACTGCGTGCTATAATCATTATTATAAAAAAACATGTTCTGGCATATTTTCTAAGGTTTCTTATCAAGTATCACTAGTAGAAATATATGAAGAAATTGAGACAAATTTAGTAGATTCTGATATTATGTACAGGACGATAAAAAATGAATTATCTTTAGATGTTCTTAAAAATGTATTACATTGTTTTTTGTCTGATAATATAAATAAAGAAAAATATATACTAGATTATTTGAATTTAGGGTTTAAAATGGGAAAGGCATTTAACAATTATCATACTCATGATGCAGTTCTTCCATTACTACAAATAGTTAAAAAAGTCAAGATGGAGAGCCATAGGTTTTTAGGATATGTTAGATTTACTTTATTAGGGAGTGTGCTTTATTGTGGTATTCATCCGTCATTTAATATCCTTCCTATTATTGCAGATCATTTTTCTGATAGATTTAAAAGTGAAGCTTTTATTATCCATGATAAGAATAGAAATACAGCAATTGTATCAAAAGAAGGAAAATGGGTAATGGCTACTTTTGATAAAAACATATACCAAGATATAAAGGGACAAGATATTTATGAAGAACTATGGAAAACTTATTTTAAAACTATAGGAATAGAAAGTAGAAAAAATTTAAAATTGCAACAAAGCTTTGTCCCATTAAAATATCGTAATGATTTATTAGAGTTTAATTAGTGAGATAATTAAGATTGTTAAATGAAAAATAAAAGAAAGTGAGTGAAGTTTATGAATATTGCATTTATTGCTCATGATAAGAAAAAAGATGAAATAGTAAAACTGGCGGTATATTATAAAGAAGTTTTGAAAAAACATGTTATTTATGCAACGGGTACAACAGGTCAAAGAATTATTGATGCAACTGGTATAGAAGTGCACTGTTTTAAATCAGGACCTCTTGGAGGGGACCAGCAAATTGGAGCATATATCTCAGATGACAAACTAGATATGATTATATTTTTAAGAGATCCCTTAACTCCTCAAGCCCATGAACCTGATATATCTGCATTACTTCGATTATCTGATGTTTATGAGATTCCTTTAGCAACTAATATAGGTACTGCTGAAATACTACTGGGTGGGTTGAAAAACATTGAAGATATTGTTAATGTTGTAAAGTAAGTTAGAACGTAGTTACTATATCATAAATTTGAGTGGTCATACGTAGAAACTACTTTATCCTACGCAGATTGCTTCGACCGCTTTGGGGTCTCAGTCGTTGGCACTTGCTCATAGAATTCATTTCTTTTTCTCGTGCAATCACGGAAAATGACTTGAATTCTGCGAGCCAATCTGCTGGTTCGGATATTATATCATAAATTGTGGTTGTAATATTTAGCATCTACTTTATCCTACGCAGATTGCTTCGACCGCTTTGGGGTCTCAGTCGTTGGCACTTGCTCATAGAATTCATTTCTTTTTCTCGTGCAATCACGGAAAA
>NZ_WHNX01000025.1 GCF_009362815.1 Alkalibaculum sporogenes | reverse complement strand
CTGTAACTCCTGAATATGCAGCTGAAATTGGCGCAGATGGTTATGCTCCTGATGCAGGTAGTGCTGCTGTAAAATCTAAAGAATTAGTAACAGCTTAAAAACTTACCTAAATATAAGGAGGCATAATATATGTTAACTAAAAGACAAAATTTATTAGAAACAATAAAAGGTGGTAATCCTGATAGATTTGTAAACCAATATGAATTTATGGAATTAGTAATGGAAGCTCCTTTAGGAACAATGGTAGGTCCAGGTCAAGAAATAAAAAATGAATGGGGAGTTACATTTAGATGGCCAGAAGGTCAACTTGGAGGTTTCCCTGTACATGATGAAGAACATATTGTATTAAAAGATATTACAGAGTGGAGCAAGTATGTTAAAGCACCTGCTGTACCAACTTCTGATGAAGCATGGGCGGCTGCTGTAGAACATGCAAATAATATAGATCGTAACGAAGTATTTGTTGCAGCCTTTGTTGCACCTGGTCTATTTGAAATGACTCATCACCTTATGCGTATGGAAGAAGCATTAATGGCATTCTATGAAGAACCTGAAGCAATGCATGAACTAATTGCTTATCTTACTGAATATGAATTAGCATATGCTAAAGAAATGATTAATCGTCTTCATCCTGATTGCATATTTCATCACGATGATTGGGGTAGTCAAATTTCTTCATTCCTTTCACCTGATATGTTTGAAGAATTCTTTGTACCAGCTTATAAGAAAATATATGGCTACTACAAAGCAAATGGTGTTGAACTTATTGTCCATCATAGTGATACATATGGAGTTAACCTAGTTCCTTCTATGATCGAAGTAGGCATAGATATTTGGCAGGGAGTTATGACTACTAACAACACTCCTGAACTTATAAAAGAATACGGTAGCCAAATAACATTCATGGGCGAAATTGATAGCGGTAAAGTTGATTTCCCTGAATGGACACCTGAAATAGTAGCTGAGCATGTGGAAAAAGCTTGTAAGTCATGTGGTAAGTTATATTTTATTCCAAACTTAACTCAGGGCTTGAATTTTAGCTCATTCCCAGGAGTATATGAAGAAACAAGTGCTGCAATTGATAGAATGAGTAAAGAAATGTTTTAATTAACACACTTAAAATAACAGTCTAGATATAATACCTAGATAAAGGATTCATAATTTATAGCATGTTTCCCATGAAAAACACCCTCCAATGGGAGGGTGTTTTTATATTTTTAGCCATCCATTATTTTTGTCCACTTGACAAAAGTATTATTTTTCATACTTTTAAAAACTACTAAATCCACAAATCAATTAATTCTTCATTTTCATTCATCCATACCCTTGCAGATTTCAACCCACCTATGATTCCTTTAAAAGCTGCTAATATTCTAGTAATACTACAAACAGAGTCATTTTCAAAAACTAATTAGTCCCTATAGAAATTCTTCCAACTGCAGTAACACTTATAGTAGTACTCAAAAATACACTTGCAAGCTCTTTTATAGCTTCTGAATTATCTATATTAACTGTAACTGTAATTTCACCTGACGCACCACGTCTTCTTGCTTCATCTATAGCTTCTTTTTTTGCTTCATTTGTGGCAATTTCTAAAGCCTCTGTATAATCATCAGTATATTTGTTCTGAGATTTACAAAATACAATAAAACCTTTCTCATCATCCGGTTTCACATAAATATCATGTACAACACGTATATTACCTACGATAGCACCTATAGCATTGGCTACTCCCGCATTCTCAGGTATCACACATTGTGTTCCTAACACTTTTGCTACATCAGGCAAAAATAAATGAATAGGTGCTCCAACTCCAACTAGACTTGCAGATGGAATTAAAAATTGAACATTTAAAAATGCAGGGGTCTCATCCTTAGAATTTTTCCAGCTATCCTTAATGATTTGTTCCATGTTTTCATCTATACCATTCTTCTTATAATTTTCATATTTGTCTTCAAGAAGCATTCTTACTATATTAAAATATAAAGTCTCTTTAACTAGATCATAAACTTTATTACAAAAATCTTCGATTGTTATCTTTGTATTACTTGTACGTTGATTCAAATGATTATATAGATTTGATAGATAAGATACACCTAGTTCTGCAGCTTTTGTATTAAACTCACAAAAATCTCCTTTAATATGCATAATATCAGTTGGAGTCACTCCACATCTCATTATAATTCCTTCACTCTCTAATCGTCTTAGTTGAGATGTATAACCACGCTTTTGTAACAATTCTACTGCCTCTTGATAAAGAAGTGGCCCATCTACTAATGCAGTACATAGTGCTAATTCCTCTTTACTATAAGAATTTGAACTTGAAATGTCTTTTACAATGCAAAAAAATTCATGTAAAGGATCAAAAGAAAACTGACCTTGCCCAATTAGCTTATTCAATTTTTTTATGATTTGTGGCCATCTTTTTGCTGCAATAGATAAGGGTATGACACGACTAGTACCTAAACTTAGTTCACCGTGTTTATCTACTCTTACAGAGCTATCGCCACCTAACCCAAAGGTATCAATATACACAGCCTTAACAAAAGTTTGCCAATCTCCTATTTTAACACCTGCTCGGGCTTTCACCGGTATTCCGTCCTTTACCAATGCCATATCTGTGGTTGTTCCTCCCATGTCGATGATAACACAATCTTTCTTTCCTGTTAGTTCTATTCCTCCCATAACACTAGCTGCTGGACCACACAATAGCGTTTCTACAGGTCTAATATTAGTAAAACTCTCAGACATTAAGCTTCCATCACTACGTACAATAACAACTGGAGCTAAAATCTCTCGTTTATTTAATGATTTTTTTATTGCATCCAAAAACTGTTCTATTACTGGTATCAATCTTGCATTTAATAGAGTAGATGAGCCTCTTTTCACATAATTCAAATCAGAAAACAATTCATGTCCACATACCGTGTTTAATCCATATTCCTTAGTAATGATTGCCTTTGCCTTTTCTTCACTCCCTGAATTCCTAATTCCAAGGTGCTGAACAACTGCTATTGCATCTGCATCTTTTATCCATTCTTTAGAATCTACTTTAAATGCTTCCCAATCTGGTTCTTTTTCTATCTCACCACTATAGCTAATTTCACCATCTAAAAAAAATATTTCACTAGAGTCTGGCAAACCGTAAGACTTTCCAGTACGGTCAATCACATCCTTATCTGCCCCAATAAAGATAAGCTTTCCTCTCCCACCTATACCTTCTACACAGGCGTTGGTAGCCAAAGTAGTGGAAAGTGAAACCAAGCTAGCTTGTTTTAGAATTTGTGATGGCAATTGATCTAAAGCATTTCCAATTCCTATGGATAAATCCTGCTTTGTAGTAAGTGCCTTTGCTGAAAATAATATTTCTTTTTCACTAAATTCATATATTACAATATCCGTATATGTACCTCCAGTATCAATACCTATTCCTATTTTCATAAGAAAACCCCTTTTGTTTAAATATTCATTTTAATCTATATTATAATATAAGTATATCTTATTATTCAATATAGGGGCTTCTCCTTTAATTAATGTATCCTAACCTTTAACCCGTAACCTTCAAGTTGTTCCTTACGGGCTTGCATTAACTTATCATTTGGAGGCTCTGAAACAAATACCTTTTGATTATTAAGAAGTCGATCATACTTTGATATACCCATCTTATGGTAAGGAAGAAGTTGTACAATGTCTATGTTATATTTTATATCTCTTAGAAATTCACCATATTTTTCAAAATGTTCTTTCGAATCATTTAGCATCGGAATAACAGGAATACGAATCCAGAACCGCCCACCCTTATTTGCAATTTTTCGTGCATTTTCTAATATTAGCTCGTTAGGCACTCCGATAATTTTCTTGTGAAGTTCGCTATCCATGCACTTAAGATCGTAAAGAAATAAATCACTATAGGGTAGCGCTTTTTCTATGTTTTGCCACTTAACAAATCCAGTAGTATCAATAGCTGTATTTATTTGATTTTCCTTGCATTTTTTCAAAAGTTCAATAGTAAACTCAGGTTGACAGAGGCACTCTCCTCCTGAAATAGTCACACCACCATTTGATTCGTCAAAAAATGGCTTGTCACGAATTAAGCGGTTTACTACCTCATCAACGGACTGGTCAACTCCACATATATAAAGTGCGTCTGCTTTGCAGACATTAGCGCATACGCCGCAGTCATTGCATTTGGACTTATCTACATGAGGGTATACAATATCATCCCCCAACTCTATATGGTTAATCAGACCACGGTTAATTGCATCATTGGGACAAACACCAATACACATTCCACAGTCATCAATGCCAATGCAGCGAATACTCATCCAATTTAGTTCACTAGAAAACTCTTTGGATTCAGGACTGTGACACCACGGGCAATCCAGAGGACAACCTTTAAGAAAAACTGTAGTACGGATGCCAGGACCATCCTGTACGCTAAATCCTTGTATATCATAGGTCTTTCCCGTAATTACTTTTTCCATATTAAAATACCTCCATATATAATCTGCTTTGCCTTATTTCAGTATATCAAAAGAATAGATTATTTCAATAGATCTTTCTCTTTTAAACTATAAATTTTCTTAATTTTACAAATTATTGTGGTATAATATATAATAACTAAATTATGGAAAGGAGAATTACCTATGTTTGAATTTTTTCCTGTATCTGATCGAATTAAGCGCATCCGTGAGAAGCGTGATGTATTTACTAGCGGTCGAAATATGACTATTAATTCTGAGCGTACAAAAATCTATACAGATTATTATGAGGCACATGAAAACGAGTATCCCATCCTGAAGCGCGCAGGCGCCTTCTATACATGGTGTGCTACTAAACAGATTAATATTTTTGACGATGATATCTTTGTTGGAACTCCAGGTCCCGATGAACGCTCCCTAAGTCCTTATGTAGAGTGGAGCTGTCAGTGGATACCTGGCATTGTAGATGACACTGATGATAACTTTAAAAAGGCATGGCAAACATCCGACTCCATCTATATGAGCGACGAACAACGAATAATATTTCGTGAAGCAAATGAATTCTGGAAGGACAGAACTATCTCCAGAATGGTTGAAGGAGCGCTCTCCGATGACTTCTGGGACGCTGCTGGCAATGGTTGTATCCTTGGAACAGGTAAAAACGACCCATTTTTCTTTGGCGTATCAGGTATGCCTCAGGGGCATTTTATTGCCAACTTTAACAAGGTTATTAATGTAGGCTTCGGCGAAGTCCGAAAAGAAGCGTTGGAGAAACTCGAAGCACAAAAGGGAAAGATTTTCGGTAATGCTGCCAAGTCTCACGCTTTTTATAATGCAGTTGTTCGCATCTGTGATGGTGCTATCTTACTATCTAAACGTTATGCTGAAGGCTGCCGCCAAAAGGCGAGTATAGAAACTCTCGAGAGAAAAAGCGAACTTCTAAGCATGGCGGATTCACTTGATTGGATCATGGAGAACCCTGCACGCACCTATTGGGAAGGTCTACAGGCTACTATATTCTATCAATTAATGCTATCCACTGACGCACAACAACATGGACAGTCTATCGGTCGTATTGATAAATATACAGGTCATCTTCTTCAAAATCAACTGGATCAGGGTACTATTACACAAGAACAAGCTCAAGAATACTCAGATGCCTTTATTCTTCGCTTGAGCGACATTATTGTGCTACCAGGTTTCTTCATGGACAACAAACGCATCATCGATTTGATTGCCCAAGGTCAGAGCCTATATTCTTCAATTTATAATGGTCTAACTCCTACTGCCGGGATAAACCTTACATTAGGTGGTCATAAAGCTGACGGATCAGATGAAACCACCCCTGTCACCTACTCACTACTTCAGACCTATGGCAGAATGAATTTTCCAGATCCTACTGTTGCACTCCGAGTACATAAAAATACTCCAGATGATGTCTGGAGATTGGGTATTGAGTCTAGCAAACTTTGTGGTGGTATCCCTCAGATACAAAATGACGATGTTATTATTAAATCTCTAATGGATATTGGTTTTTCTCATGAAGACGCTTGTGACTACAGTATTGTTGGTTGTGTAGAGCCAGGGGGTACCGGTAATGAGTGGCCTGCTTGCGGTATGACAGGACGAGAATCTATCTGGAATATGGTTGACGTAGTGCAGCTCACCATAAATGGTGGCATCAATCCGAGAACAGGCAAAATGGCGCTACCTTGTAAAAAACTCTATGAGTATGAGAGTTTCGACCAGGTCAAAGAAGCCTTCAAAGCTGAGATGCAGTATGTCCTTGATTGGACTGTCTCATACGCCAATACTTTTGAAATGGTGTATTCCCAGTACTTCCCATCCATTGTTGCTTCATCTATGATGGAAGGATGCATGGAAAAAGGTAAAGATGTTACAGAGGGCGGCGCTAAATACAACCGTACAGGTTTAACCGCTTGTGGTACAGCTAATGTAGGCGATAGCCTAATGACTATAAAAAAACTCTGCTTTGACGACAAGACTGTTCCTTTAAAAGAACTATATGACGCTCTGATGAATAATTGGGAAGGCTACGAGCAGCTTCGCCAAACTGTGATCAATGAAGTACCACATTACGGTAATGACAACGATGAAGTAGATGAGCTGGCTTCATGGGCATTAGGTCTCTTTGCAGATATCATGGCCAATGCAGATGGTCCCAGAGGTAAATACTCCGGTGGCACATTTACCATGACTGCTCATATCTATATGGGCGAAATGCTAGGCGCTACACCTGACGGTAGAAAAAACGGTGAACCCATAGCTGATGCTATCTCACCACGTCAAGGTTTTGACAAAAATGGTCCTACCTCCTACCTAAGAAGTGCCGCTAAACTGCCTCACCAAGCGCTATCCAACGGAGATCAATTGAATATTCGATTTACTCCATCATCTGTCGAGGGAGAAGATGGCGCCGAAAAGCTAAAGCAACTTATTAAGGCTTATTTTTCCTTAGGTGGTATGCAAGTTCAGTTCAATGTAGTTAGTACTGCAGCACTCCAAGAAGCACAAAAAAATCCCGACGAACACAAGAACCTAATAGTGCGTATAGCAGGCTTCTCAACCTATTTTGTAACTCTGAGTAAGAACACTCAGGACGACTTTATACAACGTACCGAGCAAGCTATTTAATACTTTTATTTATAATACTAGTAAGATATATCTAATTTCTTGCAAAGGACCAGTTTAATCTTTCGAATACTAACCCTCTAGATGAAAGTCATATCTTGCACTTAGACTTAAGAAAAACCTACATTACTACTGCAAATCTTCATCTAGTTCATCCAAGGCATATGGACAGTGTGATTTCTAATTACATCCATTATGACGAAATTAATATAGTTAAGCGCCAGAATTGAAAAATTCTGGCGGCTATTTTAAATTTTCTTTCTTGGCTTTGGCAAAGGAATTACTTTTTCTAAAGAGAGTATTACATCTTTGCTAAAATCTTTATTATCAATATCTAAAATATAATGAGCCTTAGAACCCGTATACGGAATACCTGTTTGTTCATTTTTCATTTGTTCCGCGATACAATCAAGACATTTTACATATACAGTGCTATCACAAACCAGTAGGATTGGTTTGTCATTCACATACAACATATATTCACCGAACATCTTTTTATATCGGATATCACCGATTCCCCTTATTTGGTCACATATATACTCCATGTATTCTACTGATGTTGCCATATTGCAACTCCTTTATCCCATTATTTTAATGCAATATAAATATCAATATCTGCATTCGCAAAGTCGCTGTTTATGTATTCTTCAAAATCGCCTGTAAAACTCCTGTCTAAATCCATACTCCATATTTTGCCCCATGCTTGCGCAACTGCTTTTTCCATATGTCCACGCACAGAGAATTTTGCATATCTACCAGCAGGAATAACTTTTGTTGTAAGCTCATCATTTTCTGACTTTTCTACTTCATTTCCTGCGGTCACAATATAACCGTTTTCTGTATAATTAGAATAAAGCCCTATTGCATAATTATTCACTTTATTATTTATTTTTGCATTAACGCCACCTTGATATAACTCTGCCCAAAGCTTGCCGATTTTCTCACCCATTTTGGGATCTTCGTTACTTGTTTCCGTGCTTACACCAACAATAATTTTTTCTTCAAGATTTACTATTTCATAATTCATTTTAAACGACCTCCATATATTTGATATGGTTAGTATAAACAAGGTAATATGACAACAGCGTGTCATATTATAAATAATTATTCAAAGTCTTTTGGAATTCCTCTTTAATTGAGTTTCTTATATCTAAAGGTTCCAACACCTCACAGTTACTACCAAAAGAAGATATATAAGCGAACAACCACTCACCCACAGGATATACTGTTTGGATAATAAAACTACCATCCGGTTCTATGGTATAATTATCAAATTCATCATAAATCCGAAAAGCCATATTAGGGGATAGCTTTAATTTTAAAGTAATATATTGCTCCTCAAACATATTATCTGTCTTGAATACGGGTCTCGTAACTATTCGCTCAAAATGTTTCTCTGTAACCACATTATCTTTTATTCGACTTAGTTTAAAAAAGCGAAAATCCTGTCTCAAAATGCAATAAGCGTACAAATATCGTGACATCCCTTTAAAACAAAGCTTCAAAGGCTCAACCTCTCGTGAAGTTTTTTCGCCCTTTCCACTTGAATAGGTAAAGTTTATTATTTTCTTAGATAGAATAGCGGACTTAATATCATTAAAAGTTTCAGACTCTTTCTCTGAATTGTACCATGATGAAAAATCTACCTCAATCCAATCCGAGTTATTTTCTCCAAATAGGCTGTTTAACTTTTTTAATGCAGAATCTGTTGCATTAAAATTAATTGCACCTACTGCTTTCATCGAGGATAAAACATCAGTTTTTTCTTCCTCTGTTAATACAGCTTTATTCAGTACATAGTCATCTAAAATTGATATCCCACCACCTTTGCCTTTGCTCATAAAAATAGGAATTCCTGCTGATGATAAAGTTTCAATATCACGATAAATTGTTCTTTGAGAAACTTCAAATCTCTCTGCCAATTCTCTTGCTTTAACAGTTTTCTTATCAATAAGTATATATATTATTTCAAACATTCGGTTAATTTGCATCTCATCACCTCTATATGACAACCTTATGTCATATTTATGTGGTATTTTTTAATTAATTCAATTATCAACTTTTCGCCTCTATATGTAAAGAGATGTAAAACAAGTCAATTATAGAGAATAAGCTGACAAGTATTTTTAAATGAATATCTCCGGTTTTTTTCTTTCTTGGTTCATAGCGGCTAAAAGTTTGCTTTGCATAATAAATTCAGATACTGTAATGCTTCGAGCATTTTCAGTACAATCCCTAATGCATTTAAAACACAAAATACATCTGAAATTATCTGATCGGGTGTAATCATAAGGGTCAATTGCTTTCATGGGGCAACCAATCTGACATTTACCGCAACCCACGCATTTTTCTTCATCAGTTTCTGGTGAAATGTGAATATCCTTAACATATTTATATGGGTCATTACCAGGGATTTTAATGCAAACTTCATCAAAAATGGATATGTTCTCTATCTTTCCAGCTACTTTTTGACCAAAATCTATTTGCATCTTTTCATCTTTTTCATCAGGTCTTGCATTAGCTACTTCATTATTCCATGCGTGTTCTCCTATGAATGCAGCTGCAGAAATTACTTTAAATCCACTTTTTCCTGATTTGTTTTTTAATTCAATCAGTGCATCCTCATAGGCTCTGTTACCATATACCACAACAGCAATACAGGGAGTACCCTTAGCCTCAGTTCGATTGAATATTTCTTTTGCTGTGGGAGCTATTCTGCCACCGTAAACCGGCATACCAATAATCACTAGTTCATCTGCTTCAAACTTTCTTTTTTTCCAACGCATATCAAAGTCCGTTAAATCCATATGGATAATCTCGTTAATAGCTATACCTTTTGCAATATTTTCTATTGTCTTCTTTGTGGTATCTGTTGGCGAGAAGTACATTAATGTTGCCTTAGTAAATTTCATTTTGACCCTCCTCTAACTTTTCAAGCATTTCGTCAACATTAGGAATATCAGCCGGATTCAGTCCATATTTAATATACATCACCTTTTGATTTCCATCAAAAAGAACAACAGCAGGAAATTGTAGTTCATTTCCTTCATATTCTCCATGCTTAAGCCCAAGCTCTGTCGCCTTCAATACTTTTTCTAAAACAGATTCACAGAACATACCAGCCATGCTGTATGCAGTATTTACATTGTATAATTTATAGACTTCTTGTAGCGGATCACAAATGATTTCAAAGGGTATATCTTTCTCTAATACTTGCTTGCACAAAGTTTGTGGCAGGCTCTGCAATACGACAAACACCTGTGAATCTTTATCTATAAATTCTTGGTATCTTTCCTTGATTTGCATCATATCCAGTTGACAAATTGGACATCCATAATATCTTAAGAACATTAAATAAGTTTTTTTATGTACTTTAGTTTGAAAATTAATGCCCTGCTTCCAAGGTGAGTCATAAGTAAAATTACGTAGTTTCTCACCTATGCGTACTTTATTCATCGTTTTAGAAATACGATTAAGACATTCCGTAAGGATACTTCTTGGGCAGGCTACATTTATTCTTTGAAAAACTTCTCCTTCAGTACCAAACATATTACCCCCATCTAATAGTACCTTTGCATCTTTCACCAACAAATCGTTTAACTCTTCGCCATTAAACCCATAGGCCTCAAAATCGATCCATGCAAGATATGTTCCTTCAGATGGTATAAATTTTGTTTCAGGTAAGTTTTTATGTAAAAATTTCTTTAAATAATTCATATTGTCATCAATATAATCATTTACCTGATCCATCCAATCCTCACATTCATCATAAGCCGCTTGTACCGCCCATATAGAGATTGGATTAAGCATTTGCATACCCGAGACTTCTTTCCATCTTTTTTGATATGCCTTGTTTTTTATCACAATATGTGAAGTTTGAAGTCCTGCCAGATTAAAGGATTTACTTGGTGCAGTGCATGTAATGATTCTATCATCATGGGGAAATAGCTTATCTAGGATTGTATGGGAACAACCTTTTCTCACAATGTCGTAATGAATCTCATCAGACACCAATATTACATTATTTCCTAAACATATCTCACCAACTTGTTTTAACTCCTCTGCTTTCCATACTCTGCCAACAGGATTATGGGGAGAACAAAGAATCATCATCTTATTCTTTGGATCCTTTGCTTTCTGTTCCAAATCATCGAAATCCATGGTATAGTAACCATTGTTATTGACTAGTGCGTTATTTACAACTACACGGTGATTTTCTTCTATACTAGAAGAAAAAGGATAGTATACTGGTCTTTGAATAATTACTCCATCACCTTCATCTGAAAAGCATTTAATCAAACAACTTAACGCTGGCACTACTCCAGAAAATATAAAAATATCATTTGAATTTACATACCAATCAAATCTTCTCTGCATCCATGATCCCACAGATCTGAAATACTCTCCGGTCAAATGCATACTATAGCCATAAATCTCCCTATTTATTCTTGCTTTCATTGCTTCTTGTATGGGTCTAGCAACTGCAAAATCCATGTCTGCTACCCAGAGCGGCAATGTATCCAAATCTGCTTTTGGATTAATCATTGCACCAAACTCATATTTTGCACTATTTGTACCCAAGCGATTAACAATTCTATCTAAATCATAATTCATGCTACCACTCTCCTTCTTTTATTTATAGCGAATATGATATAATATGCGCACCAGCAGATTGGTTCGCAGAATTCATATGATTTTCCGTGCTTGCACGAGAAAAACAAATGACTTCTATGAACAAGTGCCAACGACTGAGACCGCAAAGCGGTCGAAGCAATCTGCGGAGGATAAAGTAGACAATAGGTACTGCTACTACGAATATTCACAAACAAGTATCTGTAAGCAATGGTCTATGAGCAATGTCTTAATAATAGAGTTTGGCTAACTGTTATTGTATCAGACGGAATTGCCTCTTTTATACCATAAAAGCTACAATAAGCTTTAAAAGTACTACCTGTTACTACACGTGCTTATATTCGTTTATTTTTTTACACTTTGTACCTCTTGTATTATAATATTTCTATTATCCCTTTCAATTAATATACCTTTTGTTCCTTTAGTATTCATAATGATTTAATATCCTATTTTTCATTATTTTACCATAAAAACTATAAAAAAGCTTTAAAGTAAACTACATAATTTAAATACCAATAAACAGGAATTGTGATAAAATTCTGTCTTTGACAGTTGTAAGAGATAAAAAAGCTTGTAACCCATATAAATAAGGACTTACAAGCTTTCTTTATTTTAAAAAAAGTGCGTATTTTTTTCTTTTTTAGAGTCTTTGAATATGGGTTTATATCTATTTGCTTAATGGAAGCATATTCATCTTTTAATCTCTCTCAATATTATATTTATATTGTTTAGACTTTACCTATTAATGAATTACCTTGAAAAATCCTTTCTATCTTTTCTTATAATTACTCATCTGTGTTATATTCTTTATCCATAGAACTGTTCCCTTTGCTTATATGAGTAAATATCTCATGAAGTTATTAAAATATCGCATATATCCTTTGAGTAAGTCAAAACTATGTATAATAATCTTCTTAGGATGTGATGAATTATATGGAACTAGCGTTAATAAAAGAATCCATTATTCTCGTATTAACAGGTGTGATTTTGCTTCGGATCTCTGGTCGAAAATCCATTTCCCAGATGACCATAGCGCAAACAGTAGTTATGATCTCAATTGGATCTATTATTATTCAACCTATTATTGAAGACAGTATCAAGAGAACAGCTATCGCAGCTGCTGTATTTGTTACTTCCATGATGTTAATGGAATATTTGCAAGTGCGATATAACTTTATAGAAAAGCTACTTACGGGTAAGTCAAAAATTGTTATTAAAGATGGAGAAATTGTTTTAACAAATTTAAGAAAGCTAAGATTTACAGCTGACCAACTGGAGATGCGACTTCGCCAGAAGGGAATCTCCAATATAACAGATGTAAAAACTGCCACCTTAGAACCAAATGGACAACTTGGATATGAACTTATGCCAGATGCAAAGCCTTTAACTGTAGGAGATTTAAAACAAATGTTTGAACCTTACCTTCAACAACAGCAGCCACGATCCAACTCATCCAATATTTTTGACGAAATAAGAAACACAGATAATCAACCTTAATGTATTTATACTAAATATTGTCTAGAAATAACGAATAAAGCCTCCTATAACTTTAATAGGAGACCCTTTTTATCATATAATAGTAAGTACGACATCAAATATCTTCACAAAAAAGTAACATTTTTGTACCGAGCTGTAAACTTCTGTGAACTTCACTTATATACACATTATAACTACTCCATCAGTAATCTTCAATTTTATCAACTATCATTGCTTATATTTGGTTTTGAGGTATGTATCTTAGTAATGTTAATAAATTCTGTAAACCCGCATTGCAACAAGTATTGCATTAGAACAGTGTGAACAGCGGTGCATTAATTTAATATAGATAGACATATCCCTCTACCGCCTCTGCGGGCGTAATATTTGTGACATTAATCTGTGGATCATCATAGTTCTTTCCATCATATTCGTATTGCCCGATAAAGAAAGTTCCTTCAACCGTTATCCATGTATCATTTTTTAGGTCAGAAACATCGTCATGTTTACATAATAATCCAGCAGGTGCTAAATCCGCAACGCAGCAGGACATTATCAGGTGGGCAAGTATAAACTCATCCTCTTCCAGTACTTCAGAATTTTTTAATACGAACCCCGTCATGATAATCGTATACCCTTCATATTTCTCCATATTCATATGTATTTCAGAAAGCCATTTGCCGAAATCATCATTTGATACGGTAATTTTTTTATTTACTGTATCTAATCCAGGTAATTCCGGCACATTGGTTTGCGTGTAGAGATTAGTGGTATCTGTCGGTGATCTATCTTCCAATGATAAATCATTTGAGTTCTGCTCACGACGATTGGCAAATGTATTTCCACCGATAAAATTATCTGAAAAATCGGAAGTGCTTAGTGGACCATGGGGAAGCAAAAACAACAATATAGGAATAACCAGCACAAAACAGTGCATGGAGCGTACTTTGTGTTGCGGGCGAAACATCCTGCCAAGCACTGCCAAAGCCCATATTCCCATGATGATTGCCGTAAAATATAGATAAGGCTCCATTCTAGGTGTAACATACGAAAGGTACTTACCACTGCTAATCAAATAAAGCATCAATCCCGCAAAAGCGGAATAGCACAAAAATTCTAAAAATATTTGAGGATTAAAAGCTTTTACCCTCGTTTGCATAGTTACATCACTCCCAACCCATAAAGTATAAAGACAACGGCAAAGCACACGATAAACATAGTATACAATAGTTTTCCGATAAAGCGCTTTGAAAATCCCGAAGAGAGCATCATCACGTTCTTGATATCCATCATCGGCCCAAACACAAGAAATCCCATGATCGCGCCCATTGGAAATTGCATGGAAAAGCTGCGCGCCACTATGGCGTCCGAGGATGAACATAGGGAAAGTACAAAGGACATTACCATCATAATAATGATGGATAAAGCCAGACCCGCGCCGCTCTGAGCGGTGGTAAATAAGCCAGTTCCAAAAATCTGAAAGACAGACGCTACAAACGATCCAATCACCAAATATTTTCCTACATTGAAAAATTCCGCTTGAGAATGCCGTATGAACAGCCTTACCTTTCCTTTGAATGTGGTAATTGATTCTATATCTTCATAACAGCCGCAGCTGCACATCAGCCTGTCAAGCCCTCCCCCGGATAATACATGACCTTTTGGAGGACGAATTGCAAAAACAAACCCAATGATAAAAGAGGCAATAATTCCAAGAGCCACACGCCCAATCACGATGTTTAAATCTCCACTAAAAGCATAATAGGTTGACAATATAACCACAGGATTAATGACCGGCGAAGCTGTCATAAATGTTATTGCTACTGGCAAAGGAATTCCCTTTTTTACCAGACTTCTAAAAACGGGAATAGACGCACAGTCGCAAACTGGTAAACAAAAACCGGCTAAAATCGCTACCAGCATTCCAATACCAATCGATTTGGGAAATCTGCGTTCAATTACGCTTTGAGGAACAAAAACCTGTATTGCTGATGAAAGCAACACTCCAATCAACAAAAAAGGTATAGCCTGCAGGATAATTCCCAAAAATACATTGATAATCGTATTAACAGGTATCTGAAAAATCTCTAAAATTGGTTTGACCATAATGTGAATGGCCACGATAAAGACGAGTGCCGCAAAGAAAAAGTTGACAGGATTTTCTTTTTTCCTAAACAGCTGTTTATATAAATCATCATACTCTTTTATGTCATATATATCAACGCCTGGGTTGATGCCATTCAACAGGCGACGAATTCGTTTATAAGTAACTGCCACACTCACATTACGCAGGACTACAAAATCACTATTTGCAATCTGCTCGAGCAAAGCGCCGCCTGTCCTGCCTAGCAGATTTTCTATATTCGCGGCATCCGCTATATGTACTGTTTTTTGGATCTTGCACAGAAAACGTAGCGACGGATCCAAAAACATTGACTGTAGCTCTGAAAAAGGGACGACGCCGTTCCACTCGATCCAAATTTCATCAAGTTCTTCTTCATGGCTTTGTAAATAACCATTTATTTGACTGATAATCTGCTTTGGCTGTTGCTCAAGTACTTTTTTGGGAAAGGATATTTTATGGCAATTTCCGTTCTGGCTTTGAAATACTTCCTCACCGGTTTCAAACTGTATAATAAGTATCCTAATATCCTTCCAATCGCGCCTGTTCAACAGGATGTTCAGAAATGTTGTTTTCCCGGAGTCAAGAAAACCGGTTACAACATAAACAGGTATCGACATCTTATCACTCCCCGCTAAAGAGGGTGCATAGCTCCTGCCGGCTTAAATTCCGGCCAATGATGCAAATCATACCACCTCTGGTTTCACATTTTGTTACCTTTATATCCCCAGGGAGATATTGCAGATTCATATATCCACTCGGACCGCGAACGATACCCTTTGCGCGAAGAATCGTTCCCCTCGCGTTTCTTTCCATATTCAATACTCGTTCCTTCAAGTCATCAATGCTAAATACCCTATTTATCCTTATGGTAACAGTATCAAAAACTTCTTCCGCCGCATGATCTTGCCCACAATGGCAGTGTTCTCCATGACAATGCTCCTCGTGATTGTGTTTTTGCCGAGCGTCCGCTAGATACTCATACTTCGGACATAAAATTTCATCGGCGACAATTTGATGCCAAGGCTTCGAAAGGATAGGTGCGTGTGCGTTTAGTTCTTTTATCAACTTACAAGCGTCGTTCACACTATCGGGAAACTCCTCCGAACGACTAAGCAAGACAATATCAGCGTTTTGAATCTGATCCTCAAAGAATTCTCCGAAGTTATCAAGGTATGTTTTACAGCGTTTTACATCCGCAATTGTTATTTTAGCCTTTACTTTTGCAAGGGGTAGTATACGAGGATCCGAACAGACCTTCATAATATCCGACAGCTTGCCAACGCCGGAAGGCTCTATGACAACTTTATCGGGATGAAAGCGTTCCAAAAGTTCTTTGAGGGCTTTCATAAAATCACCCGAAAGACTGCAACAAATACAGCCTGAATTTATTTCTTTCACTTCGATACCACCGGACTTCAACAAGGCTGCATCGACGCTAATATCGCCAAAATCATTTTCGATTAAAACAACCTTCTCATTTTGAAATGCCTCTTTCAGCAACTTTTGAATCAGAGTGGTTTTTCCCGCTCCTAGAAAGCCTGAGATTATAAATATTTCTGTCACGATGTAACACCTCCTTAATCATAGTAATCCGACAACTCTCAGGCACGGTCGCAATCCTTGCAGAACCCAAATACCTCCAGATTATGGCCCATGATATGAAAATCCTTATCCTCAATCTTTGGAATGAATTTTTCCATCGGGCAATTATCCATTGGGATAATCTTTCGGCAGTTAATGCAGACGGCATAATGTTTATGCTTGGAACGGTTTCGTTCATACACTGCCATTTCATTATTAATAACATTTGTTTTGATGATTATACCTTTCTTTACAAAAATCTCCAATATTCGATAAACAGTAGACATCCAAGCCGTGTCCCCGCTTTTCTCCATTCTAGAGCATATATCCGCAGCACTTAAGGGTTTATCTGTATTCTCAAGTACCGATAGTACACTTTCACGCTGACGAGTTCTCTTTATTCCCGCAGACCAGATGTTTTGTTCCTCTTTCACTGTATTCACCTCATACATTTTTGTAAGTACTATATCGTAGGTTTGCTATATTTCCCTACAATGCGTGATTCATTTCTTTATATGACGTCCAAATGCTTTTTATTCGCATTTACTTTATTATAGATTGTTCATTCTATAATATCAAGTTTTTTAAAGATTCAGCCAAACGTTAGCTTGTAGATGTCATTTGCAACGGGCGGTACGAATGCTAGATTGCAGCTTTTTGGCTAGCAACACAAAGACAAGAACTGCGACGGAAATTAGGGCGGTAAATCCACCTGGGGCCACATTGAGATAATACGAAATAAATAGTCCTAGCATGATGTCAATTACACTGAAAACAATTGAAAATACTAAGGTGAGCTTGAATCCCTTCCCAAGTTGAAGCGCCGTGGCGACGGGAAGGGCAATCATGGAGCTGAGTACTAACACACCCACGATTCTGATGGATACAGAAATAGCGGAGGCCACGAGTATGGAAAAGATATAGTTTATCAATCTAACTTTTACGCCTGCCACCTTGGCGGCTTCCTCGTCGTATGCTATATAAACCATTTGATGATACAGTAGAATAAGGGTCAAAACAGAAATTACGCTGAGGATTAGCACCATGATCATATCAAAATGAGTTACAGTCAGGATGCTTCCAAACATAAAAGAATCCGCATTTACATGAAGCTTTCCAGAACTGATTATGGTAATAGCGGTACCCACGCTTAGGGAAAGCACAATCGTGAGGATCAAATCGGTGTATTTTTTGAAATAGCTGCGCAGAAATTCGATCAGCGCGCCGCAGATGGATGTAAAGACAAATGCGCCAAGTATGGGGTTTTGATTTAACAGCAGACCAATTGTGACTCCTGCCAGGGAGGCATGTGCTAATGTATCCCCAATCATCGAATAACGTCGTAGCACTAAAAAGATTCCGATGCAGGGACACAGAATCGAAATAAACACGGAAACGAAAATTGCATTTTGCATGAAGCTATAATTGAATATTGTCATTGCTTTTCCCCCCGTTTTTCATGAATTCATCTGTATATTGCTGTGGGGTACAGAGATGCCCCTGTCCACAAGTGAGATGATAGATCAATGTTGAATTTGAAATGGCGGCATTGAGATTGTGTTCTACTGAAACAACGGTGATTCCATTTTCTTTGTTTATTTTCTTAAGAAAAGAATAAATTTCTTTTTGACTCCCAATATCCACTCCAGTTGAAGGTTCATCCAAAATAAGTAAATCCGGGTTGCCCATAAGCGCCCGTGCAATCCGTATTTTTTGGCTTTGCCCTCCGGAAAGAGTACCCATCAAGGAACCCTTAACACTGAGCAATCCAACCTGCTCAAGAGCTTCCGTTATTATGTCTTTATTTTTGATCTTCAATAATCTGCGATAAGAATTCAGCACCTCATAGACTGTAATAGGAAAACTTGAATTTGAGAAATCGTTTTTTTGAGGGACATATCCAATTCTCTTTGTCTGAGGCACTATGCTGCCACTTGTGGGTTTTATGAAATTCAATATCAATCGCATTAGTGTACTTTTTCCGCTACCATTCTCACCCACTACGGATACATACTCTCCATCACGTATTTCCAGATCAATGCCGTCTAGTACATATGGCGACGAACCTGTATAGGAAAAAAATAGGTTTTCGGCTTTAATCATAAGCAAAACAACACCCTTTCTATGAATGCGAATGCATTTCATTTGCACTTGACAAATATTTCTTGTCATGCTAGTATACATTATAAACGCAAATGGGTCGCATTTGCAACTAAATTATTAGGAGGTTGATGATATGCTAAAAAGATGGGTCACTATGCTATTTTGCTTGATTGTCATCGTTAGTTTTTCAGCGTGCAGCAGTAATAATAACTCGACTGGAGGTACTGAAACGACAGACGCATCGGAAGAAAACAAGATTAAAGTTTCTGTTACCTTTGATGCAATGAAAGAGTTTGTTGAAGCTGTGGGTAAGGACAAAGTTGAAATTTCTACGATTATACCTGCCGGAACGGAAGCACATGATTTTGAACCAAAGGCACAGGATTTGGTAACCATAAGCACTGTTCAAATCTTTGTTTATAACGGTCTGGAGATGGAAGGATGGGCGGAGGAAACAATTTCTGCTGCCAATAATGCAAATCTGTTCATTGTGGAAGCTTCCAAAGGGGCAGATCTCATTGAAAGAGAAACAGCATCTGAAGATCATCATGAACACGAAGAGGACACCGACCATGAAGAAGATGCAGATCACGAAGAAGATCATTCGCATGGAAAGTATGACCCTCATCTATGGTTAGGTATAAAGGGCGCACAAACAGAAGTGAGTAACATCAAGGATGGACTTGTCCAAGTAGATCCTTCAAATAAGGATTATTACGAACAAAACTACAATGATTTCATCTCCCAGCTGGAGAACCTTTATAACGAATATAATGCTAAATTCCAGTCCTTGGACAAAAACAGTTTTGTGACAGGGCACGCTGCTTTTGGGTATCTCTGTCGGGATTTCGGTTTGGAACAAAACAGCGTGAGAGATGTTTTTGCGGAAGGTGAACCCTCAGCACAGCAATTGACCGAACTTGTAGAATATTGTCGAGAAAATAATGTAACGACCATTTTTGCTGAAGAGATGGTAAGTCCTGCCGTTTCCCAAACGCTGGCCAACGAAGTAGGCGCAAAGGTTGAAGTTATTTACACAATGGAAAATGCCCAGGATGGTATGACATATCTAGAGCGAATGGAAGAAAACCTGTCTAAAATCTATGATAGTATGACCAAGTAATCAGCAAAATATTGTGGTTTTCATATCACACCAATTAGGAGCTGGCTTTATGCATCAGGACAAGATTCTTGTTTGCATGGACTGCGTCAAAAAAATCTTGTGTACGGTTAGTTAACAAGATTTTTTCTGAAAAGCTTCAATAATGTATGCTTTTTATCATTCGTAAATATTAAAGAATTCTATATTTATCATCTCAACGTTAGTGATTCCACTCTTAAATTTATTAACAGCAATTGGTTGGTCGATAACTTTGCTTTTATTGGTAAACTATAGTACCACTACATTTAAACATACAATAGAACTGTCTACTAGGTATGTATAATGGTTTTTCAAAAAAACACAAAACGCAGAAAAGGTCAATTCCTACATTTTCTGCGTTTATTTATTTCACCTATAAGTAATATTCTAAACTTCATTTACTTATGGTAAGGTTGACCCTTTAAGATTCTAAATCCCCTATAGATTTGTTCCAACAACATTACTCTAAACAGTTGGTGTGGGAATTCTTTATCTATATCTACTTATCAATGATATTATTGTAATATTTTTACGTTAAACTTTAGATATGTAGTACCCTATCAATATCCTTAACTTCTGTCTCTAATGTTCTTCTTTTATATTAGGTCAGATGTTTTAAATAAATACACTTTGCTCATAGCTTCTATTGCAAAATAAATACCATCAGGTGAGAACACCGTTGCCATTGCAAAGTCTATTTTAATTTGTCTAATACATATGCAGTCTTCAACTCTTATTATTTCAACTACTTCAGAGTAAGTTAGAGCAATATATTTATCATCACTCGACCAATTAATCCTACAAAAGTACCCTTTATTTCCTTCTGAAATATACATCCCAATTCGTTCACTTAAATTTTGATCTGTAATTACTAATTTTTGTTGAGTAGCTGTTGTATCATCATATAATGCATATTTATCATTCCAATTGCTTAACTTAGTTACACTCCACTCTTTAATAAACAACGATGTAATCTTTTGTGGTTTATTTTCTTCAAATGGATATTTCCATTTTAATATGTATGTTGTATCAACACAGTTATCTTCATGTTCTAGCCCATTCCTATCAAAAACTTCAAACAAATATTCTTGTGTAGTACTATTAAACTGTATTTGCCTAATCACACAATTCTCCAAACTCATTAACTTCTTTACTTCTCCACTGTCTAAACATATCAAGGCAATGTTTGTATCACTAAAATTATTAATTTCACAAATCAACTCACACTCAGTTGGTGACAATAAACAATTTGATTCATGCGACCCTGCAGGCTTAATATACTAATAAGGGACATGTTTCAATTTATCAAGTACTGAAAAAACAAACATGTCCCTCACTGCCTATGGTTCACTAATCAAATTTATTTCTAATTCTTTCTAGATATGCAACAGCCTCAAAATTTTCTTATATTGCTTCTATTCTATCAAATCCCAAGCCTGTTAAGCTATGCTTATGATATATTTCAACAAATCTTTCTGAACAAAACATAGTAGTTCCGTATTCCTTAACTCCAAATATGTCATCACCATTCCACGAATCTTTTTCAATATAATCAGGATCAAAATAACTTCCTTCTTTATCATATTCTTCATAGCCACAAACATCACATTTGCCTATCAAAATTACTCTGGATCTTGGATGTAGTTTTGCTGTTTTTTTAGCAAGTATTTTATAATATATGGGGGGATTGTTGGGAATAGATTTCAATGCTTTAATTCCGTATTCTTCTTTGAAATCTTTCACTTGTTCATCTGTAAGTTCTTCTTTTGACATAGTATTTATTTCTTCATAGGTCCATCCAGTTGTATTTTCTTTTAACAATATGTTTAGACTCTTTTGAGAAATGAGTTCGAAATATAGTGCCATTATAAAGTCAGCATAATTTGAATTACCAAGAACAACTTTCAACTTATTATCTGAATCTAGTAATGGATCATATTCCCATGTTCTATTGCATACTGGGCATTCAACTTTCTTAAACTCATTATCATTCATAATGATGCCATAAGAATATTTTTTTCTTTTCCCTTCATCAGTATATATTCGGTAAAAGTTCATTTTCCCCTCCTAAAAATGTGTTTTAAATTTATATTTCTTAGCTAATTCTCGTCCATACTTTAATATTTTACTTGCAGATGCACTTGGATTATTTTTAATAAATAATTCCCAATCTTTATTATAAGCATAGCTCCACTTTCTATGAGTTGCAGAATTGACCCATGTTCCAAACCTAGGATCATGAATGTTCTTAAATCTTTTAGTAAAATAGTTTCGAAACTTTTGTGTTTGAGGTAAAATATGATGTGCTTCTACCTTCCCCATATATTTAGGTGCAACTCCTATAACTCTAGTTAAATTATGTCTAAAATTGAAGCTAGTAAATTTTCTTAACTTAGAAACACCCTTAACTAACTTTGCACTTTTATATGTATATGAACCAGGAATGAAAGGTAATACCGTCGCGCCTACATCCCAAGCTAGAAACCCTAAATTTACCCAACTGGGATTTTTAGCCAGATCATTTAAACTCCAACCAATACTTGCGATATCTATAATAGTTTCAATAATATATCCTGATGGATCAACTCTATTTATAGGATTATTTCCTACATATATATATACATTATAATTATGGGAGTTTATATCTGCATTAATTATACTATCCCCATTAACAAACCTACCCCACTCAGCATTATAATACCTGCTCTGTAGATAATATAATCCTGTCTCGGTATCATACCGATATCCTCTATATCTATAAGGATTCTTCTCTCCTACAGTATCTTTTAAACTTCCATCAATAGAGACTAACTTACCCCAACTGTCATAAGTATAGGATACTACCTCTTCTCCTGCTCCATCTACTATTCCAATAATATCACTTTGAGCATTTCTCACATAGTAGTATTCTGTCCCATTTAGATTCATAGATATTAGGTTATCTGCAGAGTCGTAGGTATACCAGATGGTATCTGTTCCATTGGTTTCTCTGATTACCTTGTCTCCTGATAGGAAGTACTTTGTGGTTACTCCATTTACTGTCTTTTCTGTTCTGATACCTGAATCGTTGTACTTGTAGGTAATGATGGTATCTTCGGTTGTTGTCTGGGTAACTTGTGATTGTTCTGGTTCTGGTTCTGTAGTGGTTTCTGGTTGTTCTGGATCTTCTGTTACCATTGGTTCTGTAGTGGTCTCTTGTGAAGATGTAGGTTCTTCTACAGTTGGTGTTGTTTCCCCTTCCACAACTTCACTTGTGGTCTCTGTTGTACTTAAGGGGCTTTCTTCAGTTTGAGTGGTTCCACCTTCTGTTGGTGTTACTTCTGGATTTTCTGTTGTTTCAGTACCTTCTTCTGTTACTATTGTATCTGGAGTTGCATCTTCATCTCCATCTACCGGTGGATCCTGAGGTTCCTCTGGTACTGATGTTTCTTCAGGTTCTGTTGGAGGTTCTTCTGGTGATTCTGTTGTTGGTAACACTTCATTCTTAATAGTCAATCCCTTTAAGAGTCTTCCTGCTTCCCAGCTAAAAGTCATGTTGCCGTAGGTTAAAGGGTTTCCTATGGCATCATAGGTGATTTCTTTATCGCCATAGGCTGTTAGTTTATCCTTCCAAGCATCATCTCCATAGGTATAGGCTACTTCTAATACTGGTTCTTCTGAGATTTCACCTGTTGTGTAATTGTATTCTTGTTTTTGTGTGATATTGCCACCATTATCGTAGGTGTAGATAACGGTTTTCCCAGTATCTGCGTTGTTTTCTCTTGTAAGCTGGTTTAATTCGTCGTAGGTGTAGCTAGTGGTTTTATCTCCTGATTTGATACTGATAATATTGCCTTTTGCATCATATTCGTAGTTGATCTCTTTATTGTTGTTCTTGATTCTTTGGATCTTTTCTGTGGTTTTTGTTTGTGATCCTTCTACATTTTTATATGTGTATTCTGTACTTAATACAGTCTTGTTACTATCACTTACCACCCTTCCATTTACTCTGCCTAGGCTGTCATATTTATTGGTAATTTTGCCTGTTCCAAAGGCAATTTCTTTTGAACGGTTGTTTTCGTCATAGGTGTAAGTCAAGGTTTTGCTTTGATTATCTATGGTATAGGTAATGGTTTCTATGGTATCTGAATTGGTATAGGTGTAGGTTATACTATTGCCTACTGGCGAATTATCTTCTATACGTATTACTCTACCTTTGTCGTCATAAGTGTAGGTGTATATTACGTCGTTTACTTTATCTGTCAAAGTTTTTAGTGATCCTAAATAGTTGCCGTCAGTTTCTGCATTGCTATAGTATTCATATGCAAATTTAACATCTTCATTATACTTCTTGCCGGTTAATTTGTCATTTTCATTATATGTATATTGTATCAGTAAACTTGTATCGTTAGCATACTGAGTACTGGTTAGTTTACCTGTTTGAAACGAATTTGTAATTAAATTTTGGTCCCCTACACTTATGGTAGTGTTGTTGCCTTCATTATCGTATCCAAAGCTGTAGTCAAATCCATTATGGGTAATGGTTTTCAACTTGTCTTTTTCATATGTATATGCATTTGTAATAGGTGTACCATTAGCTTCTGTGGATACAGTAGTTACTCTATCCATGGTGTCATAAGTATACTCTGTAACTTGTCCCTGTGGATCTGTCTGAGTTGCTACTTCTCCTGTTACTTCGTCATAGGTATATTCTACTGTATTTCCGTCTGCATCGCTAATGCTCTCTATATCACTTGTACCTGGAATATAGGCTACTTCTTCTTCTATACTCACTTCTCCATCTGAATCCTCTGCAACTGTTTTGGTGACATTTCCTAAAGAATCATAGGTATAGGCATAGAGTACTTCTTCTGGAGTTTTTTCTGTTGTTTTATTATTTTCTTTGTCATAGGTATAGGTAGTAATTAGGGTCTTCGCTTCTGTACTCTCTGATGCCGGTATTTCTTCTGTAATGGTAGTAGTATTGTTTGCTTGATCGTAAGTATAGGTGCTTGTTTTTTCGTCACTGGTTTCTTTTACTATTCTACCTACACCGTCATAGGTAGTGGTTGATATCACTTTTCCAGTGGTATCGGTGGTACTGATTCTATATCCTTTTTCATCATATTTATGGGTAGTTTGAGTCCCTTCTTTGTCTACGGTTTTTTCTAAAAGATATTTGTCATTATAATGATATGTTGTTTCTCCATCACTAATGAGATTATGATTTTCATCATATGTATGGGTAGTCACTTTACCATCTGGGTCTGTTTTTGTGAGTAGTTCTCCATGTTCATCATAAGCATATATGGTCATGAGTCCAGCATAGTCTGTCTCTGCTATGGTATCACCAGATGCATTGTAGTCGTATTGTAATTTTTCACCACTTTCTACTGAATCAACGACTTTCTTTGTGATTGCTTTCGTATATAATCTAGGATTATTTTCATCTAAATACTCATATATAGTTTCTCTACTCTCATCTTTATCTTCATTATTTACATCTACTAGCTTAACTAGCCTATTTTGTTCATCCTTATGGTACTCTTTGACTCTTGTATTTGATGTTTCAGGTGCAAATACAACTGTAATGTAATCTCCATTATAGGTAATAGTAGTAGATACCCCTTGGGTATCTGTGGTTTCTACTAGTTTTCCTGACTCATAGTTGTAGTTGGTTCTTTTCGGTGTATACTCTTCATCTTCTTCTAATTGTGCTATCTTCTCATTCTCATTTGGAGTAGTGATGGTTTTTAGGTTATGTTCTTTGTCATAGGTATAAGTAGTTTCTGCTCCTCCTAGTCCTATAACTTTTGATAGGTTATTATTCTTATCATACTCATATTGTGCTAAGATATCTGGGTCTTCATTCCCATATTCTATTTTCACAATTCTCTTGTATGTTGGGTCTATTATCATGGTCATGGTTCTATAGAAACTATCTGTGATAGTGACGTTTGTATCTGTTATCTCATATGTGACCATGTAATCATTGTTATCAATAATATGCACTTTGTTCTCTGTATTATTAAAGATAGTTTTATTTCCGCCCTTGTATTGTAGCGTATAAATTCCTTCTGTATCTTTTATCAAGGTTTCATAGTGTCCCTGTGGAGATGAGTATTTTCCTATTTCTGTATCGTAGGCAAAGGTATATTTTGCGCCAGTCTCGTCTGTAATGGTGACGGATTGATCTGCATTTTCATTTAGTTGAGGAATATTAACATTCCATCCCCATCCTAGTAGCCCTAGTGTCTTATCCACGCTATTGTAGGTTCTTCCAAAACTAATTTCTGGTCCTACACCTACAGGGATATTTGCATCTGTTGCACTTATGATGAGGTTGCCTGTGACGGTATTAATCTCTCCCTTAGTAACAGAGGCGTATGGATAACTGTCTTCTGTGCCTAGAGCTGTTACTTTTACCCTCTCTGGGATAAGGACTTCTCTTGTTTTATTAATGATATTACCTGCTCCATCAGTTACTGAAAGCTTAAGGGTATAAGTTCCTGGATTAATTCCTGTTGTATCCCATGTAGCCAGGACATTTTCCTCTGAAATTGGTTCTGATAAGTTCCCTATGGTTTGCCACTGTGTAGGAGTTGTACCTAACCCATAGCTAATAGTTGCATTTACAAAGGTTGCCTCGTCTGCAATCCCCCATATATCGACTTTTCCATCTATGAGACCTCCTCTTTCAGGGGAGGTAATAATAACGCCACTTCCATCTGCTGTATTATCGATGGTAATATAATCAATAACTTTAGTGCTTGTATTATTATTGTCTGTTACAGTAAGTCTTATTTTGTAATTCCCGTCTGGGTAGTTTTTGGTGTTGATACTTTGTAGCGTTCCATTTGTAACAGCCACGGTTTTAATGGTACCTATTAGTGTCCAACTTTCTACTCCTGTTGGTGATATCTCAACCTTGTAGTTTTTAAAATTTGCGTCACTAGCTGTACCAACTACGTTAATGGACCCATGAACAACACTATTTAAAGTTGGAGAGGTTATCACGGCTGCAGGTGCTGTAGCATCTCTATAGTAGATAGCCGTCTTTGGTGTTACTGTATAGTTCCCTTGTTTATCTAAGGCCCTTATATGTATTGTATGTTGCCCATTGGTAAGTGTTGAGGTCGTTATTGTCTTGGTACCGCTTGCTGTTGTTACACCAGTATCTGTCCAAGAACCTGAGTCAATTTTATATTGAATCTTTGCTAGTCCACTATTTGCATCACTGGCTCCTGACCAATTCAGGATTAATGAACTTGTATTGGTCCATCCTGATGGATTTAGAGTCAACGTGGTAGGCCCTGTAGGTGGAGTCCTGTCAGGGATAGTTAGGGTACTTGACTGAGTAAAATCTGATGTGTTCGCTTTGTTATCTTCAGCACGAACCTTTATATAGGCTGTAGCATTGTCTGGTTTATTGCTAAAGCTTACAGAAGTTGTAGTAATAACTTTTTCTTCGTTTAATGCACCATTTATGTATAATTGTGCTCGATATTGTTTGATTCCTGAGTTAGAAAATGTCGGTAAGTCCGTTACTGCCGGCCACGAAGCGGATATACTTGCACTTTTACCACTATTCACTGCCATACTTGCAAGTGTTGCAGTTACAGATGTTGGTTTATTTGGTTTTGTGGTATCTATGGCATTCGCTGATACTGCCGCTGTTTCTGTATATTGATTATAGCTATTATAGGCTCTTAATTTAAATGCGTAATTGTTTCTTGTTTCATATCCCGAAGCTTGCTTAACATATAATGCTTTAGGATCATTTGGTAGTTCAATCCCTGTACCATCCGTACGTAGCACAGTAGCATTGGGAGGCGATATAGCTGATATCTGACTAGTTGTTGGCCATATTTTTTTCCCTTTACTTGTCCAACTCGTGGAAGAACCTGCACTAAACCACTCGTATTTATAACCATTGTATATACCTACTTTATAACTAGTCGCTCCACTAACTGCTGACCAACTTATAGTTGAATAGCTGGTAGCAGAGTTTGTCCCACTTCCTGTCATAATTACATTTGGTGCTGTAGGTTTTGCTGTATACGTAATAGTTAATACTGGTTTATTGGAACCACTATCTGAGGAATAAAATTTTCTGTATCTTAAGTTCTCAGTGCTGTCTCTCAATACAAATCCATTATTAGCTACTGCTCCTGAATACCACTGGCTCACTAAATCTGGAATTACCCATTCATGATAACCTGATCGATCTACTACATCTCTATCATAAGAACTTCCAGTAGTTCCTGGCTGATTATTCCACGTAATTGACGAAGGTGACCATGAACTTGCTGCTCTATAAAGATCAACATAGGCTGAAGTTGTATTACCTGTAAATTCATAGAACTTAACTTTGGCATCTGTAATGAGTCCTCCTGCAATGTCAGGGAGATTAAATTTTATATAACTTCTAATTTTTCCAGTTGAACTATCCCAGCCTGTTCGTAAGTGATCACTTGTATGATAGTTGCTGCTAGCATAGCCACTTTGTACATAAGTATCATGAGTACCACTTGCTCCAGTCATCGTCACTGTTGGATCAATAATTATTGGGTATTTGTTTTTAGGATCAGTTAGAAAACCTTCGTCTACAGAAATAGACAGATGATATGTTCCTGTGCTTATTTCTTCTAATTCCATAGTAATATCTTCTGAGTAATTATAGGGTTCTGATGAATCCATCATAAAACACTCTTGAAATTGTCCTACCACTTTCTTGCTTATTTTATCTAATAATAGAAATCTGCCATCTTCTTGCCTCTCTGGGTATAGTCCTTCGAGTTTTACTTCATAACGAAATGTATTTATTTCTGGTTTTTCATAGAGGATGATATTTTGTTTGACACCGTCATTTATAGGTTGATATTCAATATTAACGTTTTCATCAAAGTTGCTTTGATATTCTATAGAGATTGGTTCCGTAACCACAGTTCCATCTTCTTGTTTTACTTCCTTCTCTATCATTTCAGAGGGTTCTTGTTTATCTTGTAATGGTACTTGTTTTTCATATAGAGGCTTCATTTTGATTATGTATTTGTCTTTTTCGACAAGAACGTTATTTTCGTCTTCCATAAGATCGCTTGGAAGGTATACGCTTACTTCATTGGATTTATTTTTTGCATAGTAATCATCTTTGTCTAAAGAAGACTTCTCTTTTTCACTTAAGGGGACAATGGTGTTATCAATTTCTAATAGTTTGCCTTCTTCATCTTTATACCTAATTGGCTCTGAGTATATGTAAGCTGTTTTGGTTCCATCTCCATTATCATAAATGGTAGCATTCTCTGTATTTTCTTCATATACTTGAACTGATTCATTTTCATCTTCTTCTTTTGATTTTTCTTCGACTCTGGTCGCTTCTGCTTGTACCTTTCTAATGCTACTAAATGGTGTACTTACACATGAAAAAACCATTGTAAATACGAGTACGATACTAATTATTTTATACAATTTTGACTTATAAATCCGTATCATAGCTATCACCTATCTTCTTATAATTTTTCTCAATAGCACCACAATAGTAATTTATTGTTATATTATTGAATATAATGTATTAATAATAGGTTACGATGCATTATTTTGTCAATCATATATTGTAATTTGTCGAACGATTCTTATAAAGCAATAAAAAATAATCCCTAGAAATTTTGTTCTTGGGGATTATTAATATTACTGCATTGTATTTAATTGATTATACTAGTCATTATAAACTCATAATCTAACCTTACTTATGGTACGGTTCACCGTAACAGTTTCAAGTGAGGTTATTCTAATGTCTATTTCATTTTTTAATTATTTGCCGCCTTATATATAATTTCATACCAAATTACAAATCTGCAAATGGCAGAATATAATAATTTCTCTCAGTATTAACACAAAATACAAAAATCATTTCACCCAGCCTAGAGATATTTTTACCCCTTCATCTGTGTTTGTTGTAAATTCATCCGCTCCAATATGAACACACGCTGCCTTACTCACGGCATTTCCACCGATAATTATCTTTACAATATCCCTTAAGCCCGGCTTTTTTTAGTCGTCTACAGTATCCTTCATGGCATCAAGTGTTAGTGTAAGTACGCCACTCATTCCCACAATATTTGGTTTAACTTCTTATACTTTCTCTACAAAGGCACTTACTGGTTGGTTTATTCCTATGTCAATCACTTCTAATCCTGCTGCTTCTGACATAATCTTAAAAATATTTTTCCCTATATCATGTAGATCACCTTAAACTGTACCTAGCACAATTTTCCCAACGGTAGTTGCATTTCCATTACCTATTACTGGTTTTAATACTTCGATTGCATCTATTAATAATTCACCCGCAAAGATAGATCGCCTACAAAGTATTCTCCTTTTTCAAATAAGTCCCCTACAGTTACCATACCTTCCTGACATGCAACTATTGCTTTTAGTCCTTCCTCTTCCGTTGGATTAGAAGTTACAAAGTCACTTAACATTTTCATTATTTTTTTCTCTTCTAAATCCGCTATGCCCTGTTTTAACGCTTTTAAGTCCATTATTATCCCTTCCTTGCTATGTGTGCTTTTGATGTTCCTGTATGTACTTCTTTATAGTAGCGTCATTAACATGATATATATTTACTGCAATAATTTGGACTGGTCTTTTATAGGTGATTGCTACAATACAAATCTTGAATGAATTACTTTAAAATCCTTTTTTCATTGCATTAGATTTTTTTGCTTTTTAAAATCACCTTATCTTCCCAACATATTTTGAATATTTTTTATCCATGATATGCTTCTAGTTCATCAAATATAACCGATGATTTACATTGATTAACTAGCATTATTATTATAATTATAGTGCTTATACTACCTGTATTATTTTTTAGCTAATTCTTCCTTTTCTGACAGCTGCTGAGAATTTTCTGGTATGTCTATCTCTTCCGAGTAGTGCTTCTGTCGCAAAAATTGAACTCATGATACCATTATTTAATGGGTCCATGATAGCTGAATCCATACCAGCATAGATTGCGAGAGTCATAAAATTCTGATTTATAAGTTTTCTTGCCGGCATACCAAATGAGATGTTGCTTAGTCCTGAAGTAATTTTGATTGTAGGATAAATGCCTTTAATTTACGTTATGCTATCGATGAAGTTTAAAAGCGAGTTATTATCTGTAGAAAGTGCCATTACCAATGGATCTATATGAATTCTTTCTGGTGGGATTCCATATTTCGCTGCTTTTTCAACAATACCTTTTGTAATTTCAACTCTCGTTGGTACGTCTTGTGGTGTACCGTGTTCGCTGTCACAAGTTAGTGCTACAACACCCCACTCTGTTCCTTCTATTAATGGGAAAATTACATTCCTGATCTGTTCCTGTTATTTTCTCCAAATTAACAGAGTTAATTAAACCTGGTTTTTTGATAAAAGGGAGAACTGCTTTTAAAAAGAATGGATCTGGACTGTCAATGCATATTGGGGTATTTACTGCCTCTTGTACAATATCAATCAGCCATTTTAATGTCTCAACTTCAACATTTGGTACTATCACTGCACATATGTCAATATAATCTCGCTCCTGCTTCTGCTTGTTGGATTGCTCTGTTTCTGATAAACTCTACATCTCTTTCCTCAATTGCTTTTTTAACTGGTGGGATTACTCCGTTTATTTTTTCTCCTATGATAATCATTTGTGATACCTCCTCGAATGAATAAATTTAATTCTTTTATACTTACCTCTAAAATAATCAAAGGATCATTAATCCTCTGATTATTTGTAACCATTAAAATTTATTACTAAAAAGGATAAACTTACTTTACCCAAGCCTGAGAAATTTTTACACCTTCTGCTGCATTTGTAGTAAAAGCATCTGCTCCTATATGTAAACAAGCTTCTTTAGTTACAGGGTTTCCTCCGATGATAACTTTTACATCTTCTCTGAGACCTGCTTCTTTTAATCCATCTACCGTATCTTTCATCGCTTCTAAAGCGAGTGTAAGTACGCCACTCATTCCAATGATATTTGGTTTAACTTCTTTCACTTTTTCCACAAAAGCACTGACAGGTTGATCTATGCCAATATCATATACTTTAAATCCTGCGGCTTCTGCCATACTACGAAAGATGTTTTTACCGATATCGTGAAGGTCTCCGTGAACTGTCCCTAAAACAATTTTTCCTGCTGTGGCTGAGCTGGAGGAACCGATTACGGGTTTGAGGGTAATAATTGCATTAGTTAAAAGTTCTCCTGCAAAGATCAAATCCCCTACAAAATAATCTCCTTTTTCAAATAGATCACCAACAATCGCCATACCTGCTTGGCAGGCACCAACAGCTTCCAGTCCTTCTTCCTCTGAAGGATTCATAGATACAAATTCTTTCAACATATTCATTACCTGATCTTCTTCTAAATCTCCCATTGCTTGTGTCAATACTTTTAAATCCATCATACTAACTTTCCTCCTAATTAATTAATTAAATTTATTTATTTATTTATACATACATGCACAGCAGTTATGTGCATGTTATGTGTACTTTTCAGAACAGTTCACCTGAGTCGTTCAACTCACCTTTTAAATGAATTGCGATTACTCTTAACCTCAATACTTCGTTAGCTACTGCAACTTTTTCCAGTGTTTTGGGTTCGAATTACATATTGTTAAACTTCAAAAATATATAGTATTTAAAATTGAATAATTCTAAATCCGTATTCATATAAAGTGAAAAACTTATCTAATATTATTTTACTGTGGTTGATTTTTCCCAATCAAAACCCGCTCTAATCATGCAGTTCTGTTATCTTATCATCGTATGCTTCAGGTATAAAACCTACTTATGTTCTAATGATTCTCCGCTTTTACATCTAGACATAATATCCACCTCTACATGTAGTATGTTATGTTAATATTATTCCATTTTTCACTATTTTATCTTATTATAGGTTATTCGTTTACACACATCCTGACGGTTCTTATATACCCTTTTCATACAGTAAATTTTCCCCAAATTTTAAAGCTGCAAGCATGCTTACAAACCCGATGATTAACATTGAAAAAGCAAAAATCAATCCCGGCAAATAAGATTTGGTAGCATCGTAAATAAACCCGTAAAGCGGAATAGCAATTGCACTGCTAAATAACATGGACATTGTAACATAAGAAAAGATATTACTAAAATTTTTCAGGCCAAATACATGTCTTGTAATGATAGGTGGTTCTACCCCAGTCAAAGCAAAAGCTAACCCCATCAACGCCGCCCCGGTAAGGAACACAACAACATGTGCCTTGTAAATTAATAATGAGAGACCGATAACACTCATTACGACAGCGAAAGTTGATGCTTTAACTATTCCAAATTTGTCATTTAGCCAGCCAAGAAGCATTTTACCAGCAATAGCTCCAAGTAAGACTACAGATGCTGCTGTTCCACCTAGAGCGGGTGACATTCCCAGTGATTCTGCATATCCGGGCATAGCAGAATTAAATGCTGCAAGACATGTTGATCCAATTGTAAATATAATAATAAGATATAAGGAAGGCGATTTCAGGGCTCTTCTAGATGTAACACCTGGCAACTGAGTTGTGACTACCGTTTGAATCTGAGTTGCATCTATCCCCTCATTAGCTCCATAAGGCTGTAATCCTATATCGGCCGGTTTATAACGAACAAGAAAAAGGGTAGTTGGTAATAAAACAATTAAACCAATTACACCTAAGCTCAAATACCCCGCCTGCCATCCAAAATCTTGAATGATTATGCTACCGAAGGGGTTGAAAACTGCTCCACCAATACTGGAGAATGCAAATACCACTCCGAGAACTGTCCCCGCTTTTGCTTCAAACCAATTATTGACCAGAATAGGAAGAACCAAAGGACCAATAAAGGCTAATCCTATTCCGCAGAGAGAACCTGCAATATAAAACTGATACATAGCTGTGATTTGTGACATTCCCATAAAAGTACCGCAAACTAATACAACTGCTAAAGAGAGAGTAACTCTAATGTTCACCTTTGGCAGTATTCTTCCAGCAATAAGCATGAAAAACATACTGACAATGTTTTGTACCGCAATATAAGTTGCGACCGTACCTCTACCAACATGAAATGAATCCGCCACTGGTTTAAAGAATATTCCTGAGCAGTTTTGAAATATTCCCGTTCCTACAAACGCTAAAAGACAGGCTGCTACAGCTATAGTCCATGCATAATGCGTTTTCTTTTTACTCATATATACAATTCTCCTTTAATTTAAGTATGGTTAGCCATTGGAAGTATTATAGATGATTTTCCTCCAACAATGGAAACATGGATTTGCCGGTCGTTACTGGTACTGTATTTAACTGGATGTCCATTTAATCTCTTGTGGGATACGATTTGTTAATTATGATAGAAAATCTCCTTTTTAGGAGGTTTCATTATATCTATATTGTTATGCCCACTTTATGACCATGCCGGGCATGGTCATAAAGTGGGCTACAATACTACATCATAATCAATACGGTTACAAAGATACTTAAAAATTGGTTTCTTGTTTCATCATCCGGCAGAAAATCCATGGATTTGATAACTTCGTTCCATCCCTCTGGATATGTACTTAAATTATTTTCTTGACTCATATGATTCTCCTCCTATCCTCTATAATTTCTAACTACTTCATTTACCGCCAGTAAGTTTTCGCGTTTACAATCGTTCCTAAAAGACATCATTTTGTTTTGGCTGAAGATATAACCACCGTCTTGACCTAATTCATCGATAAGTCTCTTCGCATAGTTGACGCACTGATCAGGTGTTCCGTTTCCCAGTAAGTCTGTGGTCATACCTCCCACAAAACAAATGTTCGGTAATTTCTTTCGCATATCAAATATATTGTCCTGTTCCAAATGTATGGCTAAACACCCCTTAGGCACCTCTTGGAAAAATTCATAGAAACGCATCATTTCACTTTCGCAAAATAAGTACATTGTCTTACCATTTTCAGCTAAATTATCAAAAACCTTTTTAAAAGTTGGCCAATATAATTCTTCAAATTGCTTGACATTTAGAATGCTATGACCCAAAATTACGGAGCTCGTATCAAAAGGAATGTCACTAGTATCTGCCAACATTGCCGCTTTAAGTGTAGGAGCTAAAGACATTTCATACATTACGTCTAATACTTCTAGCATCTCAGATTTATGTCGTCTTAAGTCTGATGACAACTCCTTCATCCCTCTTAAAAAATTGAATAACATGTCGAATCCAAACATTAATATAAACCTGCGATCCAATATCAATGGGGATTGATATTTTTCACGAAATATATTACTTATATTTTCAGAATAATTATTAAAGGCTCCAAATTCAAACATAGATTTCTTTAAATTTTCTATGGTTATGTTGGGGTATCTCCTTGGTAATGCTTTTGTCCAGTAAAACTTTGTCGGGTTCGTTTTCAACTCATCATATTCATCACCATTCATAATAGTAATATCATCAACGTTAATAATTTCTTTTTCGTCATCAATTTGATAAAAATGCTCCCCTAGAGGATTAATCATAGCGATGGGGTTCCTAGTGCCAAGATCCATATGAGCGTCAAAATTATATCTTTCTTGAAAATCACAGACTAATTTAAACATTTTATCCCAATCTAGCATAGCTTCACTTAATTTGTACTCTGAATCAAGTATCTTCCACGTCCAAAAGTTTGAAACATTAGGGATTTTATTAGTTTTTTTCATTTGAACAGTGTCTCGAAATAATTGTAATCTTTCTTCCAATAAACCTTGTTCTCTCATTTATTTACCCACCTTTTTATATTTTTTCTTTGTTGTTAATATATCCGCACCAATAAGCTTGCGTGCCTCTAGGTCGTAGGACTTCGTCGTCCTATAATAACGTTTACATTGCCATGAATGTCTTTTCCACAAATGCACTCTCAAGTAGATCAACGACTTCAAAACGAGCAGTTCCTGTCATTAGTTTGAAAATATAACTGCCGATATTATGCTGATATCCATGACTTATTATCAAAGCAGTTGTTCTTGATTTTTCACTGCTACAATTGTTGATAACATGTTATTGAGTATTATTTTCTCCTATGAATATTTCTCTTGTTAATATTAAGTCCCCTACAAAATCTCCAATAATCTCTCGCGATAATATGCTCCTTTGACATGCAGCCGCCACATTCCCAGCTACTTTTTCATCATATGATTATTATGATATCAGCATTATGAGCACCTATTCTTACTTTTAATTCTCCCTACCGCTTTGTCTGTATTTCCAGCTAAATCATCATAACCCACTCCCTTGGATCATATAACATATTATGAATAACTGTCTCAAGCAAACATATTTATACAAAATTATGAATGTTTCATTCATAGAGTCTATAATAGTCTATTGAATTTTATATTGCCATAGCAATTTCATAAGCATCCCAAATAGCTCCCATTAGATTAGATACCTTTGATGCATCTCCAATTAAATGCACATCTGCACCACAATCTTTTATTGCTTCATATAAAGACTTATCGCTGATATATCCAATACTTGTAATAATTGTGTCAGCTTCTAATTCAACAATGTTACCATTTTCCTCAAACTGTACACCTTTCGATGTGATTGCGGTAACCTTTGTACCAGTATGAACACCAATGTTATGAGTCGCTATAAGATTTTGAAGCATCATTTTATTGGCAGAGTTTAAGCCCTGAATTTGTAAAATTTCAGGAAGCATTTCAAGTATTTCAACTTGTTTTCCATTATCTTTTGTTAGGCTATACCCAATTTCAACGCCAGTAAGTCCTCCACCTATAACAACCACTTTATCACCGATTGGCTTTGTCTCCAATAATGCTTCCACTGCGGTTATAACTTTTTCTGAACTTGCTCCATCTACGTTTAACTTTCTTGCAGCGGAACCAGTTGCTACAAAAATAGAATCTGGTTTAGAAGCTTTTATAATGTTTTCATTTACTTCTGTGTTCATATGAACTGTTACACCAGTATCTTTAAGTTGTTTAACATACCACTGTATTAACCTTTTATCCTCTTCTTTAAAACTCATAGAAGAAGCAGGAATGAAAACACCGCCAAGACTATTTGTGCGTTCATATAAATCTACTTTATGTCCTCTAAGTGCACTAACTCTCGCTGCCTCCATACCGCTTATACCGCCACCGATGACCATAATATTCTTTTTAACATCAGCAGGTTTAATTTCATATTCTCTTTCCATGCCAACCTGTGGATTAATTGCACATGAAGTATACTTTCCATCGAAAAATCTCTCCAAACATCCTGCATGACATCCTATGCAAGGTCTGATATCTGCTAAATTATCAGTCTGTACTTTATTTACCCATTCAGGGTCAGCAAGTAGTGCTCGTCCAACAGAAATAGCATCTATACTTCCACTTGCAACAGCTTCAGCTGATATTTCAGGATCATCCATTTTACCTGCACATATAACGGGAATATCAACAAATTGTTTTATATATTGAGCATCTGCCAAGTTGCATGCTTTTGGCATATATACTGGTGGGTGTGCAAAATACCATGATTCATATGTGCCATTGTCTGCATCTAAAGCATCATAACCAGCATCTTGGAGAATTTTTGCTATTTTAGCACTTTCCTCTAAATCACGGCCAAATTCTTTAAACTCTTCTCCAAGAAGGGCACCTTTATCAGTACCAAATCCTTTCATATAGCTTTTAACACTATATCTTATCAAAACAGGAAAATCTTTTCCGCATTTCTCTTTTATTGCTTTTACTGTTTCTGTAGCATAGCCAAGTCTGTTCTCTAAGCTTCCTCCATATTGGTCTGTACGACGATTAGTACATTCCATAGAAAATTGGTCCATTAAATATCCTTCATGAAGTGCATGAACTTCTACCCCATCAAAGCCTGCTTGCTTTACAGCATAAGCACCATCAGCATAAGATTGTATAAGAAATTGAACTTCTTCTGTTGTTAATGCACGATGCATAATTTCAGGATGCCAAACATTTGGATTTTCTGATGAAGAAATAGGGTCATCATCTAGAAAGAAACCATCCTTACGATTTCTGCCACCACCGTTTGCTATTTGAATTATAATTTTTGCACCATACTTATGGACTTCCTCGGTAAGCTTTTTAGAAGCTTCTATATAAGCATCACCTGCTGTTGCCAATGTAGCTCGCATTGAGTCCAACTTATTCTGACATGCTATACCTGTTGTTACAATTAATCCTACACCACCTTTAGCACGTGCAACGTAAAAATCCACACCCTGTTGATTAAAACTTCCGTCAGGATTTTTTGAATGTGAACCCATTGGAGCCATTGCTATTCTGTTTTTTACTTCCATTGTACCTATTTTCATAGGTTGAAATAATGCATTGATTTTATCTTTCATGATGAATCATCTCTCTCCTAATAAATTTTTAACGAATGTTACCGCGGTATACATTAATTGTACACTGCGGTATACTAAGTGTCAACATTTTCACATTTATAATTTATATATATTTTTATAATTATGATATAATGGCATATATGCATCGGAGGGATAAATGTGATAGGAAAAACAAAACCTAAAATTTTAGTTAAATCTATTGAACTTTTTAAGAAAAAGGGGTTTGACAATGTAACTATTAATCAAATATGCGAAAGCTGTAATATTACAAAGAGGACATTCTATTATCATTATGATTCAAAGAAAGCTCTACTTTTAGATTATTTTTCTTTAGTTGATGATGATATAGAAACTACCTTAAAGAATATAGATACTGAAGCAACATGGCTTGATAAGTGTTGGATGTTGAAGCAAGTTTATGTAAGAGGAATTGCTAACTTAAATGCAGATATATTAAAAAACTTACTTATAATTGATATGGCACAACAAAATCTTATGTTCAGTTTTGAATTAAATGATTTTGATCCTAAAAAGAAAAGATTGCGACAAATCGTTATTGAGTATACGCGCAAAGCACAAGAAACAGGAGAAATTTGCGACGATATTTCTGCTGTAGATTTATCACATTGTTTTGCATCTGCATTTTTGGGGTTAGCCGTAAACTGGAGTTCAACAGGGGGGGACTATGATTTGGTAGAGGCATCAAAAAAATATTTCGATTTAATATACAAGAAAACTTCAAAAGTGCCTAAATAGGACTTGCTAAACGGGTCACAGCCCCTAAACAGCAACCTATTCTTTGAATGTATTTGTATTTTTATAAAATTGAAGCTGTACTAATTTATTCCAATATGGCTTCAAGTAATTATTATGTGTGTATGATATGCTCACCTTATAGTAGATACTTCCTCATTCACTTAAGGTGATTTATGTGCAGTAACATTCTCACTTAAATCGAGTAGGAGGTAATTAATTATTTTAATTACCGTCCTCTCACACCACCAGAGCATACCGTTCGGTATACGGCGGTTCATTAAGACAATCTTACTTTCGTATACTGTGAAGATAGACTTTTATAACCGCGACGAACTAATCTTTCATCTGTTATGGTTCTATTAAGAATCGGACTACCAGATGAGTTTATGTCCATCTCTTTCAAGTTCTTTATCTAAATCATCTAAAAGTATATTACTAAGAAGTGGACTAAGTGGTCCACCCTGAATTGTGCCTTCTTCACTTTTTACTACAACTCCATTTAGCATAATACCAGATACCAAATATTGACGTATTAATTTCAAAACAAGAAAGGCAATTTTTGTGTAGGTGTAGTTTTACAAATACGATGTATTTATAGATTTAAGCGTCGTAATAAATAATGTCAACATAAGAACAACGTTTTATAAATAGGGATGAACTTTATCTGAAAGGAGGAGAATTGTGATATTAATAATTGAGTTAGTTATACTTATAACTGTATCGTTAACTATTTCTACTTTTTCATTTTTGCAGAAAGGGCCTTTAATTTCAGTTATGTATTATATGTCAAATAAAGAAGAAAGAATAAGATTAAAAACAAAAAAACGATATTACTTTATTGGAACTATCTTCTTAGTGTCAGCAATTCTATTTGGAATTGTATTAGTAGGAGAAATATTTAAATTACCTCCAATGCAAAAACCTTTAATTGTTATTTCAATTGTTCTAAGTATATATTTTATTATTAGATATACACAACTTGAATTGGAAAGAATGAAAAGTAAAAAAAACAAGAATTAATGTCTATATTATACAAATTAACTATAAAGTAAGTCACAAAATTCTTAAATTATGAAACAACAAGGGAACTCTATGGGGTAGTGTAATAAATTTTGTGTCTATGGTAAAAAATAACTCTTTAATGGCAAGAATTTAGATATGAATTCAAACCAGTAAGGAGTTTTTTAATATGGGA
>NZ_WHNX01000024.1 GCF_009362815.1 Alkalibaculum sporogenes | reverse complement strand
GTTCTTTTGAGGAAGCAGACAAATGGCTTGCCAATTTGGCTGTTTTAACAAAAGAACAAATGAAAACTTGTTTTCATTTGGCGAATGCCCGCGTAGAGACAAACTCGCGAAGCGAGTTTGTCGATGCATTGAGAGGTTCTTTTGAGGAAGCAGACAAATGGCTTGCCAATTTGGCTGTTTTAACAAAAGAACAAATGAAAACTTGTTTTCATTTGGCGAATGCCCGCGTAGAGACAAACTCGCGAAGCGAGTTTGTCGATGCATTGAGAGGTTCTTTTGAGGAAGCAGACAAATGGCTTGCCAATTTGGCTGTTTTAACAACCACAATAAACAAGTTTATCGTGGTTGCGCGGGTAGTCGCCAAATGATCTACGTCTTCGACGTAGTATTTTCATAGAATTTCTTGTTTAACTCAGCAAGCTGGCCAAACTTTCAATTCTATGAAAATGCGTCTTCGATGCAGCCGCTTGGCTCGTTACCTTCGCGACAAAAGAACAAATGAAAACTTGTTTTCATTTGGCGAATGACCGCGTAGAGGGTAACTCGCGAAGCGAGTTATCCGAGTCGCTATATTTTTAAATTATTTGAAGGAGGTACGGCATGATATACCCTATTTTAAGTGAATACCAAGAGTTGATAAAAGAATATTCTGTTATTCCTGTAGTAAAAGAAATTCCTGGTGATATTGATACACCTATTACTTTATTTAATAAACTGTGTAAAGATCAAGTGAGTTTTTTACTTGAAAGCGTAGAGGTAGGAAATAAGTGGGGGAGATACTCTTTTATTGGTCGAAAGCCTCATCTTACTATAAAGGGGAGTGACAATAAGCTCTTTTTAGAAAATAAAGACGGTGTCGAAGTGATATCTGGTAAGTATTTAGATTGCTTACGAGATATTTTCAAGAAGTATCAAATGCCAAAGAATGATGGTTTGCCTGATTTTGTAGGAGGAGGTGTCGGATATATTGCCTACGATGTCATAAGAGATTATGAGAGACTATTGCTAGTCAATGAAGATAATATGGAATTGCCAGATATTCATTTGTTAGTTATGGAGGAGATTATTGTTTACGATCATATGAGGCAAAAGATTCTCATTATTATTAATGATTTTGTGAAGGACAATAATAATTCATATGAACAGTCAATTCAAAGAATCGATAAAGTTGAAGAAGAAATACACAGTGCTAAGGTATATTTTAAGAAGGGTGTAGTTCAGCAGTCCTCATCTTATATTAGTAATGAGACTAAATCTTCTTATATGGAAAAAGTTGAAAAAGCAAAAGATTATATTCGAAAGGGTGATATATTTCAGGTGGTGCTATCTCAAAGATTAGAAATTGAAACGAATACTGACCCACTTGAATTTTATCGATTGCTTCGAAGTTTAAATCCATCTCCGTATATGTACTACTTTGAGTTTATGGATTATCAAGTGGTAGGTTCATCACCGGAGTTATTAGTAAAATTAAAAGACAATAATATTGAAACCTGTCCTATTGCCGGTACTAGGCCGAGAGGAAATGATAATGTTGAAGATGATAAATTTGCTGATGATTTGTTAAATGATGAAAAAGAAAAGGCAGAGCATCTGATGTTATTAGATTTAGCAAGAAATGATATTGGAAAATTATCTGAATTTGGATCTGTTGAACTCACTCACTTTATGGAGGTACAGAGGTATTCTCATGTTATGCATATTGTATCTAATGTAATAGGTAAACTCCACAGTAAATACGATATGTTTGATGTACTTATATCCTCATTACCAGCAGGTACTGTGTCGGGTGCACCTAAGGTTAGAGCTATGGAAATCATCGATGAATTGGAGAATAAAAAAAGAGGAATATATGCTGGAAGCATTGGATATTTTGGTTTTAATGGCAATATGGATATGTGTATTACTATTAGAACTGTAATATTTCACAACAATAAAGCTGTATTACAAGCAGGTGCAGGAATTGTTGCCGATTCGATACCGGAATCTGAATATGAAGAAACACTTAAGAAAGCAGGTGCTATGCTAGAAGCACTTAAGCTAGGAGGTATCTAAATAATGATAGTAATTATAGATAATTACGATTCTTTTACTTATAACTTGTATCAATTTGTAGGCGAGTTAAATCCTAATGTAGAAGTTTTTAGAAATGATGTGATCACAGTTGAAGAGATAATGAAAATGAAAGTAAGTCATATTATTATTTCTCCAGGTCCAGGATATCCAAAAGATGCAGGTATATCTAAAGATGTAATAAGGGTTTTAGGTAAAGAAATCCCTATATTGGGTGTTTGTTTGGGTCATCAAGCAATTGCTGAAGTATTTGGTAGTAAAATTATAGAAGCAAATAGAATGGTTCATGGAAAAACTTCTATGATAAAACATAATGGCAGAGATTTATTTAGAGGTATAGTAAATCCACTTGAAGTGATGCGTTATCATTCTTTAATAGTTGAAGAATCGTCCATAAGTGAAGTGCTAGAAGTGACTGCGAGTATAGAAGAAAATGAAGTAATGGGTATAAAACATAAGCATTACCCAATATATGGTGTTCAATTTCATCCCGAATCTATAATGACTAATAGTGGTAAAGCTCTAATTAAAAACTTCTTAGATTTATAGAAAAATTAGTTAGTAGGTAAGAGAAAGGAGATTTTAGCATGTTATTTAAAGAAATATTAGAAAAACTTGTAAACCATATAAATCTAACAGAGATGGAAATGATGGATTCAATGAATTCAATTATGTTAGGTGAGATAACTCCTGCTCAAATTGGTGGTTTTTTAACTGGGCTTAGAGGAAAAGGTGAAACTCTTGAAGAAGTTCTTGGTGCTGCTAAAGTAATGCGTAAGATGGCAAAACCTATAGATATAGGAGTTATTGATGCAGTAGATACTTGTGGTACTGGTGGAGATGGTAAAAACACTTTCAATGTATCTACAGTATCTGCTATTGTTGCTGCTAGTGCAGGTGTAACTACTGTCAAACACGGTAATAGATCTATTTCTAGCAAATGTGGTAGTGCAGATGTATTGGAGGCTTTAGGTGTTAAAATAGATTTAAGCAGTGAAAATATTAGCTCATGTATTAGAGAAATTGGTATTGGTTTTTTGTTTGCACAAAGTTTTCATTCGTCAATGAAGCACGTAGCAAGTTCACGTAAGGAACTAGGTATTAGAACCGTATTTAATATGTTAGGACCATTGACAAATCCTGCTAAGGTTAATTGTCAAGTGATGGGAGTATATGATGCTGCTTTAACTGAGCTTATGGCAGGAGTTTTAAAGGAATTAGGTGTGAAAAGAGCCATGGTTGTTAATAGCTTGGACGGAATGGATGAAATAAGTATTAGTGCAAAGACTAAGGCAACTATTTTAATAGATGGAGATATTAAGACACACTATATAGAACCCAAGACTTATGGATTTTATTATGAGAATAATGGTGAGATTGAAGGGAATGGGTCAATAGAAAATGCACAAATTATATTAAATATATTAGAAGGTGAATCAGGTCCTAAACGAGATATTACTTTAATCAATGCTGGTGCTGCAATTTATATAGGAAATGGTGCTAAGTCCTTAGAGGAAGGTATACTAAAAGCAAAAGAGGCAGTGGATTCTAAAAGTGCATTAAATAAATTGAATGAATTGATAGCATATACGAATAGGAGTGAATAAGTTGATATTAGATAAAATAGTTAAGACTAAATTAGAGAGTTTAGAACAAACAAAAGAACTTAAACCATTAGATATTTTATTGTCAGAAATACCTACTGATTATTCTCATAGAAGCTTTTCCAATGCCATTGTACTTAAAGATAGATTAGCAATTATTGCAGAAATTAAGAAGGCTTCGCCATCAAAAGGTATTATTAAGGAAAACTTTGATCCTCTAAAAATTGCAGTGGAATATGAAAAAAACAAAGTTGATGCAATATCTGTGTTAACAGAAACTACATATTTCCTCGGAAATAATCAATTTTTGACAGATGCAAAAACGAACACTACAGTGCCAGTTTTAAGGAAAGATTTTATAATTGATTCTTACCAAATTTACGAAGCTAAGGCCATAAATTCAGATGCAATTTTATTGATTATGGCAATACTGACTAAAGAAAAACTGAGTGCATACATAAATATCGCTACTAGCATAGGATTAGAATGTCTCGTTGAAGTCCATGATATTGGAGAATTAGAAGTTGCTCTTGAATGTGGAGCACAAATTATCGGTATCAATAATAGAAATTTAAATACTTTCGAAGTAAATATTATGAATACAGAGATAATTATGGAGAAGATACCAAAAGATATAATAGTAGTTAGTGAAAGTGGAATAAAATCAAATGAAGATATAAAATATTTAAAGGATTTAGGAGTTAACGCAGCTCTTATTGGTGAAAGTTTGATGGCAGCTTCATCAATAGAGAAAAAATTACAAGAACTGAGGGAACTATAATATGACAGGAATTAAAATCTGCGGTTTAACTAGAGAAGAAGATATCTATTTTATAAATAGTACAAGGCCTGAATATATTGGTTTTGTATTTGCAAAGAGTAAACGTCAAGTAGATCCACATAAGTGCAAGAGACTTATTAGTTTACTAGATAGTGATATCAAGGTTGTAGGTGTATTTGTCAATAGCTGTCCTAAAGAAATAAACGATATTGTGGATTATTGTAAAATAGATATTGTTCAATTACATGGTAATGAAAAGCAAGAGATGTGTAATGATATAAATAGCAAAGTTTGGAAAGCTTTTAGAGTGAAGGACAAATATAGTTTAGATAAATTAAAGGAATATAAAGTAGATGGTTACCTGTTAGATGCCTATGATGTAGATCAATTTGGAGGAACAGGAAGTTCTTTTAATTGGAGCCTAGTTAAAGATGCACGTTTAGATAAAGAAATTATCTTGGCTGGTGGCATTACACCAGATAATGTGCAAAATGCTATTAGAGAAACTAATGCTCAAATAATAGACATTAGCAGTGGCGTTGAGACTAATGGAATTAAAGATTTCGATAAAATTAAGACACTGATTGAAAGGGTGAGAGAAATTGGATAATAAAAAATCAAAGAGATTTGGTAATTACGGTGGACAATATGTACCTGAAACATTAATGAATGCACTTATTGAATTAGAAGAAATGTATGAGGAAGCTATGAATGATGAGGAGTTTATTAAAGAGTATATGTATTATCTACAAGAATATTCTGGGCGACCAACCTCTTTATATTACGCTGAGAATTTAACTAAAAAATATGGTGGGGGCAAAATATACTTAAAGAGAGAAGATTTGAATCATACAGGTGCTCATAAAATAAATAATGTAGTAGGACAAGTACTATTAGCTAATAGAATGGGAAAAAAGAGAATTATAGCTGAAACAGGAGCAGGTCAACATGGAGTTGCAACAGCAACTATCTGTGCTATGTTTAATCTAGAATGTGAAATATATATGGGAGAAGAAGATATCCAAAGACAAGGTTTAAATGTATTTAAGATGGAACTATTGGGTGCCAAAGTAAATTCAGTTACTTCTGGTACTAAGACATTGAAAGATGCAACGAATGAGGCTATAAGAGATTGGGTGACAAATGTTGAGGATACTTATTATGTTATTGGGTCTGTAGTAGGACCCCATCCATATCCAACAATGGTTAGAGATTTTCAAAGGATTATTGGAGATGAAACTAAAATACAAATATTAGAAAAAGAAGGTAGAATGCCTGATTACTTATTAGCATGTGTGGGTGGGGGAAGTAATGCAATGGGACTTTTTTACCCATTTATAGAAGAAGACAATATTAAAATTATAGGGGTAGAGGCTGCAGGAGAAGGGGTAAATACTCATAAGCACGCTGCAACTATAACCCTCGGAACAGTTGGTGTTTTGCATGGAATGATGACTTATTTATTACAAGATGATTATGGCCAGATTCTACCTGCTCATTCTGTATCAGCAGGGCTAGATTACCCTGGAATTGGACCTGAGCATGCTTACTTACATGACAGTGGCCGTGTAGAGTATGTAGCTATAACGGATAGTGAAGCAGTAGAAGCTTTTCAAACATTAAGCAGGTGTGAAGGGATTATACCAGCATTAGAAAGCGCTCATGCATTAGCATATTTAGCAAAATTAGCGCCGACGACTCATAAAGAAGATATTATTATTCTTAATTTATCTGGTAGAGGTGATAAAGATGTGCATACTATATCAGAAATCCTAGGAGGTAAAAAACATGAGTAGTAGAATCTCACAAAAATTTAATGAATTAAAGAAAAAAAATAAAAAAGCATTAATTACATATGTAACTGCAGGTGATCCAGATATTAATACAACTGAACAATTAGTATATGCTATGGAGAATGCCGGTGCAGATATTATCGAATTGGGCATTGCATACTCAGATCCTTTAGCAGATGGACCTGTCATTCAAAGAGCTGCTTCAAGAGCGTTAAATAAAGGTGTGAATATAGATATAGTATTTGAATTAGTTAGAAAACTAAGGACAAATACTCAAGTGCCATTAGCTTTTTTACTGTATTACAATTCTATATATAGATACGGTATAGACAAATTTATTAACAAATGTATGGAAGCAGGTGTCGATGGTCTAATTATTCCAGATTTACCTTTAGAAGAACGTACTGATTTTAAAAAGATCTTAGATGGAAAAAATATTGATCTAATACCATTAGTAGCTCCGACTTCAGAAATGAGAATTAAAGACCTAGTGAAAGATGCTACAGGCTTTATTTATTGTGTTTCATCATTAGGAGTTACAGGTGCTAGGAATAGTTTTGACTCCAATATTAAAGAGTTTATGGATAATATTAAATTACATACTGATGTTCCACTGGCAATTGGATTTGGTATATCTGATGTACAAGGTGTTAAACAGTTAAAAGATTTAGCACAAGGTTTAATTGTGGGAAGCGCTATAATAAAGAAGATTGAGGAAGGTATTGTCGAGAACAAGGTAGTTAACTTAGTTTCAGAGTTTGTAAAGGAATTAAGAGATGCTTTAAATTGAGATCATTTAAGGAAAAAATATGATAACTACAAAAAACTAAAAAATCGAGAATAAGAGGTTAATCCTCTTATTCTCGATTTTATGATATGAAAACTGGACTAGATTGTACGTTCAAACTTTGATAGTGTATTTCAATAAGCGTTGAATACACTATTTTGGCGCCTATTCTGGATAGTATCTAACAACAACCACTTGTTTGACAAGTTGCAATTGCTCCTAGTGTTGCATTATTTATATTTAAGACACCTACAGTAACTGCATTTACAGTTACAACTACAGTATAGGTGCAACAGTCATTATGACAAGAATCACAATCGCAAACAAAGAATGTGAATGTATCTGATTCAGTAATTGCCACTAATCTATCGTAGGTAAAGGCTGGGCCTATAGGCACTGGTGTAAATTGATTCGTACATTGTTTAAATATTTGAAAACTTATGGTACCAGTAAAAGCGGTAGCAACAATATTACTTGTAAACTCTAGCTTAACAACTGGATTGCATATGCAATCTGTATTTAAAGAAAGAGAAGTTGGTGTAAAGGTAGTTCCTACAACAGTTGCAAGAGGTATTGTAACTGCACCAGCAGCACCACATTTTATAATAGTTGGGCAAGACTTATCTACTTGTTTTTTTTGCTTACAAGGGTCAAAATGTTGTTGTCTACAAGGGTCAAAATCATCTCTATAATTAGATCTTGAATTCATGAATGAAATCCTCCTAAAAATTTTAATTTTAATTTGTAATAATATAAATAATTAAATATAGTTGTTTTTTAAGTTTTATTACTATTTATATATGCATCTTTTAGAAAAAAGGTGCAAAATAGATATCAACCAATTGTTAGCTATCTATTTCAGTAGTAACAATATCACAGTCAGGGAATAATGGTTTTAATTTTTGATCTGGATAGAACTTAGGAACTGGTGCATTAATAAATCTTTCGCATGGGTCTTCTTCTGGTTCTTCTTCACATGGTTTGCTTGGAACTGGACAGTAGTCATAAGCTGGAACAAGAAGCTGTACAATAAGCTGACATTTTACTACAATAAAGTATCCAAGAGTTATATCTAGAACATTATTACCTTCACGGTCAACTAATAATTCGCCTTCTAAAGCTTCTGCTACCATTTCAAGTTTTATAATATTTGTTTCAGCATCTTTACAATATTTACTAGGTGTAGAGCTTGATGAAATTTGTGCTATAGAATCAGGACAGTAAAACTTACCTATCACATCTGTTCTATTTATTTCAAAGAGTTCACATCTGTTTACACCATCGCAATCAATATAATCAGCTATGAAAGATATCATGTAGTTAAGAATAATTTTTTTATAATCGCAAAGACCTTTAATTGGAATTTTTTCAACCGAAATAAGGTTTACTTTAAAGTCTCTACTACCTAAATACCTCTTTGGGTCGTTAAGGGGGTTGCTTCTAAGTTCGCAATCCGTTGTAAGTGTGTCACGGCCTTTATTATATACTAGACATCTTTTAATTAAGCATTGATCAAATACTTTAGGTACTTCAATGCAAACTAACTCTGAAGGATCTGGTAAACGTCCTTGTTTGTTGACAAGACCGGGGCGTGGTACAAATTTGTTGAAGTTGATAGACATAAATTCTCCTCCTTTTGAGAGATTAATATAAATGGTAATTTTATTTATAGTTATATTCCATCATATGTTAATTTACAAAAGAGGTTACAATAATAATTTAGTAAATTATATTTTTAATTTATAGAAATGGAATAATAAAATTTATTAAAAATATAATCATATAAAGGAGGAGTTGCGTATGAATAGTAAACCCAATTGGATATATATGGATTATATAAATAATATATGGAGTTTTTCATTAAATGACAATAGAGAATTATGTTATAAAATTCTATATGATGAAGGTAAATGGACAAAGGAGAGTTTAATTGATAAAGATGTATTAGATTATTCTATATTTATTGAGATAGACGATAGAATACATATCATTTATACCAATATAAAAGGTGAAATTAAATACTGTACTATGAAAGATAGACAATGGATGGGTATAAAAATTCACCAGAAGTCTATTGATGAGTTTGAAATACGAAATTTAAAAGTGAAAGTTATTGGCAGTGAGATGCATATCTTTTATTTGCTCGTGGATAAGGGTAGTAATGGTCATAGATTACTAAGCCATTGTGTATGGGATGGGGAAAATATTAAAGAGGATATAGTTCGCGATCTTATTTTAGTATCTGATTTAGAAGAAAATTATCAAGTAAGTGTAGATGATATTAATAATATTGATTTAGTATTCGTTTCAGATGAGAGAAACGAGATATCTTTAAACCATTGTAGTTTTCAAAATTTTGAATGGAGTCCTATTACAAGGCTTTATGGTATTGAAGGAGATGGTATTACTTTCGAAATTGTAAAGAAGCAACAAGATATTCATATCCTAAATAAATCTATAGAGAACGATACATATTACATAGACCATGTTTATATAAAAAGTGATGGAAAAACAAAAGATTTTAAAGTATATGAAAGTACTGTGGAATTACGTGATCTTATTTTATTTACTCAAGGGGATAAATTATATTCTTGTTGGTTGGAAGAAGATAAGATTTTCTTTTCTTGTTTTGATGATGAAAAATGGAGTAAACCAATTTTATTTAATAGTAAACATGAAAGTTCTTTAGTGAGATATCAATGTTTTATTGCTTCTGAGAAAGATGCTATTGAAATGACGAAAATATATGGAACTAGTAAGGAATTAAGTCTATACATACCAGGTCAATTTGTAAACAGAGAGAATGATTCATTAAAGTATAAGGTAAATAAAAAAAACGACTTGATTGATAAACAAGAAGAAGAATCTTTACAACAATTAAAATCACAACTATCAAAATTTAAAGAAAAGAATAATGAGTTGAAAAATGCGAATGAATTATTAAACATCCAATTAATCAAAAAGCAGAGCACTGTACGTGATTATGAAGATCGTATAGCGAGAGTTTTAGATGAAAAACATATATCTGATAAACATTATACTTTATCTTTGGAATTACAAGAGAATATTAAAAATGAGCTAGATCAAATAAAAAAACAGTTAATAGAAGAGAAAAATCTTAGAGCAAGTGCCGAAAATAAATTAAAAGAATATGAAGAAAAAAATAATTTAACGAGAAATAAAGATGACAATATAATAGAAGAAAAAAAAAAGTAGCGAAGAATATAAAATAGAAAAAAAACAATCTATAATTGCTAGGTTATTGAGAGGAGGTCAATATTAATATAGAAATTTTATGCAAGGAAGGAGTAGATGTAAGTAATGTTAAATAATCGTGAGAGTATGATCTATTATATATCAAATCTAACAACAGGTAAGGTATCTATTATAGGTGGAGACAATAATAAAATTATAAAAGAAGTTGATGTAGGTTCAAGACCGCAAAATATAATTGTAGATGAAAATGATAATGTATATATTGCAAGTAATAGCAAAGTTACACTTATTCACGATTTATATGAGTCAGATAAAACATGGAATATGCCCAATAATGGAAATATCCAAGTAGATGCAACTGCTCAAAAGATATATGTATGTAATACAGAAGAGGTATGTATATACAGTACCACAGGAGAAAAAACTGGTTGCCTAACTGGGTTTATTGCTGCTAATAATATAGAATTGAATATGGATAAAAAACATTTGTTTATTCTTGATGTATTACAATGTGATATAAAAGTATATGATACTACAAACCTACAATTAATAAAGAGATATAAAGATATAGGCGTTGCACCTAAAGATATGATTATAGAACCAGATGAAAAGTATATTTATACTGCAAATAAAGGAGCAAACAGACTAAATCGTACTGGAAATATTTCTATCATAGATATAAGTACAGGTAGTGTTTCATATATAGATTTTAAAAAAGGAACTGCCATAACAGCTTTACAATATAGAGATAATTATTTATATGCTGTAAATACCGGGCTAAATCAGATTGAAGTAATCTGTGTACAAGAGAGGAAAACTATAGCGAATATTAAAACTACTTTACCCCAGATACAAAGAATTAAATTGTCTCCTAATAAAAAGATACTATTTGCAATTAGCATTAATAATGAAGGTAAGTCTGTAGTTGATAAAATAGATACAAATAATAATAAGGTTTTTGAAACATTTACATTGAATGATAATAATAGTGTTCCATATGATATGGGAGTTATTATTCAGAAAAAAACTGAAAAAGAAGAACAATTAGAACAAGATATAGACATAGATGATAAACCTGGTGCTTTAGAAGAATCTAATAATCAAATAATACAAGAGGTAACTACCATATTAGCTAAGAAAGTATTGTCTGTATATGAGGAAGAAATGGTTTTTCCACAGGTATCAATTCAAATACCTTCAAGAGGTCAATCTATGATAAATACAGAAGAAATAGTATTTAAAAGATGTCAAATAATAGATGGAACGAAAGATATAAAAAGAATGGTTAATAATAAAGACTATTCAATTCTAAAATACGATTTTTATATTCCTTATTTCATTGGCTCAAAAGATGAATACGAACAAAGGTATATTATGAAAGGTACTATTGAAGGAAGTCAAAAGGCAAAGTTATATCTGCCAGCTTTCGCCGAAGAGAAAGGCGTACAATTTATAATAAATACATCTACTAAATTAACAAGTACACCAGTAATATTAGACAGAACTCTACTGTTTGATGTTAGTGTCTTAGTTTCAACAAAAGCTATTATCGATGAAATAGTACATATTCCATCATGCAAGGAGATAGCTGATAGCTAAGAGCTATCAGCTATCTCTTATGCCTTTAGGGCTTCATCCCATTTTAAAATCTCAAGATGGTTAGTTGAGATATCTTTTATTAAGACTTCTTTTGGGAAACGTTGCAATTTACGTCTTGCCATACTTGAAACTTTTAAAACTTCTCCGTTTTTAGTTGTAGAGGTTCCTTTAATAAGCTCATTTAATGCGGGGTCGTTAATGATAACAGTAAAGTTATCTGAATCAATCTTTTGCAATTCATCAAATAAAGCTATTATTGCCTTTAAACCAACTACGGCAGGTTTAACAAAATCTTGGTAATATGCTTTTTTGCATATCAACTTATCGTTTTCGTAGATGCTATATCTAATTTCAATATCTTCGCCTTCGTAATAAGCGGGAATTCCTGCTAGGTAAGCTATAATCATTATATTCTCCTCTTTTTTCAGATTACATTATTTACTTGTACAATTATACTATATTATTATACAAAAGTAAGGAAATAATCATAAGAGTTATCACTATTATTTAGTGAAAATCCCAATATAAAATTATAACTTATGGGTAGAAGGATTATTATGATATTAAAAAACAATTAATACGTATATTGTGGTTGGATAATACCGCAAGCAAGGCGTTTTCCTGCTGCACCACTAGGTTGACTACGAAAATCATCGGGATTTTCATGTATGATAATAGACTTGTTAATTATTTCCGATACTTTGAACCTATTAGTAAAAAAACATTTTCTTGATATACCATTATTTGAAAATAAAACTGGAAAGTCTCCTGCATGATTACCGTGAGGTTGACCATCTGGGTTCCAGTGTTCTCCTGCATTTTGAAAAGGATCGTTTGCATCACCGATAGCACAACTACCATGCTCGTGGATATGAAATCCATGGGGACCAATTGGCGGCTGATCTCCTACACTAGGTTGATAGTCAGGAAGTCCCACAATACTTACACAGACCACTACTCCATTAGTAGTTTCTCGAAATATTACAGTTCCTTGAATAGATGTGGCCAAAGGACCGCCTGTAACATATGCTATAGCATTTTGATATTGTTTGTTACTATTCATAATACACCTCGTAATTTTTTATTAATAATACGATATTATTGATACTTATCTTTTATAGTATGTTGGAAGTGGCAATTTCGTTATTAGTTAATACTAATAACGAACAGATAGGGAAGTTAATTAAGCTCGCAAATTAACATAGGCTTGTTTATATTAACTAAAACAAATATTGACAGAATAAAACAACGAGTGTATCGTTATATTATTGAATACAGTTTTAGGATACTAATAAAAGATTGTCAAAGACTACAATATACAATAAATGATAATAAGTAATATATAAATGAAAAATGAATTAAGAAAGGAAATTAGATGTATTACGTTTATATGTTAAGATGTAAAGATAATTCTCTATATACTGGATGGACTACTGATATTAAACGACGATTAGAAGAACACAATGAGGGTATTGGTGGGAAATACACTCGTGCTAGATTGCCAGTTCGTTTAGTGCACCAAGAAACGCTTCCAACCAAACAGGAAGCTATGAAAAGAGAATACGCTATTAAACAACTAAAAAAGTATATAAAAGAAAAACTGATTTTAGATAAGGCGATATTTGAAAAATAGAGGGGCAGACATGCCCCTGTCTATTTTTTATTTAAAAAAATATGATGTCAGTTCAGGACCTGTTAAAAAGAAATTCCCAGATTCTTTGGCTGATTTTTCAGTAAACCTATTATCTGATTTTTTGCTATTTGTACGACTATCATATATTACATAAGGAACAGGATCTGAAGTATGTGTTCTAAGTTTTATAGGTGTTAAGTGGTCTGGTAAAATTAATACTTTAAATTCTTCTTTTGCCTCTTCTAAAGCAGTCTTTATGGGTCCTACAATTTTATGGTCTATAATCTCAATTGACTCTATTTTTTCCTGTAGATTTCCTTGATGTCCACATTCGTCAGGTGCTTCTAGATGCAAGTAAACAAAATCGTCGCCATCAAGTAATGCTTTAACGGCAGCAGAAGCCTTTCCAGAAAAATTAGTATGTATTGTACCAGTCGCACCATCAACCTTAATTGGCTTTAATCCTGCTAAAATCCCTATCCCATGAATTAAATCAACTGCGGAAATAACGGAACCAGCTAAACCAAATTTTTCTTTAAAAGAATCTAAACGTGGTTTTTTACCTTCTCCCCATATCCAAATAGAACTAGCAGGATTAAGACCTTTTTTAGTACGCAAAACATTTACTGGATGATTTTTTAAAATATCATATGATTTTTCCATCATGTTAGTTAATAATTCTTGATGAGGTCCTTTTGGCAAGTAATTTGAGATGCTTTGTCCTAATATGTCATGCGGTGGTGTAAGATCAAAATCATATGTGCTGCTTTTTAGCCCATTTTTCCACAAAATTAAGTGTCTATAGCTTACTCCAGGATAATACTTAATAAATTCTGTCTGCAACTGTTTACTAAGAGTTTCTATTAGCTGAGTAGATTCTTCTGTAGTAATATCTCCGGAAGAATGATCTAGAATAGTCTTTTCTTGATAAGGTTTATCCTCTGAAAGTGTTACTAGATTGCATCTAAAGGTTATATCAGTATCACTTAAAGGGACACCCATGCTAGCTGCTTCTAAAGGCGATCTACCAGTATGATACTTTTCTGGAGCATAGCCCATAACAGACAGATTTGCAATATCACTACCAGGCTGCATACCTACAGGAATTGTTTGAACTAAACCAATTTCACCGTTTTGAGCAAGATTAGTGATATTTGGAATATTTGCTACTTCTAATGGAGTTTTGTTGCCAATGCTTTCTATTGTATAGTCGCCAGCACCATCGACTAATATAATTATATACTTCATTATGATCACCCTATTATTTATAGTTTTTTTATGAAGAAAACCCCTACTGAATAAAGTTTCACTTTATTTTATCATATTTGAAGAATCACTAGCAACAATTAAGAAAATACAGAGTTGGCACAATATAATAGGTGCATAACAAAATATGATTTAATTTACTATAACACCCTCGTAAAAACTTAACATAAATCCTGCTGTTGTTCGTTCTGCTAGAGGAAGTATACAACGTGAAATTCTATCAAATCTATTTTCGTCATCTTTTATATGTTTATAGTGTTTATATACCTTTAGAGCAACTCGTGCGTTAAATTTTATATAATGTTCTACATCGTTTAATTTATAAACACCTGTTTCAGCTCTGTATTCTTCTACAACTTGATAAGTCTTTATTACAAAATTTTCATATTGACGATGATCATCTAGTAACCGAATATTTGCATGTTGGGGTATAGTTACATCTTGAATTAGATGTGCAGTTGCACCAAAATAAAACATTCCATCTTGCATATTACCATTTTTAACAAATTCTACAGATCTTTCATAGTATTTTAATGCAAGTTCTCTAGCGTTACTCCTACCGTACAAGCCTTTATCAGTGTATGGGTTATAGAAGTGATTGCTACTTTTAAAATCTTGATCTGCCCATACTGCTCCTTCATTTATATAATACAAGTACTTATTGAAAAAGTCATATTCATTCTGATATTTATCACCTATCAATATATTTACAGCTTGAAAATTAATATACTTGTGTACAGCACATTCAGTTTTAATAATTTTTTTCTTTAGAGGATTTGCTATAGCAAAAGTGAATCTTAGAGCAGATCCATAAGCTTTACTTAATATAGTCATGAAATACCCCCGTATAATATATCTATTATCTATTTTATTTTACCCAATAAAATAGATAAATATTTTAGCTATGATAGTATTACTTTATATTGTTGAATATAAAAATTACTATGTAATAATACATTTTTTATGTATTTACCCTATATAGAAAAATTAAATCTATTCATCTAAACATAAATAAACATGCTTTGCTTGTTCTCATAGGTTTGAATAGTGTAATACTTGCAGACTCTTATATATTTGTCTTAGGGATAATATCTAAAAAGATCCCCATAATAGGGATCTTAAAATTAATTCTACCAATTTTATACATATAGTTTTAACTACTTAATACCAATAACCAGGACCGTAACCGTAACCGGGGCCTCTACCATATCCATCATATGGATATCTTCTTCGTCTAGGATATCTTCTTCTTTGGGCAAGTTCCCTTAAGAAAATTATTGATGCTAAATCTCTTAGTAATCCACCTCTAGTCCATTGCTTTACATCAATACCTTGTAACTTATTATCTTCTATATCCTTAGACACTCTTTCATGAATGTTGTCGACTATATCTTTGTAGTGTTCATTGGAAGGAATATACATTTCTCCATGTTCAGCATCTAACATATCACAGTGATAAGATACTACAGGGAAAATAATAAAATATATTCTAGGATACATTTCTTCAATTTGTTGATCTGTCATGTCCATTACAGGGTACATTGGCTCAGGTACTCTCATTGATTGCATATATGGTGTCCAATTTTGATTTGTATTTTGCAATTATATAACCATCCTTTCAAAACTGATTTTACAATATATAATATGTTTTTCTCATAATTTGTTTCCTAAGTAAAGTAATTTAATGCACAAAAAAAGAAAAAGTGAATATTTAATATATTAGGAGAGGATGAAGTATATGCTATTAAGAAATCAAAAACCTAATTATATATATAATGTAGAAGTAGAGAAATGGCAAATTGATCTAGCGTACTTTGGTTATAATTTAAAAGTAGATGGTCTGTTTGGTGATATTACCGAACGTGAAACAAGAAAATTTCAGAGAGATATGCACATAGTATCTGATGGAATTGTTGGTGATCAAACTAGAGCAGCTATGGAAACACTTCGACGTACAAAGGTTCAAATATATAGAAGAGGGTCTAGAGGAAGTATGGTCACCTGGATTCAACAACAATATCTAGATAGAGGTTATAAACTAGCAGTAGATGGAATTTTTGGACCTGAAACTGAGAGGATTACTAGATTATTTCAACAAGATATGAGGATAGGAGTAGACGGAATTGTAGGACCGATTACTTTAGAAAAATTAAAGCAACCTTTTAGTAGTTTACCTGATGATAATCCAATAGAAACTCCTGCAGTACCGCCTGCAAACCCTCCTACAAGTAAAATAAAAGTTTATATTGATAACGGTCATGAGCCTGGAAATGTAAATGGTGGAAGCCAAGGGTATAAGGAGTGGGAAGGAAATTTAAAGTCTGCTAGGTATCTTAAAGAAATCTTAGACAGTACAAATAAGTTTGATACTATGCTCACTTATGATTGGAATAAAACTGCCAGTGTACGTCAAAGAGGTAATCAGGCTGCTAGCTGGGGTGCACAGTTGCTATTCAGTATTCATAGCAATGCCGGTGGAGGTTCAGGAACAGAATGTTATTATTCTATTCGTATACCCAATGATAGACAATATGCTGCTATTCTAACCGAAAAAGTATCTAAGGAATTTGGTATACCAAATCGAGGAGCAAAAACAAGAGAATCTCAAACAACTAAAGGTGCAGACTACATGGGGATTATAAATTCTGCCCAGTCTGGTGGAGTTAAACACATCTTGTTAGTAGAAAGTATGTTTCATGATAATGCAAACGAAGAAAAATTATTATTACAAGATAGTACCCATCAAAAATTAGCACAAATATATGCAGAAGTAATATCGAATATGTTTTAATATTATTCATAGAACTGTAATGTAAGATTAAAAATATGAAGGGAGGATTACAAGTGTAGTCCTCCCTTCATAAATAAAAATATAAAAGTAATCATATACTATAATAAATAATTTAAAAGCTGCTATTTACAATGAGTTTAAAACACAAAAAGATATTAACTATTGACATTAGACCTATGGATAGTAGCATGAGTACTGAGTTATATATTTAGTGATAGATAGTTAATGACAGGTGTTTTTAGTGACTGGTAAATAGTAGTTATGAAATTATATCTATTACAATTACGCTTGACAATTAAAGGTCAATATCATATTATTTGATTATCAAATAATTTGATAATCAAATGAAATTGGAGTTGATATAGATGTCATTACCCAGTTTAAAAATTGGAGATTTAATAGCGAAAGTGCCAATTATCCAAGGCGGTATGGCTGTAGGTGTTTCTTTATCTTCTTTAGCAGCAGCAGTTGCAAATGAAGGTGGAATTGGAGTTATTTCTGGAGTACAAGTAGGATTTAGGGAGCCTGACTTTAGAACTAATAATATGATGGCAAATATTAGAGGTTTACAGAAAGAAATTAAAAAAGCTCGAGAGTTATCTCCTAAGGGCATTATAGGAGTAAATATTATGACTGCTGCTAGTCAATATAAAGAATTAATCGAAACAGCAGTAAAAGAAAAAATTGATATTATTATAGCTGGTGCAGGCTTACCGAAAGATCTTCCTAAATACGTAAAAGATTCAGATACAAAAATTATTCCCATTGTCTCATCTGGTAAAGCTGCTAAAATTATTACAAAGTTATGGACAAGAAATTATGGATATGTTCCTGATGCAATTATAGTGGAAGGCGCGGAAGCTGGCGGTCATCTAGGTTTTTCTGCAGAAGAACTACATGGAAATAGTGCACCAAGGTTAATAGATATACTAAAAGAAGTTATTAAGGAAATTAATCCTTTTGAAGTACAATACGATAAAAAAATACCAGTTATCGCAGCTGGTGGAATATTTAATGGAAAAGATATTATCGAGTATATAAAAAACGGTGCAGCAGGAGTGCAAATGTCTACTAGATTTGTCGCAACTCATGAATGTGATGCATCTATAGAATTTAAAGAAGCCTACTTAAATGCAAAAGAAGAGGATATCGAGCTTGTAGTAAGTCCAGTGGGTATGCCAGGCAGAGCAATTCGGACTAAATTTACTGATGCAATGAAAAAAAATAAAATGCCTATAACAAAATGTTATAAATGTTTAACTCCTTGTGAACCTAAAATCGCACCATATTGCATTTCAGATGCACTAATTAACTCAGTAAAAGGTAAGATTGAGGAAGGGTTAGTATTTTGTGGTAGTAGTGCATTTAAACTAAGTGAGATTGTTTCGGTAAAGCAATTAATGCAGAGTATAATAAAAGAAGCTGAGAACGCCAACTAAAAAAGGACTTTTAGTCCTTTTTTTAGTTGGCGTTCTCATATAATGCACAATAGATTGGTATTGTTTATATAAATTTTCAGTTGAAAGTTATTCCAATAAAAAGTGCTTGAATTTTCTGATAATTTATATTAATATAAATGCATGTATATTAAACTACATAATTAGGGGGAGAAATATTGAAAAAAAGAAAACTTATTTCAAGTGTACTAGCAATTTTGCTTGTTGCATCAATTTTAATGTTTGCGGGATGTTCAAATGGCGAAAAGGAAACAAGTGGTGACGACAGTGAAGTTATCAAGATTGGTACTTTCGGTCCACTTACAGGGCCTGTTGCAGCTTATGGATCAGTAATGGTTAATAGTGCAAAGCTTGCAATTGATGAAATTAATGAAAATGGCGGTATTGACGGAAAACAAATACAACTTATTGATTATGATACAAAAGCAGATGCTTCAGAAGCTGTAAATATCTATAATAAACTTCGAGATCAAGATGAAGTAGTAGCAATAATAGGTGGTACTATAAGTGGTGAAACTTTAGCAGTAAAAGAATTAGCAATTGCTGATGGTATGCCAATGCTTACACCTACTGCAACACACTTAGATGTTACATTGGATGCACCTTCTATCTTTAGAGCGTGTTATACAGATCCATATCAAGGAGCTGCTATAGCCAAATATTCAATTGAAAATTTAGATGGAAAATCTGCAGCTATATTGTATAATACTGATGATTCATATTCAGTTGGACTTGCAGAAACTTATAAAGAGTCTTTTGAAGAAGCCGGTTTAGAAATAACAAATTTCGAAGGTTATACTGCTAATGAAGTTGACTATAGTGCTATTCTTAGTAATGTAAAAGACAAAAATCCAGATATAATATTCTTGCCAGATTACTATGATACAGTTGGTAAAATTGCAACTGCAATTAGAAATATGGGACTTGAACAAATTGTTGTAGGTGTAGATGGTTGGGATAGTGTAGAAATAAACTATGCTGAACAAGTAGAAGGATATTACTTTGTAAATCACTTTGCAAAAACTGATAAAGCTGATATTGTACAAAACTTTATTTCAGCATACAAAACAAAATATAATACTGATCCAAATGCATTAGGTGCTCTAGGTTACGATGCAGCTTATGTATTGGTAGAAGCAATAAAAGCAGCAGGTTCTACTGATAGTGAGGCTATAGTAGCAGCTCTATCAAAAATTGAGTATAGTGGAGTTACTGGAACTATTAGATTTGACGATCAAGGAGATGTTACTCAAAAAGATATAGCTATAATAAAAATAGTTGATGGAGATCACGAATTATTAGAAAAAATCGTAGTTGAGTAATTATTAACTAAAAAACTATTATATAGGGTTGCCATATAGGAGAGGATAACCTCTCCTATATGCATTATAAAGATTGCGAAAGGAGGGATACAAATGTTGCTAATACAACAATTAATTAACGGACTTCAAGTCGGTAGCATATATGCTGTTATAGCGCTAGGTTATACTATGGTTTATGGAATCATTAAACTTATTAACTTTGCACATGGCGAGGTAATGATGATGGGAGCATATTTTGCTTTTTTGGCAGCAGTAGCCGGGATGCCTATATGGGCAGTATTTCTTATTTCTATGGTTCTCTCAGCTATATTAGGTATGGTAATTGAGCGTGTCGCTTACAAACCGTTACGAAGTGCTCCGAGAATTTCATCATTAATTACTGCCATAGCTATGAGTTTGTTTCTACAGAATTTGGCATTATTCATTTTTAAGGCAGATCCTAAAGTTATGCCTACTATCATTAAAAACAATCCTGTCACTATTGGATCGCTACAGATTAGTAATATTACTATAATAACATTCCTCGTTTCGGTGGTTTTCATGGTGATTTTAACAATATTTATAAGCAAAACAAAATCTGGAAAAGCAATGAGAGCTGTTTCCCAAGATACAGAGGCTGCTATGCTTATGGGCATAAATGTAAATTCGACTATATCATTAACATTTGCAATAGGTTCTGCATTAGCTGCATTAGGTGGAATTTTATATGCTATTGCATATACACAAGTAATGCCGACAATGGGACTTTTGCCAGGGCTAAAAGCATTTGTAGCTGCAGTTTTAGGTGGGATTGGAATTATACCAGGAGCCATGATTGGTGGATTTATTTTAGGATTTATTGAAACTCTAACAAAGGCATACATATCAAGCCGATGGGCTGATGCCATAGTATTTGGAATTTTAATTGTCGTTCTATCTGTTAAACCAACAGGTATATTAGGTAAGAACATAAGGGAGAAGGTGTAGCTATGAAAAATAAGAATAAAAAGTCTTATTTGATAAATGGATTAGCTTTGGTTCTTTTATTTATTCTTCTGAATGTACTTATAAAAAATAATGTTATAAGTAGATATTACCAAGGCATTATGGTTTTTGTCTTTATAAATGTTATTGTTGCAAGTAGCTTGAATCTAACAATCGGATTTTTGGGTCAATTAGCTCTTGGTCATGCTGGATTTATGGCAATAGGTGCTTATGGATCAGCATTGTTTTCTATGTATATTAAAGAAATGGCACTACCTCCAACGGCACTACTCATCACTTCTTTACTAGTAGGAGGATTACTAACAGGAATCATTGGTTATCTTATAGGACTTCCTGCACTTAGATTGCGAGGAGATTATTTAGCTATAATAACTCTTGGCTTTGGGGAAATAATTAGGGTTATAATCAATAATTTAAAAATAACTAGAGGTGCTCATGGTCTTACTGGAATTGATAAACTAGTAAATGTTACAAATTCGTTTTGGATTGCCGTAGTGGTAATTGTAATACTGTATGCTATTATAAATTCTAGGCATGGAAGGGCAATTATGTCTATTAGAGAAGACGAAATTGCGGCTGAAGCAGTTGGGATTAACACTGTAAAATATAAATCAATGGGATTTACTATCTCAGCTTTTTTTGCAGGTATTGGTGGTGGCCTATTTGCTCATTATATGGCATATTTAGATCCTAATACATTCAATTTTATGAAATCAGTAGAGATAGTTACGATAGTTGTTTTAGGTGGAATGGGCAGTCTTACAGGTACGATCATAGCATCTGTAGTATTAACAGCTTTGCCAGAAATGCTAAGAGGGTTTGCTGAATATAGGTTGTTAGTATATTCTTTTGTACTTATAATAATGATGATATTTAGACCTCAAGGTATACTTGGAAGAAAAGAATTTTCGATTAATGGATTAATAAAACATTCTAAAAACATAATTAAAAAGACTGGTGATAATGCAGAAGGGGGAGAACTCTGATGGCGTTATTAGAAGTAAAAGACCTAAAAATTAAATTTGGAGGTCTAACAGCAGTAGATGAGTTTAGTATTTCTATAGAAAAAAATGAATTAGTAGGACTAATAGGTCCTAATGGTGCTGGAAAAACCACGGTGTTTAATATGCTTACTGGTGTATATCTTCCAACTTCAGGTACAATAACTCTTGATGGTCAAGATATTGTAGGCAAAAGACCCTATGATATAGTTAGCTACGGAGCTGCTAGAACATTTCAAAACATTAGGTTATTTAAAGATCTTACAGTTATTGATAATGTGAAAATTGCATATCACAAACAAATGAAATACAACATGATTGAAGGGATATTTCGATTACCTTCCTATTGGAAAGAAGAAAAAATAGCTAATGACTATGCCATAGAGCTATTAGATATATTTGATATGAAGCCATATGCGGATTCTTTAGCAAAGAACCTTCCTTATGGGAAACAAAGAAAATTAGAAATAGCTAGAGCGCTAGCTACTGGTCCTAAAATACTAATGTTAGATGAACCAGCAGCAGGGATGAATCCTCAAGAAACAAAAGAGTTAATGGAGACTATTGATTTAATTAGGAATAAATTTAATATAGCTATACTTTTAATTGAACACGATATGAGTCTAGTTATGGGTATATGTGAAAAAATTACAGTTATAGATTATGGTAAAATCATTTGCGTTGGTAATCCTGAACAAATTAAATGTGACCCAAATGTAATCAAAGCTTATCTAGGAGAATAGGAGGAGAATTATACATGTTGCAAGTCGAAAATTTAAATGTACACTATGGTAAAATCCATGCTATTAAAGGTATAAGCTTTGATGTAAAGCAAGGTGAAATAGTATCCTTAATCGGTGCTAATGGTGCTGGAAAGACAACGATTCTTCATACAGTGTCAAAAATGATTAAGCCTTCAAGTGGTTCAATTACATTTAAAGGGCAGAATATGAGTAATGTTGTTCCTCAAAAGATGGTTGAAATGGGTATGGCACATGTTCCTGAGGGTAGAAGGGTATTTTCTCAGATGACAGTACAGGAAAATCTTGAAATGGGTGCATACTCAAGAAAAAAAAATAAGGTTGAATTTGAAAGTGATTTAGACGAAATATTTACCAGATTTCCACGTCTAAAAGAAAGAAGAAAACAACATGCTGGAACTCTTAGTGGAGGGGAACAGCAAATGCTTGCTATTGGAAGGGCTTTAATGTCCCGACCAGAAGTACTTCTTCTCGATGAACCTTCTATGGGATTAGCACCAATTTTAGTAGATCAAATTTTTAATATTATCGAAAGTATAAATAAATCAGGTACTACGATTCTTCTTGTTGAACAGAATGCTAATAGGGCACTACACATTTCAAATAGAGCATACGTCTTAGAGACTGGTAAAATTGTTATGCAAGGATTAGCAAAAGATTTAATAGAAAATGACGATATTAAAAAGGCGTATTTAGGTGGTTAAATAGAAGAGGAACTGTTATTTAATTAACAGTTCTTCTTCTATACAATTAATTAAAATCTGTGTTTTTATTGAACAATTCAATCTTGAGTGTACATATAAAAATACATTGTACTATGATATAAATTTCTTTATAATATTATATAAAATAATTTCCACAATACTAGATTAAGGGTGAGGAAAATGCAGAAATACGGTTTACCTATAAGACAGGGACTATATGATCCAAAATTCGAACACGATGCGTGTGGAATGGGTTTTGTAGTTAATATAAAAGGACAAAAGTCTAATAGCATCATAGATGAAGCTTTAACAGTACTAGAAAATCTTAATCATAGAGGTGCTAGTGGGGCAGATGAAAATACAGGTGATGGTGCTGGAATATTGGTACAAATACCTCATGAATTCTTTAAAAGAGAATGTGAAGTATTAGGTTTTGATTTACCTGATCTAGGATCGTATGGAGTAGGAATGATTTTTGCCCATAAGTATGATGATTTTAGAAAAGTGCAAAGAGAAGCTTTTGAAAAGATTGTAGCAGAAGAGGGACAAAAAATACTAGGTTGGCGAGAAGTACCTATTGACAAGTCAGCTATTGGATCAACTGCAGAAGCGGCAATGCCTAGATTTATTCAAGTATTTATAGAAAAAGATCAAGCTGTAACTACAGATATGGATTTTGAAAGAAAACTATATGAAATAAGAAAACAAGCTGAAAAAACTATTATGCCTTTGTGTGAAAGCAAGGGAGGTACTTTTTATATCTCAAGCCTTTCATGTAAGACATTAGTTTATAAAGGCATGTTAACGGCTGGACAACTTAGAGACTTCTATTTGGATTTAGCAGATTTAGATTTTAAATCAGCATTAGCTATGGTTCATTCAAGATTTAGTACAAATACTTTTCCAAGTTGGGAGAGAGCACATCCTAATAGATACATTGTTCATAATGGAGAAATCAACACTATTAGAGGTAATGTAAACTGGATGAGAGCGAGACAGAAAGGTCTTAATTCACCTTTATTTGGATCTGATATAGAAAAAGTTTTCCCTATTGTCGACGAATGTGGAAGCGATTCAGCAATGTTTGACAATAGCTTGGAGTTCTTGTATTTAGGAGGTCGTTCCTTACCTCACGCAGTGATGATGATGATACCAGAACCTTGGGAAAAAAATGCACAAATGTCTGCAGAAAAAAAGGCATTTTATGAATATCATAATTTTTTAATGGAACCTTGGGATGGTCCAGCTGCAATGGGTTTTACTGATGGAGATATTATTGGAGGAGTTTTAGATAGAAATGGACTTAGACCTTCAAGATACTATGTAACAAAAGATGATAGGGTGATTATGGCATCTGAAGTAGGTGTAATAGACGTGAAACCAGAGAATGTAAAATATAAGGGACGTCTTGAACCAGGCAAGATGCTACTAATAGATACTAAAGAAAAACGAATTATTTCTGATGATGAAATTAAAGCAAAAATCGCTGAAGAAAACCCATATATGAAATGGGCAAAAGATCACTTGTTACCTATATCAGATTTATCAACTAGTGAAAATCAAAGTATACCTGATAAAGCATCTTTGATTAAAAGACAAAAATCTTTTGGTTACACTTATGAAGATTTGACAATGACTGTTATACCAATGGCTATAGAAGGAATTGACCCTATTGGTGCAATGGGTATGGATTCCCCTTTAGCAGTTTTATCTGAAAAACCTCAAATGTTATACTTGTATTTCAAACAATTGTTTGCTCAAGTTACAAATCCTCCAATAGATGGTATTAGAGAGGATCTTATAACCTCAAGCAAAACCCTCGTAGGAACATTAGGTAACCTTCTAGAGGTTGAATCAGATCATTCAAAGGCTATTACCTTAGACCATCCAATAATTACAAACGAACAATTGGCTAGTATAAAAGAGTTAAAAGATTCTGGTTTTAAAGTGGTTACAATATCTATGCTCTATGATCCCAACGAAGGTTCACATGGTATAGAGAAAACAATGAAAAAGATATTTAGAGCAGCAGATAAAGCTATTAGATATGGTGCAAACATATTAATATTATCTGATAAAGGTGTAAATGAAGATAATGCAGCCGTGCCAGCTTTACTAGCTAGTGCAGGTTTACATCATCACTTAATAAGAGAAGAAAACAGGACAAAAGTTGGTATTGTATTAGAATCAGGTGAGCCAAGAGAAGTACATCACTTTTGTACATTAGTTGGATATGGCGTGACAGCAATAAATCCTTATTTGGCATTTGAAAGTATACAAGATTATCATTCGAAAGGATTATTGAAAGGCTTAGACTTTGAGAGTGCAAAAAATAACTATATAAAAGCTGTAGTAAAAGGCATGATGAAGGTTTTATCTAAGATGGGTATTTCCACTATGAGAAGTTATCATGGTGCACAAATATTTGAGATAATAGGAATTAGCCAAACGGTTGTAGACAAGTACTTCACAGCTACTCCAACGCGTATTGAAGGAATTGGATTAGATGAAATTGCTCAAGAAACAAAAATGAGACATGAAAGTGGATTTAGTGAGAATTCACCTTATACAGATACCCTAGAAGTAGGAGGACATTTCCAGAGTAAGGACGATGGAGAACAACATATGTACAATCCAGAGTCTATATATATGTTGCAAAAAGCGGTTCGTTCTGGAAACTACGAATTATTTAAAGAATTTTCCAAAAGGATGAATAAAGAAGAAATATACTCTATTAGAGGACTTATAGATTTTGACTTTGCAGGTGGTGACATCATACCAATAGAAGAAGTAGAATCCGCTGAGTCTATTGTGAAAAGATTCAAAACTGGTGCCATGTCTTACGGTTCCATTAGTATAGAGGCTCATGAAGCCTTAGCTATTGCTATGAACAGGCTAGGTGGAAAGAGTAATACTGGTGAAGGTGGAGAAGATATTGGACGATTTTTGCCAATGGAAAATGGTGATTCGAAATGCAGTGCAATTAAGCAGGTGGCATCAGGGAGATTTGGTGTAACTAGCAATTATCTTGTAAATGCAAAAGAGATTCAAATTAAAATGGCACAAGGTGCAAAACCTGGTGAAGGTGGTCAATTACCTGGACGAAAAGTATATCCTTGGGTAGCTAAAGTAAGACAATCCACTCCAGGAGTAGGGCTTATATCTCCACCACCACATCACGATATATATTCAATAGAAGATTTAGCAGAGCTAATTCACGATTTAAAAAACGCCAATAAGGACGCTAGAATCAATGTAAAATTAGTATCTGAAGTCGGGGTTGGTACAATTGCAGCAGGGGTTGCAAAAGGAAAGGCAGACGTTATTTTAATAAGTGGTTATGACGGAGGTACAGGTGCGGCTGCAAGAACTAGTATAAGAAATGCAGGTTTGCCTTGGGAATTAGGACTAGCTGAAGCGCATCAAACACTGTTGTTAAATAGGCTTAGAGATCGTGTGAGATTAGAAACCGATGGGAAGTTATTAACTGGTAAAGATGTTGCAATAGCAGCTCTATTAGGTGCAGAAGAATATGGGTTTGCAACTACTCCACTTATTGCATTAGGTTGTATAATGATGAGAGTATGTGATTTAAATACTTGTCCTGTAGGTGTTGCTACTCAAGATGCAGAACTAAGAAAAAATTTCAATGGAAAGCCAGAATATGTTGTTAATTTCATGATGTTTATAGCTCAAGAAATGCGAGAAATAATGGCAAGATTAGGATTTAGAACTATAGATGAGATGATAGGTAGATCTGATAGATTAAAGTCAAAAGAATCTATGAAAAATTGGAAGACAAAAGGAATAGACTTATCTAGAATACTATACCAGCCATATATGGAAGACACTAATAATAGACACTGTACGAAAAAACAAAATCATTCAATAGATGAATCTCTAGATATGAGGAAATTACTTAGAATGTGTAAACCTGCACTAGAGAATAAGAAAGCAATAAAAAGTAAACTTGAAATAAATAACACTGATAGAGTGGTAGGTACTATAGTAGGAAGTGAAATATCAAAAAGATATGGTGAAGAAGGATTGCCAGAAGACACAATTCAATTGACATTTGTGGGTTCTGCTGGTCAAAGCTTTGGAGCTTTTATACCAAGAGGAATGAAATTAACACTAGAAGGTGATTCTAATGACTATATTGGCAAAGGGTTATCTGGTGGTAAAATAGTCGTATATCCTTCAAAGAATTCCGATTTTATACCTAATGAGAATATATTAATAGGTAATGTTGCATTTTATGGAGCAACTCAAGGAGAAGCTTATATTAATGGTGTTGCAGGAGAAAGATTCTGTGTTAGAAATAGTGGTGTAAATGCAGTAGTTGAAGGTGTCGGAGATCATGGGTGTGAATATATGACCGGTGGTAGAGTTGTTGTTCTGGGCAAGACAGGTAGAAATTTTGCAGCCGGAATGTCTGGTGGGATTGTGTATGCTCTAGACTTTGATGGTATTTGCTGTAATCAAGCAATGGTGGATATGGATGAAATTGTTGATATTAAAGAGCAACAAGAGGTAAAAGCCATGATTGAAAAACATGTAGAGTATACTAATAGTCCATTAGGTACAACGATATTACAAGACTGGGAAAAAAATGTAGGAAGATTTACTAAAGTAATTCCAAGTGACTATAAGAGAATGATTAAAAATATTGAAACAGCTTATGCTTCTGGATTAGATGGCGATGATGCATTAATGGCTGCATTTGAAGAAAATCATAAAAATATCAATAGAAAGTCTGGAAACTAAAGGAGGGATTTAGTAATGGGAAAGTATACAGGTTTTTTAGAGTATGAAAGAGTAAATCCGGCAAAGAGACCTCCTGAAGAGAGAATTAATGACTGGAATGAACTTAAAATAAGACAAGATAACGATGAACTTTCAAAACAGGGTGCTCGATGTATGGACTGTGGTATACCTTTTTGCCACGGTGGTGTGTTATTAAATGGAATGGCAGCAGGTTGCCCAGCTCGAAATTTAATACCAGAGTGGAATGACTTAGTGTATACAGGTCAGTGGGAAGATGCTTATAAACGACTTATTAGAACCATGCCGTTTCCAGAATTTACAGGTAGAGTGTGTCCAGCTCCTTGTGAAGGTTCTTGTACCGAGGGATATATATTAGAAGCAGTAGCTATAAATAATATAGAACAAGAAATAATTGATAGGGCATTTGAAGAAGGTTGGGTGAAAAATAACAAGCCAACTAAAAGAACTGGTAAGAAAATTGCAGTAGTAGGATCTGGTCCATCCGGGCTAGCAACTGCTTATTATCTTAATGCTGTAGGTCACTTAGTAACAGTATATGAGAGAAATGATCGAATAGGTGGACTACTTATGTATGGAATACCTAATATGAAATTAGATAAGAAGGTAGTACAAAGAAGAGTAGATTTATTATCGGAATCTGGGGTACAGTTTATTACAAATACAGAGGTTGGAATAGATATTTCATCAGAGGAACTAGTAGACAAGTATGATGCAGTGATACTGTGTTGTGGTGCTACAAAACCTAGAGCACTTACTGTAATAGGGGCTGACTTAATGGGCGTTCATAATGCGGTAGATTTCTTAAAAGCTAATACTAAAAGTTTGCTAGATTCAAAATTATCAGATGAAAAACACATCTCAGCAAAAGATAAAAATATTATTGTCATCGGTGGTGGCGATACGGGAACAGATTGTGTAGCAACATCTATTAGACATGGTTGTAATACAGTTTATCAATTTGAAATCATGCCTGAACCACCATCATCTAGACAAGGAGATAATCCTTGGCCTGAATGGCCTAAAAAGCTTAAAGTAGATTATGGTCAAGAAGAAGCGATTCACTTATACGGTAGTGATCCTAGAAACTACAATATAAATACTAAAAAAATTGTAGGTAATAGTAAAGGTGAAGTAACGGAAGTACACACTGTTAATGTAGTTTGGGAAAAAGATTCAAATGGAAGATTTGGACCGCAAGAAGTACCAGGAAGTGAAAAAGTATGGAAAGCTGATATTGTCCTTATTGCAATGGGATTTTTAGGACCAGAAGATACCATAGCAGATGAGTTGCATTTAGATAGAGATGGTAGAAGCAATATTAAAGCAGATTATGAAAAATTTGAAACGAATATAGATAAAGTATTTGTAGCAGGGGATTGCCGACGGGGTCAAAGCTTAGTAGTATGGGCAATACAAGAAGGTAAACTCGTAGCTAGAGAAGTTGATAAGCATTTAATGGGAAGTACGGTACTGAAATAACAAAAGAAACTAGCTAAATTAGTTCCTTGTAATCTAGGCAGTTGTTAAATATATAGAAAATAATAAGAAGGACCTTGGGGTCCTTCTTATTATTCTTAAAAGAGGAGATATGTAATTGATAAATTTATGTAATTTGACTCTAAAATTCACTATTAATGGATTAATTGTATAATACTAGAGTAAAGTAACCTACTCCTTTTTCACCACCGTTATAGGTCATTTTTTCTTTCATGGACATACGAACTACATCAATTCCACTACCTTCCATAGAATATTGTATTTTATCTGGAAAAAGGCAGGGTTTACCTAATAAGGCAGTACAACTTTCACATACAGTACAAGGTCCTGCGCCCATTACCATAATAGGATCGTTTTCAAACGATCTTCGGAGAGCTTTAATCGATGTAGCAACTAATTCTATAGAGTCCATCATTTCTTTTCTTGTTCTTATAGGTACTATTTTGTTAATTAAAAATCCGTTCTGAAATTTTGATACTCTCTCTTTGCTTTCCTCTACACTTCCACCTTTACACGTGTGACTTTTTCCATAATTACCACATATGTTTCTAGAACATTGGTTAAAAACATCGTTAGAAAAAATGATATCACTGATTTTAATTTCTTTATATTCGTCAAAACCTATTTCTTTGAATACTTCTATTAAACGATTTTTCATTATATTAATCACTCCGAATAGATTTATTTAAGTATATATAAGATTATTATATTATACGCATAGGAGCTATTCAAGGATAATTAAAAACAGAACAGCTACTGGTACTTGTAAAAATCTCTGTTAATAAATATAAGAGATACATTAAATCTTAAAAAAATATTTATAATGAATTTGCTGCTAGTTGAATATACTATGAAAAGTTGAGTACTCTTATTAATAAGATAATAATTTGTATTAATCTACAATACTTAAATTTATACAAGTTTGGGTTTAACAGAGAAGTAGTCTGAAAAGGTGATTGGGATGAACATATATACTTAGATAAACAGATGGGAAACTACAAAAATGTAAAAAATTGTGTAAAACGTTTACAATACAAAGTATATATGATATGTTTTTATTATAGAAATGATTAGACAGTAAAAATAGCTAGATTTACAAAATTCAGGAGGTGTATTATGTATACATTGAAACCAATTTCCAATCGAGTTAAAAAAATGCGTAATAAATATCGAGAGACTCAACCAGAAATATGTATAGCTCGTTATAAGCTTATCACAGAATTTTACATGGAGAACCCCGATATCACAGGTAGCATGAAGCGCGCTAAAAACTTTAAGAATATCTGCGAGAACATACCAGTACGCATAGATGAAGATGAAGTAATTGTAGGAGCACAGTCGTCTAAATACCGTGCATGTGCTCTTTATCCAGAAAATGCAATTGATTGGCTTATTGATGAAGTAGAGAGTAGATATATATCTACAAGAGATATAGATCCATATATTCTTTCAGAGGAAGATAGAGAATACATATTAAGTACAGGTGATTTTTGGATGAAAGAATGCATGAGTGCCAAGACAGATGCTTATATACCAGATGGATATTTTAAGCATTGCGGTAATGGTATTACGTTTTTTGGGCCAAAAGGGCAAAGTGCATCGCCAGTAGGCCATTTCTGTGCCAACTATAAAAACGCTATAAATAAAGGGTTTGGAGCAATAAAAGCTGAAGCTGATTCCTACATTAAAGATATGGAGGATAATGGGATATTCGGAGAAACGATAGATAAGTATAATTTTTATCGTTCTATATCTATTGTATCAGAGGGAATGATAATTCTGACAAAAAGATATGCTCAACTAGCACAAAATCAAGCAAAAACAACGACAGATCCTAAACGAAAAAAAGAGTTAGAAGCCATGGCAGATAGTCTAAATTGGGTGATGGATAATCCTTGTAGAAGTTTTCAAGATACCATTCAAACATTATTCATGTACCAAACATGCATGTGTCTAGATGCTTGTATGCATGGTATAAGTTTTGGGCGTGTTGATCAATATCTTATAGATTATTATGAAGCTGATATAGCCAATGGTACAATTACACCAGAACAAGGGCAGGAGTTAATGGATTTATTCTATCTAAAGGTAGCAGAAATGAATAAGCCATGGAGCTACGGAGCAACGCAATCAAATCCTGGTTATACCAGTGGGCAATTGATGACTATGGGTGGTATTAAAGAAGATGGTACTGATGCTTCTAATGCAGTAACTTACATGATGCTACAAGCGTCTGGGCGACTACTTTTACATGATCCACCTCAGGCTTTGAGAATACATAAAGACACTCCTGCGGAGTTGTGGGAAGCTGCATTAGAAACCACAAAAATTGCAGGCGGAGTACCTACCTTTGAGAATGATGATCTGATAATACCTGCATTAATGAGTAGAGGGCTTTCCCTTGAGAGTGCACGTAATTATTGTCTTATCGGTTGTGTAGAGCCTGCAGGATGTGGTGATGAATGGCCTGCCTGTGGTGGTACAGGAACTGAAACATATTGGAATATGGCAAATGCCCTATGGCTTGGAATAAACAATGGTAAGAATCCTATGGGATTCTTCGGTATGCCACCTAGTGAAGAGAGCTGTGGGTTGGAAACTGGTTACCTCTATGAAATGAATACCTTTGAAGATGTATTAGAAGCTTTTAAGAAACAAACAGAATTCTTTGTCAAATGGCATGCTAGTAGTATAAATTCTTTTGAATATGTAGCTAGGCAAGTTTTACCATTACCAGTGGTATCAGCTACAATGGAAGGTTGCCTAGAAAAAGGAATGGATGTAATGTATGGAGGTGCTAAGTACAATTCAACAGGTATTGCAGGGGTAGGCATTGGTAATGTAGCAGATTCTCTTGCCATGATCAAACACTTAGTATATGATGAAAAAATTTGCACTTCAAGAGAATTGTATGATGCCCTAAAATCAAACTGGGAAGGCCACGAAAAATTACAGGAGTATATTATATATAAAGCTCCACATTATGGAAATGGAGATAAAGAAATTGATAAGTATGCAAGATGGGCATCTGATGTATTCGCCAATGCTGTTAACTCATGCACCGGTCCTAGGGGAAGGTTTAGTGCAGGGTTATATCCGGTTACAACAAATATAATATTTGGAAAATTAACAGCCGCTACTCCTGATGGACGATTTGCAGGAGAACCATTGGCTGATGGGATATCACCAGTTCAACAAATGGAGAAAAATGGACCAACGGGTGTACTATTGTCTGTTGCAAATATTGATCAAAGCAAGTATCCTAATGGTACATTGTTAAATATGAAATTCCATCCAAGTGCTATGAAGGGAGAAGAAGGTGTAATAAAACTTACTAATCTCATCAAGACCTATTTCGGGATGGGGGGCATGGAAATGCAAATAAATATAATAAGTTCAGATGTTTTAACAGATGCTCAGGAGAATCCAGATGACTATAAAAACCTTATAGTTAGGGTAGCTGGCTTCAGTGCATACTTTGTTGAGTTACATATTGATGGACAGAATGACTTAATCCGTAGAACTGAATTAGCTATATAGATAAATGGAATAAAAGCTATATCAAACTAACATATAAAAAATGTCAATTTATATCTATTACGAAAGTTTGTAAAGTGATATAATAGAATTTGTAAACATGTTAATTTAGTAGTAAGTTAGCACTAATGGTCAAAAATACTAGGAGGTTTTACGATGAAAGAAGTCTATGATTTTTTAAAGAGTTGTCAGACATATTATCTAGCTACGGTTGAAGGAGATGAACCAAAGGTTAGACCTTTTGGAACTGTTGATATATTTGAGGATAAACTATACATTCAAACAGGAAAAGTAAAAGAGGTATCAAAGCAGATGCAGGCAAATCCTAAAATTGAAATTTGTGCTTTTGGTGGTGGAGAGTGGATTCGTATCGCTGCAACAGCCATTAGGGATGAGCGAATCGAGGCAAAACAACATATGTTAGACGAGTATCCTGGTTTAAAGGATAGATATAAGGTAGATGATGATAACACAGAAGTCTTATATCTTAAAGATGCTGTTGCAACTTTTTATTCATTTACGACAGAGCCTCGTGTGACTAAATTCTAAATATATATAGGGTGACATATAAAATTGTTACAAATAACTATATAAGAAAAAGTGAACAATATAAAAATAGATTGAAAAATAATTCGATTTTTTGTTGACATTTTTTCTGTAAGCGAATATAATATAGTTAATTAAAAGTTAATAATTTTGATCGATGCAGATCTGTATATCTAATATATACAGATCTTTTTTTATATCAATTATATAATATAAATCTATTTATGATTTGTAAAGATATAATGGTTAAAGCATTTATCAAGTAATAACGTTTGTATGACGACGGAGTCTATATTTTATAAAATATAGACTCCGTTTTTTAATTACCGCGAAGGCAAGAAGCCAAGCGATAGCGTCGAAGACGCATTTTCATATGATTGAAAGTATGACTTAGCTTGCTGAAGTCAAATAAGAAATCATATGAAAATAATACGTGAAAGACGTAGATCATTTGGGGACTACTCGTATGACAGAGAAACTCTTAGAGCATGTTATTGGGGTGAATTTAAAAAAATAAAGGAGGTAGTGAAAATGTCTGAAAAAATTAGCAAAATTGAAATCGTCATTAAGGGGAGTAAATTTGAAGAATTAAAAGATGCGTTGAATGAAATTGGTATTACCGGTATGACGGTAACACAAGTACTGGGATGTGGTATGCAGAAAGGTAAAACTGAGTTCTACAGAGGTACTGAGTATAAAATAGATCTACTACCTAAAGTAAAAGTAGAAGTAGTAGTATCTTCTGTACCAGTAGATGATGTTGTAAGAGTTGCACAAGAAGTAGTGGGAACTGAAGTAGGTTCAGGTAAAATATTTGTTTATGATGTTTCTGAAGTTATACGATTAAGAACTGGTGAAAGAGGTTCTGCAGCATTAAGTTAAAAGGAAAAATTGAAATTATAACATAAAAAGTAGCAAGCAAAGCTTGTAATAATTATTAAACTGGAGGGGTAATAATGGATTTAGCAATTTCTATAGATACTATATGGGTATTATTTGGAGCAACATTAGTGTTTTTTATGCAAGCAGGTTTTGCTATGGTTGAGACAGGATTTACAAGGTCAAAGAATGTAGGCAATATTATCATGAAAAATCTAATGGACTTTTCAATTGGATCTCTTATTTTCTGGGCAGTAGGATTTAGCATAATGTATGGTGAGAGTATAGGTGGATTTATTGGTAAAGCGGATTTCTTTGTACGAGGTAGTTACGACTTTGGAATACCTACAGCGGCATTTTTAATATTTCAAACAGTATTTGCTGCAACAGCTGCTACAATAGTATCAGGAGCGATGGCAGAAAGGACAAAGTTTATAACTTACTGTATTTTTAGTTTTGTAATTTCCTTAGTGATATACCCAATAGCAGGTCATTGGATCTGGGGTGGTGGATTCCTAAGTGAACTTGGATTTATTGATTTTGCAGGATCGACAGCAGTTCATTCAGTTGGAGGCTGGGCAGCTTTAGTAGGAGCGATGATATTAGGACCAAGAATTGGGAAGTATGGCAAAGATGGTAAATCAAAAGTTATCCCTGGTCATAGTATTACATTAGGTGCATTAGGAGTATTCATTTTATGGTTTGGTTGGTTTGGATTTAATCCTGGATCTCAATTAGAGGCAGCAGGTTTAGAAAATGCCACAGCAATTTCCAATATATTTGTGACTACAAATTTATCAGCAGCAGCTGGTGCGGTAATCGCAATGGTATATACTTGGATAAAATATGGAAAACCAGACGTAAGCATGACATTAAACGGAGCTTTAGCAGGCTTAGTAGGTGTTACAGCAGGATGTGCAGTTGTATCGCCAACAGGTGCAGCTTTAATTGGTACAATAACAGGACTTGTAGTAGTAGCTTCTATTGAGTTTTTCGATCATAAATTAAAAATTGATGATCCTGTTGGAGCTATCAGCGTACATGGTATATGTGGAGCTATAGGAACACTTTTAGTAGGTGTATTTGCTTTAGAAGGCGGTCTGTTTTATGGTGGTGGTTTTACACAACTAGGTATCCAAGCTATAGGTGTGCTAACAGTTGCAGTATGGACTATTGGAACTTCATTTATTTTATTTAAAGTACTAGATAAAACAATCGGACTTAGAGTAACAGCAGAAGAAGAGTTAGAAGGACTAGACTTACATGAACATGGCATCGAAGGATATGCTGATTTTCAAATGAAGACAACAACAATAGTAGAGTAACATATAGAAAACACGAAAAAAGTGAGGCAACTCACTTTTTTTGTGCTTGTGAATTAACAATATAAAAAATCAATAAATATTATTAGAGTTATACAAAAAAAGACATTATTACATATTATGTAAAATGACAACGTTTACTTGACAGATACTTATAAATGATTATAAAATGGAATAACATTATGCTATAATATAAATAAGGTATAAACTACATATTGAGGTGATTCTGAATGAGTATGATAAAAATTACAATCGATGGACAGATACTAGAAGTTGCTGAAGGTACTACTATCCTTGAGGCTGCTAAAAAGATAGGTATAATTATTCCTACGTTTTGCCACCATGAATTATTAGATATAATTGATGGCGCAGCGTGTAGAATTTGTCTCGTTGAAATTGAAGGGGCGAAAAGCCTTGCACCATCTTGTGCTATTCCTGTGACAGATGGAATGGTAGTATACACAGATAGCGAAAGTGTAAGAAGTTCAAGAAGAACAGTGTTGGAATTATTATTATCAAAACATCCTTTAGATTGTATGACTTGTGTGCAAGCTGGCAAGTGTAAATTGCAAGATTATTGTTATCAATACGGCGTGAAAAGTGCTAACTTTAACAATGACGATGAAAAATTAGATAAACCAATTGATCACACAAATCAGTTTTATTACTATGATGAAAACAAATGTATTTTATGCGGTAAATGTGTACGAGTATGTTCACAGTTACAACAGGTCGGAGCTATTGGCTTAAGCGAGAGAGGTTATAACACTCATGTAGCGGTTCCTTTTGAATTAAAAATTAAAGATTCTACATGTGTATCATGTGGAAATTGTGTATCTAACTGTCCAGTTGGGGCATTAGTACCAAAACGTAAAGAGAAGTTTAGATATTGGGAAACTAACAAAGTTAAAACAACATGTTCATATTGTGGTGTTGGATGTCAAATGGATTTATTAGTAAAAGATAATAAGGTGGTTGAAGTTCAACCAAGTGATAAAGGATTAGCAAATAACGGTCTATTATGTGTAAAAGGTAAATTCGGATATAGATTTATTGATCACAAGGATCGACTAAAAACTCCACTTATTAAAAAAGAGGGTAAGTTTGTAGAAGCAACTTGGGATGAAGCCTATGATTTAATAGCTTCAAAAATCAAAGTTGCAAAAGAAGAATTTGGACCAGATTCAATAGCTGGATTTTCTTCTGCTAGGTGTACAAATGAAGAAAATTACTTATTTCAAAAGTTATTTAGAGGAGTAATAAGCACAAATAATGTTGATCATTGTGCTAGATTATGTCACGCTTCAACAGTGGCTGGATTAGCTACTACTTTAGGCAGTGGAGCTATGACAAATAGTAATTTTGAAGTATTAAACAGTGAAGTTATTTTTGTTACTGGCTCTAATACTACAGAGACTCATCCAGTAATTGGATCTCATATTAAGCAAGCTTTAAAAAGAGGAGCAAAATTAATTGTTGCTGAACCAAGAAGGATCGATCTTGCGGTGCATTCTGATATATTCCTTCAGATAACACCAGGAACGAATGTAGCTTTGTTTAATGGTTTGATGAATGTAATTATAGATGAAAATCTACAAGATAAAGAATACATAGAAAAAAACACAGAAAATTATGATGAATTAGTTAGTGTTATGAAAGACTATACTCCGGAAAGAGTAGCAGAAATTTGTGGTATAGATGCAGAAGATATACGAAAAGCTGCTAGAATGTACGCTAGTGTCGATAAAGCTTCTATTTTCTATTCAATGGGCGTTACACAGCATAGTACAGGAACTCAAGGTGTTATGAGTATTTCAAACTTAGCGTTACTTTGTGGAAATATTGGTAAAGAATCTGCGGGTGTAAATCCACTTAGAGGCCAGAATAACGTACAAGGTGCTTGTGATATGGGTGCATTGCCAGGAGATTTACCAGGTTATCAAAAGGTTGCGAATCCTGATGTAATTAACAAGTTCCAAAAAGCTTGGGGTGTAGAACTTTCTAATAAAGTTGGTCTTACTGTTACTGAGGTTATGACTAAGGGCTCAGAGGGTGACCTTAAGGTTCTGTATGTAATGGGAGAAAATCCAATGCTTTCTGATCCGGATATTAATCATGTGAAAGAAGCACTCGAAAAGATAGATTTTGTCGTAGTACAAGATATCTTTTTAACTGAGACAGCAGAATTAGCAGATGTAGTATTACCTGCAGCTAGTTTTGCGGAAAAAGAGGGTACATTCACTAATACGGAGAGAAGAATTCAGAGAGTACGAAAAGCTATCGATTGTATTGGAAATTCTAAACCAGATTGGGAAATATTAATGACATTAATGAACAAACTAGGATATGATAAAGTATATTCAAATGCTTCAGAGATTATGGACGAAATTGCATCTGTTACACCTTCTTATGGTGGAATATCTTTTGATAGAATTGATCAAGAAGGATTACAATGGCCATGTCCAGATAAAGATCATCCAGGTACTAAGTTTTTACACAAAGATGGTAAGTTTTCTAGAGGAAAAGGTTTGTTTAAACCAGCTGATTATATAAAAAGTGCCGAAAGTGCAGATAAAGATTATCCTTATATCTTAACTACAGGAAGGATGTTGTATCACTATCATACAGCGACTATGACTAAGAGAGTAGAAGGAATCAATAGATTATTCCCTCACTCTTATATGGAAATCCATCCTACTACGGCAAATAGACTTGGATTAGAAGATGGTTCGAAAGCAAAAGTTTCTTCAAGAAGAGGAGAAATAATTACTACAGTTACTATTACAGATAAAGTTGAGGAAGATGTTGTATTCATGCCTTTCCATTTTGCTGATGGCGCAGTAAATTATCTGACAAATTCTGTTGTAGATCCTACTGCTAAAATACCAGAGTTTAAAGTATCTGCTGTTAAAATAGAGCGTATAAAAGATTAGGTTTTTATAACTTGAATTTTTAATACACTCGTACAAAATAGATGATGATCTATTACAGGATGATAATAAAAATTGACAACAAAATAGAGATTAGATTCTAATAATACAGTAAGAAGTATCCGTGGAATATTTTCACGGATACTTCTATATCGATATTGAGAAAAAATGATTAATAATTGTAATCTAGCGTCTAATACATGCGCATTGCGTAAGGGGTGTAGATATGAAAAAGTTTGGAACAGCTATTATTCTTGCAGGCGGTAAAAGCAGTAGAATGGGATTTGATAAACAGCAATTAAATGTCGATAACAATCGATTAATCAATCATATTATTCACAAGCTATCTAAAGAATTTGATGAAATTATCGTAGTGACTAATACTCCTGCTTATTATAGTGGATTACCTTGCATAACTGTAGAGGATGAGATAGTTCAAAAAGGTCCTTTAAGTGGAATTCATATTGGCTTGAAAAAATCTAGTAGTGAGTATGCTTATGTTATTGCATGTGACATGCCAAATATTAAATTTGATTATATTAAATTCATGAAAGATAGAATTAATGAGACAAAATCTGATGCGTGTATTACTATGTTTGGAACCGAATGGATAGAGCCATTTAATGGGTTTTATTCTAAATCTATATTAAGTGATATAGAAAGTTATTTGCTAAGGGATAGAAAGTCAGTTTTTCATCTACTAAAGCAAGTAAATTGTTATTATATAGATGAAGTTAAAGCGAGAGAATACAGTCCTAATTGGGAAATGTTTTTAAATTTAAATACAAAAGAAGATCTAGAAAAATATGTAAATAATTCAATAAATAAATCAATAGGCTAGGTGACAGCAGATGAGAGAATCTAAAACTTACAAGATAATTAGAATACAAAATAATCAAGAACATATCATAGAAGATAAGATAGCAGTAGAGTACTCTCTATCTATCTATATTAATAGTACATACTTTGTGACACTACTATGTACCCCTAGCTCATTGGAAGCTTTAATAGTAGGTTTTTTACGATCTGAAGGGATTATTAAAGAGCTTAACGACATAAATGACATCAAAATAAATAAAGAGTCTTCAACGGCATATATTAAACTAAATTCACAGGACTTATTTGGATATAATGGAGATCATGTAATTTCAGAGAGAACTTTAACTACTGCTTGTGGAAAAGGAAGAACAGTATCATTTGCAGTGACAGAACCACAAAATGTATTGATCAATTCGATTAATATTGATCACCAGAGAATATCAGAGCTAGTTAAAGAATTTAGCCATGGATCAGAGTTATTTAAAGCTACTGGTGGAGTACATAGCTGTGCTATTTGTACTTATGAAGAAATTCTGTATTTTGAAGAGGATATTGGGAGACATAATGCTCTAGAAAAGGTGTTTGGAAAAGCATTTCTAGATGACGTAGATCTTCATGATAAGATAGTACTTACTACAGGTAGGATAACATCAGAAATTGTTAATAAAGTAATAAAACGTGGAGTGCCATTGCTAGTATCAAGATCAGCACCTTCAGATATAGCAATTGACTTAGCACATAAATCTAACTTAACCATAATTGGATTCGTGCGTGGGAATAAAATGAATATTTATCCCGCATTAACAGGCACTAAGACTCCCGCTTCAAGATTTCAAGACAGTTAAGAACGATAAGCGAGAGTTAAGTGCCTGTAAAAGCCCGATTGGCTCAACTAATACTCAGTAGGGTATGAAGAGCCCCTACTGAGTAAAGTTTCACTGTATCCCGCATTAACAGGCACTAAGACTCCCGCTTCAAGATTTCAAGACAGTTAAGAACGATAAGCGAGAGTTAAGTGCCTGTAAAAGCCCGATTGGCTC
>NZ_WHNX01000023.1 GCF_009362815.1 Alkalibaculum sporogenes | reverse complement strand
TGTAGACTTGCAAAATAAAAAAGAATTTATGATTTAAGTATATTAAACAAACACTCGAAGCTATAATCTCTTGTGATCCTTTTGAAATATATGTATAATTAAATTATTATTCTAAAATGAGGTGTTCATAATGAACTTTAATAGTGTAAAAGGAAGTAATAGAGGAAAAGTGAGATTATACGCTCTTAGTACTTGTGGATGGTGTAAAAAAACTAAAAGATTACTGGATGAATTAGGTATTGCTTACGATTACATTTATGTTGATCTTGAAAGTGAAGAAAATCAAATTATATTAGATAGAGATTTAGAAAAATATGATGTAGATATTATTTATCCTACCATAGTGATTGACGATAATCGCATTATCAAAGGGTTTGATTCAAATGCTATTAGAGGTGAGTTTGAGTGATACAAGATAAGTCAATAGAAATATTAATTACAGAACTTAAATCAGACGCAACAAAATCTGGATATAATATAAACTCTGATGAGGAGTTAGTTTATGATTTAGCGGGTGGACTCTTAGTAAATAGAGAACGCTATGGATATCAGTTTTGTCCTTGCAAACTATCTGAAGGCAGTGTTGAAAAAGATATGGATCTAATCTGCCCTTGTGACTATAGGGATATGGATTTAGACGAATATGGAACATGTTACTGTGGGCTATATGTTTCCGCAAAGGTCTTACAAAGTAAATCCCAAGTCAAGCCTATACCTGATAGAAGAAAAAAATCAAAAGATAATAAAGTAATAAAGATATCTGGCTTAAAGTCTTCTTACCCTATATGGAGATGTAAAGTATGTGGATACTTATGTGCTAGAAATACGCCACCAGAAAAATGTCCCATATGTAAGACTCAAAGGGAAAGATTTGAAGAATTTAATTAGACCTTAATAAATTTTCGAAAGAAAAGAATTATAAATTCACTGATCATAAATTGGAATTATACGGACACTGAAAGAATTGTATAATAGAGTAATAAAAATAACCACTATAATGTGAAGGGGCAAACTTAAGCTTGCCCTTTCTTTTACAATATTTAGATAGACTTTCTACTACTTTCACCTGAGGAGCCATCTTGCTTATTTCTTTGTGCCTTATGCTCTAAAATCTCCGATCATTAGTGCGGACCCACAGAAATTCCCTAGGCGACACTACTAGGACATACTATTATTTTCAAACCTTTGTCTTTCCATTTCTATCATTCTTTTTACCATTTGACCACCAATAGGACCACCTTCATGTCCATTTTGTTTTGCAGATAAATCTCCTTTGTAATGATCATTATTTTCTTTGCAAAATTCTAGATGTCCTATTTCAGCAGCACATTCTAATTTAAATTTAGTTAGTGCTTGTCTTGCTTCTGGAACTAATGGTTTTTTGGGTTTTGACATTTATTTTCACCTTCTTTATAATTCATTAAGATAATTATCTCATTTCTTATTATTCCAAATAAAATAAATTAAATTTTATAAAAAATTTGTCATTTATTTTAAAAATAAGTATAATCATAGTATAACTTCATTACTTATCCACAAGTTACACAATAATATCTTTTTTATATTCACATGCTTACACAGTATGTAACTACATGGTTTTATGGATTCAACATCTCAATATTACAATATCCTACAAAACTACCCACAACTTATCCACATTATACTTTAAATTATTCACATATAAAAAATCAGACACATAATTATTTCACATCCTGTTGACATTTGGTTAATAGAGTATTAAACTAAGATATATTATACAAAAAATAATTTAATAGCCTTTATACTAGGGGGGCTGGCTTTACCAGCTGAGATTGAGATATATGTCTTTGACCCTTAAACTTGATCTGGATCATTCCAGCGTAAGGAAGTATTTTTTCAAACACTGATTAAACATATATCCTTAAGATATATGTTTTTTTGCGTAAATAACGAGCCAAGCGAAAAGACTTTTTCGCTTATCAGTTCTTATGCCATAATAAAGCAAATAGCTTGCTAATTTGCTTTATTATGGCATAAGAACAAATGGAAACTTCGTTTTCATTTGGCGAGTGTCTGCGAACCTGGCACCGTATTTGGGTTCCAGGGTGTACGTCTTATAATACTTACATAAGGAGAAATTTTAATGAATACAAAAAAACTAACACTATCATCACTACTTATTGCCATAGGTACACTCGCTTCTCATATTATATTTTTTCCAGTTGGTGTAGCTAAATGTTTTCCTATTCAACATACTATAAATGTACTATCAGCAGTAATGCTTGGACCGGGATATGCCTTAGCAAATGCTATTATTATTTCTCTTTTACGAAATTTGTTGGGAGTAGGTTCCCTATTAGCATTTCCTGGTAGCATGATAGGCGCATTATTAGCTGGATTACTCTATAGGAAGTATACTAAAAGCAGCTTTGCTATCGCTGGAGAAGTATTTGGTACAGGAATATTAGGTGGACTTTTAGCCTTTCCTATATCTAAATTTGTTTTAGGTCAAGAAGTTATTGCCTTTACTTTTGTTATACCTTTTTTAATTAGTAGTATTGGAGGATGCTTTATAGCTTATCTTTTAATAAAATCTATGAAACTAGAAGACTACTCAAAGCATTTTATAAAAAAATAAGAAACGTGTTCTACTTAACTATAGGAGTGGTTTAATATGAAAATGAAAACAGCTTTAACTATTGCAGGTTCTGATAGTAGTGGAGGGGCGGGCATACAAGCTGACCTGAAAACTTTTAGTGCTCACGGTGTATTTGGTATGAGTGTAATAACTGCTATTACTGCGCAAAATACACAAGGAGTCTTTGGAGTACAAGATATTGATCCAAGTATGATTACAAAACAAATAGAGGCTATTTTTGAAGATATTTTTGTAGATAGCGTTAAAATAGGTATGGTTTCTAAAATCGAGACTATTGAATCGGTATATAAGTCTTTGTCCTACTATAAACCAAAAATAGTTGTTCTCGATCCTGTAATGGTTTCAAAAAGTGGTTATCATCTATTACAAGAAGAGTCTGTAAATTATTTAATTAAGTATCTTTTACCTTTAGCTTCAATTGTCACTCCAAATATTCCTGAAGCCGAAATAATCCTTGGAACTAATATATGTACAGTTAAAGATATGGAATCAGCAGCAATAAACATACACAAAATGGGGGCTAAAAATGTTCTTATAAAGGGAGGACATCTTAAAGGTGATTCAATTGATATTCTATATGATGGTGATATATTTACTTATCTACATCAAGACCGAATTGATACTAAAAATACTCATGGTACCGGATGTACACTATCGTCTGCTATTGCTTCAAATTTAGCTAGAGGGTGCTCTATGAAAGATGCAGTAAAAGAAGCAAAAGTGTATATTACTATAGCCATAAAACATTCCATAGAACTTGGAAAAGGTGTAGGTCCAACACATCATTTTTATCAACTATATAAGAATGGCTTAACATCTTATCCATTTGAGTATTAATTCAATTGTAGTATGTAATGGTTTTGATACTAATCATTTAAAGAAAGGTGGAGAAAAATTGGACTATAGTACACAAATAGCTGAATCATTAACAAAAATCAAAACTTCCAAGCCTATTGTTCATCATATTACTAATTATGTAACTATGAACGACTGTGCTAATATCACTTTGGCAATTGGAGCTTCACCAATCATGGCATTTGACAAAAATGAAGTTGAAGAAGTTGTTTCTTTCTCTTCTTCTTTAGTCTTAAATATTGGTACTATTAATCAAAGTATTATAGAACCTATGATAATTGCAGGTAAAAAAGCGAATAGTCTAAATATTCCTGTAATACTAGACCCTGTTGGTGTTGGTGCTACTAAGTTTAGGTATTCTTGTGTAGAACAACTGATAAATAGTATACAGTTTTCCATAATCAAAGGAAATATGTCAGAAATCAAAAGCATTTCTGGTATCAAAACATCTTCAAAAGGTATTGATAGTGATACTAACAATGATGGTGCAGAGGACATTCTTATTAACTTAGCTTTAAAATTAAAGTGTATTGTATGTGCTACTGGAAAAGTCGATCTTATAACAGATGGCAACTTGATTTATGCCTGTAATAATGGACATTATAATTTATCACGCATAACTGGTACTGGATGTATGACAGCATCATTAATAGGAGCTTTTGCAGCAGTATCTAAAGACAGTCTAGTATCAACTCTTGGAGGTATTTCATCTATGGGTATTGCTGGGCAAGTATCCTATAGATCATTAGCATTAAATGAAGGCATCGGATCATTCAAAGTAAAGTTGTTTGATAATATCTTTAACCTTACTGAGGAAATAATAAAAAAGGAAGTAAAAATTTATGAACTATAACTTATATTTAATTACCGATAAAAAATCTCTTGGTGATAAAGACTTAATAAATACTATAGAATTAGCGATAAAAGGTGGAGTCACTATGATTCAGCTAAGAGAAAAATCAATTTCTACAAAAGATTATATTCAACTGGCACTAAAGGTAAAAAAAGTTACAGATTATTACGATATACCCCTAATTATTAACGACAGAGTAGATGTTGCCATGGCAGTATGCGCTAAAGGTGTTCACCTAGGCTTAGATGACATGCCCATTCCATTAGCGAGAAAAATTTTAGACCCAGATATGGTAATAGGTGCTTCTGCATGCAGTGTTGAGGAAGCAAGAAGTTTTGAACAACAAGGCGCCGATTATTTAGGTGTAGGTGCTGTATTTCCTACCTTCACTAAAAGCAATACTGATCAGGTTACTATATCAAATTTAGAACTAATCTGCCAAAGTATAGAAATCCCTGTAGTTGCTATAGGAGGGATACACAACGAAAATGTTGATCAATTACAAATGACTGGAATATCAGGTATAGCAGTAGCCTCTGGGATACTGAGTAAAAAAGATATTGTAAGTGCTGCTAGAATACTTTCAAATTCTTTTCCCACTCTATAACTATCAGGGTTCCCTATTTAAAAACTTTCCTTTTACTAGAAGATAAAATATCTAATTCTTCTCGATATTTTGCTACAGTTCGTCTAGCTATCTTTATACCTTTTTCCTTCAATGTTTGAGATATCATTTCGTCTGATATTGGTTGAGATTTATCTTCATTATCAATTATATTTTTTATTTGATTTTTCACTGAGCTGGACGTTATAGAATCATCACAAGATAATTTAAATCCTCCAGTGAATAAATCTTTTATCTTTACGGTAGCATGGGGTGTAGATATATATTTATCTTTAATTGCCCTACTTATTGTGGACTCATTTAAATTAAGGCAATCTGCTATACTGCTTATAACCATAGGTTTTAAATATCGTGGACCGTAATAAAAATAATCTTCTTGCTTTTCTACAATAATTTTTAAGATTTTGGTTATAGTACTATCCCTTTGTTCAATACCTTTAATAAAATTTTCAGCACTATACAATTTAGATTTTATAAAATCTATTACTTCTGTATCCGTTTCATCCTTTAGGATATCTTTATATAGTCTATTTATTGTTAACCTGGGTAATACTTTATCATTTTTTATAATTAACAATTCATTTTGCACTTTTCTTATGTAGGCTTCCGGTATAATATAATTCTCTACATCTCCAGTATAAAACCCTCTAGAAGGTTTTGGCTCTAATGTCTTAATATAGTCAAAGTAATCTTGTGCTTGTCCTGAACTTATATTTAACAAATTTGCTATTTGTTTTATTTGATTATTTGCTATTGCTTCTAGTTTACTATCGACAATATAATATAAATTTTCATCATCTATACCATTCTTTATTAATTGTAGTTTTAAACATTCTTTTAAGTCTCTTGCCGCAACTCCATTAGGCTCAAATTGTTGAACTAATTGTAATGCATATATAATTTTAGATGATGAAATATTTAAATCCTTTATAATATCTTCAATGGTACAGCTTAAATAACCTCGACTATCGATATTTTCAATTATATAATTGCAAATATTTAATATTTCTGGAGTCTCTACTAAATCAACTAATTGATCCTTAAGATACTCTTTAAGTGTTTGTTTTTGAATAATAAGATTCAATGGATCCATTGTATTATCAGATGTATAACTGCTATTTTGTAACTGGAATTTTTCTTGATCAATGGCTTTTCTTGCATCTATTATTTCCTTTGTCCAACTACTAACATCAGGTGTATCCTGTACATCCGTATTGTATTCAAGTAAAGGGTTTTCCTCTAATTGCTTTGCAATATCCTTCTGTAAGTCTATTATTGACATTTGTAAAATGTTTAATGAATTCTGCATTTGAGCAGTCAAAATTAACTTTTGCTGCTGAACTAATCCTTGGGACATATTTAAATCCATAACATTACCTCATCTACAAATTATTATAATATCTTTATTATATAACATGATAAGGTAATAAAACAGTGTTAACTAATAGCAATTCTATAATTATTCGTTATAATATATTTATTGATTTTTTTTATAATTTAATCTTCTATAGTAACCCATATCTTCAAATACTAATTCGGGGTATACTGCATATTTTTTTGATAATCCTATTATAATAGATGATGTGGCAAAGAATATTAAACCACCTTGAGGTGTCATCATAACAAAGTCTACTACTCCGTGACCAATTACTAATGCTTGAATAGAAGCTAAAAGTGGAAGTGATTTTATTCCTTGTCGGTATAGCATTATAAATGATTTAAATATATATAATTTAATCCATAGATATAAACCAAAACCTACAATACCAAACATGGCAAGCATACTTATCCATATATTATGTGAGTGAGTTTTTTGTATATTATCGAGTATACCAAACATACCAAAACCTGTTAATGGTTTTTGTAAAAACAGATTTATAGATTGTAACCAAATATCATCCCTACTATTTAGAGAGTGATTAATCTCTGGTGATAGTAATGCTAGCATTAGTACAATTCCAAAAGTACATATAAGTAATACTCTACTTTTTTTATTTTTCATAAAAATAGCATACACTAATATTGCAAACTCTAAGCCTAAGGTCGCCCCTCTTGACCCAGTTGAAATTAGAGCAAGTATAAATACTACTATACTTATTAAACGTGTAATCCTATTTTTGTCTGTAGACTGTTCAAACAAGTAGAAGCTTAATAAAACCATGGCCGCAAACCATGCGCCAGCGACATTAGGATTACCAAAAGTGCTATAAATCCTATAATTTTCTATTGATGGAATATAAGGTCCTTTATAAAACAAATCAGATATCCATGTCATATCATAAAATAGAGAAGCTATTTTCTCAACTATTCCTAAGACACCTGCTATAAGAGAATACTTCCATACTTTCAATAAAAAAACTTCTACTTTACTTTCACTTGATAGTATATGTTGTAAATATATATTCAAGCTTAAAAACATTAATATTCCAAAAGATCCCAAGGTAGAATATGTTGATTTATTTATCAATCCAGAATAGAATGACCAAAAAAACAACAATATCATTCCAAGGTTAAATGGATTCAAAATAATCGGAATTTTTCTCTTGTATATAATGTATGAAGTCACTATAGAAGGAATGACAGCCAAGTAAGGCGTTCCAATAGTAGCTAGTATACCAATATCTAACATAAGTTAATCACCTAATTTTCCCAATTAATAAATTGCAATTTATCACTATAATAACACAGTAGCTCCCATTAGTTATAGACATCTTGTAAATTTATAGTTACAATTTACTTTATAAAATGATCTTTACTCTTATCAATATAGTGTATAGATTCAATTCTCGCTTGGTCAAATTTATCAAATAATTTTAAGGCTTCTTTCAAATTACAATATACTTTCCAATAACTATTTAACAAATAATTTTTACCATTATTTCTAGTGAATCCTTCCACATCCATTGGCGGTATACCTAAAAATACGCCTATTTCATGAGGAAATTTCTTATTAAAGTTAGCCTTTAATTTTTCTAACTGATATTTAAACTCTATATTGTATCCATACTGACTTAGATAGAAATTGTTTTCGTCTTGAAGCAAATGATTACTCAGTACTTTAGGATTAAAGAACAATATGGTATGACTATGAGTATCCTCTCTTAGCGAAAGATACCTCAAATTTAGATAATCACATATTAACTCTTTCTTTTGCAACCATAATTCTAACATATTAAATTTTGTACTTATGGTAATAAGATTAGATGGTTTAATATATTTAATTGTTGGAGCAGCGCCAAATAAAATCATTGCTATAAGATAATTTAATCCATTCAACTTACTAAGCTTACTTAAATACTCTATTTTTACATCTTTATTCATAATAAAAACCTCCATACTTTATTATTACCTACGGAAAGTTTTTATTGACTGCTTAAATTTGGAATTATTATTGGTAAAAAATAAAGTACATATCTAATAAGTATCTACAGAATAATAATCCTATGAAAAACACAGTTTTACACAAGTATGCTATTTATGGTTTATTAGGAATATGTCTGGAAATTTTTTGGACTGGTTTTTGTTCACTATTAGCTTCAGACATTACAATGGCTGGTTACTCAAGTATTTGGATGTTCTTTATATACGGGTTAGCAGTTTTCTTAGAACCTGTTCATAATGAAATACGAGAACATAATATTATAGTTAGAGGCTCAATTTACATGGTAATAATTTTTGCTATTGAATTTATTACTGGATTTATTCTCAACTTAATCTTAGGTGCATGTCCATGGAATTATACAGGCCAAGGCTCCGTCTACGGTCTCATTACCTTGTATTTTATACCAGTATGGTTTTTCACAGGATTGCTATTTGAAAAAGCACATGACTTTCTAGATTTAGTTATTTTTGATAGTCGCAATTAATATAACAATTTATTGAAGTAAAAATCATCCTCCTCCTACAGGTGGAAATAGTGACAATGTATCTCCATCGTTTAACAGTTGTGCTATAGTGCCGTCTCTACCATTTACTAATAATATTGCAATTTCGTCAACCTCTATTTTAACTATATCTAAGACTTCCTTAACTGTACTACCTCGTTCAACTTCAATATTCACTATTTTTTCTCTGCCTCTTCTAAATGTTGCAAAAAATTTTACTGTAATGTTCATCTTATATCACCTCTCAATTAAACCGTAGAAGCACACTTCTCAGAGTCCAATATTTACGCAGACTCAAAATGTCTACAGCATTCCTTTGACTCAATATCTTTATTATAATTATAGCAAAATAAGGGTAATCAAACCCTTATTTTGCTATATTAAATATCAACTTTGATAGTTCTAACTATGTTTCTCTTATCTAGAGATAAATACTATACTTTAGTAGAATCTAGCTTCGAATCTATACCTAATTCTTCTAATTTTGTACTTGTAGGTATCCCTAGTTGATCCCAACCTCTAGCTATATAATACTCTGGTAGTAATATATCTAATCTAGTAACCCATCCTTTTGATGGTCCTTCAGGAATTTCGTCTTTTAACAATCTCTTAGGAAGAGTGTCTTGAGAAGAATCTATCCCCGCGTTTAGGTTAAATATTTTTTCAATATTCCAAATTCTTTCTCCTGCTTGAACAAAATCATTTCCAGTTATTTCAGTGCCACATACAGCATTATATAAATCTGCATAATCATCTGCTCCCATTGCAAAAGAAGTAAATAAACACAATCCTACAGAATCTATACCTGCAGTAAAATCTTGAAATAATTTTGCCCACTCTGATTTGCCTTCAAGTGAAAATCTATCGAGTTTCTCTGGTAATCCTAATATTTCTGGAGAAATCATGTAACCTCTCACATGACACCCACCTCTGTTTGATGTTGCGTAACTAATACCTTGACCTTGTATCCCTCTTGGATCATAAGCAGGTAATTCTTGCTTTTTAACAGTCATTGAAAGTTCTGGTGCACCGAACATCTCGCAAAGTCGATATGACCCCTCTGCCATCTTAGCTCCTAGTCCCTGTGCAAGTCCAATTCTCTTTGTCCATTCAACTACAGCTTCAGCATTGCCCCATATCAACTCTGGACCATCACCTAAATCCTCTTTTTTAATATAACCTCTTTGGTATAGTTCCATTGCTGCTGCAATAGTTGCTCCTACTGATATAGTATCTATTCCAAGTTCATTACACCAGTTGTTGGCCTTTATAATCTCACCTAAATCAGAAACGCCACAATCTGATCCAAAACTCCATAATGTTTCATACTCAGGACCTGCAACTTCAACACCGTCCATATCACATACTCTTCCACATGCTATTGGACATCGAAAACATGCTTCTTTTTTTGTTAGGAATTTTTCTGCCATAGTCTCACCGCTAATATCATCAGCTTTTTCAAATAAACTTGTTTGAAAGTTATTTGTAGGTAATGCACCGTTTTCATTGAGTATATTTACTAGTACTGCTGTTCCATAAGCTGGCAACCCTTGACCAGTTACACCATTCTCTTTTATTTGACTCAAACAACGTGAAAATACCTCTTTTAATTTTTCTGGATTTGCTATTTCTACTTTATGACTTCCTCTTACAACAATAGCTTTAAGGTTTTTTGACCCCATTACAGCTCCAACACCAGAACGCCCTGCTGCTCTGCTTTTTTCGTTCATAATAGAAGCCATTTTAGATAGTTTTTCTCCACCAGGCCCTATAGTTGATACTCTTACCTTTGAACCATGTATTCTTTCAAGTTCTGTAGTTGTCTCTGAAACTACTTTTCCCCAAAGACTAGATGCATCTTTTATTTCAACCTTTTCATCTTCAATATTTATGTATACCGGTTTATCAGCTTTACCCTCTAAGATAATCGCATCATATCCTGCAAATTTCAGCTCCGCTCCCCAATATCCACCTGAATTCGAACTAGCTACGGTACCAGTTAAAGGTGATTTTGTAACTACCATGTACCTTCCACCTGTAGGTGTAGCTGTACCTGTTAAAGGTCCTGTAACAAAAATAAGCTTATTCTCAGGACTTAGTGGATCTATATTCGCGTCAATTTCATCCATTAATATTTTAGAACCGAGACCTCTTCCACCTATAAATTTTTGAGCTTGTACTAAATCTAATGGTTCAGTTTTAACTGATTGAGTAGTTAAATTGATTCTAAGTATTTTTCCATTATAACCTTGCATAGTTAATCCCCCTTTTATTTGTATTACTATACTTGTTAGCAATTCTTATGCCAACAATAAAAACCTCTTATATCAAGAGGTTTTTAAATTACAAGGACTTACTGTTCAATTATGATACTTTTTGTGCATCGTTATCTGCGCCATAATGATACAGTGTTCTATTGTGAAACAGCAATATTATAGGCTTCTATTTTTCTATACAATGTATTTCTACCAATGCCTAAAACTTTAGCACTTATTGTAATATTTCCATTATAATTATTTAGAACTTTAGTTATATATTCACGTTCAACTTCCTCTAAGCTTAAAATTGCGTCTTCACATTCCAAAACAGTACAATCTTTTGGCTTACTAGAGGTATTGCTGGTTATACTATCTTTAAAATAATTTTCTGTAAAAGATTCGTTATTCACCATTAGTTCTACAAAATTCTCTAATTCCCTTACATTTCCAGGCCAATCATAATTCTTTAATAAGTCCATATGTTTCTTAGATATATTAACAGACTTCATATTTAGCCTTTTCGTCACTCTAATCATAAAAAATTCAATTAATAACTCGATATCTCCTCTTCTCTCATTAAGTGATGGTAGCCTTAATGGGAGCACATTAAGCCTATAAAACAAATCTTTCCTAAAATTACCTTTTTCAACTTCACTATTTAAATTTTTATTAGTTGCGGCAATTACACGTACTGAGACTACAATATCTTTTACACTACCCACCCTACTTATAGTGCCTTCTTCAATTGTTCTCAATAATCGTGTTTGTAAATCTATAGGCATCTCACCTATTTCGTCTAAGAAGATAGTTCCTCCATCTGCAATTTCGAATTTTCCTGGCATGCCACTAGTCTTCGCGCCTGTGAAGGCTCCTGCCTCATAACCGAATAATTCAGATTCTATTAAATTCCTCGGTATTGCACCACAGTTTACAGCAACAAATGGTTCTTCACTTCGACCTCCGTAATTATGTATTGCTTGTGCAAACAATTCTTTACCAGTACCACTATCTCCTGTAATAAGAACATTTGACTTACTATGAGCTATTTTCTTAGCAAAATTAATTACCCTCACAAAATTGTCATCTTCTCCCATAATTTTGTCAAAAGTATAAATAGCATGGTGCCCCATTATCTTATTTGCTAATTTTCTTCCTTTTACTATCTCTCTAAATACGTATATTATATTAATTAGATTTTTATTTTTGTCTAATATAGGATATGTACTTAGATTAAATTGTAGTTTATTTTTATTAGAATACACCATAACATCTTCATCTATAATACTGTTTTTTGAAACAACCCTCTTTTTTATGTTATCCCATTGTTTCACTAGATCACTGATATGTTTATTCTTAATTATTTTATCTTCATAACCAAACATCTGTGCTGCAAAATGATTTACTGTAATTATTTTTCCCTCTAAGTCTGTGGTTATAATACCATGTGTAATAGAATCTAATATAGTTTCATTATAGATTTTAGATATAGATAACTCTTGAACATAATGCTTTGTTTCTAAAGTTTTTTCTATAGCATTTGAAGCAGCAACTACCATTCCAAGAGTATGAGAGTGAACATTATCACTATAGCCGGTCAAATCTAGAGAACCAATAATATCACCCTTTGCATTCCTAATTGGAGCAGCTGAGCAAGTCCATCTATGATATACTTTTATGTAATGTTCATTACCAGAAATTTGTAGAGGTTTCTTCTCAAATAGACAAGTACCCATTGCATTGGTACCAATATTTCTTTCATCCATATAAGCCCCAGGAACCATTTTAAAGTCAAATGCTTCAGATAATATAATTTCATCTCCAATTACACTTAAAACACAACCCTCTTCATCAGTTAATATTGCAAAGAAATTTGAACCTTTTACAAAGTTGTACAGCTGATTCATAAATGGTGTAGCTGTTAATATCAATTCTCTTTTAGACTCGAACTTTTCAAAAAGCTCTCCTTGATCTATAATTTTTGAACTAAATTTTTGTTCTCCATCTATTCGATATAAACTGCATCTTTTATGAGATGCTATTATATATTCCTTACCTTTTGTTACTTCTTGCAAATTCACTTAAAACACCTCCTTGGTGACAATATGTTCATATCTATTTGTTATTAAAAGACATGGCGGTATTTTTCTTTAGTCTTAGATTCTTCGCTGGTCTCTGAATGACATTTAAACTATAGATCAATAGCATAAAGTTGTTATCTGGCTCTATTTAGCTTCTAAGTTTATTTCATCTCCGGGATTAATGATGCCTGGCTTTAATACTTTTGCAAATATCCCCTCAGTGGGCATTATACAGTTGCCTACCTGTTGTTTAATAGCACATCCTTTATGACATTCTTTTCCGATTTGAGTCACTTCCATAAGTACCCCATTGATTTCAAATTTAGTACCTACTGGTAATGTATGAAGTTCTATTCCCTCTGTGGTGAGATTTTCAGCAAATTTTCCAGGTGTTAAGTCTTTTACTCCCATGGCTATCATTTTATCAATACTTTCTTGAGCTAATAGACTTACTTGACGGTGCCAATCTCCTCCATGAGCATCCTCTTTCAGTCCAAAATTCACGACAAATTCACCTTTTGGAATCGGCACCTTTATGACGCCTTTTTTTTCACTTATATTAATTGCAGTAACTCTTGGCATATTTATTCTCTCCTTTTTAATGGGGATCCTGACCTACGTTTGAATTTATACTTTTTCGTATATCCCAGATTTTCCACCTGTTTTTTTCACTAGTTCAATATCTCCAATTACCATCTCTTTATCTACTGCTTTACACATATCATATATAGTTAGCGCCGTTATGGATACTGCCATTAAAGCTTCAACTTCTATACCTGTTTTCCACACACATCTTGCTATAGCAGTAATTTCTATGCATTTTAATTTCTCATTATGTGTTAATTCTATTTTAACTGAATCTATAGGTAGGTTATGACACATTGGTATAAGTTCAAAAGTTTTTTTTGCGCCCATAATACCTGCAATTCTCGCTGTAGACAGGACATCTCCTTTTGGCATCGTTCCATCTATAATCATGTGTAAGGTTTCTTTCTTCATGGTTATCTTTCCTACGGCCACTGCTTCTCTAACAGTGATTTCTTTACCAGATACATCTACCATTCTAGCATTTCCTTTTTCGTCAATGTGTGTAAGACTCATTTTTTAACCTCCAATAGTATTCATATTTCTCTTAGAAGAAAAATCGCTGCCAAAATTGTGCCCCTTTGGCTTATTAAATATGATTTGTCTTATTTCTCTATCTAATCTTTCTGGGTGATTTTGAATTGTATCAAGTAGATCAATTTCTCCATTATTACCTAGACAAGGTTTTATTAGCCCATCATAAGTTAGCCTTACCCTATTACAAGTAGTGCAAAATTTATGGCTCATGGGACTAATAAAGCCTATTTTACCTTTATATCCTTCAATTGTGTAATAGGTAGCAGGCTGTCCACAATTACTCTTTCCATCATATATAAATTGAGGATGCGCTTTAATAATTTGTTCATTTGCAATTATTTTATCTGAATTTTCTTCCCCAAACTTACCTATTGGCATAAGTTCTATAAATCTGACTTCAATTGGTCTGTCTTTTGTCAATTCAATAAACGACTCTATTTCACTATCGTTGATTCCCTTTACTAATACTGTGTTGATTTTTACAGGTTGTAAACCTAACTCTAAAGATTTTTCAATTCCCTTTAAAGTGTTTTTTAATTTCCCACCACCTGTAATATAAGAAAATCTTTCTTCATTTAATGAATCTAAGCTAATATTTAAGCGATTCAAACCTGCCTTCTTTAATCCCTCAGCCATCTTGTCTAGTTTAATTCCATTAGTCGTTAGGGAAATATCCTCTATACCAGAAACACTAGCAACTCTCTCGATTATTTCACATACGTCATTTCTAATGAGAGGCTCTCCACCTGTAATCCTAACTTTAGATATTCCTACTTTAGCCATAGATCTGACAACTAGCTCAATCTCAGATGGTGTAAGGTATCTAGTTTTTTCTTCTTTGCAGTCTTCCCCTTCACCAGGGGAACAATAAATACATTTTAAATTACACCTTTCAGTAATAGAAATCCTTAAATACTTAATTTCTCTTTGAAATTGATCTTTCATCTTAATTCACATCCATTCTATGGATTTGGCCAATTTGTTCTAATTTGTAACCACCCATTGTTTTGAGTATCTTTTCGAATTCTTTGGACGTTAATATTTCAAGAAAATTTTGTACATCTTCTAATTCTAAAAACCTTTCTGGTATTATAAAGTCGTATTCTTCTTCATATAATGGAATGAAATTTAAATTATATATATTTGCAGCTGAGAAAATACCAAGTCCTGTGTCTGCACTGCCTGATGCAATTTGTGCTGCAACTGCCATGTGAGTAAATTCTTCCCTCTCATAACCGTAAATACTATCTGTTTTTATACCGTCACAAGCTAAGAGATAGTCTAATAGTATTCTAGTACCAGAACCTTTTTGCCTATTGACATATACTACTCCATCTCTTGTCATATCCTGTAGATTTTTTATTCCTTTAGGATTACCTTTTACGGTCATAAGTCCTTGTAATCTTTTAACTCCCTTTACTAGTGTAATTCCACCCTTTGGGAAATACTTTTTTATAAAGCTAGAGTTATATACACCACTTCTTTCATCTAATAAATGGACTGCGGCTAAATGTGCTTCTCCTCTTTTTATTGCCATTATCCCCCCCATGCTGCCTACATGAGCAGATGATAAGTGTTTTTTATAGTCTTTCTTTCTCATTAAATCGTAAATAGTATCTAGTAAAGGATCGTGACTTCCTATAGCTACTAGAGTGTTCTTTATAACACTTTCGTCTTTTAATAATTGAACCGTGATTTTCGAACCAGCTTCTATACCCTCTAAATTTAAGGGTATCTCTAAAATTCCATCTGCTTTGACAAAAGATGTGACTACTCCTGCACCACGGTTTAACGGTGTTGCTACTAGTTTCTCATCTACAACGCCCAGTTTCATCCTCACAAATTCTTTATATTTAAGGGTGGACATAATTGGCCTAGAAAGAATCGCCTGTTTTTCCTGATTTGGAGGAAACTCTACTTTTTGCATTGTTTGCAGTACTCTTTTGAATAATTTTTCCATTACTATTATTCCAGATACTGGATATCCTGGTACTCCGATAACAGGTTTTTTGTTTATCACACCTAGAATAGTAGGTTTTCCAGGTTTTATGGAAATTCCATGAGCTATTACTTCACCTAAATCTCCAATTGCTTTAGCAGAATAGTCATCTCTACCTGCAGATGATCCAGCATTTAGTACTATCATATGACATTCCTGGGCAGCTTTTGCTAGACCTTCTTTTATAAGTTCTAATTTATCTCCTATAATTTTGTAAGTAATACTCTTTCCGCCCCACCCTCTTATCATTGCTGAGAATATGGATGAATTAAATTCTATTATTTCTCCTTCTTTAGGATTATCTTTTGGCGCTACTATTTCATCACCAGTAGGAATTAACCCTATAATTGGTTTTTCCCATACCTTAACTTTTAATACTCCTCCCGCCAACATGGCACCAATGGAAGCTGCTTCTATTTTACTATTTGAAGGTAAAATCATTTCCCCTGCACATATATCTTCACCGATTTGCCTAATATGTTGCCAAGGTGTAGCCGAGCTTATAAGTTGTATGCTTCCATCTTTAAGTTTAATTACGTCTTCTACCATCACCACTGCATCGCAATTACTTGGCAAAGGATCACCTGTATCTAACCAAACAAAATCATCTATCTCTTTTAATATTACTGGTGTAGTAGGTGTCGCACCAAATGTTTTGTTTGCCATTAGTGAAATGCCATCCATAGCACTTGCACTATAATGAGGTGACGAAATATTAGCAAATACGCCTTCACATGTAATCCGTCCATAACTTTCTTCAACAGGTATCTCTTCTTTACCTAAAATTAATCCTGATTCATTTATCTTTCGAATATACTTTTCAAGTGCTTCCTCTAAACTGATATTTTCTAAATACTTGTAATTTGTTTTTACTTCCATAACACCACCTCCTTTAGCTGTCCTTTATTTAAACCTTCTGATCCTCTACTAATATGAATGTATCCATTGGATTTAGAAAGAATAGATATTAAACTAGACTTTCCATATACAGGATATATTATTGTTCTATCATGCTCTTTTTCCACCCTAACAGGCAAATACTCTTCTCTCCCTGTATTAGAAGGGTAATTACTTGCCATCTCACCATTTACCTTGGGGATAGACCTTTTACTAATTCCTAGCATAGTATTTATTAAATGAGTTATAAATATATTGCATACTACGAAGGCAGAGGCTGGATGACCAGGAAGTCCCACTACTGCCTTTTCTCCAATTTTACCTATAATAGTTGGTTTTCCCGGTTTAACAGCTATTCCATGGACTAAAACACCTGGATACCCTAAACTATCGATAACATCTGAAGTTACATCTTTTTGCCCTACAGAGCTTCCTCCGGAAATTAGTACAATATCACATTCCACTGTAGCCTTTTCGACTACTTCTTTCAATGTATTATAATCATCTGGAACAATTCCATAAAATACTGGTGTAGTGAAGGATGTTTGTACAATTGCATATAAGGAATAGGAATTAACATCCCTTACTTGTGAACCTATAGGTTTCTCACTAATTCCTATAATCTCATCTCCAGTAGAGATTATACCTACTCTCAACTTCTTTTTTACTTTAACTTCACTATAACCCAGCGCTGCTAATAAACCTATATCTTGAGGTTTAAGTAATGTACCTGAACCTATAACTTTTGCACCTATAACTACATCGTCGCCTTTATAGACCACATTGTTTCCTGGAGAGCATGCTTTACTTATAAAAACATCACCATCATCAAAATTTTCAGTATACTCAATCATAACAATGCCGTCTGCATTACTAGGTAATTCTCCACCTGTAGGAATATAGCATGTCTCACCTTGCTTTAACACAAAGGATGGTTTTTCACCCATCTTTATTTCTCCTATAATATTTAGTTGAGCCGGTATTGCATCAGACACCCCAAATGTATCTGATGCAATAACAGCATATCCATCAACAGTAGATCTATTAAAGGAAGGTATATCCTCCTCTGATATAATATCTTGACATAATATTCGTTCATTTGCTTCATCAATAGAAGTAAGCTCATAATCTAATTTATAATCCTTAAAGTTGTTTTCTATAATAGTTAAAGCCTCATCTACACTCTTTACGTCAAACATAATTACATCCTCCAATTCTCTAAAAAGCTTTTCATTTCTTGAGTCTTTGGCAAATAGATAATTTCACTTGATTTTCCAGATTCTATTATCTTTCCGTTCATCATAAATATACTTTCATCTGCTACTTTTACCGCTATAATTGGATTATGAGTAATAAGTATAATAGTAGTTTGTCCATTTTTATTTACTCTTTTTATGTAATCTACCAAGAGTTCATTTGCTGATAAGTCAGTAGCTGAAGAAGGCTCGTCCATTAACACTAATTCCCTATGTCTGACTAATAATCTTGCAATAGCAACTCTTTGTGATTCTCCCCCAGATAATTCTATAGCTTTTTTATTTGATAGTTTGTCCATCCCAACATATCTTAAAGCACTATAGATTTTTTCTTTTGACTCTTTCGAATTTTCAATTCCCAATCCAACATTTTTTTTTACAGTAGTATTAAATAAATAAGTTTGTTGAGGCATATAAGATACTTTTTTGTAGTTAATCGATATATGGTCATTGTAAAGGATTGATCCTTCGTCGCCCTTTTCTACGCCTGCTAACATACGCAGCATAGTAGTCTTACCTGCACCATTTGGGCCTAGGATAGCATACACCTTACCACTCTTAAATTCGAACTTATCGATATCTACTACAGTTTTATGATCGTATATCTTTTTAAGATTTTCTAGTTTTAAGTTCATTTGCCCTCCTGTATACGATGTACCAAATAATTAATAACAAAAGATATACTTAGCAGAATAATTCCTAATGCTAAGGCAATGTCGAAATTACCTTTACCTGTTTCTAATACTATTGCTGTGGTCATAACCCTAGTGCGATGCTGGACGTTTCCGCCTACTAGCATAATCGCACCAACTTCTGAAATCGCCCTTCCATAACCTGCCATGATAGCAGATATGATAGGATACTTACATTCAAAAAATAATAATCTCAAAATTTCGCTTTCGTTTAACCCTAATCCTTTACCTGTTTCCCAAATTATTTTCACCTTTGGCTTTACAGCTGAAATAACAAGCCCAGTTATAATCGGAAACACAATAATAACTTGTGCGATAATCATTGCAGCAGGAGTAAAAAGTAGCCCAAATCCACCAAATGGTCCATTTCGAGATAAAGACATGTATACTACAAGACCTGCTACTACTGGAGGAATTCCCATAAAAGTATTAATAAAACGCACAATATGTTTTTTGCCTCTAAACTCTTTGCTTCCTATTAATACCCCTAGGGGAATTGCTCCACAAGCTGCAATTATAGTACTAGCTATAGTCACTACTAAAGATAAAAAAATGATATTGTATACTTCAGCATCCATGGATGTTATTAGTTTAAAAGCTTCTATAGTGCTATCTAGTATCTGATTCATTTTGCCGACCCCATTTTAGTTACTAATTGTTTGCAAAAATTACTCTGTGTTTTGAATTATTAGGGACAGAAGTATTACTGTCCCTATTTTTTTATCGCTAAGTAATGAGCCAAGTGGCTGCTTGCAGACATTTGGCGACTACCGCGTAACCGCCAGAAACTCGCAAAACTTGTCTCTTGTGGTTTTAGTTTTCACTTATTAGTCATCTTTGTTATCATAAAAGCTCCTTACAATACTGTTTTTTGACTAAAAAAGTTTCATTACTGTGGGTTATAATTTGCTGTAAATAAACCTTCACCATACTGTTCAACGCCAAATTTATTTATTAAATTTAATACTTTATCAGAGCTTATCCACTTTAAATAAGCATCTGCGCCTACTTTATTGATCCCTTCGTGTTTATCTGGATTTACTTCTATAACTGTATACTGATTTAACAGATCATCAGAAGCGCCTACTATGATTTCTAAATCTAATTTGTCCTTCATTGATAAATATGTAGCCTTATCTGTAATCGTATATGCTTGTTCTTCACTAGCCATTAAAAGTACGTCACCCATACCTCTGCCAGCTGCGATATACCAATCTCCTTTAGGCTCTATGGAAATAGATTCCCACAATCCTAATTCTTTTTTGTGTGTCCCAGAATCGTCGCCTCTAGATACAAACTTTGATTCATTTTCAGATATACTTTTGAAAGCTTCTCCAGCAGAGTTAGTATCAGAAATTTGCGCTGGATTGTCTTTAGGTCCTACAATTACAAAGTAATTATACATAATTTCGACTCTTTCTAACCCATATCCTTCATTTACAAATTCCTCTTCAGCAGCTTTTGCATGAATTAAAAGAATATCTGCATTGCCGTCTTTACCTGTTTGGATAGCTTGACCTGTTCCTTGAGAAACTACATCTAATTGATATCCAGTTTCCTCTTCAAAAATCGGAGTTAGATAATCCATTAGACCTGAATCGTTTACACTTGTAGTAGTCGCAAGAGTTAACTTCTTATTAGTAACTTCATCAGTGTCTGATACTGATGTGTCCACCTCAGTTTGATTTGAATTATTACACGCGGTAAAAGAAATGATAAAAATTGAAATGATAAATAAAATAGATAGTTTAACAATTAAAGATTTTTTTGAAAAATTAATAGACATATTGTTATTTCCTCCTTTTCAAGTTTGGAAGGCAAAACCGTTTCCAGTTTTACCCTATCGTTCTTACAACCATAGACCTCTCCTTAGGGTGTAAGACTCGGAGCTTTTATATTTATAGTTTAATTCACAGTTAGTTCCTTGTCAATGCTATTCTCTTGGTAGTTATCTTATGATAGTAGTATTCATATGTATATCCTTGATTCCGTTATTGATTATTCATCTCTAGAAGCATTATTAAGACAGTTTATTGAATGATTTTATTCTTCTAATATTTATGATAAAATGAAGTGAAACTTTATTTAGTTAGGGTTTTCTTCATTAGTGCGGGTTAATTCGCAATATATAATAAATATTAGGAGAGTGCTTGTCATGATTAAGGTTGGAATTTTGACCGCTAGCGATAAAGGACACAAAGGAGAAAGAGAAGACAAAAGTGGTAAAGTTATTCAAGATAGAGTTAAAGAAATATCTGGTATAGTATCTGAATACGTAATAGTTCCAGACGAAAGGGATTCTATATCGTCTACTTTGATTTCTATGGCGGATAAGTCACAGTTAGATCTTATTCTCACTACAGGAGGAACAGGTTTTTCGCCAAGAGATATTACCCCTGAAGCGACCAAAGACGTAATAGAACGTGAAGTCCCTGGTATTCCAGAAGCAATAAGAGCTAAAAGCATGGAAATAACTAATCGCGCTATGCTTTCTAGAGCTACTGCAGGTATCAGGGGCAAGACTCTAATTATTAATATGCCTGGAAGTCCTAAAGCAGTGAACGAGTCATTAGATATTATCCTACCAGTGCTAATTCATGCTATTGAAATATTAATAGGACAAACAGGCGAGTGTGCTCGTTGATTGTTAGCACATAGCTTTTAGAACTCTGTAATATTTACAAAATATAATAAAGGCTCCTTAAATGAGCCTTTATTATATGATTAATTATCACTCAGTTCATAAGCGGAGCATAGTCCTGTTTTTATAGCATTTTGTCTTAAGACTAGATATAGTTCTGCTTTGGTAGCATTCTCATATGGCCAAACAAATATTGTTCCCACAAAAAATAATAAAGCGCCTAAAAAATACCACCCAATAAAAGATAATTCTAGTACCCAAATATCTAACTTGTGACCTTTTGTCATATCCATACTTAATTCGATAGCTCTATCTGATTCCATCTGTGGGTTTTCTGCGAGAATATAAGGTACCATGCTATAAGCATAATATTTAATAATTCCAGGTATTATAAATAATAATGACCAAAAGAAGTTATATAATCCTCTTAAAAACATTGTCTTAACTATGTTTAAGTATCCTTCTTTTTTAAACCCATAACCTAAGTAATTTAAATCCGCGTCTTCCTTAGCACCTTGTATAAAGAATTTTCTGCCTCCAATCTCAAGAGGATACCCTATAAATAATCTTAGAGCAATTGCAACTATAGCTACAATTAGTAATATGCCTCCAGCAATAGTCATAATATAATTAAATGTATCTTGATTAACTATGTATCCGTTGACATTAAAATCATTACCAGACATATTTCCAGCATTATAAGAAGATGAAGACCTACTACCTGTTCCTCCTGCAAAAGCGATAATTACACTGACTAATAAAGACTTCCAATATGTACTTTTCAATACTGACTTTGCTTTAGTCTTTAGTTCTGACCTATTCCACATAAAATCCCATCCTTTATCACTTCCATTACTTATGTTTATATCATAAATTGTAATAGTAGTACTTATATTTTGCCTGCTGCAGAACTCAACTCGGCAGCATCGTAGTGACAATCGTTGGCACTTGCTCCCTTGAGAAGTAAGACGCCTTCCCAATTGCGCGTCAATCTGCAGATACGAATAGTATATCATGAATTGTGATAGTATTACTATTACTCTTTACCCTGCACATTTACCTCCAACCATTTAGGGCTTAGGTCGTTGGCTCCTATCATATTTCATCCAACTTTACCAGATAAAGTGAAACTTTAATCAGTAGGAGTTTTCTTCATCCCCTACTGAAAATTGAATGGTATCGCCCCTGTCAGGGTTGGCGAGGCTTATAGCGACTAAAAGGAGCTAGAAGCCCGCAACCTTAGTGATAAATAAGAGTTAACAACTCTTTCCTTAAATCCTTCATAGAATTTAGACATAAAAACACCCCAGAAATTAGATTTATTGCTCTAACTTTTGGGGTGCACATCATGTGGAGTCCTTTTTACATTATATCTTCAATTGCTAAGGGAATGTATACTGTAACTTTAAATAAATCACCATCTATATCAATTGTAAATTTACCATTTTGAATATGTGTTAAGCTTTCTGCAATTGAGAGTCCTAGCCCTGACCCTTCTGTCGTTCTTGACTCGTCTCCTCGAACGAATCTCTGGGTTAATTGTTCTGGACTAATGTCAAGAGGTTGGGCAGATACATTCTTCATCGTTATAATACCGTAGCTTTGTTCTACTCTTGTATCAATATAAATTCTCGTATGCGGCATAGCGTATTTTATTGCATTTGTTAAAATATTTTCAGCGATTCTCCACATATGTTTACTATCGCCAAAGATTGGTATACTTTCTTCTAAGGTATTTACTCTAACTTCTAGGTTTGCATCTACAAATTTATCTTCACATTCACCTACCGCCTGTAGAATTAATTCATTTAAATCTAATTCTTGAAATTCTACATTTAGGTTACCACTTGAGGCTTTACTAGCCTCCAACAAATCATCGATCAACTGCTTTAATCTGGCCGACTTCTCTTCTAGTACTTTAACATAATCTGTAGCGTTTTCGCCCTCTAATTTTTCTCTTTTTAACAAATCCACATAATTAATAATAGATGTTAGGGGTGTCTTCAGATCATGTGACACGTTAGTAATCAACTCTGTCTTTAATCGTTCTCCCTTAATGGCTTCTTGCACAGCATTTTTCATGCCGTCTTTTATGCTAATAATATCATTATAAAAATCTCTGAAAGAAAGGCTAATTTGGTCTTGGTTTACAATATTTTCAAAATTTCCGTAGGATACTTGTTTTGTAACTTCCATTATTTTATTCAATGATTGAAGGCTTCTAAGTAGAAATATGAACGCTATTACATTAAAACCAGTAAAAACCGAGAAAGCAAATAGAAATATAATAGTACCTTGACTTAATGTAGCTAAGAGTATTACCCCAAGTACAGCATTAATAAAAACATAAGCAGTAAATATAATTATTATGCCGGGTCTAAAATATTTTGTTTTAAAACATAATTTAACTAATTCGTATGTTATAGTGTTTTTTGTTAATTTTTTATTTTTATATTGCCTAATAAATGATAATAACAATAATAATAATATATTAATATATATCCCTACTTCAATATAAGTAGAAATACTTCCCCTACTAAAAATACTTACATTATCTTGTATATAAAACATATTTACAAATACCTCTGTAAACACTATTGCAACTAACGCAAAAATAATTTGTATCTCATTGTAAATTCTATCTAGACTCGAATCAATAAGATTACCTTTTTGATCTCTTCCTATCAATTTTATTATTAAGGCAAAAGTTAATAAAAAAAGAATACTCGCTGCAATTAATATCATTCTAATATTTGGATAGTCTTTCATATACTGATTAAATTGGGCATTTTCTATAAAGAAATCATCACCTAAACGCAAAGACTTATACACTGCTCCATGAACTTCATAATCAGTCCCCTTTAACATTCTCATAATATCATCGTTGTAATTAAAGTTGGAATTATTATCTGATTTATATTGATTGAAGAAAACATATGAATCTTGTTTTTTAATAAAATCTACTGGATCCTCATTTTCTATATTAGTAAACGACTCATTGGTTTTTGTATCCTCTATATAATAAATAAAATTTACATTATTCTCTAAATGATCTTCGATAGTGTGTAGACGGTTTAATTTATACTCTATATCATTGTTAATTTCTTCATTTATATATTCTAAATCACTAGGTCTTTGATAAATTTCATCATCTATATAACTATTTGTCGATGAAGTTCTTATATGTTCTTCATTTTTTAAAATCACATTATATTCAACTACATTATGTAACAAATCATTAAACCTATTCTCAAATTGAAAGGTTTTGTTGTAATTATCCGTAGTTTGATCAGAATAATATTGTATATAGTCTGCACTTGGAATAATTACTAATACACTTGCCATCATAAGTAGAATAATAATAACTTTTAACCCATTATAAAAATTAAATCCTTTCCATTTTGTATCCAATACCCCACACCACCTTTAAATATTCTGGTTCCTTTGGATTTATTTCAATTTTTTCACGTATCCTTCTAATGTGAACAGATACAGTGTTTTCAACAGCGTATGAGGATTCATTCCATACTTGCTCGTATATCTGGTTTATTGAAAAAACTCTGCCCATATTTTTCATCAAATATTCTAAAATGCCGTATTCAGTTGCAGTGAGCTTCACTATATCTCCATCTACAGTTATTTCCTTAGCATCTGTATCTAAGACAAGACCTCCTGTTCTAAGAACACTAGGTTTTGGAGCAATGCTGCCAAAGTTCGTATAGCGTCTCATTTGAGATTTAACTCTGGCTATTAACTCTAAAGAATTAAACGGCTTTGTTACATAGTCATCTGCTCCCATATTTAACCCAATAATCTTATCTGTATCTTCAGATTTTGCTGATAGTAAAATAATCGGAAGATTCTCCTTCCTTCTTATCTTTATCATTGCAGAAAGTCCATCTAATAATGGCATCATTATATCTAGTATAATTAACTGAATTTCCTCTTCTTCTAATATTTTTAATGCCTCTACACCATTTGTAGCTTTGTATACTTTATACTTTTCTTCCACTAAAAATATTTCAATAGCATCTAATATGGCAGTATCGTCGTCACATATTAATACACTTAAATTTTCCATTCTATCACACATCCTCGCGCATCGTTATGATACAGATTTTATTTAAAAGTATCATGATACTTTTAAATGATTATAAGTACTTCGTTGAGATCCTTAAAGATCTTCATTTTTACTATATACTTCTTTTATTATGAAATAATTGTACCAAATAAGTATTACAAATGACTAACTTTATTCTTAAGACTTTCTTAAACAGCTAAAGTAAGATAGGAAAAAGTTATCTCTATAGAAGATAACTTTTTAGGGTACTACTTGATATGCAACTCTATATATTTACCTATTACTTTATAAAATTTCCTTCATCTAAATCTTTAAACGCCTGAGTCAGTTCTTCTTGTGTATTCATTACAATAGGACCTCCCCATGCTATCGGCTCTTTTAATGGAGATCCTTCAAATAGCAAGAATCGAATTCCATCTTTTGAGGCATTAACTATAAGCTGGTCACCCTGTTCAAATAGTATCGCTCTCTTGCTCTCTACTAATCCTTTTTCTTCATCAAAAATACCACTGCCCTCAATTATATAAATATATAATGTCTTATCTGACTGTGTATCAATTGCCCATTCTCGGTTCGGTTTTATATCTACATCTAAGAATCTTAACTTTACATAATCTCCACATATAGCTCCATCCGTATCTTTGTAATTACCTGATAATATACCTACCCTGCTCGCATCATCCTCTATTTTCGGTATCATTTCTGATAGAATATCCCTGTATGCAGGATCTGTCATTTTATCCTTTGCAGGTATATTCAACCATAACTGAACACCTAACATCCTCTCTGATGCTTGAGGCATTTCTTGATGGATTATTCCACTGCCAGCAGTCATCCACTGACATTGTCCATCTAAAATTCGCCCTTTATTTCCTAAACTATCTCCATGTTCGATATCTCCTTTAATTAAATAAGTAATAGTCTCTATTCCCCTATGAGGATGCCAAGGAAATCCTTTAGTATAATCATCTGGATCTATTGAATCAAATGCATCCATCATTAAAAAAGGATCAAAACTATATACATTAGGTCTACCTATAACCCTAACAAGATTCACCCCAGCACCATCTATTGCATGCTCACCTGTAACTATTTCTTTTATTTTGCGTATAATCATAAAAGAATACCTCCATTTATATATATCTTTTTATCATTTATATTAATACCCATTTTCTATTTTTACAAACTATATAATACCCTTCAGTAATAGTCAATCTTAACTTGAGTTTAATAAAAAGAATGATGGGTAAAATTAAAAGAGTATAAAATGAAATAGCCTGAAAGGTAAGAAATTAAATAATTGATAGTTGGAGATAGATCTATGATTGACAAGTTAAGAAACTATATTTTATTCAAATATATAGAACAAGCCATAATACGATATAAATATGATGATATTTCTGGTATTAGCGCACAAATAACCTATTACTTAATATTAGCATTTTTTCCTTTTTTACTTTTCTTAATTAACTTATTAAGTTTTACTCCTTTATCTAGTGAAATATTAATTAATAACTTCGATAGATTTCTCCCAACTGAAACAAGTATATTGATTGAAAATGTATTGTTGGAAACTTTGGAATCTAGAAGTGGCACTCTTTTGATAGTTGGTATTTTAGCAAGTCTTTGGTCTGCATCTAGAGGCTTAAACGCAATTATAAAAGGACTTAATCGAGCATTTGATGTTGAAGAAAACCGTAACTTTATTACACTTATTTCTTTAACTCTTATTTCTACTATCGGTTTAACGATTATTATAATCTTAAGTTTTTTTATGCTTGTATTAGGAGGAGTTATAGAGAATTTTATCTTTGATTTATTGGGCGAAAGTTCCTTAATAACTGTTGTTTGGAAGCTTATTAGATATATCATTCCCGCTTTTATAATGTTCATTATATTTTCTTTACTATATAAGTACACGCCTAATATAAAATTAAATTTAAAAAACATTATAATAGGCGCTTTGTTTGCTACAATTGGATGTAATATAACATCTTTATTATTCTCTTTCTATGTAAATAATTTTAATAACTATGCAATGGTATATGGAAGTTTAGGCGGAATTATAGGTCTAATATTCTGGTTGTATATAAGTACCTTTATAATCATCCTAGGTGGCGAGCTAATTTCAATTCATAAATATATTCAAAACAATTAATTGAAACAAAAATTAATTTCTATTGTTAGTTAATCTCTTTTTTATAAAATTATCTTTAGATAATTTATATATATTTGATGCAAATGCTACTCAATATCAGTATTTAAAAATAAGAGGCGATAGAAAATTAAAGAAGGAGCGAAAATAAAACATGGAACTATTAAGATGGTTAGGCGGCATGATTGTATTTGTTTGGGTTATAGGTTTAGTCTTAAAGATAGGTGGAAAGCTACTCCATCTGTTATTCATAATCGCATTGATTGTGTTTTTACTTTCTTTTATACTCTGATAAAAGTGTTATAACAGTTTTTCACAAGGCTATGATTTATATATAAAATGTAGTGCAGTGTAATGAACTATAAGTCCGCCTTGGCAGTGCAAATATCTTTGTACGTTAATTACGAATCAATGAATATCTCTATCCATGTCTAAAAGCTGCCAACAGGACTAATAATTGGCAGCTTAGAATTTTTATAGTGTTATCTAAGGTTCATATTACAAAAAAACTGTTCTAATATTTGCGGTTAGGCTCTAACTTACCTTTCCATTAACTGTATGTACCTTATCATAGCTAAACTAGGTATCAGGTTTTAGGCAGTTATTTATTAAAATAAATCCACATTATAGTTTGAACTCTTTCTTTAACTTTACATGTTTATACGTTTTCTTTTGTGTCTCATAATCGTCTACGATATTCCCATGTCCTATCATCTTATATTTGTATATTAACAATCCCTCTAAGCCAACAGGTCCTCTAGCGTGGATCTTATTAGTACTTATACCAACTTCTGCTCCAAAACCATATCTAAATCCATCACTAAACCTTGTAGAACAATTCCAAAAAACATTGCCGGAATCTATAAGGTTCATAAAAGTTTCAACATTTTCTTTGTTATTAGATACTATTACTTCCGTATGTCCTGACCCGAAAGTATTAATATGTGTAATCGCTTCTTTAATATTATCGACAATCTTAATTGAAAGTTTATAATCTAAATACTCACTTTTCCAATCTTCATCAGTTGCTATTCCTATATCTATAATGCTCCGAACTCTTTCATCTCCAACTAATTCAACACTTTTTTTATCCATAGCTTTTTTAAGTAGTGGTAAATAACTTTCTGCTAAATTTTTATTTACTAGCAAAGTCTCTGTCGCGTTACATACTGCTACGTATTGAGTTTTTGAATCAAGTGCAATATTAACTGCCATTTCTATATCTGCACCCTCATCTATATAACAGTGACATATTCCGTCTGCATGACCTAGTACTGGTATATTAGAATTTTCCATAATGTATTTTACAAATTCATTAGACCCTCTAGGAACAATTAAATCGATAGAATCATCTAACTTAAGCATTGCAGTTACATCTTCTCTAGTTTCAATAAGTTGTATCCAACCACTGGGAATACCAGCCTTTTCTGAGGCAGTTTTAATAATCTCCCATAGAATTCTATTAGTACTTCTAGCTTCTGTACCACCTTTTAAAATAACTGCATTCCCACTTTTTAGACAAAGGGATGATATCTGTACTAAAGCATCTGGCCTAGATTCAAAAATTACTCCAATTACACCGATCGGACAACTAACTTTATATAATTCTAAGTCTGTATCTAGTGCAGTTGCATCAAGAGTCTTTCCCACTGGCTCTGGTAATTTTCTAAGGCTTTCAATCCCTGCAATGACATCTACAACTTTATGTTCATCAAACTTCAATCTCTTCAAAAGCGGTGATGGTAGATTTTCATTTTTACTTCTCGTCATATCTTCGTTATTTGCAGTTACTATATCTTGCATTCTATTTTCTAGTTCATTAACTATCTCTGCTAATGCTCGATCTTTAATCACTGTATCAATAGCCGCTAAATCTATAGACGCTTTTTTTGCAGCCTTTGCCGCTTCGATTATACTCATACAATCCACCTGCTTATCATAAATTTTATCCCATATTAACAGGCACTAAAACTCACACTTGTAAAAAAAGATAAGTGGCAGATTAAGTGCGTGTAAAAGCCTGATTAGTTCTACTAAATAGAGTCTCACTTTATTTTCAATGATACTATAGTAGGTATTTTTATGCAATAGTAAAGCTTAACTCAGCAGGTATATTGAATATTTAAAATGCTAATCTCAGATCTAACCCTATCTAGAATTTGACGTTGTTTGAGACCCATCAATTTTCACTGTTACATCTAGATTTAGCGTCGTATTTTTTAAAACATCTTGAAGCTCTGCATTAGGATCTTTTCTCTCCAATTGCAGTTCTACATTAAATAGATCTATACCCTGTTCTTGATATTTTTCAAATAACTCAATACCCCTTTTTTTTATATCTTCTTCAGCTTGCTTTTTAATTTGATCTACTACTTTATCATCTGTAACATCGATTTTTCCTTGGACAGATTCTATTGAGCAAACCGTATTTATCTCTATAGTGTATATTAGGCTCTCACCATGGTACTCAAAATCGTCCTTCGTCTTGTTTTTCAACACCAACAATGACACTAATTTACCTTTATCTTGAGGATTGTCAACAGTTATGTCACCTAGTTTTATTTCTCCAGTCAAAAATTTGTACGTTGCAACTTCGTTTAAAGTCAGTTTTTCAACCATTTTATCATTTACTAATACAGCAGCACCACTAATTTCAACATCTTCACCTGTTTTATAAACAACTCGACGTACGGTAGGCACTATTGCTACTCTACTTCCTCTTAATCGATCGTTCAAATAATCATTTAGTAAAATAGATATTACTCTAGCTTGATGCTCTTGAAATATCATCATTTGTTCGAGGTATATACCTATATACTCTTCATCTTGTACTTTAGCACCTAATAATTCTGTAGGTTGGCCTTCACTTATAAACAAATATTGCTTTAGCGTAGGCTTTTGATTTCTACCAAAAGCTCCAATAATATCTATCAAGCCATGCTTTGCTATATTTTCAGTAAATACTACTGTTTTATTTACATCGTACGCTGCTGGCAGACTAGTATTAGATTGCCCAATATAGTAAGCATCTCCAATGGTCTCGCCCCGAGCGTAGCCCGTAACCCTTTTAGCTACCCCAAGATCTTGACCTTGACCTCTAGTAGATGAGAATAATTCATGATACAATTCTATTTCTCCTAGTTCATTTCGATCGAAAATTGACATTGTAACAAATTTTAATCTATTCATATCTCGGTATGCACAACCATTTGAAAGAAAAAGTGCTACTATCAATAAAGTTAAAAGTAATTTTTTCATTGCTCATCGTCCTTTACAAATATATCTTCAGATATATCACTTAGATTCCCTCTCGTTACTATGTCTTTGTATTTAAAAGTATTTACAGTGCCTAGTGGATAGAAGTATGGATAGTCACAACTAGTTAAATTTGACACATGAGAGACTAATAGTATGAAACCCATATAATAGCCAGGCAAACCTAGTAAAGCTGCAAAAACTACCATAGTAGTATTCCAAAAAAATATAGCAACATATAGTTTAGGCGACAAATAGGAACATATAGAAGTTAAGCCAACTATTACTACTGTGACCTGGGATGATAGACCTGAATTAACTGCTGCATCTCCTAAAATTAAAGCACCTACAATACTTAGAGTAGGGCCTATAGGTTGAGGTAATCTTACACCAGCCTCTCTTATAATTTGGAAAAACAGTATCATAATTAATAATTCTACTACAGTAGGCATTGGTACTCCTGCTCTAAAAACAGTCATTTTAAAAAGTAATACCGATGGTATAAGTCTAAAGTGATGAGTAACTAGTGCTAAGTACAAACCTGGTACTAATGTGGCAATTAAAAACGATAACCATCTTAAAATTCTTGCTGTATTTGACATAAACTTATTCATAGTATAGTCGTCAGTAGTTTGAAAATTTTCTATGAAAAAATGTGGTGCTATAACACCAAAACCGTCTCCATCAAACAAAACTATAACTCGTCCTTCGGAAATTTTTTGCGAGAGTATATCCGGTTTCTCGGAATAGGTTATAGTATCAAAAGGGGTCCCTTTAGCCTTCATTGCCTCTTCTAAATCATTTGCATATGCAATATAATCTGATGTATTAATAATATTTATTTTATCTCTAACATAGTTAATTAATTTTTTAGGTGCAACTCCATCCAGATAAATCATATTAACTGCGGTTTGAGATCTTACTCCTAACTTAAATTCTTCAATTTTTAAATCAGCAGTTTTAAATCTCCTTCTAATAGCGGACACATTGTCTTTTAGATTTTCATTTATCCCTTCTCTAGGACCTTTGACAACTGTTTCTGTAATGGGAATGTCGATTGCTCTCTTAGGGTATCCTTTTACATCACTAGAGAGAACTTTATCTAAGCCATGGAAAAATATTAATATATCTCCAGAAAAAACTTGGTTTAAAGCCTTATCCATATTATCTACTTCATTAGCAGGACAAGTTAGAAGCACCTCTTGCTTTACTGTATTGATATCTTTAATTGGTTTTTCGTCATACTGTATCAATGGTGCGATAATATTTTCACTAATAAGTTTTACATCACATAAGCTATCTATAAAAACCAATGTAACTAGTTCTTTTCCAAACTTTATCTCTCTATACCTTACGTCAATCATATTTTCTAATTTAGGTTTTATATCGCTTAAAGTAAAGTTTTCCATTTTCATCACCTAGTGAGTATTGTTAGTACTTAGCAACAAATCTATTCATTTAAGTATAATTTTATAGTTTTTATGCCAATAATCACAATATAATACTTTATTGTTACTAGTATATCGGCGAAATATAGTAATATTTATTAAAAATTATTTTATCATTAGATATAGGTTTTTGCTTGAATTAATATTTACAACAATAAGTTAATTAGTTATAAAGACTAAGATCTTAAGAAAAATTATTTTACGAATAAAAAGAGGTGTACCATGGATAAGATTTCTCCAGGCCATTTAATATTTTTAATACTAGGTGTAAGTATAGTTTCCATAAAAACATACCCTAGAGTTTTTATAGCTAACGGATTAAGAGATACTTGGGTTGCAGTTATCATCTCGTCTATTATCATATTTGCATTTTTTATTTATATTATGATTGTCTGGAAAAATTCTGATGAAAAGAATATGATTAAACTATATCAAGGTGCAGTAGGCGAAAAGTTTGGAAATGTTTTAATTGGTTTATTTGTTTTGACATTATTTATTACCCTTATTGAGTCTGCATCTGTAGAGGCTGATTCTATGAATCAAGTTATGTTGATAGAAGTACCAAAGTGGTATTACTTGTTGTTTTTTATCGTTCCTGCTATTTTTATAGTGCGCAAAAATTTAATAGCTATTGTAATTATAACTATGATTGGAATTACCTTTATTATGATTGCTGGTATAAACTTAGGCATACTGACCACTAAATATAAAGATGCGTCTATGTTATTTCCAGTATTTGAAAATGGTATCACAAGTGGTTTTATATTAGCTATCCTAGAGACTTTAGGTCTATACGGTTGTATCTCTATAACACTACCTTATCTATCTAAAATTCAAGATCGTAGAGGAACTATTATTCGAAATGTAATTATTGGTCTAATTATATTGATCCAAATGGAAATCATGTCTACTACCGGTATTTTAACGACTTTTACTCCTTTTCGAGCAGCAACATTGAATTACCCTAAACTCTTACAAACTCAATTAGTTAGCTATTATCAGTATTTTGATTTTGGCGAACTGTATGTAATGTTGCAAATTGTAGGTGGTTGGTTATTAAAGTATTTAATATCTTTTTTTGCTATCTTGATTATCTTTAGAAATTACAATATGAGTAAAAAACATATAGAGTATTCAGTTTTTATCATTAGCAGTTTAGTTCTCGTAGCGTCTTATTATGCCAGTAGAAATTCTTTACTCCTTTTTGATTTACTCAATATTTATCAGTATATTTGTTTGTTTAATTTTGTGTTAGTACCTTTTATGGTATTTGCAATAGTAGATGTAAAATCTAGATTAAATATATTGCCAGACAAGGACGATAAAACAGAACAAAGTACTTAGTTTATCTGGAATTAATAGGAACTAATACTCTCGTCGTAGGTTGCGGACTTCTCGCTCCTTTCAGTCGCTACAAGTCTAGCCAACCCTGACCGGGGCGATACCATTCAATTTTTCTTACCTTTCACACAAGATAAATTGGGTATTGCTCCCCCTTCAAGATTTCAAGAAAAAAAATATAAGTTGGAAATTAGGTGCCTACAAAAGCCTGATTAGTTCTACTAATATCCAGAAGGTGATGAAGAAAGTCCCCACTGAATAAAATTTCACTTTATTGCTACTAAAATCTATTTAATTATTGTTATCCTTATTATGTTATATTTATATAATGACCATTACAAATTGGAGGGATTCTTTATGTATGAAAATGATTATATTCTGAGGATGACTAGACAGATGGCAGAAATAATTGCTGCACTTGTTTTAAATAAGGATATTAAAAACTACGATCTTTGCCATGAAATAACAAATACAGCTCTTATTGAAAATTTTGGTATTAGTAAAAGTTTGCTGCTAAGATTACCTGTTAGTTCTATAAAAGAATTAGTTGGAAACGAAGCTACCTCAAAAGCTGTATTTTTTATTGCCAAGTTACTCGCTTATGAGGGAGATATTTTTGAAAAAGAAGGAAATAAAATTCAAGCAGAAAAGCACTACAAAAAATCTCAAGAATTATTTGATTCCATAGACATTGATCCAACAGACCTAGGTTAGTTTTTACTATTCGAACAACAGATTGGCTCGCAGAATTAATTTCATTTTACGTGCTTGCACGAGAAAAGGAAATGAATTCTATGAGCAAGTGCCAACGACCGAAACTGCGAAGCAGTTGAGGTGAAATCTGCAGCAGATTGGCTCGCAGAATTAATTTATTTTTACGTGCTTGCACGAGAAAAGGAAATGAATTCTATGAGCAAGTGCCAACGACCGAAACTGCGAAGCAGTTGAGGTGAAACCTGCAGCAGATTGGCTCGCAGAATTAATTTATTTTTACGTGCTTGCACGAGAAAAGGAAATGAATTCTATGAACAAGTGCCAACGACCGAAACCCCCAAGGGGTTGAGGTGAAATCTGCAGCAGATTGGCTCGCAGGTAGATGCAGGATTGAAGATTTTATCTCACTTCTCACTTCTCACTTCCAACATCTCACATCTCACCTCCCACTTCTCACTTCTCAAGGGAGCAAGTGCCAACGACCGAAACCCCCAAGGGGTTGAGGTGAAATCTGCGTAGGATAAAGTAGACTGCTAAATATTACAACCATAATTTATGATATAATACATATAGAACATATAGAAAGGAAGTCTACATGAGTAAAAAATTAATAATCGCAGAAAAGCCATCTGTGGCACGTGATATTGCTAGAGTAATTAAATGCACTAAAAAAGGTGACGGAATTATAGAGGGAAGTGACTATATTATTACGTGGGCCTTAGGTCATTTAGTTGAACTAGCACCTCCAGAAAATTACGATGAAAAATATAAATCTTGGAATATGATTGATTTACCTATTATTCCATCCCAATTAAAATTAGAAGTAATAAAAAAAACTACTAAACAGTACCATACTGTAAAGAAACAATTAAATCGAAATGATGTATCTGAAATAGTAATTGCTACTGATGCAGGTCGTGAAGGCGAACTTGTTGCAAGATGGATACTTGAGAAAGCTCACAATAAAAAGCCTATTAAACGTCTATGGATATCTTCTGTAACTGATAAAGCCATTCAAGAAGGTTTCAAACAATTGAAAGACGGCAAAAACTACGATAATTTATATAGTTCTGCTTTAGCAAGAGCAACGTCTGATTGGATTGTAGGTATTAATGCTACTAGGGCTCTGACATGTAAATACAATGCTCAACTATCTTGTGGTAGAGTACACACTCCTACGTTAAACTTAATAGCAGATCGAGAAAATGAAATAAAGTATTTTACTCCGAAAGTTTACAAGGAATTAAAACTTGTAGCAAATGGAATTTCATTTTTGTGGAAAGATCAAAAAACTAGTGAAAGTAGGATTTTTAACGAGAATTCCATTCAGACTCTAGTTGAGAAATGCAAGAAATCTACTCAAGCTAAAGTAGTTCTTGTAGATAAGAAAGAGAAATCACTTTACCCTCCACAATTATACGATCTAACAGAACTACAACGAGATGCGAATAGATTATTTGATTTTTCTGCAAAGGAAACTCTATCTATCGCTCAAAGACTATACGAAAACCATAAAATTTTGACTTATCCAAGAACTGATTCTAAATATATATCCTCCGATATCGTAGGAACCCTTAAAGATCGTTTAGCTGCAATAAATTCTGGTGAATATCAGCACTTAGTGAAAAAAATAAGAACAATTAAATCTCAAAAACATTTTGTTGATAATAGTAAAGTTTCAGATCATCATGCCCTTATTCCTACTGAACAAAAGGTATCCATTGGAATATTATCAGATAGCGAGAGGAAGATCTTTGACTTAGTTGTTAAAAGATTTTTATCTGTGTTATATCCACCCTACAAATATGAACAAACAACTATAAAAGTTGAAGTATCAAAGGAAATATTCACAGCATCTGGAAAACATCCTATAGACCTTGGTTGGAAGGAAATTTATTTAAGAGATAATGCACACGATGAAAATATGGAAGTACTAATACCAAATTTAAAAAACGATCAGTTTTTAAACATAAATGAATTAAATGCAGTCGAAGGCAAAACATCTCCTCCCTCTTTATTCAACGAGGGGACTCTGTTATCGGCAATGGAAAACCCATCGAAATATATGAGCAAAAAAGATAATAAACTAGCCAAGATTTTAGGAGAAAGCAGTGGATTAGGTACTGTAGCAACCCGGGCAGATATCATAGAAAAACTATTTAATAAATTTTACGTTGAAAAACGAGGCAAAGATATAATTACCACTAGTAAAGGAAGGCAACTACTAGAGCTTGTCCCAGAAGACTTAAAAGCTCCTGACCTTACTGCAACATGGGAACAAAAATTAGACGCTATAAAAACTGGAAAACTAAAAAAAGACAGTTTCATAGACGAAATTAAAGTTTACACGAAAGAAATCATCGAAGAAATACAAACAGACGACGGAAAATTTGTACATGATAATATTAGTGGAGAAAAATGCTCGAAATGTGGTAAACACATGCTACAAGAAAAAGACAAAGTCGGTTTAGTACTAGTATGCGTAGATAGAGAATGTGGTAATAGAAAACGCTTATCAAAAGTAACAAATGCAAGATGTCCTAATTGCAAGAAGAAATTAACTATGGTAGGTGAAGGAGAAGGACAGATCTTTACATGTACCTGCGGACATAGAGAAAAGTTGTCTTCCTTTAACCAACGAAAGAGCAAAGAAAATAAAAGCATCTCAAAAAAAGAGGCTCAAAAATATCTGAAAAAGAACAACGATGAATCGGAGGTAAATTCAGCACTAGCAGATGCTCTATCAAAGCTGAAACTTTGATATACAGAATATAGAAGTATAATTAATTAAAATATGGTTCGCTGTAGGCAGCGACCACTACGGGGTGTTTTCATCTGGATGTTTTATGGTCGCCGTGGGCTGCGACAACTACGAGGTGTTTTCATCTGGGATGTTGTTTTGGTCGCCGTGGGCTGCGACCACTACGGGGTGTTTTCACCGGGGGTGTTGTTTTGGTCGCCGTGGGTTGCGGCCACTACGGGGTGTTTTCACCTGGGATGTTGTTTTGGTCGCCGTAGGCTGCGACCACTACGTTTTTTTCATATAGTATATTGTTGCTGTAGGTATGGGTCGGCCCTCAGCGACCCGCTTACTAAAAATCATATTCGACCGCCTACTGAAAACATGGGCAATATGCTTCATCAACGCAAATCATTAAGTCCTCTTGTTTCTCCATCATATGTTAAGATTGCTCCATATAAATCAGGGCGACGGTCTCTGAATATTCCCCATTCTATTCTTTGTTCTGATATAGCATCTAGGTCAAATCTTTCGACTAATATTGTCTCCTGAGTTCTTCCTGCCTCTGCTATTTTTTCACCTAATTGATTTGTGATAAAAGAAGATCCATAAAATTCAATTTTTGAATCATTATTTAATTCTATTCCAATGCGATTAGACGCTACTACTGGCATTAGATTACATGCTGCATGTCCTATCATACATCGTTGCCAATGTTCTTTAGAATCTACATCAGGTTGTTCTGGTTCAGAACCTATTGCAGTGGGATAAAAGAGTATTTCTGCTCCCTTCAGTGCCATTACTCTGGCAGCTTCCGGATACCATTGGTCCCAACATACTCCTACTCCAATTTTAGCATATTTCGTATCCCAAACTTTAAATCCTGTATCTCCAGGATTAAAGTAGTATTTTTCTTCATAACCAGGTCCATCGGGAATATGACTTTTTCTATATACTCCCATGACTATGCCATCTGCATCTATAACTGCTAGGGAATTATATCTAGCATTGTTTTTTTTCTCATAAAAACTTATAGGCAGGACAACTTTTAATTCTTTAGCAACATCTTTAAAGTGATTAATCGCTTTGTTTTCTTCCACTTCTGTAGCATAATTGTAATACTCAGGTTTTTCAATCTGACAAAAATATGGAGTTTCAAAGAGTTCCTGAATTAATATAATTTGAGCTCCTTTGGATGCTGCTAATCTCACTAATTTATCTGCTCTTGCTATATTTTCTTCTATATTAGATGAACAGCCCATTTGAGTAGCTGCTACACTTACATTCCTCATAATTATCCTCCTCTTGAAGTCAAGTACCAATTATCAGTACTTTAAATGCTTTTTTTACACTATTTTCGGTAATCTATTGAAAATGTTCGTAATTCTATAATTACCATACTTAATAAACTTCCTCAATAATTTAGCTTCATTAAAAATATGAAAATACAACCTCTTTCTACTGGCGTCGTTACTCCTAACTTCTTCGCTCTATCTTATCATGAGTGAGTGCCGCCATACTCGTAAATATTTTTATCACTTGTCAAACACGTGGCATTTGCTGAGTAATACAGTGAACATTTCCACCTTCTTTTATTAAGGACATACTATATACTTTTTCAATTGTTCTATCTGGGAATACTCGTTGTAGGATCGCCTCTGCTTGTTTATCTGTTTCTTCAGCATCTCCACCAAAAATTGGTAATATAAGACTCTTATTAATAAAATAAAAATTTATATAACTTAGAGTTAGTCTAATATCCTTGTAAAATCTGATTGGGGGCTGTGGAATTTCAATTATTTCTAGCTTTCTGCCCTTTGCGTCAGTACTATTCTTTAAAATTTCAAGACATTCCTTAGTTATTTCATAATTGGGATCTTGTACATCTTGGCAAGTTTGAATTAAGACAAGACCTGGTCTTGCAAAACACGCGATATTATCAATATGTCCATCTGTCTCATCTCCGAATAATCCTCTCTTAAGCCAAATAATCTTAGAAATATTTAGATTTTTTTTAACATGTTCTTCTATTTCACCTCTTGTTAAATCAGGATTTCTATTGGGATTTAAGAGACATTCTTCTGTAGTTATTAAAGTTCCTTCACCGTCAACGTGAATTGACCCACCTTCTAATACAATAGGTACATTAATTCTTGGTACATTATAATGTTCTAAAATTTTTGGTGCAACAGCATCGTCTAGATCATACGGCAAGTATTTTTCACCCCACGCGTTAAATTTCCAATTTACTCCCTTAATCCTTTTATCATTAGCAACTACAAAAGTAGGTCCATTATCTCTTATCCATGCATCATTATGAGAAACTACTAGTGTTTCTACACTTTTACCGCAGAATCTTTGCGCTTCAATTTGAGTTTCTTCATTTACTATCATTGTAACAGGCTCATAACTAGCAATTTTCCTTGCAACCTCGCTATACCCTGTACAAAGATCCAAGTAATTTTCAGACCATACCATAGCCTCTTTAACAGGCCATTCTATAAAAGTCCTCTCATGTTCTTCCCATTCAGCAGGCATAAAAAAATCCTTATTATCATTCATGATACTTTCACTTCCCCGTATATGTCCTTCGTCATTTACTTTTCTCCATAGATATTTTTTTGCTAAATCGATAAGCTGTGATCTTTCATTCTCAGTCTCGTTAGAAATCACTTTATCCAATAAATAATCAAGAATGTCTCCTACTAACTTACTAGGAGGTACTCCTATTGCTAATAGATCCTCACCTTTTAATGCAAGATCTTTTATAGAGTAACAATCTTCTTCTAGTAAAATTTTATCCACCGTCAAGATCATTTGTTCTATTTTGTCAATTACACTAAATTCATTGGTATTACCGTAAGATTCATTCGCTTTTCTTAATTGTAGTATGTCTTTTAACGCTTCAGGAGTTAATATATTCATGAACCTCTTAATATAATATTCATTAACTTCTATCTCTAGGTTGTAGTATTTCACAAGTGTGTATACCCTTTGAATAGTATCTTTATCAATACGTAGTTTTATCAGTATTTGTTTTGCTTCTTTTGCAATATCTTCCTGACTCAACTTACTCACTGATGCATGATAAGGTATTATATTGTTTAGTAGCATTGCAAGGCGTAAGTGTAAAATACCAGGAGTATTTACAATACTCTTAACAGTTGGTCGAAACTTCTTATCATAGTTATAGTGTTGCGATGATTCTATAAAAGGCAATAAATTGGGAATAATGAACTCAATTATATCAAAAAAATCAATAAGTATTTTGCCAATATATTCTCCACAAATCATTTTTGAGAATTCAGATGTAATGCGTTCTATTGAAATATTGTTAAGTAATTCTTTGCGATCATGAATACTTTTAGATGCCTGAACTTCTATACTAAACCCTAAAGTAGATGAAAAACGCAAAGCTCTTAAGATACGTAAAGCATCCTCTTCAAATCTTTTATCTGGATCTCCTACACAGCGAATGATCTTATTTTCTATATCTACTTGTCCATTAAATAGATCAACTATGCCACTCTCTTCATTGTATGCAATGGCATTCATAGTAAAATCTCTTCTCTTTAAATCGTCTTTTATCTTTTGAGTAAATAAAATTTTGTCAGGGCGACGATTGTCTGAATATATGCCTTCAATTCTATAAGTAGTAATCTCAACTGGTATATCTTCCATAATTACAGTTATAGTACCATGTACTATTCCAGTTTGAAGTACGCGATATTCTTTAAAAATGTCCATGATTATAGTAGGTCTTGCATTTGTAGTTATATCATAGTCATGAGTATCAACACCAATCAGGGCATCTCTAATACATCCACCTACAACAAAAGATTCATAACCCCTCTTATGTATGATTTTAAGTGCCTCCCTAATCTGATTAGGTAAATCAATTTTCATAGAATCCTCCGCTCCTGAAAACGAGCCATTAGACCTTGAGATTTAATTTTCACTTAGGTCTAAGACTCTTCTTGCAATTTGATTAATCACACTTTTTTTTAAACATCGTTATTCTCTATAGATTGCTTTTTAGCATTTTTATTGTGATTTTGTGCTTCAGCCGTTATTGGTGTCTGGCCTTTGCTCTTTTTTTTCCTTACTTCTTTTTTATCTGGTTGACTATCTTTGGTCATACTAACATCTCCTTATAAAAATTTGATATTAGTCTAACCTCGAAAGTACATTTCATTCGCTTAGTTTAACTGTTAAGTTTAAGTTTCTTATTTTGAGATTTTTCTAATTATTACTTACCGAGTCTTAATTCCTATCCCTTTTCTGAATATAATCAGCGAAGTAATAAACGCAACAGATAGAAATATTAACGCCATTATCCCATGAACCCATATATTCCCTTCATAAATTCCTAAATATGCATACCTAGTTATATTTACTAAGGGATATATTGGATTAATCAAACCTATGTACGATAATATTCCCGGTAGTTTTGACACCTCAAAAAATACGCCTCCTAAATAAGATAAAGGAGTTATAACAATAGCTAGTGCAAAATTCATCTTTTCGAAATTATCAAGTATAAGTCCACATACAAGTCCCACAGATGCAAAAATAAAGGAAGTAACACAAATAGAAAAAAAGAATAATATTGGATTGCTTATTTGACTTCCTACAAATGGAATCGTAGCAGTATAAGTTAATATGCCAACTAAAAAACCTCTAAATGTACCTCCAAGTATGAATGCTAAAGATTTTTCAACATCAGATATAGGATAACTATTTAAGTCTTGAATAGTACTTTGAAACTTCTGAGCTATTAATGAAAATGCTGGATTTTGAAATGCTGCCATTAGTGCTCCCATTGTAGTCAAACCTGGAACTAAGAAATTTAAAAAACTTACCCCATCAATTCCAACTTCTCTAGTTTGAAGCATAGCGCCGAAAATTGCTAAATACAGTATATTTGATAATAATGGTGCTAAAATTGTTTGTATAGAAACCTTAGTGAATCTATGAATCTCTCGAGTTAAAAGGGTCATAAATCCATATCTATTGTAAAATGCTTTCATCGTACCTCCTAATGCCTAATTAACTTTAAATATATGTCTTCAAGTTTAGGTTTATCTACATTTATATCTACAAATTTTAATCCTCTTTCGCTTACGAGCCTTAGTACCTTTGATAAATCACTTTTATTTACCTTTATTTGCAGTTCTCTATTCTCTTTAATAATTGGGCTATATTCTTCTAGAAACTCAATATCACTACTATTTATATCATAATCAAACTCAAACTTAATACGGGTATTTTCCGAAAATAATCCCATTAATTTTTCCTTCGGTTGATCTTCAATAATTTTCCCGTCGTCAATAACTATAATTCGCTTACATAGTTTTTCAGCTTCTTCAATATAGTGTGTAGTTAGAATAATAGTAGTACCTTCTCCATGTAATTTATTGAGAAATCCGTACATGGATCTTCGTAACTCTATATCTACTCCAGCAGTCGGCTCATCTAATATTAAAATTTTAGGTTTATGAACTAAGGCTTTTGCAATGAGCAAACGTCTTTTCATTCCTCCTGAAAGTTCTCTTGCCGTTACTTTGCGTTTATCCTTTAAAGATAATTCTTCAAGTAAGTCGTCAATATAATTTTTATTATTTTTAATACCAAAATAACCAGATTGCTTCTTAAGCATCTCTTCAATTGTAAAAACATAATCATGTCCAACTTCTTGAGGTACAATCCCTATAATCCTTTTTGTTTCTAGGGAGTTGTTATCTAAATCATATCCTCCAATAGTAACTATTCCTTTAGTCTTTTGTACATTGCCTGCAAGTATATTAATCAAAGTTGTCTTTCCTGCACCATTTTGCCCCAACAACGCAGTGAATTCGCCTTTACCTATATCTAAATTAATATTTTTAAGAGCTTCTTTATTCCCTTTTTTATAAGTTTTTGAAACATTATCTATTTTAAGCATAATTCCTCCATTGTAATTTGTTCTATAGTTTAGTAATCAGTAGCAAGCTCTAAACTAATCTATGGTAATTAAAATCCCAATAAATCTAATATCTTCTTTTCGACATGCCTATTTTTACCTCGGTAAGGATAGTTATGCATATGCAGAGCTGGATTGAAATTAAGTTCTATAATAGAGTAATTATCTTTACTTGGTTCAGTATTATAATCTTCTATTATAATATCAATTCCACAGATCTTAGCCCCAATAATAGATGTAGCTTTTAAAGCTATCTCTTTGTACCCAACGTGTATCTCATCTGTATAATCTAAACTATCACCACCTGTACTCACATTTGAATTTTCACGTAGATAGATAATTTTATTATTAGATGGTATCGTACTAGTATCCATATTCTGTTTTTGAAGATGGGCTATTTCAACTTTTCCAAGTTCAATCTTCTCTAAAGGTGTTTTATAACCTTTACCACGAAGTGGGCTTTGGTTTTTTATAAATACTAACTCTTCTATAGTATGCAGTCCATCTCCTATAACATTGGCAGGTATACGATGCAACACAGCTACTACTTCATTATTTATTATTAGAAATCTATACTCTTTACCCTTTATAAAATGTTCTATTAGTACAGTAGAATCAAACTTTAGAGCCTCAATTACAGAGCTTCTATATTCAGTAATACTACTACTTTTATCTAGAATAAAAACACCTTTACCAAAATTAGTCGTATTTGGTTTTATTACGATGTTCATATTTTCAAATGAAGGATAAATTTCAATAGCTTGGCTCAAAGAATTTACCTCAATACCTTTTGGCACACTCATTGAATGCTCACTTAACAATAACTTTGTCAACTGTTTATTTTCCATTATTAATGGGATAATATAAGGATCTGCTGAAGTTTTTGTTGCTTGCTGGATATACTCAGTTTTATCACCTTTTCTTAAACGTATAAAATTCTCTTTTTCGTCTAGAATTTCAACTGCGACACCACGATTTAAAGCTTCCTCAATTACTATTTGTGTAGAGAGTTCTAATGATTCATATTTATTTTCCATTATTAACCTCGTAAAGTTATTTTATTTTAATAATACTAAATTCTCCAAACATTTGCTAGCTATTTATAAAACAATGTAAAGTAATCACATTGCATCTGAAAATATCTAAACTAATGAAAGAAAAACTTTATGACTTTACTTTGTATCGTATAGTTTTGATATCAGCAATATAGTTGGACTTTTTATATAAAAAAAAGATCTGAAGATTATTCCTCAGATCTTTATAATTCGTAAGAATTATAGGCTAGTAATGTTTTCAGCTTGTGGGCCTTTAGCGCCTTCAACTACGTCGAAAGAAACTTTTTCGCCTTCTACTAAAGTTTTGAAACCGTCTTTTTGAATTTGTGAATAATGTGCAAACACATCTTTACCTTCGTCTGAAGTGATAAAACCAAATCCTTTGTCTGAGTTAAACCATTTTACTGTACCGTTCATACTATCTTACCTCCGAAAATATAATTCCTTTTATCACTTGTAAAAAAAAATTCATCCATTAGAACCAAAATCTATAAGTAGTGCTGATATTAAAAGTAGTTAATTCTAAATTCATTTATAATAATTCTTTTACTAATAATGCAAGGTAAGCTTAGTATACACCAAATTTTAAATTTTATCAAACTTTATTTTTAAAAAATAAAAAAACCTCAGCTTAGCAACACATGTTGCTAAGCTGAGCACAGTTATCGATTATTTGTTTTCTGCCTTACCTAATGCTTCCTTAACTAGTACTGTAAAGTGCTCAGTTGACTGTGTAGCACCAGATACTCCGTCAATAGCAGAAATATCTTGTTTTGCTAAAAGCTGTGCTTCCAGTTCAGGTATAAAAACATCTGGAGTAGTACCTGTTGCTTCCATTGATGCAGCATAAGCCTCGTCTTCAGACTTCATAATACCCTCAGCATTCTCATAATCAAAGTTTACACTAGTAATTTGTTTTTCACTAATCTCTAATTCAACAAAGTGCTTCCAACCATAAGTATCTGCTTCACCTTCAGCTGTGTATGTACCATCTGTAGCATCTGCTGCAGTATCGGGACCTTCTGGCACTACTGGCGTATTAACCTCTGGAGTTTCAGGGGTTTTTGCAGTTGCATCTTCGTCTTTTGCTCCACATCCACTTACAAGGGTTAATATTAATAGACCTGCTAAAATTAATACTAAAATCTTTTTCACTTAAAATCCACCTCTTTTTTATTTGTAATTGTCAAATTTTACTTAACAAAAATATTATACATCTACTAAAACTATTCGTCAAATGCAAAAACTAATTTGAATCTTTATAGAAGATCAAACCGGACAATATAACTAGTATGGATATAACTAGATATATTCCAATACTTGGATTTGTAATTCCTCCATACACAATGATTAAAGAACCTATAATCGCGAGAGATGGAATAAAGAATCTCTTCCAAATGTTCAAGTCCTTAAAGTTTCTCATATACCAAATATACAAAAATATGTATAGTCCATAGATAAGTACTATGGGTATCTCGTCTATCCCCACATATCTACCAAACCAATTATTTATACTTCCATACCATAGCGTTAAGTATATAATAGACAAAATAAATGCATATATTACTGAATATGTTGGCATCTCAGTCTTTTTGTTGACTTTAGCTAATAATTTTGGCATAGGTCCCTGACCTCTAATAGCAAGTGAAAAAGGCATTCTTATACATGCTATTGTCAATCCATTTAATGTGCCTAAACATGATATAGCCACAAAAACAGAGAGTACAACACCTGCTACACCTCCAAAGAGATTATTTGCAGCAATGTTTACTGCATTATCTCCTTGTTCAATTATTGTTGTTGTACTAAGCGCACCAGCAATTCCAAGAAAATAAGTTACATACACTACAAATACTATAATAGCACCTATAGCTAAGGCCTTCGGCAAATTCTTTCTTGCATCTTTTATTTCATTATTTATTGTTACAGCAGATATCCAACCATCGTATGCAAAGGCTGTTGCAACAACTGCTGACGCTAATGAACCAACACCACTTCCTACTGTCTGTGAAGCAGTAGTGAAGTTTTCAATAAGTATGCCATTTCTTATCCCAAAAACACTCCCTACAATTGCAATCAAACCCAATGGAATTAACTTAACAATAGTAGTAGCTACTTGAAATTTACCTGCTAAGATAGGCGTGTAATAATTAAGTATATACGCCATAACTAAATATATAAAAGCTAGTATCCATGTAACTGGAGAATTATCTGGTTGCGCTACACCAAAAATTACTAAAGTATACAAAGAGCTAATCCAGGCTAATATAGCAGAAAGTGGTGAATAGTATATTGTCCCATTAAACCATCCCATTAAGTAACCAAATCTTTTGCCATATGCTGTTTCGTAATAGTCTACTAGTCCATTTGCCTTCTCTATCCGCTGAGCAAATTCAGCAATAACTAAAGCTCCAAAAACCATTGCTATGGCGCCAATTACCCATGCTAGTAAAGCTAATATTAAATTTCCATCAGTTAATGTAAGCACGTCGTCTGCCTTAAAAAACACACCCGATCCTATTACAACACCCACAACCATAGCAATAGATGTCCATAATCCATATTTCTTCTCTAGTGTTTGCAATATTCTCTTCCTTTCATTTGGTCATACTTGCGAGGTAAAATTTTTGTAGTTATACCATTTCACCATAATCTCGCATCTAACCCTTTAGTCTGTTTTACTAAATAATAGCTTAAAATATTATATCAGATATACTAATTGTTGAATAGCAAGTTTAATATCCATTATTTTCTATAAAAATAGTAATAAAGTTTCACTTACTCCTACAACTTTATTTGTGATCGTGGAAATTACTGTTATAATTAACATAATAGTTTTTTAATATACGAATCAGAAAGGACTCAAATAATATGGATAAAAAAATTGGTTTTATTGGTTGTGGAAATATGGCAAAAGCGATGATTGGTGGTCTTATAAAGAAAGATTTTATACACAGTTCAAGTATTTATGCTTCAAATCCATCTTTAGAAAGTTTAGATGAAGTGAAATCATCTTTTGGTGTTCATATTACACAAAATAATCTTGTGATTGCAAAAGAATGCGATATTATTTTTCTTTCAGTTAAACCTTATATGTACGAAAAAATCATTGCACAGATTAAAGATGAAATAAAAGAAAATGTAGTAATAGTAATGATTGCTGCTGGGCAGAAAATTAATCAAAATGAAAAACGTTTTAATCGAAAAATAAAAATAGCAAGAGCTATGCCTAATACTCCCGCTTTCGTGGGTGAGGCTATGACAGCTATATGTCTTAATGATATGATAACTAATGAAGAAAAAAATGAATTGAAAACAATTTTTGAATGTTTTGGAAAATTAGAATTTATAGAAGAAAAGTTAATGGATGTAGTAACTGGTGTAAGTGGTTCTTCCCCTGCCTATGCATATATGTTTATAGAAGCATTAGCAGATGCCGCCGTTCTACATGGCATGCCGAGGAAACAAGCATATATTTTTGCTTCTCAATCAGTTTTAGGTGCCGCTAAAATGGTACTTGAGACTAATATGCACCCTGGCGAATTAAAAGATGCCGTTTGCTCTCCAGGTGGAACAACTATCGAAGCAGTGGCAAGCCTTGAATCAAGTGGGTTTCGTCATGCCGTAATAGAGGCAGTTAGTACTTGTGTGGAAAAAAGCAAAATTCTTTAAGGTAGTGTAATAAATTTTGTGTCTATGGTAAAAAATAACTCTTTAATGGCAAGAATTTAGATATGAATTCAAACCAGTAAGGAGTTTTTTAATATGG
>NZ_WHNX01000022.1 GCF_009362815.1 Alkalibaculum sporogenes | reverse complement strand
TTAGCAAACGATAGCTTCGCTAAATTCAAAAGAAGGAGACGATTAACGTCAAGAATTTTTGACTGTTTGAGCGTAGCGAGTTTCAAAAATTTAGTTAATCTTCGAGTTCTTTCATACAGTATGCGACAGCGTGTTTGAGTTTGTTTTAAACATACTCTTGCTCTCATCATGTATATGAGACAAAATCATATTCCATTTTTTCTTTGTTTTATCATTAGATAGCCCTGGTAATTACTAGTAAATTTACGATTATCCATTAATTTATTGTATAATCAAACTATTATATAATATAATGGAGTTAAGTTGAATTGTACATGTTTAAATATAGTGCTAAAGATATTAGTGAAGTTTATAAAAAGGAGATGATGTAGTGGAAGCGATAGTAGATGTAGTACAAGGTAAAATATCGAACTATAATCAAATAGACAAAGATTCTATAATCCTAAGTGATGAGGTAAGAAATCTTTGTGAGAAAAATTATTGTGGTAGTTACGGTAAGAACTGGGTATGTCCACCAGCTATAGAGAATTTAGATTCGATTAGAGATACATTTGAAAATTATAATAATTTTATGGTGCTTCATGAGGTTTATGAATTAAATGATTCATACGATTGGGAGGGCATGGTTAATAGCGCTAAAGATTTTCAGGAAAAGTTATTGTCAGTCAAGAAAGGTTTTGGCAAAGACTTTGATTTTAAGATATTTGGAGTAGGAGCATGTTCGTTATGCAAAACATGTACATATCCAGAAGATAAACCATGTAGACGACCTGAGGATAAGATTATATCACTAGAAGCAAGTGGTATTGACGTAATGTCATTAATGAAAGATAATAATTTACAGTACAATAACGGACCTAATACTGTTACATATATTGGTGGGATATTGTATTAAGAATATAAAATAGCAATTAGATATAATTAAAAATTTAAGAAATACTGTGTAATATGTTTTATGATCAATAGGCTGCCAGTTTGGCAGCCTATACTTGAATTTCTCTATTATACTTGAATAAGCGTCTAAGTCGCTATTTTTGTATAGAATTATTTAACAAGTAATTCTTATTAATAAAAATTACTTTTTCTATACTTTCTTTAGATGGACCTCCATCTACTTTTCGATTATTTACACATGCTTCTAGAGTTATACTACTATATACTGTTTCATCAAAGCAATCAGAAATATTCTTATATTCTTCAATAGTTAATTCTTCTAGTGTTTTATTATTTTCAATGCTATAAAGTACTAATTTTCCAATTATTTCGTGTGCTTCTCTAAATGGTACTTTATTTTTGACTAGCCAATCTGCTGCATCAGTAGCGTTAGTAAATCCTCTGCCTGCTGACTTATACATGACTTCTTTATTTACTTTTAATGTGGCAAGCATTTTTGTGAAAATTGGTATAGCCATGGAAAGAGTATTTACAGAATCAAATAATGCTTCTTTATCTTCTTGCATATCTTTGTTATATGCCAAAGGTAATCCTTTCATGGTAGTAAGTAAGGCTAGTAAATTACCGTAAACTCTTCCAGTTTTACCTCTTACTAGTTCTGCTATATCTGGGTTTTTCTTTTGTGGCATAATACTACTGCCAGTACTATATTCATCATCTAATTGTATGAAATTAAATTCATCAGAACACCAAAGGATAATCTCTTCGCTAAACCTACTTAAGTGCATCATCATTAGGGACATGGCACTCATAAATTCTATACAAAAATCTCGATCTGATACAGAATCCAAACTATTCATAGTTATACCATCAAAATCTAGTAATTTTGAGACATAAGTTCGATCTAAATTGTAGGTGGTAGTTGCTAGAGCTCCTGCACCTAGGGGCATAATATTTACTCTTTTATAACAATCTGAAAGCCTTTCACGATCCCTTTTAAACATTTCAAAGTAAGCTAGTACATGGTGAGCTAAGGTTATGGGTTGCGCTTTCTGTAGATGTGTATAGCCAGGCATAATTGTATCTATATTTTTTTCTGCAATATTTACTAATACCTCATGTAATTCGTGTAGTAAACTATCAATATGTTTAATTTTATCTTTTACATACATTCGAATATCTAGGGCTACTTGGTCATTTCTACTTCTGCCTGTGTGAAGTTTTTTTCCAGTATCACCTATCTTATTTATGAGGAATTTTTCTACATTCATATGAATATCTTCTGCAGAAACATCAAATTCTACTTTGCCCATTTTAATTTCTTGTAGAATTTCATTGAGTCCTTTTATTATAAGTTCAGCTTCATCTATACTAATAATTCCTTGCTTTCCTAGCATAGTTGCATGGGCTATACTTCCTTGGATATCATAACTGTACAATATATTGTCAAAATGTATAGAAGAATTAAAATCATCAGTTAACTGGCTAGTGTCTTTTGTAAACCGTCCTCCCCAAAGTTTCATGAAGTCACATCCTTTTTTTTATCATGGTTGATTCTTTTGCATTTTCATAAGTGCTCTTACTCTAAGTGGTAAACCAAACAATCTAATAAAACCTTCCGCGTCCTTATGATCGTATAAGTCACCAGTAGTAAAGCTAGCAATTTCTTCATTATACAATGAATTTGGAGAAGTTGCACCTGCTGATATTATATTTCCTTTGAATAATTTAAGTTTAACGACACCTGATATAGATTCTTGTGTAGTTTCAACAAATGCTTCTAAAGCTTCTCGAAGTGGAGTAAACCATTCACCACTATATACTAACTCAGCGTATTTAATTGATAAAGTTTGTTTATAGGAGTAAGTTTGTTTGTCTAAGCATAAATGTTCTAGTTCTTCGTGGGCTCTATAAAGAATAGTGCCGCCAGGAGTTTCATAGACTCCCCTAGATTTCATGCCGACAATTCTATTTTCAACTAAGTCAATAACGCCAATAGCGTGTTTTCCACCAATTTCATTTAACGCTGTAATCATATCATTCCCGTTTAGTTCTTTTCCATTTAATTTTATTGGGATACCTTTTTCAAATTCTAGTTCTACATATTCAGCCTCATTTGGGGCATTTTCTATTGTGTTTGACATCTGTAGTATTTTTGATAAATCAGGTTCAATAGAAGGGTCTTCAAGTTCTAAACCTTCGTGGCTTACATGCCATAAGTTTCTATCCCTACTATAACTAGTATCTTTTTTCATATTTAGTTTAATATCGTGTTTTAAACAGTAGGTTATTGCGTCTTCCCTAGATTTAATATCCCAAATTCTCCAAGGTGCTATGATTTTCAAGTGGGGTGCTAAAGCTGTCATAGTCAATTCAAATCGCACTTGATCATTTCCTTTGCCTGTAGCGCCATGGCATATAGCAACTGCACCTTCTAATAAGGCATAATGAACTAGTCTCTGTGCAATCAGCGGTCGAGCTATGGAAGTACCTAAGAGATACTTGTTTTCATACACAGCTCCAGCTTTCATAGTAGGGTAAACGTAATTTTGTACAAATTCTTCACGTACATCATCTATGTATAATTTGCTTGCACCTGAAGAAATAGCTCTTTCTTCTAAACCATCAATTTCTTGACCTTGGCCTACATCAATACAAACAGCAATTACTTCGTAATCATAGTTTTCCTTTAACCAGGGTATAATAGTTGTTGTATCTAAACCGCCTGAGTATGCTAATATTACTTTTTCTTTCATTCTATATTCCTCCAATAAAAATAATTCATTTTACTATTGAATAATTATACAATAATAATGTATAATATGCAATATAAATAAATATAAAATATTATTGATATAAATTGAAGAGGTGTTAAATTTGATTAAGGTAGCAGTTGTAGGAGCTTCAGGATATGCAGGGCAAGAACTTATAAGACTTTTGTATCAACATCCAAATGTAGATATTAAAGTAATCACATCTAGAAGTAATATAAATGAAAGATATGATAGTATGTATGGTAATTATATTAAACGGAGTAATTTAACATTTGAAGTGAATGATGTTGATAAAATATGTAAAGATGTAGATATAATATTTTTGGCACTACCTCATGGAGTTGCTTCTAATATAGTAACAAAAGATATTATATCTAAAGCAAAGATTATAGATTTAGGGGCAGACTTCAGAATAAGCGATTTAAGCATCTACGAGAATTGGTATAACACAAAGCATGGTAATGAAACACTTCTTAAAGAAGATTCTATTTATGGTTTGTGTGAGTTAAATAGAGAAAACATTGGTAAGTATAAATTAATAGCTAATCCAGGCTGTTATACTACTTGCAGCATACTATCCCTAGCACCAATTATGGATAAGAGTTTTATTGATAAAAAGTCACTAATAATAGATGCTAAATCTGGAGTAACTGGTGCAGGAAGAAGTTTAGATATTTCTACCCATTTTACTGAGTGTAATGAATCAATTAAAGCTTATAAAGTTGCATCCCATAGACATACACCAGAGATTGAAGAACAGTTATCTGTAATAGCTGGAGAGGATATACATTTGATTTTTACTCCACACTTAGTACCTATGAATAGAGGGATATTAGCAACTTGCTACATTAGATTAACGGAAGATATTCATATTGACGATATTTACAATATTTATCGTGAGTTTTATAAAGATGATTATTTCGTAAGATTATTAAATAAGGGAATAAATCCTGAGACTAAGTGGGTAAAAGGATCAAACTATTGTGACATAGGTATTAATTTAGATTCTAGAACAAATACCTTAATAGTAGTTGGAGCAATTGACAATCTTATAAAAGGAGCCGCAGGGCAAGCGGTACAGAATATGAACATTTTATTTGGTTTAGACGAGACAACAGGATTAGAAGATATAGCAATATTTCCAGTATAATGGGAAAAACAAATAAGAAAGAAGTGAGAATTATGCATATAGTAGAAGGCGGAGTTGTTGCACCTAAGGGGTTCAAATCAGGAGGAAAATTTATTGGTCTAAAGAAAAAAAGGAAGGATTTATCAATAGTACTAAGTGAGATTCCATGTAGTTTTGCTGCGTTGTTTACTACTAATAAAGTCAAAGCAGCACCAGTAATATGGAATCAAGAGATATATAATAATTATTCTAAAATCAGGGCATTGGTAATAAATAGTGGAAATGCCAATGCATGTACTGGACAAAAAGGGTATGAAGATACAGTATTAACTGCAAAGACTCTTGCAAAATCTATAGGAGCAGATCAACATGAGATATTAGTAGCCTCCACAGGTGTTATTGGAGTGCCACTACCTATAGATAAAATTACTAACAATATAGATGGTTTAGTTCAAGAACTCGACGATGATGTTGTATCGGGAATTAATGCAGCTGAAGGTATTATGACTACTGACACCAATATAAAAATGATATCAGTAAAGATAGAAATTGAAGGAAAGGAAATACATATTGGGGGAATGGCAAAAGGTTCAGGTATGATACACCCAAATATGGCAACTATGCTCTCTTTTATTACAACTGATATTAATATTGACGAAAGCTTGCTCAGAGATACGCTTAAAGAGATTACAAAGGACACCTACAATATGATTTCAGTAGATGGAGATACTAGTACAAATGATATGGTTATTGCTCTAGCAAATGGAATGGCAGGTAACGCACAAATAATCTCCCGTGATGAGAACTATAAAATATTTTACGATGCATTTTTATATGTTAATAAGTACTTAGCCCAAGAGATTGTTCGAGATGGTGAAGGTGCTAGTAAATTTATTGAAGTAAATGTTAATGGTGCTAAAAGTAAAGAAGATGCAATCTTAATTGTTAAATCAGTGTTAACTTCTAACTTAGTAAAAACTGCTTTATTTGGAGAAGACGCTAATTGGGGAAGAGTGTTATGTGCTGCAGGATACTCAGGAGCAGATTTTAATCCTGATAAAGCCACATTGTACTTTGAAAGTAATAATGAATCTATATTACTATTAGAACAAGGTTTACCTGTGACATTTGATGAAGATAAAGCTTTTAATATACTTAAAAACAATGACATAACAATAAGGATAGAATTGGAAGAAGGAGAGGGCTCATCTACAGGATGGGGATGTGACTTAAGTTATGAATACGTGAAAATAAATGGAGAATATCGAACCTAATCTATACTATTCGCGCTGAGCCTAGAGACCAAGATAATACCATCATATAATAAATAATAGATACAAAAGGAGTATATAATGGCCAAACATCTAAATAAAGCTACCACATTAGTAGAGGCTTTACCTTACATACAAAAATTTAACAATAAAGTCATCGTAATAAAATACGGTGGAAGCGCTATGATCGATGAAAAATTAAAGCTGTCAGTTATTAAAGATATTAGTTTAATGAAGCTTGTGGGAATTAAACCAGTAGTTGTACATGGTGGCGGAAATAAAATTAGTGAAATGTTATTAAAAATTGGCAAAGAACCAAAATTTATACAAGGACTTCGTGTAACAGATGACGAGACTGTTGAAATTGCAGAGATGGTTCTTTCAGGAAGCGTCAATAAGGGAATAGTTCAATTGTTTGAACAACAAGGTATGAAAGCAGTTGGTATAAGTGGAAAAGATGGAAAGAGTATTATCGCAAAAAAGAAATTAGTTGATGGAGAGGATATAGGTTGGGTAGGTCAAATTGATACTATTAACCCAGAGTTGATTAGGGCATTAATAGATGATGATTTTATACCAGTTATAGCTCCTATAGCATGTGATGAAGACAATAATACCTATAATATTAATGCTGACTATGTGGCAGGTGCTATTGCTTCTGAATTAAAAGCTGAGAAATTAATTTATATGACGGATGTTGAAGGTGTCATGAAGGACGTAAATGATAGAGAAAGTCTAATATCAAAGATAAAACTTAATGAAATACAAAACTACATAGAAAGTAAAGTAATTGTAGGTGGAATGATCCCTAAAATAGAGTGTTGTGCTGAAAGCATTGAGAAAGGTGTATCTGGAGTTCATATCCTTGATGGTAGAGTTGAACATAGTTTGATTCTAGAAGTATTCACTAATTCTGGGATAGGAACAATGCTTATGCCATAGGCACAGGAGTATAAAAGTAACACTATTTTAAATAAAGGCTAATACGCTTCACATACTATAGGAGCAAACTTATAGTAAAAAAAATAAACAAATAACCGGAGGTTATAGAATGGAAAATGATACTATAAAAAAGGGTAATCAATATATAATGAATTCTTATGCTCGCTTCCCTATTGTTTTTGATAGGGGAGAAAAAGTATATTTATATGATGACAAAGGAAAGAAGTACCTAGATTTTGTGGCAGGCATTGCAGTAAATTGCCTGGGGTATGCAAATCAAGAGTTTATTGATGCTATCAATGAACAGTTGAAAAAACTAAATCATGTATCAAATCTTTACTGGATAGAGCCTGCTGTTGAAGTAGCTGAAAAATTAGCTAAATATTCAGGTTTAGATCAAGTTTTTTATTGTAATAGTGGAGCAGAAGCTGTAGAGGCTGCAATTAAATTAAGTAGAATTTACAGTCAAAAAAATAAAAGCGAAGAGTGCTATGAAATAATTTCTATGAATCAATCTTTTCACGGAAGAACAATGGGAGCTTTATCATTGACTGGACAAGAAAAATATCATAATAATCTAAAACCTTTGTTATCTGGTGTTAATAGAGCGCAGATTAATGATTTAAGCAGCTTACAGGCTCAAATCACAGAAAACACATCAGCAATTATAATAGAACCAATACAAGGAGAGGGTGGTATTAACCCTGTTGATCAAGAGTATTTAGAGGAAGTTAGAAAAATATGTGATAAAAAAGATATAGTTTTAATATTTGATGAAGTTCAAACTGGAATAGGTAGGACAGGGGAATTGTTTGGATTTCAAAAATATGGTGTTGTACCAGATATCGTAACTTGCGCAAAAGGTTTAGGTAATGGAATTCCAATAGGTGCCATAGTGGCAAAGAAAAAGTTTTCAGTAGAATTTACGCCTGGAACTCATGCATCAACCTTTGGAGGCAATGGCATAGCTTGCAGTGCTGCAAAAGTAGTGTTAGATCAATTAATGGAAAAAGGTTTATTACAGAGTATCAAAAAAAGAGGAGAACATCTTGCTAATAAATTAAGTGAATTGAAAGATAAATTTAATATTATTAAAGATGTAAGAGGTATAGGTTTAATTCAAGGAATAGAACTTACAATTCCAGTATCTGATATTGTAGGTGCATGTATGGAAAAAGGATTACTACTTGTTCCATCTGGAGCTAATGTGATTAGATTTGTTCCACCATTGATTATCACAGATGAACAAATAGACGAGGGGATTTCTATTTTAGAATCCGTTTTGGAGGAAATTTAAAATGAAGGCATTTATATATTTGGAAGACGGTACAAAATTAGAAGGAAAATCTTTTGGTTCAGATAATACTGTGATTGGAGAACTAGTTTTTAATACTGGGATGACAGGATATCAAGAAGTGTTGACAGATCCATCATATAGAGAACAAATTGTAATTATGACTTACCCTATGATTGGAAATTACGGAATTAATAAAGACGACAATGAATCTAATGAGGTGCAAGTAAAAGCTTTTATTGTAAGAGAGTATAGTGTAATTCCTAGTCATTACGAGAGTATTAACACTATAGATAATTTTCTTAAAGAGAATAATATACCAGGTGTTTACGATGTAGATACTAGAATGCTTACAAAAAGGATAAGAAATAGTGGAAGCATGAAGTGTCTTATAACGACGAAGGAACTAAAGGATTATAAAAATCTAATTGATAGTTACCAATTACCAAAAGACATCGTAAGTATGGTATCGAGAAATTTGAAAGAATATTTTCCGGGAAATAATTACAAAGTAGGTATATTAGACTTAGGTCTTAAAAAGGGAATAGAGAACAATTTAAAAAAGATGGGTTGTTCTGTAATCATTTACCCGTATAATACTACAAAAGATGAAATTATGGACGATAATATAGACGTTTTGCTATTGTCTAATGGTCCTGGCGATCCAAAAGAAAACTTGAAGGTAATAGATTTAGCTAAAGATATGATGGGAACTCTGCCTTTATGGGGGATTTGTTTAGGTCATCAAATTTTAGCTCTAGCATTAGGTGGAGACACTTATAAGATGAAATTTGGGCATAGAGGTAGCAATCATCCAGTAATGAATATAGAAACTGGCAAAATATTAATTTCGTCGCAAAATCATGGTTATGCAGTAAAAGATGAATCCTTATCTGCTGGAATAATAAAAACTTACACTAATATTAACGATGATACTTTAGAGGGGTTCGATTACCCAGATTATAATATCAAAGCAGTACAATTTCACCCAGAAGAAGGTCCAGGACCTATAGATGGGCATATTATATTTAAAGAGTGGCTAGACAGCTTGAAGGAGGTCGAATAAAGTGCCTAAGAACAATGACATTAAAAAAGTTTTAGTAATTGGATCAGGTCCCATTATCATAGGTCAAGCAGCAGAATTTGATTATGCAGGAACTCAAGCTTGCAAAGCACTGAAAGAAGAAGGCATACAAGTAGTATTGGTTAATAGCAACCCAGCTACAATAATGACAGATGATAATATTGCTGACAAAGTATATATTCAGCCTATAAGTATCGATGCTATTTCGTATATAATATCCAAGGAGAAACCCGATGGTTTACTTGCCACTATTGGAGGACAAACAGGACTGAATATGGCAGTTGAACTACAAGAAGCTGGAGTTCTTGAAAAGTATAATGTTAAGCTACTTGGGACATCACTAGAAGCGATAAAAAAGGCGGAAGATAGGGAAAGTTTTAAAGCATTAATGGAAGAAATTGATGAGCCAATTCCTAAAAGTGCTATCGTATCGGAAGTAGAAGATGGAATTTTATTTTCAAAAGAAATAGGATTTCCTATAATAGTTAGACCAGCGTATACTTTAGGTGGAACTGGTGGAGGTATAGCTAATAATGAAAAAGAGCTTAGGGATATTATTTATACAGGCATTATGTTTAGTCGTATAAATCAAGTATTATTAGAACAAAGTGTAGCCGGATGGAAAGAATTAGAATACGAGGTAATGCGTGATAGTAATGATACTTGTATTATAATTTGTAATATGGAAAATATCGATCCTGTAGGTGTTCATACTGGAGATAGTATAGTAGTAGCACCATCTCAGACCTTAACGGATAATGAATATCATATGCTTAGACAATCAGCACTTAAGATTATTAGATCTTTAAAAATTGAAGGTGGGTGTAATATCCAGTTTGCTTTAAATCCTAAGAGCAAAGAATATATCGTGATAGAAGTAAATCCTAGAGTAAGTAGATCTTCTGCACTTGCTTCAAAAGCAGCAGGTTATCCAATTGCTAAAATAGCTGCTAAAATTGCTGTTGGCTTACATTTGCATGAGATAGATAATGCAGTGACAAAAAAAACTAAGGCTTCTTTTGAGCCAACATTGGATTATATAGTTACCAAGATTCCGAAATGGCCTTTTGATAAATTTGATTACGCTAATAGAACTTTAGGTACTCAAATGAAGGCTACTGGGGAAGTTATGGCCATAGATAGAAATTTTGAAAGTTCACTATTAAAAGCTGTTATATCATTAGAGGGCAATGTAATTTCAATGCGAAAAGAGTATCTAGAGAAATTAAACGATGATGAACTTGATGCTTTACTGTATACAGTAGATGACAACAGAATTTTTACTATATTTGAAGCAATAAGAAGAGGCACGACCATAGATCGAATTCATGAAATAACAATGATTGACAAGTGGTTTTTATATAAATTCGAAAATATCGTAAACGTTGAAAAAGAAATGATGAATAAAGAGTTAGACTTTGAACTATTACATAAAGCTGAAAAACTTGGATTTACTGACCGTGAAATTGAAATTTTATCTGGTGAGAGCAACGATGTAATAGATGCAATAAGAAGAGCGCATCAATTGTACCCTGTATATAAAATGGTTGATACTTGTGCAGGAGAATTTGAATCTACTACTCCTTATTACTACTCTACTTATGATTTAGAAGATGAAAATGTAATAAGCAAGAAAGAAAAAATTATCGTAATCGGATCTGGACCTATTAGGATAGGACAAGGTATTGAGTTCGACTATTGTTCTGTACATGCAGCTTGGGCAATACAAAAATGCGGTTATGAATCTATAATTATTAATAACAATCCTGAAACAGTAAGTACTGATTTTGATATATCTGACAAATTATATTTTGAACCTCTATTTATCGAGGATGTTTACAATGTAATTCGAAAAGAAGTTCCTAAGGGGGTTATTGTTCAATTTGGAGGTCAAACTTCTATTAATCTGGCACAAAAATTAATGAATAGGGGTGTCCAAATACTTGGAACATCAGTAAATTCTATCGATGTTGCAGAAGATCGAAAGCGTTTTGATAGACTACTTCAAGAGTTGAAAATACCAAGACCAAAAGGTACAGCTGTAACTTCATTGGAAGGTGGAATTAAAGCTGCAAAAGACATTGGTTATCCAGTTCTTGTAAGACCTTCTTATGTAATAGGGGGAAGGGCTATGCAAGTAGTATATAATGAATTAGAGTTGATAAAATATTTAAAAGAAGCAGCTAGTATATCTACAGAACACCCTATCTTAATAGATGAGTATATACTTGGTGTAGAAGTAGAAGTTGATGCTATTTCTGATGGAAAAGACATTTTAATTCCTGGAATTATGGAACACCTTGAGAGAACAGGTGTACACTCTGGCGATAGTTTTACTGTATATCCACCGCAAAATTTAAGTATAGAGATTATAAATAAGCTAATTGAATATACTAAAAATATTTCTAGGGCACTTAATGTGAAAGGACTTGTTAATATTCAATTTGCTATTAAGGAAGATCAGATATATATTATTGAAGTAAACCCTAGGGCTTCACGAACAGTACCTATTATGAGTAAAGTGACAGGTATACCGATGATTGATGTAGCGATGCAAGTAATATTAGGCGATAGATTAGCTGACCTTGCATATGGAACTGGATTAAAAGAAAGTGACAATTTAATAGCAGTCAAAGCACCAGTTTTTTCTTTTCAAAAATTATTAGATGTTGATTCAGCCCTTACGCCTGAAATGAAATCTACAGGAGAAGTATTAGGCATTGATACAAAGTACGAGTTAGCATTACTAAAAGCATTTTTGGGAGCTGGGTATGTATTCAATTTGAAAGGCAAAATATTATTTAGTATAGATGATAGAGGCAAAGAAGAATGCGTAGAGTATGCAAAAAAATTCATAGATTTAGGTTTTGATATTATTGCCACAGATAATACCTATAAGTATTTAAGTGAAAGAGGTATAAAAGTAGAAATGATTAGCAAAACTGACTTAGAAATAATAAAAGAAAAATTGAAAAAAGGGGAAATATGTGCAGTAGTAAATACACCTACAATTGGAAAAGATACTTCTAGAACAGGCTTTAAAGTTCGTTCCTACTGCCAGATGATGAACGTACCATCCTTTACTTGCTTTGATACAGTCGATGCGTATCTAGTGGCTTTAAAAGCTTTAAAAAGTGAAGAAGAAATCACATACGATACTATTTTAGAATATAGATAAAGATATAGTAATATATAAAGACGTTATTTCAGTAAATTGTTGAAATAACGTCTTTATAGCACTTTATATGTTTTTCCTATTAAGAGGCATACTCATACAGCGGGGACCACCACGCCCTCTTGAGAGTTCATAAGACTCAAATTCTAAAACTTCTATACCGTTTTTTCTTAAAGCCTCATTAGTGATGTAGTTTCTATCATAACATATTACTTTACCTGGTTGAATTGCTAGAGTATTGCTACCGTCACTCCACTGTTCTCTTCCAGCAGCAATCAAATTACCGTCTCCGCAGCGAATCAAATTAATTGCAGGTAATTTTAAATACTTTTTAAGTATAGATGTAAGAGTATCAGATTCGAATGAAATAGCCAATGCATTACCAGGGCTTTTTTTAATGCTGTATACGTCTAATGGGTTTTCAATTCCTGGGTAAATTGTGAACTTATCATAGTCTACCATTGTAAAAACCGTATCTAAGTGCATAAATTCTCGAGCCTTTGGAATGTCAAAAGCTAAGATTACTTCAAAAGATTCATTAGAGTATAAGAGCTTTTTAGCAACCTTTTCTACAGCTATTGAATCTGTACGATCGCTAACCCCAATAGCAATTACTTTATTTGATAAAATCAAGATATCTCCTCCTTCAATAGGATGAGTTTTATCCCTATTGTACCAGCGGGGAACATCTTTAAACCTTGGATGATAGTCAAATAGGTATTTAGCAAATAAAGTTTCCCTATTTCTAGTAGTTGAAGACATAACATTAAGTGTTACACCATGTCCCATAGAAGCAAAGGGATCCCTTTGAAAATAAAGATTAGGTATGGGATCCAGGTAAAAGGGGTATGGATTTTTAACTATATCTGCTAATGATTTTTTTGGAATGTGCGCTAACTCGGATTTTTGTACTCCTGCAATACATTTTTTAACCATGTCAATAGGAGACATTCTACTAAAAAAATCTCGTAGAGTTTCTTTTACAGCTTCTGTAGCCACGTTACCCTCTACCATAAAATCTTCTAAAAATTGTTTTCGAGTATCAGGGCAATTAAATATTTGAGCCATCAAATCGGTTAGGTAAAGCACTTCTATTCCTTCATCAATCATTAATTTTGCAAATTGCAGATGTTCTTTTTGAGCTTGTTTCAAATATATTATTTCATCAAATAAAAGTCTTTTTAGATATTTGGGTACAATATTTTCTACTTCATCTCCAGGACAATGAAGTAATACACTTTTTAATTGTCCAATTTCATTATATACGTTTAAACCAGAATTTTCAGTAATCATAATATCAAATCCTCTCCTATAACATCATTACCCAATTTTGCTAGATTTATTAATTTATTTTTGAATATCGAAAAAATCCAAGTCGATTTTAATAAGCAATTAAATACTAGAATAATTACTTTACTAGAATAATATAATGTAAAAACATATAAACGTAATGTAATTTAAGTGGAGGATGTAAATTTGGATAGAACTATTATTTATGCCCATAGAGGGGCTTCAGGATATAGTCCTGAAAACACTATAAGCTCATTTCATAAAGGTATTGAATTAGGAGCAAATGGAATAGAATTAGATGTACATCTCAGTAAAGATGGCGAGATAATAGTATGCCATGATGGAAAGGTAAACCGTACTACAAATGGTAGAGGATATATCAGAGAACTAAATTTAAAGCAACTAAAGAAATTAGATGCTGGCTCTTGGTTTAGCAAAAAGTATAAAGGAGAAAAATTGCCTACATTAAAAGAAGTTTTTGAAGTTTTTAACAAAGAAAAAATGCTAATAAATATTGAGATTAAGAATATCCCATTTATCTACCCTGATATTGAAAAGAAAGTAATCGAATTAGTAGAAAGCTTCAATGCGGTTAATAGAGTAACAATTTCTAGCTTTAACCACTATAGTTTATTAGAAATAAAAAAAATAAATCCCAAAATAAAAACAGGAGCATTGTATATGGCAGGACTCATACGTCCGTGGAAATATGCGCAAGATATAGGTGTAGATGCCATTAATACATACATGTATAATATTATAGCTATGCCTTCATTAGTTAAACAATCTATAGATAATGGGATAGAAGTTAATGCTTTTACCGTAAATGAACTTATACATATTAAAAAAATTTTAGAAACAAATCTTACTGGAATCATTACGGATTTCCCTGATCGAGTAGTAATGGTAAGGGGGAAAATGAGTAATAAACCCTAGAGCAATCACTAGGGTTTATAATTATAGTTTTACTTTATTAACGATTACGTTTTCTCTCTAGTTCAGTTAAGAACTTTTTCCTGATTCTTATACTATCAGGAGTAATCTCAACTAGTTCATCATCGTTGATAAATACTAAAGCTTCCTCTAAGGTCATAATTCTTGCAGGTGGAAGTTTAATAGCATCATCTGTACCAGATGATCGTACATTGGTCATTTTTTTGTTTTTAGTAGGATTTACTGTCATATCGTCATTTCGAGAATTAAGACCAATAACCATTCCTTCATAAACTTTTGCACCAGGCTCAATAAATAACTGGGCTCTTTCACTAATATTATTTAGAGAATATGCCATAGCTTCGCCATCATATTGTGAAATTACTACACCATTAGTTCTTTGAGGAATTGATCCTTTATGTTCCTCGAATCTTTCAAATCTTCTAACTAAAGTACCTTCTCCTCTAGTATCATTGACAAACTCACTGGAATATCCAAGTAATCCTCGAGTAGGAACTAGGTATTCGATGTCTACATACTCGCCTTCACCAGACATAGTTTCCATAACACCTTTTCTAACGTTTAATTTTGATATAACTGAGCCAGAATGTTCTTGAGGAACAGATATAATAACTTTCTCAACTGGTTCCATTAACTTACCATTTTCTTTGTGCATGATAACTTCTGGTTTAGATACACTTAGTTCATACCCTTCACGGCGCATGTTTTCCATCAGAATAGATAAATGCAATTCACCACGTCCAGATACTTTGTACCCATCTGTTTGCTCTAATGGTTCTACTTTAAGACCCACATTTACTTCTAATTCTTTTTCAAGTCTTGCTCTTATATGTCTTGTAGTTACGAACTTTCCAACTCGCCCAGCAAGAGGTGAGGAATTAACTAAGAAGTTCATAGACAGAGTTGGTGCTTCAATATTAATCATTTCCATAGGATCTAATTTGTCTACTTCTCCTATGGTTTCGCCTATTGTAATGTCAGGTATACCTGATATTACAACTATATCCCCACATTCAGCATTTTTTACCGCTACTCTACTCATACCTTTATATACAAAAACTTGAGCAATTTTACCTCTAGCAAAAGTGCCATCTATTTTAGCTATCTCAACAGTTTGACCTTCCTGAATAGTACCTTTATAAATTCTGCCGATTCCAAGCCTACCCAAATAATCATCATAAGCTAATGATGAAACTTGTAATTGTAGTGGATCTTCGTTTAAATCAGGATATTCATGAACATGATCAAGTATAGTTTCAAATAGTGGTGCAAGATCAGATGAATCATCATCAAGATCTTTTTTAATAATACCTTCTTTTGCAATACCGTAAAGTATTGGGAAATCTAGTTGTTCGTCTGTTGCATCTAAATCTACAAATAAATCAAATACCATATTAACAACTTCTTCGGCTCTTTGGTCTTTCTTATCTATCTTATTAATTAACAAAATAGGTTTAAGTCCCATTTCTAAAGATTTGTTTAATACAAATCTAGTTTGTGGCATAGGTCCTTCACTAGAATCTACTAATAATATAACGGTATCTACTGTTTTAATGATTCTTTCTACTTCTGATGAAAAATCAGCATGACCAGGTGTATCGACAATATTTATTTTAATGTCTTTATACAAAACAGAACAATTTTTAGAATATATTGTAATGCCTCTTTCTCTTTCTAAGTCATTACTATCCATAACACATTCTACTACTTCTGCACTTTCTCGAAATATCCCACTTTGAGATAAAAATGCATCTACCAAAGTAGATTTACCTGCATCTACGTGGGCAATAACTGCAATATTTATTATTTTTGACTTCATTAATTGACTCCTTCTTTCAAATTAAAACCTTTAATAGTGTATACTTTTACGTTAGTTTTTACAAGTTTTATATGATAAAAACTCGCAATTTTTTACAAATTTCTTTAAAAGCACCTTAATTAAACGATATACTAAGTAAAATATATGAAAAAAGGCTTCAATATGTAGATAATAGGAAATAAAGAAACAGGTGATAATAAAATTATATCGATTTAAAAGAAAGCACTAGTGTCAATTAATGAAAGTCAATAATCACTCGAACCACTTTAATATGCAATATAGTTTCCTAAAACTTTAAATTTCTTACAGGTTATTGATAATTCATTAAATGCCTTTTTTATATTTTCGTCTTCTAAGTTACCCTCAAGATCTAAATAAAAAGAATATTGCCATGGGATGTTTTTGATTGGCCTAGATTCTAATTTCATCATGTTAATATTATTTTTTGCTAAACATCCTAGAGCTTCATACAAAGCACCAGGTGAATGTGAAGTAATTAATATAAGACTGATTTTATTAGAATTTTTATCAAATGTAAGATTATTTGTTATTATAATAAATTTGGTTATATTATTTATATAATTGTTTATTTTAGAATCTAATATCTCTAAATTGTAAAAATTTGCAGCCATTTTATTTGCAATTGCAGCACAGGATTTATTATTCATTTCGCTAACTGCTTTTGCACTAGTAGCAGTATTTCGATAAGGCATTTCATGAAAATTCATTTTGCGGATGTATTGTTTACATTGATCTAGTGCTTGAGGATGAGAATAAACTGTAGTTATATCTTGAATTTTTGCATCTTTGATGGACATTAAATTATGATTAATCTCTACGCAGATTTCACCCACAATATAACAATTCTCATAAGTGTTTAATAAATCAAATACTTCATACACTCCACCAGTTGTAGAATTTTCAAAGGGAATAATACCATATTTGGCATTACCTTTTGAAACATCCTCAAAAACATCAGGAAAGAAGTCTTTATTTTCAAAGGTGATATTATCACCAAAAAATTCTAACATGGCCTCATAACTATACGAGCCTGGATCACCTTGGTATACAATTTTTTCTATTGACATATAAATGCAACCCTCCTATAATAGATTTCTATCATTATAAACAATATAAGCAAACAAATCAAATTTAAAGTGTGTAACAAATACTAAAATCATTAAATTATATATGAACATAACAAATATTGCTATTTATAATTTGAACGACTTAGTATATAATATTAATATAGTAATTTTAATTACTTATTCCTGAGATGTGCGATATACTCTAATATTTTGAACCTACAAATATTTATCGGGAGCTTTTGTTCTCATGATAATGTCAGGCCCTCCTCGAAGGGAAGACAGAGGCATAAGACGAGGCACCCACCTAGAACTCTTCTAGGCGTCAAAATCTTAGAGAACGGCATTTTGGGTAATTTAAGCACCTGCGGGTGCTTTTTTTGTGTTTTACTTTTCTTTACACTTTACAATTTTTAATTTACATCTTATAAGTTTGCAATTACATAATTATTGTGTATAATTCAATATAATAATAGGAGGGTCTTATGAGGAAGTATCAAGAAAATTATTTTACTTACATATATAATGTAGATGGACAAACATTCGACACTAAGGTTAAAGATTATCTAATGGATAAATTTCACTACTCATCTCGATTAATTAGAAAAATTAAAAGGGAAGGAGAAATATTAGTTAACGATATTAAAGTGACAATAAATGAGCCACTAAAAGCTAATGACAAAATTGTCGTCTATTTAGGAGAAGAACATATAGACAGTGATCCTGAAGATATTCCTATAAAAGTTATTCACGAGGATGATGATGTATTAGTAATCAATAAAAATCCTGGAATAGTAACACATGCTACTAGAAGTCATCCGAGAGGGACTTTAGCTAACGCAATTGCATTCTACTGGGAAAAAAATAATATTAATGCAAAGATTAGATTTGTAAACCGTTTAGATAGAGACACTTCAGGAGTAATAATAATTGCAAAAAATAAATATGCTCATCAGTTTATACAAAATGAAATGAAACAAGATAAAGTAGAAAAGATTTACTGTGCTTTGGTTGAAGGAATACCTGATGTAGAAGAAGGAACCATCCACGCGCCCATAGGTCGCCCTTATGAAGACTCGATAATGCGTATAGTAATGGAAGAAGGAAAAGAAGCTATAACCCACTATAAAACAATAAAAAAATTTAAGGAACACTCTCTACTTGAAATAAGATTAGAAACGGGTAGAACACATCAAATTAGAGTTCATTTAAAGAGTATAGGTCATCCTATTATAGGTGATAGCTTGTATAATGAAAATTCAATGCAATATATTAGCAGGCAAGCCTTGCATGCTAATAAGATAGTATTTAATCATTCAAGACTGCATATTCCATGTGAATTTAAGGCAGATATGCCTAGAGATATAGAAGAGGTAATTAACAAGTTGGAATTGTAGGATGTAAAAATCAGATAATATATAGCTAATATAGGATAAGGTTAATCGAGTTAGGATACTTAATTAATACTACAACTAAGTATAAAGCTTTTATAGAAAGAAGGTGAAAACAAATGAAGAAAAGAATTGTGTTAGCCACAATTTTTATAGTTATGATTATATTTTTAATCTTTGGTTGTTCATATTCTCCAGTTGATGTAGAAAATTACGAATATAAGCCACCTGAAAAAACTCAAGTCGTATCTGCAGATGGTGTGATCGTAGGCGAAATGTATAATCAAAATAGGACATATGTGAAGCTAGAAGAGATGCCAGATGATTTAATAAATGGAATTATTGCTGTAGAAGATTCAAGGTTTTATGAGCATCATGGATATGACCCTATTGGAATTGGTCGTGCATTGCTAGCAAATATCAGAAAAGGTGAAATAACTGAAGGTGCTAGCACTATTACTCAACAATTAGCTAGAAATCTTTTTGATGAAATATCGACAGAACAGACTATTTTCAGAAAAATAAATGAAGCCTTAACCGCTAGACAATTAGAAAAAAAATATACAAAAGATCAGATACTTGAAATGTACTTGAATGAAATTTATTTAGGTTCAGGAACATATGGAGTTCAAGAAGCAAGTAAAGAGTTTTTTGGAAAAGACGTATCAGAGCTCTCGCTACCAGAGAGTGCTATGATAGCAGGTCTACCACAAGCTCCAAGTGCGTATGCACCTGATTCTAATTACGAATTAGCAAAAAAAAGACAAGAGACTGTACTCGATAGAATGGCAACAGCTGGTTATATAACTGAAGAGGAAGCAAGGTCTGCTAAGAACGAAGAAGTTGTTATAATAGATAGTGAATCCTTAGAATCAAGTAAAAACAAACAAGGATATAGTGCTTATATTAATCAAGTTATTTTAGAGTATCAAAATCATTTGCAAAAGAAATATCCCAATAAAGAGATATCAAAAGAACAGACAAAAGAATTAATTGAAAATGATGGACTTACCATTCACACCACTATAAACAGTAAAATGCAGAATTTAGCCCTAGCGTCTCTAAATGAGGAACTTAAATCCTCTGTATTGCAGAATCATGTCACAGGATCATTTGTGACTGTTGATTCTGCATCAGGGGCGATTTTAGCATATTATGGGGGAAATACTGATATAGATATGGCGAAAATTCCAAGGCAGCCAGGATCTGCGATTAAACCTCTTATATACTCGATGGCGTTAGAGGAAAATATTATAACAGCTAATTCGTTAATTTTGGATGAGCCAACAAATTTCAATGGTTATAATCCTAAAAATGTTGGAGACAATTATCAAGGATATATTACTATAAGAGAAGCCATTGTCAATTCGGCGAATATACCAGCTGTAAAGATACTAAATACATTAGGTGTAAAAAAAACTATAGATTTTATCAATAATGAATTTGGAATTACATCTATTAAAGAAGAAGATTATACGCTAACCACCGCTCTAGGCGGAATGAGTTATGGCATTTCACCTTTAGAAATGGCAAATGCTTATGGAGTATTTGCAAATGGTGGTGTTAAGAATGAAGTGTATTATATAGATCATATTACAGATAGTAACGACAATATCATTTACAATCGTGAATATAGCCAAGTCAATACAAGGCAAGTAATTAGTCCAAATACAGCTACAGAAATTAAGCAAGTACTAATTGATGTAGTAAATCGAGGTACAGGGAAAAGTGCTAAAACACCTTATTCTACTGGAGGAAAAACAGGAACTACCGATGAAAACAAAGATCTATGGTTTGTAGGGTTTACGGGTAGTATAACCACTGCAGTATGGATTGGAGATACAGAAAATAAAGCTACAAATGGTAGAAGTGATTATTCTGCTAGAGTATACGGAAATTATATCACAAGATCATTAGAAGAAAATTTGATTGCCACTGAACAACTAGTGAAAACAGGTAATAATCCGACCATAAATATATCTGTATTGTCGCCAGCAGCTCAAGAAAATGTGGATACTAATAATATATTGGAAAGCCAAATTGTAAATATACTTATACCCGAAAATCAAGAAACATATTTTAATAGTGTTAGAATATCAGTTGTTGAAGTGGATAAAGACACTGGAAAATTATTTGTAGCTGGTAAATGTCCCGAAATTAGTAAAGAAGAGAGATACTACCTTATGGGTCAAGAACCTGTAGAACTATGTGATAAATTACATCTTATAAATAGAATAGAAGATTTTTTTAATGGAATAGGAAATGGTAATAAAACCCCTGCTGAATAAAGTTTCACTTTATTCAATTTATCTATTGTAAATAGCCAATAGGTAGGGTATTGATATACGTTTACAAAATGTTATGAATATAACAAAAACCTAGAGTTAGGTTGTTAAAAATCAGATTAAGAATAGCTAATTCATATGTCCATAATTTAAATTATGAACTTGATATAGAGGATTTGACTATTATCTGAATACAAAAAAGTTTTAAAATCGTAAAACTAGTTTATATCAAAATAAGCTGCCTAACTACAGGCAGCTTATTTTAATATAAAAGTAAAATTAACTATATAAACATATGTAGTTGATAATAAGCCGTTATATATACTTTGAAAAATATAATTGAACTCATTAGGCTTTTTCATCACTATATATAAAAATCTCTTGTAACTAAAAGAGTTGTATAATAATTATATAGATTGTATTAGTTGATTTAGAGAGATAATTATTATAAAAGTTAAACTTATGTGAAAACGTTATCATAATTTTTGATTTGTAATGACCTAATTTGTAAATACAAAGACAAGCGCATCTTAAATAAAGTACAAATAGATAAGAAAAAATGAATGTAAAATATTTTTTTTGCATATTTTTTTTATTGAATATACTTTATTGTACTCGTTAACAAAGATATATACTGCTTACTGATAAGAAATTAACAATTTTTTGCGAAATTAAGCTTTTTGCGGTTGACAAATACAGTTTCTACTATTAAACTAAGACTATAAAGTTGTATATACAAGTAAAAAAGTTTTTGAGTAAATTATCGCTTAAAAAAGGGAGGTAAAACAATGAGTCATGAAGTCTTAGGATTTGATGTAACTGCCGATGCTTTATTGGAAAAAGCCAAGAGAGACGGCGCGGAAACAATGTGGGACAGAAAAGCTGCTATGAAAGCATCTTGTGGATTTGGAGAAAAAGGTATCTGTTGTAAAAACTGTTCTATGGGACCATGTAGAATTAGTCCAGTAGAAGGAAAAGGTGCTCAAAAAGGTATTTGCGGTGCTACTGCCGATACTATTGTTGCAAGAAACTTTGCTAGAACTGTAGCAGCAGGGGTGTCATCTCATTCAGATCATGCGAGAGATATTATCCATGTACTACATATGGCATCTGAAGATGGTAATTATAAAGTGAAAAACCCAGAAAAGTTAATGAAACTTGCAAAAGAATGGGAAGTTGACACAGAGGGTAAAGAAATATACCAGATTGCTCATGAAGTCGCAGAAGTAGCGCTTATGGAGTTTGGTAAGCCATTTGGAACACAAAGATTCATTAAACGTGCTCCAGAACCAAGACAAAAGATATGGAAAGACCTTAATATAGAACCAAGAGCTATTGACAGAGAAGTTGCAACGATTTTACATTCCACTCATATCGGTTGTACTAGTGAAGTGGATAGTTTAATGGATATGTCTATGAGAACATCCCTTTCAAATGGTTGGGGTGGATCGATGATGGGGACAGAATTTACTGATATAGTATTCGGTACTCCAACAGCTAGAAGTACAGAAGCTAATCTTGGTGTAATTGAAGAAAACATGGTAAATATCTTATTACATGGACATGACCCTAGTTTTTCTGAGATGGTAGTACTGGCAGCAGAAGATCCAGAACTTATGAAACTTGCAAAAGATAATGGTGCAGAAGGTATTAACTTAGTTGGTATGTGCTGTACTGGTAATGAAGTAACTATGCGACATGGTGTTAAGATTGCAGGTAACTTTTATCAACAAGAAATGGCAATTGTTACAGGAGCAATGGAAGCTGTACTAGTAGATGTACAATGTATTTACCCTGCTCTACCAAAATTAGCAGAATGTTATCACACTAAGTTCATTGCAACTTCACCAAAAGCGAAAATGGAAGGCGCTACTTACATTGAATTTAATGAAGAACATGCATTAGATATTACGAAAAAAATCGTAAGAGAAGCTATCCTAAACTATAAAAATAGAGATAGAACTAAAGTGATGATTCCTCAACAAAAAAGTAAGGCGATGCTTGGATACAGTGTTGAAACAATTATTGATCATCTTGACAAAGTTGTAAATAGTCAAACGGATGTATTCGAAACTGTTAAGCCACTTTCTGATGTAATATGGGCTGGTGTTATTAGAGGTGCTGCAGGTATAGTTGGATGTAATAATCCAAAAGTGCAACATGATAATAGTCATATAACAATTATGAAAGAATTAATAAAGAACGATATAATTGTAGTTACAACAGGATGTGCAGCACAAGCAGCAGCAAAAGCAGGACTTCTTACTATGGAAGCTAAAGAATTAGCAGGTCGTGGACTTAGAGAAGTATGCGAAAGAGTTGGTATTCCACCAATCCTTCATATGGGATCTTGTGTAGATATTAGTAGAATTCTTGATCTTGTAAGTAGAGTTTCTAAAGAAAGAGGTTTAGATAACTCAAATCTTCCTGTTGTTGGTGTAGCTCCTGAGTGGATGAGTGAGAAAGCAGTAGGTATCGGTACTTACGTAGTGTCATCAGGAATTGATACTTTCTTAGGAATAACTCCACAAGTAACTGGTTCTGCAAGATTTGTGGACATTTTAACTAATCAGTTAGAAGACAAAGTTGGAGCTAAATTCTTCTTTGAAGAAGATCCAACTGTATGTGCTCAAAAAATTATGGAAAGAATAGAAGAAAAAAGAGATAGATTAGGAATATAGGTGAGTATATGAAAATTGCTATTACAGGAAAAGGCGGAGTTGGTAAATCAACCATATCCGCCGCCCTATGCAGATGTTTCAATGAAAATGGTTACAAAGTTCTTGCAGTAGATGCTGATCCAGACGCAAACTTAGCTTTGGCATTAGGTATGAATGCTGATGATGCAGCTAAAATAGTACCCATATCAGAAATGAAAGACCTTGTGGAAGAAAGAACAGGTTCTCCAGCAGGTACCTACGGGCAAACATTTAAACTTAACCCAAAGGTAGATGATATTCCCGACAGATACGCCAGGGAGTATGATGGTGTGAAAGTATTAGTTATGGGTAGTGTTGATATTGGCGGAGCAGGTTGTGTATGTGCTGAACACGTGCTCTTAAAGAAACTTATGTCACATTTGATTTTACATGAAAAAGATGTAGTTGTTATGGACATGGAAGCAGGCATAGAACATCTAGGTAGAGGGACAGCAAGTGAAGTAGATGCCTTTATTGCAGTAGTAGAGCCTGGAGAAAGAAGTGTACAAACATTTTATAGTGTGAAAAAATTAGCTGCTGATTTAGGAGTTTCTAATGTAATGGTGATTGGAAATAAGATTACCGACAAAGAGGACGAAGATTTTATTAGAGAACATGTTGGAGAAGAACATTGTATTGGTTTTATCTATTATGATAAAAAAATAAGTGTATCCGATCGTGAAAACACTTCTTCATACAAGGCCAGTGATAAGTTAAAAGCTAGTATCCAAGAAATTACTCAAAATCTAATTAATATAGTTAAATAATCGATCATATAGTAAGGGAGGATAAGCAGAATGAATCTGTTTAATATTATTTACTCAGGAATGAATCAATATCTTGAATTAGCAGAAGAAATGGTGAAAAAAGCAATTACTGAAAAAGGTAAAGACGCTAGCGTTAAATTTCCATCAACAGCTTACGCACTACCAGTAATATACGCAGTAACTGGTGAGAAGATTACAACAGTAGGTGAACTTGAAAAAGCATTAGAATTAGCAAAAGGATACATTCAAGAAGGAAAATTATTACAAAATGCACTAGATGCAGGTACTGCTTCAGCTATGTTTGCTGAAATTATAGAAGCTGTAAAATATACATTAGAAGAAAACCCATATCCAGAACCACTTCAAGGTCACTTAACTGATGCACAAATAAGAGCATTTGGGGTACCATTAGTAACACAAGATATCCCAGGTGTAGCAGTAATTATTGGAAAGTGTAAAGACAGTGCTACTGCTGCAGCAATTGTCAAAGAGTATCAGGAAAAAGGACTTTTAACTTTCATGGTTGGAAAAGTAATTGACCAATGTATAGAAGAAGGCGTAAAAATGGGAATAGATCTTAGAGTAATTTCTCTAGGATATGAAATCGAATCAGTTATTCACGTTGTTTCAGTTGCAATAAGAGCGAGCTTAATATTTGGAGCCGTTGCACCAGGTGATTTCCAAGCTCATAAACAATACATAAAAGATAGAGTTATGGCATTTGTAAATGTATTTGATGATTGGGATGATAAGATTATTGCTGCAGGTGCTGCTGCAATAGAATTAGGCCTTCCAGCAGTTACTGAAACATTTATTAATGAAGTACCTACATTATTGCTTCACCAACCTGATAATGACAAAGTGATTCAAACTTCTTTAGAAGTAAGAAATATTAAAATTAAAGTTACTAAAATTGATGCACCTGTAGGCGTATCTTCAGCATTTGAAGGTGAAAGAATTCGTAAGAATGATATGTATGCTGAATTTGGCGGACAGAAAACAAAAGCTTGGGAATTAGTTAGAATGAAAGACATCTCAGAAGTTGAAGACCATAAGATAGAAGTAATTGGTCCAGACATCGATACAGCAGATAAAATTCCTTACAATATGCCATTTGCAGTTGTAGTTGATGTTGCAGGAAGAAGTATGGAAACAGATTTTGAACCTGTACTAGAGAGAAGATTACATTACTTTATGAATTATATTGAAGGCGTAATGCATATTGGTCAAAGAAATATTGCATGGATACGTATAGGAAAAGAAGCTTTTGAAAAAGGATTCCGTCTAAAACATATTGGTGAAGTTATATATGCTAAGATGAGAGATGACTTCGATAGCGTAGTAGATAAGTGCCAAATCACTATTTACACAGATGCTGATATGGTTGCTAAACTAGAAAAAGAAGTTGCACTGCCACGATATGCAACAAGAGATGAAAGATTAGCTTCATTATTAGATGAAAATGTAGATACATTCTACTCATGTGCACTATGTCAATCATTTGCACCATCACATGTATGTATTGTAACTCCAGAAAGACTAGGTTTATGTGGGGCAGTTAGTTGGTTAGATGCAAAAGCTACAAAAGAATTAGATCCAACAGGAGCGGTTCAACCAGTGCCAAAAACAGGTGTTGAAGACGAGAGATTAGGTATTTGGTCTGAAGTAAGTAAAGCAGTTGAAACTAGTTCTCAAGGCGCTGTTTCAAGAGTATCATTGTATAGTATATTAGAAGATCCAATGACATCATGTGGTTGCTTCGAATGTATTTGTGGTATAGTACCAGAAGCAAATGGTGTAGTTATTGTAAACAGAGAGTTCGGAGATGTTACACCAGTAGGTATGACATTTGGAGAATTAGCTTCTATGACTGGTGGAGGAGTTCAAACTCCAGGATTCATGGGTCATGGTAGACATTTCATAGGATCCAAGAAGTTTATGAGTGCAGAAGGCGGTCTTGCTAGAATCGTATGGATGCCAAAAGAATTAAAAGAAGATGTTAGAGACAGATTAAATATTGCAGCAAAAGAATTGTATAATATTGATAATTTTGCAGATATGATTTGTGATGAAACTATATCGACTGAGTCTGAAGGATTACTAGAATTCTTAGAAGAAAAAGGACATCCAGCATTGTCATTAGATCCAATAATGTAATGCTGTAAGAGTCGCCGGAGACGGCGACTTGTATCCTTTATTTATACACTAATGTTAAAACTTAGATTTCTCCAGTTCTATAGATTCATGGATTATTATAAGTATACTTACTATCTTATCTGAATTAGGAATGAAACCTCCCATACAATGTATGGGAGGATGAATTGAGGTTTCCTTATAATATTTGGATTATTTAATACTTATCTAATGCCTTGGACACCCTGAATTCTTATGATATAATTGTATTATTAATACTTAAGGAGGCTACTCAAAATGTACAATAAAATAGCAGTTGCTGGAAAAGGCGGAACTGGTAAGACAAGTTTAACTGGACTTATTATAAACTTCTTAATTCAAGAGGGTAAAGGCCCTATACTTGCAGTAGATGCAGATGCAAATTCAAATCTTAACGAGGTCTTAGGAGTAGATATTCAAGACGATTTAGGAAGTATACGTGAAGAAGTGAATTGGGCAGAGCGTAAAGGAACTTCTATACCTGCTGGAATGACAAAAACAGAATATCTTGAATATAAACTGAACCAAGTAGTTTGTGAAGGAAATGGATACGACATGTTAGTGATGGGCCGAACACAAGGTGAAGGGTGTTATTGCTATGTTAATGGTATTTTAAAAAACCAAATTCAAAAACTTGCAGGTAATTATAATCATGTAGTAATAGACAATGAAGCTGGTATGGAACACATTAGTAGAGGAACTGTGGGAAATATGGATTTATTATTACTAGTAAGTGATTATTCTAGAAGAAGTATCCAAGCAGTAGGTAGAATAAAAGTTTTATCAGAAGAATTAAATTTAAAAATTCCTAAAATGGGCTTAATTGTAAATAAAGCACCGAATGGTGAATTATCAGAATCTATTTTAGAAGAAATCAAAAATCAAGAGCTAGATCTCATTGGTGTGGTACCATTAGATCCTACTATCTCTGATTATGATTCAAAGGGAATACCGTTAGTAGATATGCCTGAGGACACTTTGTCTAAATGTGCATTGAAAGATATACTAAAAAAACTACAACTGATTTAAAGGAGGTTCAAACATTGGCTTATAAAAAAGTTGCAAAGAAGTATAGTGGAAAGATTAAAGAAGTAACTATTGGTACTGGTGACAAAGCAATTACCTTGGGTGGAAGAAATGTATTACCCCTTCATGCTTTTGATGGTGAAGTTGGACAGTCTCCAAAAGTAGGATTGGAAATTGTCGATGAAGTACCAAGTGATTGGATTGATGCATTTGCTAATTTATACGGAGATGTTCAAAAAGACGCAGCAACATGGGCTAAATATGTTGAAGAAACGTATGCTCCAGATTTCATCTGTCTAAGATTTGAAGGTGCTGATCCAAATGGATCAAATAGAAGTGTAGAAGAATGTGTAGAAACAGCAAAAAAAGTATCAGAAAGTGTTTCACTACCTCTAGTCATTGCAGGTTCAAAGAATGTTGAAAAAGATTCTGAGATTTTTAAAGCAATTGCAGAAGCGCTAGAAGGAAAAAATATTTTATTATTGTCTGCACAAGAAGAAAATTACAAAACAGTTGGAGCAGCAGGTGCTTTAGCTTATAAGCAAAAAGTAGCAGCAGAGTCTTCTGTTGACATTAACTTAGCAAAACAACTTAATATACTAATGACACAATTAGGTGTGCAAAAAGAAGATGTAGTTATGCACGTAGGATGTGCAGCAGCAGGATATGGATATGAATATGTATCTTCAACTATGGATAGAATTACCCTTGCAGCACTAGGACAAAATGATGAAACATTACAAATGCCTATTATCACACCAATTTCTTTTGAAACTTGGTCTGTAAAAGAATCTATAGCAACAGAAGAAGACGAACCAAATTGGGGTAGCATTGAAGAAAGAGGTATCCATATGGAAGTCTCTACTGCAGCAGCATCTATAGCTTCAGGTTCTGATGCTGTAATTGTAAGGCACCCTAAGTCTTTAGAAGCAATTAAATATTATTTAAATAGTATTATCGGATAATTTAGTTCACTATAAGGAGGTAGTAAATTAATGGCTTTAAGTGGTATTCAGATTTTTAAACTAACACCAAGAACAAACTGTAAGGAATGTGGATTTCCAACATGTATGGCATTTTCTATGAAAGTTGCAGCTGGTGCTATTACAATAGATAAGTGTCCACATATTTCAGATGAAGCTACACAACAACTTGCTGAAGCAACAGCACCACCTATGAAAACTATCGTTATAGGAAAAGATGCTGCTGAGAGAAAAATCGGTGGAGAAACTGTCTTATTTAGACATGAAAAAACATTAGTTAGCAAAACTTTATTTGCAGTTCAATTTTCTGATACAATGACAGATGAGGTTATTGAATCAAAAATGGCAAATATAATAAAAGTTGATTATGACAGAATACAAGAACAAATGAGCGTAGAATCTATAGTAGTCAAATATGATGGTAACAAAGACAAATATTTAGTATTAATTGAGAAATTAAAATCATTAGGTAAAATTTTTATATTAGCATGTACAGATGTTAATATCGCTAAAGAAGCAATAGCATTAGTAAAAGACACTAAGCCTATACTTGTAGGAGCAAATAAAGACAATATTGACGACATGATAGCTTTAGCTAAAGAAAATAACGTTGTTCTTGGTTTAAATGGAGATACTGTTGAAGATATATATGCTTTAGTTGAAACTGCAGAGAAAGCAGGACATAAGGAATTAATCCTAAATCCTGGTACTACAGAAATGGCTAAAACATTTGAAAACACTATTGAAATTAGAAGAACTGCAATTGTTGGAGGAGATAGAACATTTGGTTATCCATCGATTGTATTCGCTAACGAATTATCAAACGGGAATCAATTTGTTGAAACAGCATTAGCGTCTACATATATACTTAAATATGGATCTATAGTAGTACTAGATGATATTAATTATCCTAAGGCATTAGCGTTGTTTGGATTAAGACAAAATATATTTACTGATCCTCAAAAACCAATGAGGGTTGAACCTAAAGTTTATGAATTCAACAAGCCTAAAGAGGATTCACCAGTACTTATTACTGTTGATTTTGCTTTAACATACTTTGTTGTTTCTGGCGAAATTGAAAGATCTAAAGCACCAGCATGGTTATTAATACCTGATGCAGGTGGATTGTCTGTATTAACATCGTGGGCAGCAGGTAAATTTGGTGGTACAGTCATTAAAAACATGATTAAAGAATGTGGAATAGAAGAAAAATTAACTAAGAAAAGACTTGTCTTACCTGGAAAGGTTGCAGTACTTAAAGGTGATTTAGAAGAAGAATTACCAGGATGGGAAATAATCGTAGGTCCAGAAGAGGCAATGCAATTACCTAAATTTCTTAATGAATTAGTATAGTAGTCTATAACTTTATATTAAGCAGGACATAATTACTCTATGGACCCTATGAGGGTAATATGACCTGCTTTTTTTACTAAATAAAAATTTTTTTATTCACAAGAAGACCGTTTAGACGATCTTCTTGGTAAAAACATTGAATACAACAAAACATGAAAGAAGGTCTATTAATGGATAAATTTATTGTTATCGGAGAAAGAATTCACTGTATATCACCTGCAATAAGAACAGCAATTAGTGAGAGAGATCCTGCTCCTATTTTAAAAAGAGCTAAAGAACAAATTGATGCTGGTGCAACTTACTTAGATGTAAATATAGGACCTGCAGAAAAAGATGGTGTTGAAGTAATGCAGTGGGCGGTACAGTTAATACAATCAGAATTTGACAATGTACCTCTTGCTTTAGATACTGCTAACAAAAAAGCTATAGAGGGCGGTATTAAAGTATATAATAGGTCTAAAGGAAAACCAATCGTAAATTCAGCAGATGCTGGAGATAGAATTGATAATATTAACCTAGCTGCTGCTAATGATGCTATGAGTATTGCATTATGTGCAAAAGAAGGTATTCCGAGAGATAATGACGAAAGAATGATGTATTGTCAAGAAATGATTGAGAGAGCTATGGATGCAGGAATGGAAGTTGAAGATTTATTATTTGACCCGTTATTTCTAGTTATCAAAGGAATGCAAGAAAAACAAGTAGAGTTGTTTGAAGCAATTAGAATGTTAAGTGAAATGGGATTAAAAACTACAGGTGGACTTAGTAATGTTTCTAATGGAACACCAAAAGAGTTAAGACCAATTTTAGACTCTTATACTGTTGCTATGGCGATGCAATGTGGTTTAACTTCTGCAATAGCAAATCCATGTGATAAAAGATTAATGGAAGCAATTAAAACATGTGATATGATATTAGGAAAAACTTTATATGCTGATTCTTACTTAGAATTATAATTTTAGGGTATAAAGAAAAGTAGAATTAATAAGATAATAATTAAAAGATATATTCCCGTATGAGAAAACTAACCACAAGTGGTGTAATATATTACACCACTTGTAGTAGTTATAATAAATCCATGAAGGAAGGGAAAAATGATGAGTTTATTTGAGATTATTTACACAGGATCAAATGCGGCCTTAGGCTTAGCACAACAAACCGTAGCAGATGCTATAAAAGAGAAAGGTAAGGACCATAAAGTAGCATTCCCAGGAACAGCTTATTCACTACCAGTCATTTATGCAGCGACAGGTATAAAAATCGCAACTTTAGGAGAGTTAGAAGGCGCTCTTGGAGTAGTTAAAAGCTTAATCGTTGAAGAAGAAGACATGGGAAAAGCGCTAAACGCAGGACTTGCCACTGCTGTATCCGCGGAAATAATTGAAGGCGTAAGGTATGCACTGTCAGAAGACCCATACAAAAATGAAACAGGAATAGGATTTGTACCAGACTCAATTATACGTTCTCTTGGTGTACCATTAGTAACAGGAGATATCCCTGGTATCGCAGTAATCATAGGAGAATCATCAGATAAAGATTCTTTAGGAACCATTGTAAAGGATTACCAATCCAAAGGTTTACTAACATTCTTAGTTGGAAATGTAATAGATCAAGTGGTAGAAGCAGAAGTAAAAGTTGGTTTAGAGTTTAGAGTTATTCCACTTGGAAACCAAATAACCTCTGTTATACATGTAGTATCTGTAGCAGTAAGAGCAGCGTTAATATTTGGAGCATTAAAACCAGGGGACTTAAGCGGTTTACTTAATTATACAAAAGAGAGAGTTCCAGCATTCATTAACACATTTGGACCATTAAATGAAGTAGTTGTATCATGTGGAGCAGGAGCTATAGCTTTAGGATTCCCTGTAATTGCAGATACAGATGTTCCAGAAGTACCTGGTGCATTATTGTCTCAAAAAGACCATAATGAAACAGTAAGGACTTCCTTGGAAGCTCGAAACATAAAAATAAAAATAAAAGAATTACCTATCCCAGTAAGTTATGCTTCAGCATTTGAAGGTGAACGAATTAGAAAAGATACATTATATGCAGAATTTGGTAGTAAAAGAAGCAAGGCCTGGGAAATAGTTAGAATGAAAGAAGCTAGCGAGATACAAGATCATAAAATCGAGATTATTGGGCCAGACATTGATAGTATGGATGAACCTGTATACTTACCACTTGCAATAATAGTAGATGTGGCTGGTAAAAATATGGAAGAAGACTTTGAACCTGTACTTGAAAGAAGATTACATTATTTTATTAACTACATAGAAGGTGTAATGCATATTGGACAGAGGAATATAGTCTGGATTAGAATAGGTAAAGAGGCATTTAATAAAGGACTTCGATTAAATCACATAGGTGAAGTACTTTACGCTATGATGCACGACGATTTTGGGTCAGTAGTAGATAAATGTCAAGTTACTATAATTACAGATAAGGAAAAAGTGGAAGAGTTAGAAAAAGAAATAGCTCTACCTAAATATAGATTGAGAGATGAAAGAATTGCATCGCTTACAGATGAGAGTGTTGATACATTCTACTCTTGTGCTATGTGTCAATCTTTTGCTCCAGCACATGTATGTGTAGTAACTCCTGAAAGATTAGGATTATGTGGAGCAGTAAGTTGGTTAGATGCAAAAGCTACTAAAGAATTAAATCCTACTGGAGCTTGTCAACCTATAGCTAAAGAGGGAGTAGAAGATGAGCATAAAGGTATTTGGAGTAAAGTAAATGAAACAGTAGATACGCTTTCAAGAGGTGCTGTGGATAGAGTTTCATTATATAGTATACTAGAGGATCCAATGACTTCATGTGGTTGTTTTGAATGTATTTGTGGTATCGTTCCAGAAGCTAATGGAGTAGTAATTGTAAACAGAGAATATGATGGTATCACACCTGTAGGAATGACTTTTGGTGAATTAGCCTCTATGACTGGTGGAGGAGTACAAACTCCTGGTTTTATGGGACATGGAAGGCATTTTATTTCATCGAAGAAGTTTTTGAAAGCTGAAGGTGGAATAGAGAGAATTGTATGGATGCCAAGTGAATTAAAGAAAGATATTGCAGATCGATTGAATTTAACTGCAAAAGAATTATACGGAATAGATAACTTCACAGATATGATATGCGATGAGACCATTGCGACAGATATTGAAGGAGTCGTAAGTTTTCTTACTGATAAAGGTCACCCCGCATTAGATAAAGATCCATTAATGTAAAGTTGAAGGCTTTTCGTTTACGAAAAGCCTCCATAACTTTTATTTTATGATAGGAAAGTTAGATTAGCTTGCTGGGTTCCAAACTTTGCTATCATACTTGAATAATGCGTCGAAGGCGCTATTCTTGTTACACCTAGGGGGAATATTATGAAAGTAATTATAAATACACCAGATAATAGAAAAGTTATTGATGTATCTAGTGGAGAAAACCTTATTGATATTATTAGAAGCGCTGGTATTAACATTGATGCACCATGTAATGGATTTGGTACATGTGGGAAATGCAAGGTAAAGCTTGTAAATGGTAAAGTTAAAGAAAAGAAGAATAGTCATAAGCTAAGTAATCAAAATAAAGATAGTAAGTACATATTAGCTTGTTCAAGTACTATAATTGAACCAGTAGAAATTGATGTGCCAAAAGAGTCAATACTCGATGTAACAAATATCAAAATCGAAAAAAACAATACTGAGCATTACGAGAAGTATTATAATATAAAAAAAACTTTTGAGAGTAAACATAGTACAAAGAAACACTTAGAAATATTAGAATTACAATTAGATATACCCAATATAGATGATAATATATCTGATGTGACTAGAATTAAGAAATTTATAACTAGAGAGCTTAAAAATAAAAATATTGAAATAGGTATTGCTTTATTAAGAAAGATTCCTAGTGTTTTGAGAGAAAATGAGTTTAAAATTGCAATAATATATACAGTGGATAAAGGAATTATTAAGTTATTAGATATTAGGTCTCAGGGCAATTTAAATATATACGGAGTTGCCATAGATATTGGCACGACTTCAGTTTCAGCATGTTTAGTTAACTTAAAGGATGATTCTATACTAAGTGAAGTGTCATGTGCAAATGCGCAATCTAAGTATGGTGCAGATGTAATTAATAGAATAATATACTCAACAAAAGGAAATGGGTTAAATAAATTAAAAGAAGCTATGGTAAGCGAAAGCATTAATCCATTGATAATTGAATTATGTTTATTAAATAGTATTTCTAAAGATGACATATTAATATTCACAGCTTCAGCAAACACTACTATGTCACATCTCTTATTAGAAGTTTATGCTGATTACTTAAGGAAAGAACCTTATATACCCGTATTTGCTGATACAAAAGATATAGCTGTAACTTCTGAGGATATGGGGCTTAATATTAATAAAAATGCAATAGTCATTATATCTCCATCAGTAGCAAGTTATGTTGGAGGAGATATTAGTGCAGGAGTAATTGCATCTGATATGAGAGAGAGTGAAAAGAATACAATATTAATAGATTTAGGAACAAATGGTGAGATAGTATTTGGTAATAAAGATTTTTTAATGACATGTGCTTGTTCTGCAGGACCAGCTTTTGAAGGTGGAGAGATTTCATGCGGAATGAGGGCTGCACATGGAGCGATTGAAGCTGTTACGATTGATCAATTGTCTTATATACCAAATTTAGATATAATCGGTAGTTATCGTCCTTATGGAATATGTGGATCAGGGATTATTGACTTAATATCAGAGTTGAAAAGAGTAAATTTAATAGATCCTAAAGGTAAATTTCGAAAAGATTCCCATTCAAATAGAGTAAAATTTGATGAATATGGAATTGGATACTTTATTGTTGCATTTAAAAAAGAATATGGAACAGATGAAGATATATGTATAACAGAGATAGACATTGATAATTTCATTAGAGCAAAAGCTGCTGTATATTCAGCTACATATGTTCTTTTATCTAGTTTAGGTCTTGATTTTGATCAAGTAGATGAAATAAAAGTAGCTGGTGGTATTGGTTCTCACATAAATATAAAGAGCGCCATTAATATAGGATTATTTCCAGATATAGACGTGGAAAAGTATCATTTTATCGGCAATAGCTCTTTAACAGGTAGTTATATGAGCCTGATAAATAAAAATGCGAAAGATTATATAGATAATACAGCCGAAAATATGACATATTTAGAGTTGAGTGTTTATCCTGGTTATATGGATGAATTTATATCTGCATCGTTTATACCCCATACAAATATTAAACGGTTTCCAAGTCATAAATAACAAATAAAAATTAAGTGGACATAGAATATAATCTTGACTAAGAGTTATGTAAATGATATCATAACTTGTATATACATCTATCTAATACTATGATTTTTGCTAGTATTTTATCCATAGGATAATATTATAATATTTATACATTAAGAGGAGGTTTTCATATGATCGATTTAAAGCAAGTAACCCAATTGGTAGGAGAATTGGATGAAGAACAAGTAATGAGTATATTAGAAAATTTTGTTGCATCAAACCCAACTGAAGTAGACGCACAAAACGTAGTAGGTGCATGTCAAGAAGGTATGGCTGTTGTTGGAGATTTATTTGAAAAAGGTGAATACTTTGTAGGAGACTTAATCTTTGCTGGAGAGCTTTTATCTGAAGCTATCAATATTTTAAAGCCAGCTATTGGTGGTGGAGTTACATCTACTGTAGGCACCATAGTGCTTGGTACAGTACATGGTGATTTACATGATATTGGTAAAAACATATTCAAAAGTATGTCTGAAGCAGCTGGATTTGAAGTACACGATATTGGTATAGATCAATCAGTAGAAGCTTTTGTTGAAAAAGTGAAAGAAGTAAAACCAAATATTGTAGGAATGAGTGGAGTACTTACACTTGCTTTAGAAGCGATGAAGGACACTGTCGATGGATTTAAAGAGGCTGGAATAAGAGATGATATTAAAATTATTATAGGTGGAAATCCTGTAACGAAAGAAGCTTGCAAACACATCAATGCAGATGCGTTTACTACTAATGCAGCAGAAGGCGTAAAAATATGTCAATCTTGGGTTAAATAAATATAAAATTGTATTTCTTGCAAGCGATGTAAGATGATTTACAACCAGAAGAAACTAAAGAAACATGTTTCTTCTGGTTGTTTTCATTATCGCAAAGTAATGAGCTAAATGGTTGATTGCAGACATTTGGCGACTACTGCGTAACCACAAGAAACTCGCAAAGCGTGTTTCTTGTGGTTTGTATATTACTAAACTTTATATATAAAATGCAGCTATTTATTGACTTTGTATCTATTTTGAATTATCATAATTAGAAATACATAAAAATACATAAAGGGGTGATTCAGAAATGAAAGCATCGAAAGCCATCATTAAATGCTTAGAAAATGAAAATGTCCATACTATTTTTGGATACCCTGGTGGTGCCGTTTTACCTTTATACGAAGCATTAAGAGAATCAAAATTAAGGCATATTTTAGTTAGGAATGAACAGTCCCTTGTTCATTATGCCAGCGGATATGCTAGGGAAACAGGGCAAGTGGGTGTCTGTATTGCTACGTCAGGACCAGGAGCAACAAATACCATTACAGGTATAGCTACTGCTTATTTAGATTCTATTCCCGTGGTAATAATCACTGGCCAAGTAAATACTGAATTATTAGGAACTGATGCATTTCAAGAAGCGGATATTAAAGGAGCTACTGAACCTTTTACAAAGCATAATTATCTTATAAAAGATTCTAGCGAGATACCTAGAGTATTTAAGGAGGCTTTCTATTTAGCAAATAGTGGAAGAAAAGGTCCTGTATTAATAGATATTCCAAGAAATATTCAAGAAGAAAATATAAAATTTAATTCTGAAGGCATAAATATTATTGGATATCAACCTACATTGACGGGACATAAAGGTCAAATCAAAAGAGCAATAACTAAGATAAAAAGTGTAGAGAGACCAGTAATATACGTAGGTGGAGGTATAATTTCGGGTAAAGCTGAAAAAGAATTACTAGGATTTGTATCCCAGACACAAATTCCTATAATAAATTCTTTTATGGGGATAGGTAGTTTTCCTCATGATCACCCGCTATATTCTGGAATTGTAGGAAGCCATGGATATGCATATTCTAATAAAATTATTGAAAGGGCTGATTTACTAATTTGTATCGGTGCTAGAATGTCAGATCGGGCTACTGGGAGATTTGATGATTTAAATGCAAATTTAGAATATATACATATCGATATTGATCCTGCAGAAATAGGTAAAAAAATTGATACTGTTATACCTATAGTAGGCGATGCAAAATTAATATTAGAAGAGCTAACTCACAAAAATATTAATATAGATATGACACAGTGGTTACAAGAAGTAGAAGAAATAAAAGAGACCTATCCTATTAACATGAAAATGCAGGCAGGGTGCTCATTTATTAATCCTAAGGAATTAATAAACACAGTGTCTAACACATTAAATGATAGCGCCTGTTTGGTATCAGATGTGGGTCAAAACCAAATTTATTCTGCACTGTATTATAAAATAATTGGAAGTCGTAATTATTTTACATCAGGTGGCTTAGGTACAATGGCATATAGTTTACCCGCTGCAGCTGGTGTTAAGGTAGCAAACCCTGAAAGACAAGTTGTATGTGTAATGGGCGATGGGAGCTTTCAAATGTGTTTGGGAGAGCTTGCTGTTATAAGAGAACAAAACATTGGAATAAAAATTATATTATTCAATAATAACAAATTAGGTATGGTTAAGGGACTACAAGACGCTTGCTATGGTAAACATCATAACTTTGGTATTGATTTAAACTGTAATATTGATTTCACTAAAATAGCAGAGGCTTATTGTATTGCAGGTTATAAAGTAGAAGATATAGAAAGTTTTACAAATGTATTAAACAAGGTTTTACAAGATGATGAACCGTGCTTAATACAATGTCTAATAGACCCAGAGTTTATTACATTTTAGGAGGATGAATTAAAATGAAAAAGTATGTATTATCCCTATTAGTAGAAAATAATTCTGGAGTGCTGAGTAGGATAGCAGGACTTTTTGCAAGAAGGTGCTATAACATAGATAGCTTAACAGTAGGAATGACAGAAGATCAAAAGATATCAAGGGTAACTATTACAGTTATTGGAGATGAACAAATACTAGAACAGATTAAAAAGCAATTAAATAAACTGATTGAAGTTATTAAAATAGTGGAATTAACACCTGAAGATTCAGTAAGCAGAGAATTAGTATTTGTAAAAGTTAAGGCAGATAATAAAGCAAGGTCAAATATTATAGAAATATCTAATATCTTTAGAGCCAATATTGTAGACGTTTCTAATAGTAGTCTGATACTCCAATTAACAGGAGATGAGGAAAAGGTTAAAGCATTTATGAATATGCTAGAACCATTTGGAATAATAGAATTTATAAGATCTGGTGCTACTGGGTTACAAAGAGGAGATAAGTCAATAAGTATGTAGTGTACGTGAAAAAAGACTCTGACAGAGTCTTTTTTACATAGAGATATAAGTCGATTATTAGTGTTGTATTATGCCTTCTTCTAACTATAAGCAAGTGCCACAAGTTTATCATTAAGGGCGTCGCCTACAAAGGCTAAATCTTCTGCTGAAAAATAATAGGGTACATTATCACTGAAGAGTATTTGTGCAGAAGCTTCAAACTCTTCATCTCCAAGCCATATAATCACATAGACATCTATATTGTGTAGAAACTTTATTTTATATGATAAGTCACCTAATTCTAATTTTTCTGCATTCAATTTTTCCATAGCAGATATTAAAAGCTCTATTTTATTTTTAAATGTCTTAGATAAACGAAGTATACAACGACCATAAAAATTATGATAATATAAATTACCATCAGGTACATCTTTATAATTAATCATATTACCACTTGTTGAAATATCCTTACAATTAATAAGATACCTTAGCAACAATGTCTTTAATGGGTATTTGATTTTTGGATTATCTTCATCTATATTACCAGAAGGATAAGATATATAGTGATAATCGTTAAGCAATTTTAACTTAAAAGTAGATGTGTTACTATCATATTCGACTCCTGAATTTTGACATATTGACTCAGGATTTAATTTTTTAAATTCTTCTTTGTAATACTCGTAAGGTATTTTATCTTTACGTTTATTAGTCACAGCTTCAGGCTTCATATTAAGCACCTTCCTTTGTTAATGTTGTTATATTGTTTTTATTATAACATGAAATAGTGCAAAGTTGTAAGACCTAAGATTTTAACATAGGGTCTCAGTTTAGGATATTAGTGTTAAAATAACATATAATAAAATAATAATAATTAAAATAAGTTTGATATTTTTAAATATTGGTATAATTAATACAAGTGTTAAATTCACATTTGACAATGCAACGAAGTTAGTGATATCATTGACTTTAATTTGCGTGTTAAATACAGGGAGGTATTTTAGGTTGATGGAATTTAGTAAATTGACTCAAGCACTTAGTGACTTGAAAGACGATGAAGTGCTAGATATGATAAATGATTTTATGAAAGAAGATCCAGATGAACAAAGAGCTAATGAGTTAATGAAAGCTGCTCAAGAAGGCATGGCTGTAGTAGGAGATAGATTTGAAAGAGGCGATTATTTTGTCGGAGATCTAATATTCGCAGGAGAGATATTAACTGAAGTAATAGATATCATTAAACCTGCAATTGGTGTAAAAACTCAGCAGAATATAAAAGGTAAAATAGTACTAGGTACTGTTAAAGGCGACTTACATGATATAGGCAAGAATATATTTAAGATTATGGCAACTGCTGAAGGATTTGAAGTACACGATATAGGTATTGACCAACCTGTTGAGGCGTTTGTGGAAAAAGTAAGAGAAATAAAACCAGACATTATGGGTATGAGTGGTGTATTAACTTTAGCCCTTGATGCTATGAAAATGACAGTGGATGGATTAGTAGAAGCAGATTTAAGAGAAAATCTTAAAGTGATAATTGGTGGCAATCCTGTAAGTAAAGATGCAAGTGAAAATATTGGAGCAGATGCTTTTACAACAAATGCAGCTGAAGGCCTTATGATTTGCAAAGAATGGATGCAAAAATAAAAAAAAGTTATTCCATACGGGATAACTTTTTTTATTGCGAAGTAATGATCCAAGTGGCTGTTTGAAGACATTTGGGGAATACCGTGTAACCGCGAGAAACTGGCAAAGCGTGTTTCTTGTGGTTTCAATATAGTTTATTTAAATAGGTATTTTTCATAAAACCAGTTGTAAAATTTGGATTTGAAGCTATCTCCACGTGTATAGCACTTTTAGCGAGTTTATTACATTCTTCTTCTTCATCTTTTGAAAGTAAAAACATTTGACAACCTGTAGCTGCAGCATTTCCAATAGAGGAGACAGGAATATTCTTGAAATAAGGGATCATTCCAATATATTGAGCTTTATTAATATCGATATAGTTACCGAAGGCACCAGCGATGAGGATTTCATGTAAATCTTCACCTTTTAAGTTACTTTCTTCTATTAACATTAGACAACCAGTGAAGATTGCTGCTTTAGCTAACTGAACTTGTCTAATATCTTTTTGGGTTATAAGAATTGGTTTTCCAGATTCAGTTTCATTTCCATATGCAATAATAAATGATTTAATATTGCCGTTTATTATAATTCTCTCTGCAAGCTTTAATTCTGTTACTGTAGAAGGATCCGCAATTGCACCACGTTTGTTGATAATATCGTAATGGAGCAATTCCGAAACTATATCAATAATTCCAGAACCGCATATCCCTAGAGGTTTAACGTCACCAATTACTTTATATACTAAATCTCCTGAGTGGATATTAACACGTTCAATTGCACCTTTGGTACCGCGCATTCCAAACTCTAGTCCTGCACCTTCTAAAGCAGGGCCACATGCAGTAGAAGATACTTTATAGGAATAATTTCTACCAACTGCAATTTCTCCATTTGTACCTAAATCAATAATCAATCTATCTTTGTCATCATTTTGTAGAGATAATAAAACGGAGGTAGTATCTGCACCGACAAAGCCGCCTAACAAGGGTAAAAAATTTACACATGCTCTAGGGTTAATATTGATTCCTAACTTTGAGGCAATGGTGTTTACGCCTCTATGTGTAGTACTAGTAAAAGGAGCTAGCCCGAGATGAGCGGGGTTAAGTCCTAAAAAAAGATGTTGCATAGTGCTATTTCCACAAAAGCTAGCTTGGTAAATATTATTTTTATCAATATTGTTTTCTTTACAAATATTTTCTGCAATTTCATTAATAGTATCTATTACGAGTTTCTGTAATCTTACTAAGCCATTAGGATTTGTGATTGTATATTCTATTCTACTAACAACATCACCTGCTATACTAGTCTGTTTATTCAATTTTGAACTTATACCAACTTGAGTGTAATTAGTTAAATCGTATAGATAACCTACAATAGATGTTGAACCAATATCATAAGCTAATCCGTATAGTGGCATATCTATATCTTTAGGAAGTATATCTAGGACATTATTGTGGGAAATTACTAAAGTAATTCCCTTAGGATTGTGATAATTATTAGATAAACTTTGAAGGACTTCTAAAGAAGGTTCATTAAGATCTATACCTGTAAGTTGAATTATTCTATCCCAATCGTTTTCACATAGAGGTGTATTCAGTAGATTGTTGTTAAGATGAAGTAAGTACAGTGATGGATTAGGTTTAATATTTTTCGATATATTAGTAGTAAGGATTTGGGCTTCTTCTGACTCCTCTGTTATCATTATATCTATACCTTCAGATACTTGTGTTTGGCATGCTAGAACTGTTGATAATTCCCCATATACGCTTATATCAACTGCACATTTATTACACTTACCTTTTCCCCCACATACTAAATTTAATGGATGACCAGCTAACTCACATGCATCAGAAATCTTGCGATTTTCGTCAATATGAATACTTTTGCCAAGCAAGGGGAAGTTTACATTTATGTAATCAGACATAACATAGCTCCTTTTAATTAAATTTAATTACTACTATTATATTACAAAAAATAATCTTGTACAAATATAAACAAAATTATAACAAGTCAAAAAATAAAATATACTATGTGGGACAATTATATTGACAATAAAAATAACCTTTGATAATATACTAATAGATAAGGCTTGTATATACAAGCTTGTATATACATGATATAAGCATATTGAAATCGGTATCAAAAAAACACTAGGAGGTATTAATATTGATTATTATCGGTGAAAAGATTAATGGAGCAATCCCACCTGTTAAAAAAGCTATTGAAGAAAAAAATGCGGAGTTTATTAGAGATCGCGCTATAAAACAAACTGAGGCTGGCGCAGACTACATTGACATATGTGCGTCTACAGCACCTAATGTTGAAGTAGAAACATTGAAATGGTTAATTGACATTGTACAAGATGCAGTAGATACACCAATATGTATTGATAGTCCAAATCCATTATTTTTAAAAGAAGTACTTCCTTTCATAAAAAAACCAGGTTTAATTAACTCAGTTAATTTAGAAGATGTAGAGGGAACTGATCAAGATAAATGTGATATTATATTTCCATTAATACAAGGGACTGAATGGCAAGTAATAGCTTTAACTTGCGATAGTGAACACGGTACTCCACAAGATGTGAAGACTAGAGTTGAAATTACAAAAGCCATGGTTGAAAAAGCTGCAAAATACGATATCACACCTGATAGAATACATATAGATCCTTTAGTTATGGCTCTATCAACTGACAATCAATCTTTATTAAACTTTATAGACAGTATTAAGCAAATAAAGGCACTGTATCCAACGATTAAAATAACTTCTGGCTTAAGTAATATTTCATTTGGTATGCCACTAAGAAAATTAATTAATCAAAACTTTATGACATTGTCAATATATGCAGGTATGGATTCTGCAATTATGGATCCACTTAATAAAGATATCATGAATTCTATATATTCTACAGAAGCGTTACTAGCAAAAGACAGACACTGTAGAAAATTCAGTGCTGCATATAGAAAAGGAAAAATTGGTTAAAGTTGATTTTTTATAACTTATAACATATAATTAAATTGTTAAAATTTTATTAAACTAATTCTTGAGGAGGAATTTATCAATGAGTTTTAAAAGTGATATTGAAATTGCACAAGAAGCAACACCAAAAGACATTAGAGAAATTGCAGCGAAATTGGGTCTTACTGAGGACGATTTAGATTTATACGGAAAGTATAAAGCGAAAGTAGACATTAACCTTTTACAAAAACCTTCAGGTAAGAAAGCAAAATTAATTTTAACAACAGCTATTAATCCTACTCCTGCAGGAGAAGGCAAAACTACTACAACTATTGGTGCTGCTGATTCATTAGCTGCATTAGGAAAAAATTGTTTAGTAGCATTAAGAGAACCATCATTAGGACCAGTTTTTGGTGTCAAAGGTGGAGCAGCAGGTGGTGGTTACGCACAAGTAATACCAATGGAAGATATCAACTTGCATTTCACTGGAGATTTCCATGCAATTGGAGCTGCAAACAACTTATTAGCTGCAATGGTAGATAATCATATTTTCCAAGGAAATGTTTTAGATATTGATGTAAGAAGAGTTGTTTGGAGAAGAGCAGTAGATATGAACGATAGACAACTTAGAAATATAGTAAATGGTCTAGGTGGTAAAGCACAGGGAATGCCTAGAGAAGATGGATTTGATATAACAGTAGCTAGTGAAGTAATGGCAATATTCTGCTTGTCAAATGATATTATAGATCTTAAGAATAGATGTGCAAAAATTATCGTTGCTTATAATAGAAAAGGTGAACCAGTAACAGCTGGAGATCTTAAAGCTCAAGGTGCTATGGCTGCACTATTAAAAGATGCTTTAAAACCAAATTTAGTACAAACATTAGAAGGAACACCAGCGTTTATACACGGTGGACCATTTGCAAATATAGCTCATGGTTGTAACTCAGTACTAGCAACTAAATTTGCTATGAATTATGCTGACTATGTAGTAACAGAAGGTGGATTCGGAGCTGACTTAGGTGCTGAAAAATTCATCGATATAAAATGCAGAATGGCAGATTTAAAGCCAGATGCTGTTATAATAGTTGCAACAGTTAAAGCGTTAAAATACAATGGTGGAGTAGGTAAAAATGATTTAGGTCCAGAAAATCTTGTAGCTTTAGAGGCTGGATTACCAAATTTATTAAAGCACGTAGAAAATATTACACAAGTATTTAAACTACCAGCAGTAGTTGCAATTAATAGATTCCCTACTGATACAGAAGCAGAATTAAAGTTAGTAGAAGACAGATGTAAAGAATTAGGCGTTAATGTTGCACTTTCTGAAGTATGGGGAAAAGGTAGCAAAGGTGGAGAAGTATTAGCCAAAGAATTAATTAGACTTACAGATACTGAAAACAATATGGAATTTGCATATGATTTAGAAGATCCTATTAAAGAAAAAATACGTAAAATCGCTCAAAAAATATATGGAGCAGATGATGTTGCTTTTACTGCAAAAGCAGAAAAAGAAATCGCAAATTTTGATAAATTAGGATTTAGTAATCTTCCTGTTTGTATGGCAAAAACACAATACTCATTAACTGATGATCAAACAAAGTTAGGTAGGCCAACAGGTTTCACCGTAACGATTAGAGATCTAACAGTTTCAGCAGGTGCAGGGTTTATAGTTGTATTAACTGGAGATGTTATGAAGATGCCGGGATTACCAAAAGTTCCATCAGCTGAAAAAATCGACGTTGATGAAAAAGGTGTAATAGCAGGATTATTCTAGATCGACTCAATAAAATAATTACATCATAATTTATGTTGGTTTACACCTATTATATATGCCTTAGTGTATATCCCTATGGTGTAAACCAACTTTTTTAAATAAGGGAGGGTATAATATGAAAATGATACATGGAAGTTGTGTTGAATTTGTAAATGAATTGGCATCTAAGAATGCAGTGCCAGGTGGTGGAGGTGCAGCAGCTTTAACTGGAGCAATAGGTACTGCTTTAGCGAGTATGGTAGTGAACTTAACTCTAGGAAAAAAGAAATACGCTGATTATGAAGAAGCAAATAAAGAGATAATGGCTAAAGCTATACAAATTCAAGAAGATCTGATGGAAATGGTAGATAAAGATGCTGAAAACTTTCTGCCTTTATCGAAAGCATATGGATTACCTAAGGAAACTGAAGAAGAAAAGAGAATTAAAGATGAAACTATGCAAAAGTGTTTAATTCAAGCATGTAGTGTACCAGTTGATATTGTAAAAAAATGCTATGAAGCGATTGTACTTCATGAAGAATTAGTTGATAAAGGATCAAAATTAGCAATAAGTGATGTAGGAGTTGGAGTACAATGCCTCCGTGCAGGATTGATTAGCGGTTGGTTAAACGTATTGATTAATATTAACATGATAAAAGATGTTGATTATATTACAAATATTAATGAAGAAGTACGACCACTGGTGGCAAAAGGTATTGCTAAATCTGATGAGATATATGCTAAAGTAGAAGCAATGCTTTCTTAAAGATTGAAGTAAAATAAGATAATATATTTATTAGTGACTAAATATAAAAAGGAGGATATTTATGGGACAAATATTAGATGGAAAAATTGTAGCAGCTAGTTTAAAAGAAGAGACTGCTGCCGAAGCAAATAAACTAAGAGATAATGGTGTTATTCCAAAATTGACGATAGTAAGGGTAGGAGCAAATCCAAGTGATTTATCATATGAAAGAGGAGCTCTTAAAAGAATGGAAGGTTGTAACATAGCTACAGAAGTAAAAGAATTACCGGAAGATATTAATCAAGAAGACTTTATAAAAGCACTAAAAGAAGTAAATGACGATAAGACTACACATGGAATTTTATTATTTAGGCCTCTTCCAAAACAGTTAGATGAAGAAGTTATAAAATATGTCATAGCACCAGAGAAGGATGTAGATTGCTTAAGTCCTACAAATGTTGCAAAAGTAATGGAAGGCGATAAGTCTGGTTTTGCTCCTTGTACACCAACTGCCGTTATGGAAACTTTAAAATACTACAATGTTGATTTAAAAGGTGCTGAGACAGTTGTGCTCGGAAGATCAATGGTAGTAGGAAAACCTGTATCTATGCTTTTATTAGGTGAAAATGCAACAGTTACTATTTGTCACTCTAGGACAAAAGATTTATCATCAGTAACTTCTAAAGCGGATGTATTAGTAGTTGGAATAGGTAGAGCAAAAATGGTAACTAGTGAGTACGTTAAAGAAGGTGCAATAGTTGTAGATGTAGGAATAAATGTTGACGAAAATGGAAAATTATGTGGTGATGTAGATTTCGATCAGTGCATTGAGAAGGCATCTTTAATAACACCAGTTCCAGGAGGAGTTGGATCTGTTACAACATCAGTCTTAGCAAAACATGTAATTAAGGCTTGTAAATTGCAAAGTTAATGAACATTTTCACTTTGCTATAAGTAGCAATATCCGTTAAATGTATTTAATAAAGCACATAAAGACTTGTAGCATTCTAAACATAAGCTTTCCTTCAAGGAAAGCTTTATTAATATCATCTATATGATTATTGATTATGACAAGGGGGTGAATTATGTTTATTGAAGCTCATATGCACATATCTTTAAATGGAGAGAATGCGTCTAATTTTAGAAATAAAATAGTTCAAGATAATACTATTGCTGAGCAACTTATTAGGCAAAATATAATAGCATATAAAAGTAGAGGGATATTAGCAATACGTGATGGAGGAGATCCAATAAATTTGTCACATATAGCTAGAAGAGTTGCACAAGAAGAAGGGATTATATACAAGACTCCAATTCATGCAATATATAAGAAAGGTCAATACGGTAGCTTTATTGGCAAAGGGATTCACGATACTAGTGACTTTAAAGTAGTTATGGGAGAAATAGAAAAATACAAGCCAGATTTCATAAAGATTCCAGTTACAGGTATGATGAATTTCGATCAATACGGAGAGGTTGGAGAAATAGCATTTAGTGAAGATGAATTAAACTATATGGTAAAATACGCCAAGGATAAAAATTTACCTGTTATGGTTCATGTGAATTCAAGAATTGGAGTACAAAGAGCAATACAAGCAGGAGTTGATACAATAGAACATGGTTATTATATGGAAGAAGAAGAACTACATGCTATGAAAGAGTCAAATATAATTTGGGTACCTACCTTAGCACCACTTGGTAATATCATTTATTCAAAGGATGAAAGGTATAAAAGTCAAATTAAAATAATTAGAAAAATATTCGAAGAACAATGTAATACGGTATTAAAAGCCTATAGTATAGGTGTTAAATTAGCTGTAGGAAGTGATGCAGGTGCTTATAAAGTGTGCCATGGGTCAGGATTTTTCGATGAACTGATATACATGAACAAAGCTGGTATTAAAAAACAGCCATTAATGGATTTAGCGTATGAAAATGGACTAAGAGCTCTAAATATCACTTCTAAAGAGATGGAAGAAGCACAAAATCAAATTATAATGAATGAGTAAAGAATGTAGTACTTAAAGATGAAACAAAAATTCCAATTTCTATGTAAAGGGGGTACCTATGAAAAAGTGTATTTTTTCGTGGTTCGGGTTTATTATTCCATTGCCGGAAAGATTAAGATTAATTAAAGAAAGCAATTTTGATGCTACTTGTTTATGGTGGGAAGATGAAACATATCCCAAGATCATTAAAGTCGATGATATGCCCAATATAGTCAGGGACAATGGCTTATCAATAGATAATATTCATTGTCCTTATAAGGATATAAACAAACTATGGAGTCATCATAAAAGTGAAAGAGAAAGTGTAGTAGATACATATTATAAATATATAGACGCTTGTACTAAGCACAATATATCAAATATGGTTATGCATGTAACTGATGAGGGTTTTATATGTGAAAGAACCTCATTAGGTGTAGAGAGTTTTTTATTACTAGCAAAAAGAGCAGAAGAAAACGGTATAAATATAGCTATCGAAAATACTAGAGATATGGATATTGTAGATCATATTCTAACTGAAATTAAATCTAATCACTTAGGTTTATGCTATGATTCTTCACATGACTGGATCTATGGACAAAGCGAAGGAGAGCTATTAGAGAAATGGAAACATAGACTGTTTTGTACACACCTATCTGATAATGATCGATTAGATGATAGACACTGGATTGTAGGGGATGGAGAAATAGTGTGGGATAAAATTATAGCTAATATAATAAATGCAGATATTGATTATATCACTATGGAATTAATGTCAAGTAAAGAGCAAATATCTGATCCCAAAATATTTTTAAACACTGCATATAGTAGATTAGATTATATTATGGGTAATTGCCAATGAAGTACTTGATAAATATGGTCAACCACGAATCCAAATTATCTTGGTTTGAAAATGATTGGGCGAAATTACGATTGTACTTGCAAGAATATAAGATAGACGGTGTAGAATTAATATTTTACCATGATTATGATATAAGTGCTATTCCAAATGACATAGCAGAAGGAATGCATCTTATTTACTATCCTACATGGTTGGACTTTTGGACAAATAACAAACAAAATCTTTATGATCAATTTAGAGAAGATGATAATATAATAGCATTTTACGGTAGCCTAGATCGTCAGTCAATGGTTGATAAATACAAAGAAGAATTTAAAGTAGCTCAAGAGATGAAAACTTCGTACATGGTATTTCATGTTGCCCATGTAGAAGTAGAGCATACATTTACATGGGAATTTACATATACAGATAAAGAAGTATTAGATGCGGCTACAGACATGATTAATGAGATATACGGAGAAGTAGATAAAGGAGTAACATTATTGTTTGAAAATCTCTGGTGGCCTGGTTTGAACTTTCTTGATCCGGTTCTTACGAAAGAGTTCTTTAATAAAATCAATTACCCTAATAAAGGTTTTGTATTAGACATTGGGCATATAATGATTACTAATAAGGAATTGAAAACTTTAGAAGAAGCATGTAACTACATAAAGTATATATTAGATAGAAACCCGTTTTTAATTGAACATATTAAGACTATCCATTTAAATAAATCTTTGACAGGTAAGTATCTACGCGAAGATCATGGAAACAAATTAAAAAAAGTACAAGATTGTGATAATATATGGGATTCACTGACAGAAACACGGAATCATATATCAAATATAGATACTCATGTGCCATTTGATTACAATGGAATAGTTGAGATAATAAATAAAGTAAACCCAAGTTATGTAGTATATGAATTCTTACCAAGCACGCTACAAGAGTTAACTAATATGATAGAATTACAAAATGAAGTTTTGGGTAGATAAATTAAATACAGATCAATGAAAAATCAGTGGTGCTATTTAAAAAAACTACTTTACAATTAATATAGTATTCATTATAATAAACATAAACTTCATATCAAATTATCATAGGTGCCTTTAATAGGAGAATAGGAAATCGGGTGAGATGCCCGAACGGACCCACCACTGTAATGAGGAGTGCTGTACGATACCACTGGAAACGGGAAGGTGTACACCACGATGAATCAGAGTCAGGAGACCTGCCTAATAATAGAAATTTCATGAACGACGGTAAAGTTTATGATCAATTGAACCCACCCCAATTGATCATAAACTTTTTCTTTTTCGCGAAAATAACGAGCCAAGCGAAAACGAAGTTTTCGCTTATTAATTCTTATGATTAAACAGGCAAATGGCTTGCCGATTTGACTGATAAAGCATAAGAATAAATGAAAACTTGTTTTCATTTGGCGAGTGTCCGCGACGTAGGAACCGCGAAGCGGTTCCGGAGGTAAGAAACCTTATTAATTCTTATGATTAAACAGGCAAATGGCTTGCCGATTTGACTGATAAAGCATAAGAATAAATGAAAACTTGTTTTCATTTGGCGAGTGTCCGC
>NZ_WHNX01000021.1 GCF_009362815.1 Alkalibaculum sporogenes | reverse complement strand
TTAGTTAATCTTCGAGTTCTTTCATACAGTATGCGACAGCGTGTTTGAGTTTGTTTTAAACATACTCTTGCTCTCATCATGTATATGAGACAAAATCCTATTCAATTTTTTCTTTGTTTTATCATTAGATAGCCCTGGTAATTACTTTACTAACGTGTTAGTTCTTAGTTCCTTCATTAGTAGGTAATAAAAGCATAGAAAAGACCTATAATAATAAGGTCTTTTCTATGCTTCAGTACTATTTAAATAAATTATTAATTCATCGTGGGTTTTAAAACTACTTTTAGCGCATTTCCAGCTTTTACTTCAGCTATTCCTTCTTCAACTTTAGATAAAGGTAACTTATGTGTAATAAAGCCATCTGTATTTATCATCTTATTACAAACAATATCAAAAGCTTTTTGGAAATTATTTGGACCGTATGCAAATGAACCAAGGACTGCAATTTCATTGTAGTGTATAGTATTACTATTAAGGGTTGTATATGGATTTTCGGAGGATACTCCACCAAATATTACAAGTCTTCCTCTTTTCCTTAATATATCAAGACCTTGTGCTTGAGATTCTATGGCAGGAGTAGCAATAATAGCAGCATCAACACCAAAACCATTTGTATAATCCATTATCTCTTTTACAATGTCTACCTTTGCAGAATTTATAAATTTAGTACCACTAAATTTTTTTGATAACTCTAATCTATTGTCGTTAATATCGATCATAATAATATCTTTTGCGCCTCTTAGCTTCGCTATTTCAGCGTGCAAACAACCTATTGGACCCGTTCCAAATATGGCAATAGTCTCTCCTAGTGTGACATTTGCATACTCTTGGGAATTTATTACCGACGATAATAATTCAACAATAACCATATCATCTGTTGACACATCATCTGGTATTTTAATCACTTGTCCACGCTCTAAACCAACACCTGGTACAACCATATATTCAGCAAAACCGCCTTGTATAGTATGTCCATAAGTTAATCTATCCGAACACATGTGTTGCCAACCTTTTTGACAATACCAGCATTTACCACAAGGGAGTACTGGATTAACGATAATCTTTTCTCCTAAATTAAAACCGCTTACTAGATTGCCAATCTCTACGATAGTACCTGCATTTTCATGACCTAAAATACAGGGATATTTAACATCATGATGACCATGAGAATAAGTCCTTACATCTGAACCACATAACCCAACTGAATCTATCTTAATTAATAATCCATCATTTGGACAAACAGGTGTATCAACTTCAATATATTTTATTTTCTCTTTCCCCTCTAAAACTAATGCTTTCACAATTTCACCCCATTGTATTTTATAAGCTTTTAAAAACCAGCTAACACTCTACTATTGCTATGATTCATTATTTTTTACTTTAATCAAATATCTACAATTAATGGTTGACTATTGTAATAATGTCCTAGGCTTTTCCCACTTTATCTAATTCTGATTGTGGTATTGGTTCTGGCAATTTTCCTCCACCTATTACAGTAGCAATAAATGTAATCTCTGCAACGTCTTCTAAGTAATTAGCACTTAGAAATGCTGCTTGAATATCTGCCCCACCACAAATTACTCCATGCTTCTCAAGTAATATAGCAGTGTGTTCTTTTATATAAGGTATTATTGATTGAGCCAACAAATCACCACATGGAGTTGCATAAGGTGCCACTGGCACTCTTCCTCCATACGCAACAGCTTCAAATACAATAGATTCTATTGGTTTATTCTGTACAGCAAAAGCAGTAGCATATTTTGAGTGAGTATGAACTACTCCATTTAGGTCAGGTCTTTCTTTATAGACTGTTAAATGCATAGGTGTTTCACTTGTAGGCTTAACATCTGCATTCTTCTCAATAATATTACCATCTATATCTATTACTAATATGTGTTTTGGAGTTAAAAATTTTCTACCTACTCCTGATGGTGTAACTACTATATATCCTGATTCCACATCTCTTATACTAAAATTTCCTGAACCTGGTTGACACAAACCCGTACTCTCTGCCTCTTTTGCAATTTGGACTAATAATTCTTTTTTTTCTTCTAACATTACCTTCACTCCTTTATATAATTTTTTCTACATTAACAGGTATTAAGATTCCCACCACGATTGGTTCTACTGAATAAAGTTTCACTTTATTTTTATCTTTTATCATTTAAGGGGTCAACGAACCCTTTTTAAAAACATATCAAAGTAGATAACTATATAGAGTATTTTTAAAACATTAGCAAACGATAGCTTCGCTAAATTCAAAAGAAGGAGAAGATTAACGTCAAGAATTTTTGACTGTTTGAGCGTAGCGAGTTTCAAAAATTTAGTTTATCTTCAAGTTCTTTTCGTACAGTTTGCGACAGCGTGTTTGCGTTTGTATTAAAAATACTCTTGCTCTATCATGTATACGAGACAAAACTCTGTTCCATCTTTTCTATGTTTTTTTCATGCGATAGATTAAGTGCAAAGCTGCGACATTCTGTAGGGGAATGAAGAAAACATCTACTGAATAAAGTTTCACTTTATTTAAGCAAATGTTCTTCCTCCGTCAATAGTTATTACTTCTCCAGAAATATAACTACCTAAACTTGAAGATAAAAAAGCTACCATATAAGCTATCTCTTCTGGTTCACATAATCTTTTTAATGGAACATTAGCTATTTTTTCTTTTAAATCTCCTGTGGTTCTATTCCTTAATAGTTCTGTATTTACTAGAGTAACTGCTAATGAATTCGTTCTAATATTATACTTTCCATAATCTTTAGCCAGATTTCTAGTTAGACCCAGTAATGCCGCTTTTGAAGAAGCATAATGGGCACCACCACCTGCACCTGAGTACATACTAGTCGATGAAATATTGATAATGCTTCCGTTATTGTTTTGTTTCATATACGGAATAGCATATTTACAACAATATAAACTACCAAAATAATTAACTCTAATAACTTTTTCTATATCATCTATAGAAAGATCTTCAATATTATTTTCTGTTGTCGTACCTGCGTTATTAACTAATATATCAATATTTCCAAATTTATCATTTGTATACTTCATTAGCTTTTCTACTTCTTCGGGTATAGATACATCTCCTTTAAAAGTTGTAGCTGCACTTCCAATTTTATGTGCTAATTCTTCTGATAATAATGCGTTATTCCTGTAGTTAATCACTACTCTAGCACCACATTTAGCAAGAATCTCTGCACATGAGTAACCAATACCTCTCGATGAGCCTGTTATTACTGCTACTTTTCCACTTAAATCAATATTAATCATATTTACCTCCTCGAGATTGCACCTTATATAAACTGTAACATAAGTTCAATATCGTGACAAGTGTAACTTTGAATTGAAAGTAATTACTGCCCCTGATGCTAATAAATTGCTCATAGGTTAGATGCTTCGCAAGATACAATAAACGCTATGAACAATTGTTCGTAGCGTTGTAGATTTGTTTAAATATCCATAGGTGTTTTATTTTCACTTACTATCATATCTATTCTGTGTATTTTTGCAAATGGAATTGCTTTAATCCCTTTATTCTGAGAAGTTATATAGTCTATTAGCATTTGGGGATTAAGATTTTCATTGCTTCCTATGCTTAAGACCATATCTAATTTTAATATATTTTGTTTTATTTCAGCCACATGTAGTTTCTTTATATGTGGTCTAATATCTTTTAATACAATTTTACCTTTTTTATTTTTCCTTGGTAATTCAATATGTTCTTGGTCTAGTATACCTTGTATAATATCATCTATTTGATTTATTGTTACATTACCATCTAAGGCTATCTCAACATTAAAAATTCCTTGGCTTATTTGTGCCGATATTGATTTAACAGGTTGTTCATAAACCTTTACATCGATAATATCGAGCCCTGGGGGCGAGTGTTTTACAAGTTCTCTCTTTATTACTTGAGCAGGTAATGAATTGTTAAATTCTACATCTAGATAATCTCCTTCACTAGTCATACCAACTGGCATTGCCATAGCAAATGATACTTTTGGATGTGGATTGAATCCTTGAGAATGTGCAACTTCCATCCCTGCTCTATTTAACATCCTATGAATGGCTCTCATAAAATCCAAGTGAGAAATGTATTTCAATTCATTACCTTTGCCGTACTTAATCCTGGCTACAGTCATTACATACCCACCTTTCTGAAAACTCAGTTATACCACAATTAGCACAACCACTTCTACAGTGTTTAGTGATATCTTGTGTGTAAGCTCTATTTTTTTCTTTTATTAGAAATTCTTTGCTAACACCAGGATTTATAATATCCCAAGGTAGAATTTCATTTTCTGATTTACTCTGGCAATAGTCTTTTGTATCTAAGTTACATTCATTAAAAGCATCTATCCATTCAGCATAATTAAACTGCTTATGCCATCCATCGAACTTACAACCTTTCTTCCATGCACTATAGAGAACCTCTGATAATCTTCTATCTCCTCTAGCAAATGCTCCTTCTAACATACTTAGACTAGATTCGCTCCAGTTGTATGTAATTTTTTTGCTTTTTATTCTAGTTTTTAAATACCTTATTTTTTCGTCAGATCGTTCCATACTATCTTGGCTTTCCCATTGAAATGGAGTGAAAGCTTTCGGAACGAAAGTGGATGTACTAATTACAATTTTAATGTTTTTATTTCTTTCTGGACTTTTTGTTTCATAATATTTTTGCAATACTTTTTCTGTAAGCACTGCAATTCCTTCAATATCTTCCATTGTTTCAGTTGGTAGGCCGATCATAAAGTACAACTTTATATGCCCCCATCCAGCTTCAAACGCTTTTGAAACAGCTTCTAACAAGTCTTCTTCACATACACCCTTATTAATGACGTCTCTTAGCCTTTGAGTCCCAGCTTCTGGAGCAAAAGTTAACCCTGTTTTTCTAACTTTTTGTATTTTTTCAGCTAGTCCAATGGAAAAAGTGTCAATTCGAAGTGACGGTAAACTAACTGATACCCGCTTTCCTTCGTATTTATCTATTAAATGATCTACTAAGTTTTGCAACTGAGAATAATCAGTTGTACTTAAAGACGACAAAGATATCTCATCATAACCTGTACTGTCAATAAGTTTTTGTGCATCTTCTTGTAATTTTTCTGGACTTTTTTCTCTTACAGGTCTGTAAATCATCCCAGCTTGACAAAACCTACATCCCCTTGTACATCCTCTGAAAACCTCTAATATCACCCTATCATGGACTGGTTGAACATAAGGAAGAATGACTTTACTAGGAAAATATGACTTGTCCATATCTTGTACATATCTCTTTTTAATATGAGTCGGAACATTTAATTCTTTAGTTAATATTTCTTCAATTTTTCCATTTTCTAAGTATTTCACATCATAAAACGAAGGTATATACACACCTTTTATGGTCATAATTTTTTTTAGAATATCATTTTTCATGAGACTTCTATTTTCTTTGTATACTTTTAAAATCTCTAACAGTACCTCTTCGCCTTCACCTATTACAACAATATCAACAAAATCAGCTAAAGGTTCACTATTAAACGCGCATGGACCTCCAACCATAATTATAGGATGATCTTCATTTCGATCTTTACTATAGATAGGAATTTTTGCTAAGTCTAGCATATTCAAAATATTTGTATAACTCATTTCGTATTGAAGTGTGAATCCAATAAAATCAAAATTATGAATTGTATCTTTTGTTTCTAATGTGTACAAAGGTATATCATTATCTCTCATTTGACTTTCCATATCAACCCACGGTGCAAATACTCTTTCACAATAGATATCATCCTGTTCATTTAATAGATGATATAAAATTTTTGTCCCTAAATGTGACATGCCTACTTCATAAATATCTGGAAACGCAAATGCATATCTTATTGTCTCCTCTGTAATTTCTTTCATTACAGAATTTACTTCATTGCCAATATATCGCCCTGGACTTTCCACTAAAGGCAATATTTCATCAAGTTTATCTATAAAATTACTTTTCATCGGTACCTCCGTATTTTAAACTCATGCTTTTGCTTAACATTTAATTTTAACTTATAACCTTATTATCATACCAAGATATCCAATATGGTGCAATCATAACCTAAATTTATTATACCTTCTATTATATCTTCTTCTGTAATTGTAGTAATATAATTATGTTCAGAATCGATTACTTCAATTATATAATATCTATTTGCATTAAAATAGCTCATTATTTTTTTTAGACTTGCATTCACATTTACACATATTCTCTCACTTTTTAAATATCGATTGGTAGCCAGAATTTTTCTTCTCTTAATAATTTCATTTTGCATGGCTCTCATTAAAATATTACGTCTTTCCTTTATACTATGAATTAATAAAAACACTCCTATAATTCCATAGTTTACATTGTAGACCTTATGTATTAAAGAATATATAGTAATAACAATTAGAAAACTAGCAGTAATTTGAGTCATCATAACAATCACCTTGGAAGCTTTAATAGTTCCTACTACTTTCGATAAAAAGACTCTAAATAAAATACTTCCATCTAGGGGATGTAGTGGTAGTAAATTAAAAAAACCTATACATAGGTTTGCAAATAAAATTTCATTATACAGTGGAGAATAATATATATCGAAATATTTTAAGATTAATAATATCAACGCTATGGAGATATTTGTTAAAGGTCCTGCCATATATATATATAATTTTTGAATATCATCTATATCACCATCATCAATTTTCATCTCACAGCCAAAAGGCATAATTTCTAATGATGCAATGTGAACTTCATAATATCTAGCTACTAAGAAGTGAGAAAAATCATGAATAAAAAGTATCGAAAAAAACAAGAGTATTGTTTGCACTTCACCTAAAACATAAGCCAATAATACGACAATAATAAATATAGGATTAATTTTTATTTTCATTAAGGCTCCGTTTTAATTATTCTTCTCCCACATTAAACATAATTCGTGGATCAACAGCAGCATTATCCCTCCAAACTTCAAAGAAAAACAACTTTGATATTTTTTCATTAGCTTCGACAAATCCAATTTTTTCTCCTTTTTTTACCGACTGCCCTTCTTCAACTTCACACGTTTCTACCCCATCATATACAGTTTTGTATTGATCGTAATGTTGCATCACTACACGTTTCCCTTGATATGTACTAACCATTATATTTATTATTACTCCATCACTAGCAGCTGTAATAGATTGGTCTTCAAATAGTAAGTATTCAATACCTCTAGGTTCTATCTTAGTATTAAATACGGGATGTGTTTTCTCTTGAAACTCACTTACTAAATGTCCACTAACCGGTTCTACAAATGTCTTTACAGAAGAATCACTAAATACTTCAGCATCTTTACCACCTAACAAAGAAACTACTCTAGCTTCGAAGTTCGTTATAATATCACTTTTAAAAATCGTGTTCCACTGAACCTGATAAGAAATAGCCTTATCTATTTCTTCAGTTATTCCCTTTGAAAAATTAGTATTCATGTTATTTATTAAAAATACACCGACAATAATTACGGCACTAATAATTGTTTTAATAATAAACTTGTCACTTTTACTTATCTCCTTATTATCATATTTCTTATTATTAAAGTCTCTAGTGTACTTACTAGTACTGTAACTTCTAGGTTTCGCTTCTAAGTTTACTCGATTACTATTTGGATATTTTCTCTTGTTCATAAATAATCTTCTCCCCCATTTATCACTTTCTATAAATATATTCCTATAACGTAGATTTAGAATTATTTTTTGATGATATGTAACTATTTAATTATTAAAAACTCTTTATTACGTCAAAAAGCTTCTAGTATTTTTTTATACTAGAAGCTTTCTTATTATCACGAAGTAATGAGTCAAGTGGCGGCTTGCAGACATTTGGCGACTACCACGTAACCACGAGAAACTCGCGAAGCGTGTTTCTTGTGGTTGTATTTGTATAAATATAATTATTATTCAAAGCTAATATAATGCCTTCGAATGTACACATTTAATACCAATCCTACAGCCATCAAATTAGTCATCAATGAGCTTCCTCCGTAGCTTAAAAAAGGCAGTGTAATACCTGTGATTGGCATTATTCCCATTGTCATTCCAATATTCTCGAAAATTTGAAACAAGAACATAAAGAATACACCTACAATAATAAGAGTTCCATATTCATCTTTTGCTTCTCTAGCGTCCTTAATCAATCTGAATAAAAATAATCCTAAAATTATTACTACAATAGATGCGCCTACAAAACCCGTTGTCTCAGCAATAACTGAAAATATAAAATCCGTCCACTGTGCTGGGAGATAATTTAGATTAGTCATAGTATTCTCAGCACTAAAACCTTTTCCAAGAACGCCACCAGAACCTATAGTCGTAATAGATTGAATAGTATGGTATCCTTCTCCTAGTGGATCAAGTGTTGGATTTAAATATGTTATAATCCTATGTTTTTGGTAATCAAGCATATAAAAATTCCAAAGTAACGGAACTCCCACTGCGACCCCCACTATTGCTCCGTATATATACTTCATGCTAAGCCCTGCTGTAAAGATCATACCAGCAGATATAACTATAAATATTAGCGATTGCCCTAAGTCTGGTTGAGCTGCAATTAGTATAAGAAAAGGTACGATAAAAGCTATTAATATCAATATATCTGTTATCTTATTTAATTTTTCTTTTCTCTTATCTAAAAGTTTAGCAAAAACTACTATAAATCCTATCTTTACTATTTCTGAGGGTTGCAACTCCACAAAGCCTAGATTAATCCATCTTAGTGCATTTTTATTAGCTACTCCAAGTCCTGGTATCCATACTGTCATGAGTAATAGTAAACAAAGTACATATATATGAATCCAGTATTGTCCCAGCATTTGATAGTCAATACTCATCAATATTATCATCCCTACAGTTCCTATAGCAAAAGCAAGCATCTGCTTAATCATATAGTCAGAAGAATCTCCAGCAACAAAATTATCTATATTAGTAGCTGTTCGAATAGCTACTAATCCTATAGTAAACAAAGTTAATACTACAAATAATAGAGTAAAATCTATCTTTTTTATATATTTAAACGCATCCATTATAAACCTCCAAATGTTCGAAAACTCAGTCCTAAATTTTGTCTATATAGACGCATGAAAATTACTCTGTGATTTACGCAATACTACAAAATTAAGAATAAGAGCCATCAATTACTCTCGACATTATATCACAATAAAAAACGTTTTTCTATACGTTATCTTTGGCAATTGGGAGGATTATTACAATTGCTGCTTCTTTATTTTCTTCTGCTATATACACTTCACTAGATTGACGGTCAACTGTAAAGTAATCTTCAACAGAATGTAAAATTTCAGATTTGATTATATCTAGTTTTTCAGTAGTCATATTGTTTTTTTCATTTGCTATAATATTCTTAAGCCTTTGTTTGGCTACGTCTTTACTATTTTGCTTACTTTTAAAGAAAACCATATTATCATCTCCTTAACTTGTACTAAAAAGCCTTTGAATGAAATTTTTTCTAATATCTAACTCTAAAAATGGTATATCTTCGCCCATTATACGCTTAGCAATATTCTTATATGCTTGCCCTGTTATAGATTTTTCATTAGTTACTATAGGTTCTCCTCTATTAGTAGTGATTACAATATCCTTATTATCAGGTATAATCCCTAGTAAATTGATAGCAAGTATATCTAACATGTCATCTACACTAAGCATTTCTCCTTTTTTAACTAAATCTAATCGAACTCTATTTATAATTAGATGAATCTCATTTAACCCAGCATCTCTTAACAGACCTATAATTCTATCTGCATCTCTCACTGCTGATACTTCTGGAACTGTAACAACAATAGATTTTTCTGCTCCTGCAATAGCATTTTCGAATCCTCTTTCAATACCAGCTGGACAATCAATAAGTATGTAATCAAATTCTTCCTTTAACTCATTACAAAGTAATACCATATCATCAGGTTTAACATCCATCTTAGTATTTGTTTGCGCTGCAGGTAATAAATACAATTCTTCAAAGCGTTTATCTTTGATTAACGCCTGGTTTATTCGACATCTTTTCTCAACTATATCAACTATATTGTATACTATTTTATTTTCTAACCCCATAACAACATCAAGATTTCTTAATCCAATATCTGCATCGATAACTACAACACGTTTTTCCATCATAGCTAATGCTGATCCTAAATTAGCAGTTGTTGTGGTTTTTCCGACCCCACCTTTACCTGAAGTAATTACGTAAACTTCACCCATTTAGGAATCCCCCCGTTTCATAAGTTACATACCATTTTATCAATTAGAGTGTGCATATTTTGTCTTCTAATGTAACTTACTGATTTCTTTTACCATAGAGTGTAACGGCTCGTTATATATTCTGTCATAGTCTTTCAATATATCTCCTCTATTTACTAAAATTTTATTAATATTCATCAGATTAAAAGTTTTAGGTGTTATTCCTTCTTCTAACTCATTCCAATATAAAGGCATAGAAATAGGAGCTTCTTCTCTAGCTCTTGGTGAATATGGAGCTATAATAGATTTACCGGTCCACATCTGTAGATAATCAAAATATATTTTTTTGCCTCTATTTTTAACCGTTCTTTCAATAGTAAAGATTTTTGGATATTTCTTAGAAAAATATTCAGCAAAAAATCTATTAATTTTCCTTCCTTGTAAGTAATCTAATTTGTTGCCATGAGGTATTAATATTTGTATTCCTGTGGCTCCTGAAGTTTTAACTACTGCCTCTATCGATAGCTTTTTTAATTCTTCATATATTCTAAGCCCACCTTCCCTTACAATTTCAAAACTTACACCTTCTGATGGATCAAGGTCTAATACAATATAATCGGGCTTTTGTGGAGTCTTAATTGAATTAAACGAAATATGAAATTCTATTGTCGCTAAATTACATAACCACATCAAGGTTCTTTCATCTTTTAAATTAATATAATTGATATCTGACATTATTTTAGAATCTATCCAAGGAGGAGCATAACTTGGAATATTCTTTTGATAAAAAAATTTACCTAATACTCCATCTGGATACCTTATGCAAGTCAGGTACTTGTTTTTACAATGCCTTATTAAAAAAGGTGATAATTCATGTATCTCTCTTACATAATCTAATTTTGAAATACTTGGTTTATTCCATAGTTTTTTCTGTGGATTAGACAGAGAAATTTTATCATTTAATATACTCTGTACCATCTGCTTTATCCATCCTCTCATTAGAAAAACCTAATATTTTTGGGTGCCTCATGACTCCTTCGTCAGTCCACTCCATAAATGAAATCCAACATGTAAGTGATGGATTAAACCAAATGATATCTGGACTTTTTATAGACCGCACTTTACTAAATGGATTGAAATCTATACTAAGCTTTTCTTTATACTCATTTAATAATTCAATATCTCTTTGAGTTAATCCAGAAGAGGCAGCTCCGACTTGAATCAGTCTTCCATCATTGTAAATACCTAAAATAATTGATTTAGGTTTTTTATCACTATTTATGTTAATACCACAGATTACACACAACATCTTTCTCTCTAGTTTATATTTATACCATTTTTTATGTGTTTTCCCTGATATATAAGTACTATTTAAATCTTTACTGATAATGCCTTCTAATTCGTTTTCTTTGACAATACTATATATTTCTTGAGGGTTATCATTATTTTCAGCTGTTTTAATTCTACTTGATGATGTAATAATTTTATTTAATATTAAATGTCTTTCATGGAATGGATTTTTTGTTAAATCCATTCCATTTAAATGCAGGATATCAAAAACTATATAATATACAGGATATCTTTCCATTAATTCATTAATAACGAGTTCTTTAGATGATCTATTTCTAATTAGTATTTCTCTAAAAGAAGGCTTACCATCTTTTAAACAAATTACCTCTCCGTCAAAAATAGCATTGCTAACATGGTCAATATCTAAAAGTTGTTTTATTTCTGGATATTGATTTGTTTGATTATTGCCTCTTTTAGTATATAGTTGTAGTTGTCCGTTGTCTAAGCAAGACATAATTCTTATACCATCCCATTTTATCTGATGTATAAAATCTCTTTCTTTTATAATATCTTCTACTAATATGGGTTCCATCGGCTTTATTAATTCCATTATATCTCCTAACTTGTTTTTGATTTGTTTTCCACTTTTTTTGTCCTTTTTGTAGTTTTTTTGTTAGATTGTTTTAAGCTAGCTTGCAACGCTTCCATTAGATCTATAATATTATTATCTTTTTCTTTAGCAGTAACAGTAATCTCTTTGCCCTGTATTTTTTTCTGTATTAATTCCTTAATCTCTTCTCGGTAATTATCTTTGTACTTTTCCGCATCGAATTTAGCTGAGAGACTTTCAATTAATTGAGTTGCTATTTTTAATTCCTTTTCCTCAACTTTTATATCCTCACTGATATTTGGTACTTCCTTTACATTTCTAACCTCATCTGGATAAAAAATAGTTTCGACTAGCAAAACATCATTTAAGACTCTTAGAGCTGCTAAAGATTCTTTGTTACGTAGTTTCATTTTTGCTATTGCAATTTTTTCTGTGTCTTTCATCGCTTGTCTTAACAGTGAATAAGCCTTTTCACCAGTTTCTTGAGGTGATAAGTAATAGGATTTATCAAAATAAATAGGATCTATCTCTTTTAAATCTACAAAATCTAGTATCTCTACAGATTTATGAGATTCTCCCTTTTCTAAAGACTTAAAATCATCGTCAGATAATATTACAAAATGACCTGCTTCGTATTCATATCCTTTTATAATGTCATCCTGAGCTATCTCTTTATTACATGCTGGGCAGATTTTTTTATAGTTCACCGGAGTATTGCACTCTTTATGCAAATATCTAAACTTTATATCCTTATCTTCTGTAGCAGCGTACATTTTTATAGGTATATTAACTAAACCAAAACTAATCGAACCTTTCCACATAGTATGCATTTGAAAACCTCCTTTATTTAAAGTAAGTATCCCACTGTTTTTATGTTGATATTCACGCACAAATTTTAATTCTTATATTATCCTGTAAGTTAAAATGATGACTTTTTTATGTTTTTGAGCCCAAATATATGCTTTGGATAATAATCAGTCTAAATATTACCTTGACAAATTTTAATTTGGACATTAAAATTGAACTTATACTATAAATACGGATAATACAATGATGAGGAATAGTAGAGTTTTAGAGCATTCAGAGAACTGTTGGTTGGTGTGAAACAGGTGCAATAAAATTTGAACTCGCCTCTAAGTATCTACGCTGAATTAACAGTAAGCGTGACGGGTTCTAACCGATATATTAGGAAGATATTATAAGGTGATAAAACCTATATATCTATTAAAGTGCATACTCAAGATGAGTATGAATCAGAGTGGTACCACGTAAGCTATGTCTTTCGTCTCTTTATAATAAAGAGACGAAAGACTTTTTTAGTTGAAAGCGTATTTCTTAGTGTTTAAAGATATAATCTAGAAAATATAATCTATGGAGATATTCTACAAACTCATATGAACTATATTCACAGGTTTCAGTGGTCTTAGTGATCCCTACATCAAATTGAAAGGAGAAATAATATGAAAAATTATGAGAAATATAAAAAGGGGTATTTCATGCCTCCTGTAACTAGTATGAATTGGGCAAGTAAAGATAGTATTGACGAATCTCCTATATGGTGCAGCGTGGATCTTCGTGATGGTAACCAATCTTTAATTATCCCAATGGACTTAGAAAAAAAAATCGAGTTCTTTACATTTTTAGTATCTTTAGGTTTCAAAGAAATTGAAGTTGGTTTTCCCGCTGCCTCAGAAACTGAATTTAATCTTCTAAGAAGATTAATAGAAGAAGATTTAATCCCTGATGACGTAACTATACAAGTTTTAACACAGTCTAGGGAGCATATAATCAAGAGAACATTTGAAGCTTTAAAAGGAGCAAAAAATGCAGTCGTACATTTATATAATTCCACTTCTGTAGCTCAAAGAGAACAAGTATTTAAAAAATCTAAAAGTGAAATTATTGCACTTGGAGTAACAGGTGCTAAATTATTAAATGAATATGCAAATAATACAGAAGGTAATTTTAGATTTGAATATTCGCCAGAAAGTTTTACAGGTACAGAGATGGAATTTGCTCTTGAAATATGCAATGAAGTACTCGAGGTATGGAAACCTACAAGTGAAAAGAAGGTAATCATCAACCTTCCTTCAACTGTTCAAGTTTCAATGCCACATGTTTATGCTAGCCAAATTGAATATATCTCTAGTAATTTAAAGTTTCGAGATAATGTGATCATTTCAATACACCCTCATAATGACAGAGGAACTGCAGTAGCAGAAGCTGAATTAGGACTTTTAGCTGGTGCTCAGAGAGTTGAAGGCACTTTGTTTGGTAATGGCGAGAGAACAGGAAACGTCGATATAATAACACTAGCTTTAAATATGTTTTCACAAGGTATTAATCCAAATCTCAACTTAGAAAACATACCTCATATAGTAAGTTTTTACGAGAAAATGACATGTATGGAAGTATCACAAAGACATCCATATAGCGGCGAGTTAGTATTTGCAGCTTTCTCAGGATCTCATCAAGATGCAATTGCTAAAGGTATGGAATATCATGATAATAATAACTTAAATGATTGGAGAGTGCCTTATTTACCTTTAGATCCCAAAGATATTGGTAGAGAGTATGCAAGTGATGTAATACGCATCAATAGCCAATCTGGAAAAGGTGGTATTGGGTTTTTACTTAAAGAAAACTATGGGTATGATCTACCTCCAAAAATGCGCGAAGACCTTGGATATACTATTAAGAATATATCAGATAAGTTAAACAAAGAACTAAAATCTGATGAAATTTACGAATTATTCAAAAAAGATTATATAAATAATGAAACTACTATTAAATTAATAGATTATCATTTTGTACGTAATGGTAATTTTCATGTAACTATGGAATGTGAAATTGATGGTATTGTAAAAACCTACACAGGTATTGGTAATGGAAGATTAGATGCAGTTGCTAATGCATTAAAATCCAACCTCAATGTAGATTATTCAATACAAACCTATTCAGAGCATTCACTAGAGATAGGATCTGATTCACTAGCAGCCGCATATGTGGGAATTACAGTAGATAATAAGATCGTTTGGGGTGTAGGTGTAAACCACGATATTATTAATGCATCTATAAAAGCATTAATTAGCGCTATAAATAGAAAATAATTAACAGAGGTCTCTTCAAAAGACCTCTGTTTTTTTATATAAGACTTTATTCTTTCCAGAATAATTTTAGTTCGTTATTTAATTTATCTTTTGAATCTAGGTATTTTGCATTTTTCCAGTGTCCTGGAAAAAGTTTTTTATAATTACTTTGTGCATATCTGTTGTCTATAAGTAGTACTACCCCCCTATCCTCTTCACTTCGAATAACTCGTCCTACTCCTTGCATTACTTTATTAAATCCTGGATACATATAAGCATATTGGAATCCTCTTCCATTAATATCGTTATAGTAGTCTTTTAAAATATCTCTTTCTACTCCTATTTTAGGAAGGCCTACGCTTACAATAATAGTTCCTATTAGCTTATCTCCAAAAAGATCTATACTTTCTGAAAAAATTCCGCCTAGTACTGCAAATGCAATTATATTTTTCTCTTGATCAAAGACATTTAAAAATTCTGATCTTTGAACTTCATCCATTGATCTTAATTGTTCTATGATTTTGATATCTGGATAAATTACGCTAAACATGTTATAAACAGTCTCCATATACTCATAAGAAGGAAAAAAAACCATATAATTTCCTTTTTTTCCTCCATACAACTCATATATTAATTCACAGATTTGCTCATAGCTACTTTCTCTACTTTTATAGGTAGTGTTAATATGATTACAGATCATTAAACACATATTTTCTTCTGTAAACGGCGAATCTAAAACCATATGATAATCATCGTTGATCTTACCCCCGAAAAGTTCAATGAAGTATGGTAGAGGAAGTAATGTTGCAGAAAAAAATACTGAAGCAACGCCTTGTTCAACACTTCCTCTTATATATTTTGAGCTATCAAGACAGACTAACTTTATAATAACTTCATCGCTATACTTCGTAATTATAACCCTATAATTATCTCCAAAATACTCTGCTATACGAATAAAGTTATTAACTTCAAAGTAAAATTGTAGAATATCATCGTAATAATTAACATCACTATTGTGTTCAGAAAGCCACTTATCTGCTTTATAAATATAGTCTTGCAAAGCATAGATAAACTCCTCCGGCTTTTCCTTAATATCAATATCACCTTGCTTCTTTATCTTAAGAAACTCGCTATTTATTTTTCCTAGTATTTTAAACATAGGATGATCTTTGCCAATATTTTTCCTTATATTCAACACTTTTTTTTTGCCTATTTCACAAGAGTACATATCTCTAGACCTATCCACTAAATTATGTGCCTCATCGATTAAAAAAACGTATTTCCCCTTTTCTTCAGTAAATCTCTTCAACGATACTCTAGGATCAAATATGTAATTATAGTCACATATTACGATATCACTCCATAGTGATAAATCTAAAGAATATTCAAAAGGGCATACACGATGTTTTTCAGCATATTGAGTTATAACATCTTTAGTAAATGCATATTCGCTACAAAAAATATCTTCTACAGCATCATTTATTCGATCAAAATGACCTTTTGCAAGCTCACAATAATCTGGATTACAGTTAGGTTGATCTTTGATACATATCTTTTCCTTTGCAGTTAATGATAGATACTTTATTTTTAAGTTGTTATTACAGAGATTTTCAATTGTAGCCTCTACAATATCTTTTTGGGTATTCTTTGAAGTAAGATAAAATATTTTTTCCACATATCCTTCACTAAAAGAAATGATCGCAGGATATATAGTAGATATTGTCTTCCCAATACCTGTAGGTGCATTAAAAAATATTTTTTTATTATCCTTAATCGTCTTATATATAGATATAACTAATTTTCTCTGACCACTTCTATAATTTTTATGAGGAAAGTCTTGTTTTTTAATGCTATTATCTCGTTCTTCCTTCCATTTATTAATTACAAAAGCCCATTTTATAAAATTCTGTAGCAATTCATTTTCTACATACTCCTTAAGACCGTAGTATGAAAAAGTCTTTTTAATCTTTTTAATCTCCTTAGTGTCTAGATTATAATAAGTTAATTGTACTTCTATATTTTCAACATGATTTTGGTTGCAATATAAAAATGCATAGACTTTCCCCTGAGCCCAATGCATTTCATTAAATTCTTCTTCTATTTCATCAAGTGAAACCCGTGTACTCTTAATTTCATCAATGATTATTCCATGTTCTTCTTCTAATACCCCGTCTATTCTTCCCTGTAATGTTATCTGAAAATCATTATAATCTATAGTGTCACAAATAGTAACCTCTGCTTTATAGTTTTTATTTTTTTTATAGCTATTCTGAATCTTTTGATGAGCCTTTGTTCCTTGTTTTCCCCTCTGTCGACCAGTATACTTGAAGTCAATGTCACCTTTTCTCAGAGCAAATTCCACCAAATCTCCAACTGAGATTGTTATTTTATACATAGTCTCACCCTTGTTCTAAGTGTTCTTTTTTCTTTTTCTAGGTAATTATAAAATTCAGTATTAATATATAATTTTCTCTATTTCATGAAAAATTTTATTTATAACCACATCATCTATTTTTATATCATTCCAAATTTCTTCGGATTTTATGGCTTGTGCCACTAGCATATATAAACCATTAATACTTTGTAATCCAAGTTCTCTCGCGTGTTTTAGAAATATAGTCTCTCTTGGATTGTATATTAAATCTATAGCACTATGAAAATTGGACAATGTGTCTTTGCAAAGAGGCGATTGATCCGATAGATTATCCATACCTAAAGGTGTGGCGTTAATTACCAAATCACCACTTTCGTTTTTACATTCTTCATAAGTTATTATTCTACAATCTTTAGCCCAGTGGGTTTCTGGTTTTCGATTTACAAAGACGATATCACCAATATTATTATTTTTCAAATAATAGTATACTGCTTTAGATGCTCCACCAGTTCCAAGAATGTATGCTTTTTTATTTATAATCGAAACATTGTATTTATCTAGTGTAGCTCCAAATCCAAAGTAATCTGTATTGTATCCTTCTAATTTACCATTAACAACTTTTATAGTGTTTACAGCACCTATTTCACTAGATATATTATCTAGTACATCAAGTAATTCTATTACATCTTTTTTATATGGAATTGTAACATTAAGTCCATGGTATTTATGTATTATTTCAGGAAATTTAGCATTTAAAGACCCTAAAGAAATCTCTACAAGATCATATAAATATTCTTCCCCTATAAAATTAAATATTATCTCATGTATCTGAGGAGAAAAACTATAGGACAGCTTCTCTCCCAAAAGTCCAAATTGTTTCATAATTCCTCCCTATAAAATCTACATTCTTTCACTCTGATTAATCCATGATAGCTAATTGTAACCTTAACTTTTTTTATCGACTATTTTATCTAGTACCATTTTATAACCTCTGCCGTGTTTTAAGCATCTGCTAACTCTACTTATTGTGGTAGAACTTGCTCCAGTTTGAGCTTGAACATCATAAAATGTTTTTCCTTGATTTAATAAATACGCTATCTCCATTCTATGAGACATATCTTCGATTTCATTTATCGTACATAAATCCTCCAGTAAACCTAAACATTCTTCTTCACTTTCAAGAGAAAGAATGCTTTTTAAGAGTAACTTTAGTTTTGATTGTTCCATTTTTACCTCCACTATATCATAAATGAGAAGTTAGAAACTTCTAGATTTTCACAAACTAAAATCTTTTTTTAGCTTTATCTCTAATCTCTCTTCTCCATCTCATATCTCGCTTCTCCATTTATTATATCATATATTGAAGTAGCAATATTTATTGACTACTTTATCCTTCGCAGATTATCCTCAACCCCTTTGGGGTGACCGTCGTTGCACTTGCTCATAGAAATCCTCTCATATTTTCATGCAAGCATGAAATATATTATGATTTCTGCGAGACAATCTGCTGGTGCGTATATTATATCATATATTGAAGTAGCAATATTTATTGACTACTTTATCCTTCGCAGATTATCCTCAACCCCTCTGGGGTGACCGTCGTTGGCACTTACTCATAGAAATCCTCTCATGTTTTCATGCAAGCATGAAATATGTTATGATTTCTGCGAGTCAATCTGCTGGTGCGTATATTATATCATATATTGAAGTAGCAATATTTATTGACTACTTTATCCTTTGCAGATTATCCTCAACCCCTCTGGGGTGACCGTCGTTGGCACTTGCTCATAGAAATCCTCTCATATTTTCATGCAAGCATGAAATATGTTATGATTTCTGCGAGACAATCTGCTGGTGCGTATATTTGACTATAATTCTATTGTATCCAGTTCTTTTAACCATAATGCATTTGATGCATCACTAGGCATTCTCCAATCTCCTCTTGGTGATAAACTAATAGAACCTACTTTAGGTCCATCTGGCATACATGATCTTTTGAATTGTTGACTAAAGAATCTTTTATAGAAATTTTTTAACCATTTTAAAATAGTATTTTTGTCGTATATCATTTCAAATGCAATAGTAGCTAAATAAAATACCTTTATAGGCGAGTATCCATATCTTATTACATTAAACAAGAAAAAATCATGTAATTCATATGGCCCTACAACTTCTTCTGTCTTTTGTGCAATATTCCCTTCCTTATCAGGAGGCAACAATTCTGGAGAAACTGGAGTATTTAGAATATCGTATAATACTTCTTGCACACCACTTTCAATGTCATTATCAGCTATCCATTGAACTAAGTATCTCACTAAGGTCTTAGGTACTCCTGAATTCACTGCATACATAGACATATGATCGCCGTTATAGGTAGCCCATCCTAAAGCTAATTCCGATAAATCGCCTGTACCAATGACTATACCATTTAGTTGATTTCCTATATCCATTAATATCTGAGTTCTTTCACGAGCTTGTGTGTTTTCATAAGTCGTATTGTGATTAGTTATATCGTGTTCAATATCTTTAAAGTGTTGTATAGATGCCTCTTTAATAGAGATTTCTCTAATATTTACGTGCAATTTTTTCATTAATGATATGGCATTGTTATACGTCCTATCGGTTGTTCCAAACCCCGGCATCGTTACAGCTGTAATATTTGACCTGTCAATATTTAATACATCACATGTCTTAGCACAGACGAGTAATGCTAAAGTAGAGTCTAAGCCTCCTGAAATTCCTATTATCATAGAGTATGAACCTATATGAGTTATTCTTTTTGCTAGTGCCATAGTTTGGATATTGAAAATTTCTTTGCAAGACTTATTCCTACCTCTTATATCATCTGGTATGAAAGGATGAGATTTTACTTCTCTAATAAGTTGATGTTCTTTATCAATTGTTGTAAATTCTAAAAACTCATATTTATATTCCTTATTTTGCAAGTGCTCTCTAAGGGGTGTAGATTTTATTCTATCATGGGTTATTCTTTGTATATCTATATCACTAATAGTTACTGTATTCGTATATTTAAACCTTTCACTCTCTTTCAAGAGATAACCATTTTCATAGATTAATCCATGCCCACCATATACTAAGTCAGTACTAGACTCTCCGAAACCACTTGATACATATGCATACGCTACAATACATCTAGCAGATTGTTGTTCTACAAGTGTTTTTCTATATTCACTTTTTCCGACCAAATCATCACTAGCAGAAGGATTTAATATAAGTGTTGCACCTCCTTGACAAAAAAAACTACTAGGTGGAATAGGTGCCCATAAATCTTCACATATTTCAATTCCTACTATTAGTTCATGATAAGTTTCGTGTTTAAATAATATTTCAAAGCCAAACAACACTTCTTGTCCACAATATGAAATAATTTGATTTCCATTTAAATTAAATCCACTAGCAAACCATCTCTTCTCATAGAATTCATTAGCATTTGGCAGATACCTTTTAGGCACTATTCCGATTATTTTTCCTTTGTTAATAGATATAGCACAGTTGTAAACCTGTCCTCTTAACCGAATAGGTGCACCTATAACCACTAACATATCATATGGTACAAGATACTCGCAGATTTCTTTAACAGACTTTTCAACTTCTATCAATAAAGCATCTTGAAAGAACAAATCACCACATGTATATCCTGAGATACACAGTTCTGGATATACGACAATTTCAACTTCACTTTCAACAACTTCTTCAATTGTTTTAATTATTTGCATTTTATTGTACTCACAATCTGCAACCTTTATAATTGGGGTTACAGTAGCTACTCTTACGAATCCTTTGCTATGCATTATTAGTTCACCTCATCTTTATCAATAATGATATACTACCATATTGAACAAACCTTTAACAGCTTTTAATGGTAGTTGAAGCAATTCTTAAATGCAACAACTACCACCTAATGCCTAATTTATCCTCTAAGATATACTATTGATATATTTTCTAATCATAAAAGCAGCTATTGCTCCATCAGATGTTGCTGTGGTCAGTTGTTTTAGAGCTTTACTTCTTACGTCTCCTATAGCATAAATACCTCTATGAGATGTTTCCATTAAATCATTTGTAACAATTGCACCTTGATTATCTAATTCTAAAATTTCTTTACATATATGGCTATTGGGGCTAAAACCGATAAATTCAAAACAATATTCACATGTTATTTCATTTAACACATTAGTATTTACATCTTTAACTATCACTTTTGATAAGTGAACATCACCTTGAAAAGAATATATTTCTTTGTTCCACAAAATCTCAATTTTATCTGATTTAATAAACCTAAGTTTTTCCTTATCAGAACAATCGAATTCTCCAATAGGGTTTAAGCTTATAATTAATACTCTGTTACAAAATTGAGATAAATATATGCTCTGATCGATAGCTGTATCACCAGTACCTACAACTATCACATTTTTATTTTTAGTCTCGGTGGCATCACATGTTGTGCAAAATGAAATGCCCTTACCAATGAACATATCTTCATTTATAGCTCCAATTTGTTTAGGTTTTCCACCTAATGCTATAATAATTCCATAGGTTTCATATACAGAGTTATTGGTTTCCACAATTTTAATATCACTTTTATCATAGATTTTGTTGACTGTTTCAAATTTCACCTTTACTTGAGCTTCACAAGCTTGTTGGTAAAATCGTTCCATTAGTTCTATACCACTTACTCCTTGTGGAAACCCAGGATAATTACCAATATGATAACTACTATTTGCTACTCCACCTACAAAATTTTCCTCTAAAATTAGTGTACTTAATCCACTCCTTCCACAGTATATTCCAGCAGATAAGCCAGCGGCACCACCGCCAATAATTATCACTTCGTAAGCTACTGAATCGCTCATTTTTATACTCTAATGGTATATCTCATATCATTTATACCTAATTTTTCTATCTCAACATGGTATCCTCTTTCTTCACAGAGATTACGAACTTTCTTTAAAGCACAATGATTATCTGTGTTTAAGACTAAAACATCGTTTGTGTTCATATAACTCAATTCCTTTATAGTTTTTGTTAATATAGGGGTACATCTTTCATCGTATAAATTTAATGTTTTTATATTCGCCATTTTATACATCCTTTCATGGAATCATTTATACAATTTAATATATTCTAAAATAATGTCTTTGTTTACTATCAATTTTGTTCATTACCGCCACTTAGCTCATTACTTCGCGATAAAAAAAAGAAAAGTGCCTTGACAACCACTTTTCTATATTTCGTATTTAAATTTCTAGACTAAACTAACTACTCGCAAATGTAGCAATTGCATTTGCAATTGCATAATCTTTGCTATGTGAGATTGATAAATATATATGGTTTATTTTATTTTCTATAATAATTTTTTTTGCATTATGGTGTAATACTACCTCTGGTTTATTTAATCTATTTTTTACTATTTCAATATCTATGAGGCGATACTCACGAAAACCAGTCCCTAGCGCCTTTGATACTGCTTCTTTTGCAGCAAAATAACCTGCTATATTTTGATAATTATTTTTTTTGGAAGCAAAATACTCTAATTCTATAGAAGTAAAATACTTATCTAAAAACTTAGGATGTTTAGATACAACCTTTTCTATTCTATATATTTCAATAATATCAATTCCTGTTCCAAAAATATTCATGTAAAGTCTCCTTCTAAAATAATATAATTATAACACTATAATATCTCAATTAAAATAAATCCCTCTTTTTAATTTAAAATTTAATAAGTTTTTAAAAATAAGGGAAAATAATATTATTAATATTTATTTGAAAGGACAGAATTAATATGGGCAAGCTCATTGCAATAGATTTTGGCACATCTAACACTTTGATATATACAAAAGGAAAAGGTATTATTTTTGAAGAACCTTCTGTAGTAGCATTAGATGTAAATACTAAAAAAGTATTGACTGTAGGCAAGGAAGCTGAACAAATGATTGGCAAAACTCCTACAAATATTAAAGTAATTAAACCATTAAAATACGGTAGTATTGACAAATTTGATATAGCAATTAAAATGTTAAAAATGATGATTGACCGAACTAAAGAGGGTAATAAATTTTCTAAAGCCTTTTCGAAAGCCAGTGTTTTAGTTGGCGTTCCAAGTAGTATTACTCAAGTTGAAACTAGAGGAATAGAAGAAGTTATCTACGAATCTGGCGCTAAGAAGGTCGTTCTTGTAAAAGATGTTATAGCTGATGCTGTTAGTTTAGGAGATAATGTTTATAAACCAAGCATCTCATTTATTGTAGATATTGGTGGTGGTACAACCGATGTAGCAGCAATAGCTCTAGGCGGTATACTTTCTGAAGAGTCTATTAAAATTGGAGGATATGATATAGATTTAGATATTATCCAATTTATTAAAAAAAATTACAATGTGGAGATTGGTGAATTAACAGCCCAATCACTGAAGATTGACCTTGCAGATGTAATGTTAAGTGAAGATTATTCTATGGATATAGTAGGCCAAGATCTAGCAAGTGGTCTCCCTGTTCACATAGAAATAACTAATAATGAGATTTTCAACGCTATTCGCGTAACTGTAGAAAAAATGATAAGTACTATTAAAAAGGTAATAGAAAACTGTCCTCCTGAAAGTGCATCAGATATTTTATCTAATGGCATTACTCTAGTAGGTGGAGGTTCTCGTTTAAAAAACATCGATAAATTGCTAGAATCAGAACTAGGTATTTCTGCCAATATAGTAGCTGAACCAGAATACGCAACGATAAACGGATTAGGTATTATGCTTGATCATATCGATTTAGTAAGTAGTATGGTATTAGAATACAGTACTAGAGAAATTATAAATACTAAAACACGTAGTAGCACAAGCGATTAAAAGCTTGTGCTCTACACTAAAAATTAACCGATATTAGTATTTACAATTTGCTAATTATACAACCGTTTTTTAGAACAACTAGGGCTTGTTAATTAGCAAATACAATATTCATTATCTGAGAGAAATCACGTAGTGGATACGTGGTTTTTGGATAACTCATTACCCCACCGATTCCTGCGGTATCAAAGCCACCTGCTGTTCCTGCCTCAATCCCTGATATTGCATCTTCAACCACAAGGCATTGTGAAGGTTGAAGTCCAATCATCTGGGCAGCTTTTAGAAACACTTCCGGATTAGGTTTACTTTTAGTTATACTGTTACCATCTACAACTACATCAAAAAAGTTGCCAAGCCCAAGTCTCTCTAGAATAAGACCTGCATTTTTGCTGGATGACCCAATAGCAAGCTTAATTCCCGCTTTTCTAAGGGTATTCAGAGCTACTCTTACCTCATCAGATAAATCAAATGAGTTGATATTATTAAGAAGTTCTTTGTATCTTTGGTTTTTCTTGTCTGCCAGAATAAGTTTTTCCTTATCAGTAAATTTTCTTTCACTTTTTTCAAGAAGGATTTCCAAACTTTCCATTCTAGAAACACCCCTTTGTCTGTTATTATCTTTTGGGGTGAAATTATTTATATCAATTTCTTCGGCAATTGCTTTCCAGGCTTCATAATGATATTCATCAGTACTGCATAATACTCCATCTAGGTCAAATATAATTCCAAGATATTTATTTGCACTCATTTCTATTTTCCTCCAGCCAGAGAAGTGACAGTCTTACCCATTCGCTTAAATGGAATTGGGATAGCATAGATTTATCAACTACAACTGCATCACTTGTTCCCTGTCCATGAGGACCTCTTCCAAAAATATGCATTTCATATGGCACACTGAATTCGCGAAGTTTTGACGCAAATCCCCATATATCAGATGGGTGAATTAAAGTATCCTGATTACTTCCCCAAATGAATGATTTTGGAGTTTTTTCACTAACATAATTAAGAAGATTGAAATAATCTTTTTCATCTTCAGTTACATCCATTTTACCAGCAAGAATCTGAGTTATATCCGCTCCACGCAAATCTGGCATAAGACCTTCATCCATCATTTTTATAATTTCAGGAGAAACTGGATCCCTGTTCCAAGGCTTAAGTGTGATTGCCGGGTATCCAAGTATTAAAGAGTTAGGTTTAATTTCTTCTTCTGTTGCATTTATGTCATCCAGTAGAAATTGATGATTATAAAAAACACCTATGCTAGCTGCAAGATGACCGCCAGCTGAAAAACCCGCAACTGTAATATCATCAGGATCAATATTCCATTCTCTTGCATGTTCTCTAATCAGCTTAATTGCAGTAGCAACTTCTGTAAGAGCTTTTGGAAAAGGATTCTCTATCCTTACAGAATAATTGAGTACAAAAGTACAATATCCTTCCCTTGCAAATGCCAGTGCAACCGGTTCACCTTCATTTTCTGATACAAACTGATATCCTCCTCCCGGGCAAACTAATATCGCTGGTCTTTTAATTCTTCTAAAATCAAACTTATCCTGCTGAAGTACGTATGAAGTCAATGTAGCCTCACTGTTTTCCAAAAGTTTATATGTATTATTTATCATTCTATGTTCTCTCCTATAATTTCAATTACTGTGATTTTTTATAATCTTGTATCCCACTTCCCACAAAATGGATCAATAGGTGATTTTCCTGTAAATTCACTTCTTCCAAAAAGTTTATCGACGAGCAGTTCAAGAGTATAATCATTTCTGCTATAACAGTTAATAAATGTCCTGATTCTAGGGACATCCAGAAGGTGATATGGATTTTCAACTGATACAAATACTGTAGGAATAGAATTTATATAAATCGGGCAGTTAATTCCCATGGGATTCATCCATTCGATACGAACAGTTGTCTGATTTGACTTAGTTGCTATATTTGCTATATATAGCATGAGATCATATTCTTCAACCATTTCCATGTAACTTGTTTGTTTACCTTCCAGTCTCTCACCAGGAACAAATTTAACTGTATTAATTCCTTCTTTCTTAAGAAGTTCAATCAGTCTGTCTGCTATTCTAACTTCTCTGCCATATCCAAGGGCATTTTCACCGCTTTCTAGTTCATAGACGAGAATGTTTTTTATTGTTTTATTATCTAGGGGAAGGATATTATCAAGATTTTTAACAAGTGTTATGCTTCTATCACTTACTTCTCTTGCAATTTTTTTTGCATGATCGGATGACAAAACTTTTTCTGCTTCTTCAATTTTTGGTATATTATCAGAAGCGTGCAGTTTTATTGATGCTTTTAACGCCAGTATTCTCATAACTGCTTCTTCAAGTCTTTCCTGTGAAATCACTCCTGACTTAACACCTTCCATCATAAACTGGTAGTCTTCATCGAGATTTTTTGCAAAGAGAAACATATCACATCCAGCTGCAATTGAATAAGGCACCAGAAGATCTCTTTTCATTGGAATGTTCATTCCTGCCATTGTTGTTGCATCAGTTATTATCAGTCCGTTGAAACCAAGTTTATCTCTAAGAAGTCCTCCTAAAAGTTCTTTTGACAGGGACGCTGGTAGAATATCTTCATCTCTTAACTCAGGATTGAAGAATTTTGAATATTCAGGTTGCATAATATGACCTACCATTACAGTTTTCGCACCTTGATCAATCAGCGTTTTATATATTTCTCCATAACTCCTATCCCACTCTAAACATTTCATATCATTAATTGATGTTAGGAGATGTTGATCTCTTTCATCGACTCCATCACCAGGGAAATGTTTTATGGACACACATACATTTTCGCTCTGGCATCCTTTGATATATTCAGACGCCATGGCTAGAACCGTTTTGAAATTACTTCCATATGTCCTTGTATTTGTTATTGGGTTTCTGAAATTATAATCAATATCAACTACCGGTGCAAAAGCATAATTTGCACCTACACTTTTTGCTTCAACTGCGCAGATATACCCAAGTTCATAGGCATATTTTGTATCATTAGTTGCTGCAACTGCCATCTGCGAACCTATTTTTGTACCCTGAGTAACAATCCCATTTCCACCGGCTTCAAGATTTGCTGCAATAAGCATAGGAATATTGCTGTTCCTCTGTAAATAAGCAACAGATTCAACGACATGGTCCTTATCCATTACCCTACACATTAGTCCACCTACTTTAAGATCATTAGTAGCATGATTTAGATAATTCTTATCTGTCGCAGGACCAGTGAGAAAAAACAGCTGACCAACCTTCTCATCTAAAGTCATATTTTCATATGTTTTTTTTACCCATTGAATGTCACTATCAGATAGATAAAATGGTTTTTCTGACAGAATATTATAATTAGTCATATAGTCTCCTTACTTTTTGGTTTTTGAAAGAATTCAATTATTTTATTCTGGTTAGTTGTATACGCCATAATCAAAACAATAATTACACCTGTGATTATTGTTACAATGGCTCCATCTATTCCAAAACTTACAAGACCGTAAGTCATTACATTCATTCCTAAAGAACCTATGAATATTCCCCACGGCAGGCAAGAATATCCAGCTAAAAACAACCCAATTAAAACTGGTCCCATTGAAGAGAACATAAGCGTAGTTGAACTAAGATTGCTTGCTGCTGTTACTTGGGATATATTTGCATTTAATAATGCAGCCACGCCTAATAGCACACCTACCAGAACGTATGTCTGGACAATATTCTTTTTTTCGTTTACGCCAGCATTTATAGCTAGTCTTGCATTACTTCCTAGAGATTTAATATTGCTTCCGAATCTTGTTTTATATAAGAGAATATATACCATTACCATTATTACTGCTAACAGAATATAACACCATGGTGAACGTGATAACATAAGTAAATTATTCATGTATTCAGGTGATGCATTAAATACATTTGCTCCATTTCCACCATATACAATACCTGTAAGTGCTTCATAAACCATAACAATACCAAGTGAAACAATCATGTTTGGTACTCGTAAGGTTAAATATACTGCAGCCTCAATTAACGCAAGGATGACACACAAAATAATGCAAAGGCCTAATATACCGAACACATTAAGTTGTATACTCATTCCAAGGTTTATTCCTATGATTCCACCAAGAGTTGCTATTGTTCCAGGTGCGAAATCCCATCTTCCTCCAGATAGCGGTATTGCTATAGCCATACCGATTGAGCATGAAAGCACACTGGTTCTAAAAATATTTGAGGTAATATATGTACTAAAGAAATAGTCTTGATTTGTAATTAAAGCCACTATTGCAAATGCTGCCCACATAACAGCAGGAAAAATTAGTGTTTTTAGATACCCTATAATTTTTTTACTATGTTGTTTCATAAACCTGACTCCTTTATATGCTGCGGGAACATAGTTCCCGCAGATGTGGATAAAAACTTATCTTGCTGCTTTTACTTGTTCAACTGTACGTGAACTTAATTCATTAAGATCTTTTAGTGTTGCGCTTGAATTTTCACTGAGTAACACTTTTTTGATTTCATCTGCTGTTACAGCACCCTTGCTCATTCCATCACTACCTCTACCAAATGCATAAGTTACAAAGTCATCAATAGAGTCTTTATCATAAATAGGATAACCTGCAACACCGTTTACTACCGTTACGTCGCCTTCAGTTATATTAAAGCTTCCATCTGCCGAATCTGAATATTCCTTTCCTTCAAATGCATTCATAATTCTTACAAATGATGATGCAAAACTTTGGATATAGCTATTTGTACCACCTGCAATAAGCGTTCCTGCTTCTAGAAGTGCTTTTGCCGAATCATTATAACCTAATGCGATAAGTTTTACGTTTGGATGATTGTTCTTCAGTTCTGGATATACATAGTCAAGACCTGATGACATACCAAATATTACCTGAGTATCAGCTGAAATTGCATTTGCAGTTGCTGTCTGAACATCAGCAGGTGTAAATCCAGTTGAAAATACAATATCTGATACTGTAAAATCTCCAGCTGCTTCTATTTCTGATTTAAATGCCCCATATATTCCAGGAGCTTCAACAAAAGCGAATTCAGGGAATGATACACCACTTACATTTGTATATTCGCTGTTAATGAATTTTTCTGCGTATGCTTTTCCAAGTGCTGCCTCATCTCCTCCAAACTGCATAGTTCCACCTATAAAATAATCGCTGCTTACATTATTTGCATCTGATGGCGAAGCGAAATCAAGAGCAAGTACATAGTAAACTTCTGCTGATTCACATGTCTGAATTGATGATTCAAGACTTGTATCGTATCCACTGATAATTGCTGTGCAACCAGCAGAAATTAGATTTTCAACGCTATTAATGTGGGCGTCATCATTATAATCAGTAGCTTCATAAACAAATTCTACATTAAAATTTTCTTCAAGATATGTACAGTATTCTTTTGTATTCTGTCCCTGGTCATCATTATAGCCATACATAATTACACCAATTTTAACTTTTTCACCACTTTCTGCCCCTTCGCTATTATTGCAGCCAGTAAATGCAAAACTTCCAATTACCAATACTAAAGTAAGTACTACTAAAACAACTCTCTTTTTCATTAAATAAACTCCCCTTTTCTTTTATCTAGGCATTTCTTTTACGTTTTTGCTCTGTCTGAGTGTAGCAAATACAATAACAAGGAAAATAATGCCTCGAATCAACGATACATATCTTGTTGGTACACCCGACATTGTCATTCCATTTGAAAGCAGCCTGAATGTGATTGTTCCTATCACAGCAGCACTAAACTTAGACTTTGATCCTCCAGCTAATGACATTCCTCCAAGAATTATTGCTACCATTATGTCCATTTCTATTCCACTTCCGATGTTCTTTGTAACTGACCCTGCCCTTGCAAGTGAAAAAATCGAAGCAATACCTACGCATGTACCTGCTATTGCTGCACAAATACATTTTGTTTTTTCAATCTTAATACCACTCTGTCTGGCAGATACCGGATTATCACCTATTGCTATTGCACCTTTACCAATTTTAGTAAAAGAAAAGATAATCCAGGTTATTACTACAATACTTACGGTAATCACTATCTGCAGAACAGGGTCAGTTTTAAATTTCTGCAAGATGCTGTAATTATTTAATGATATTACTGTACTTGGCATCAAAGAACATACATATGTAATAACGCCTCTGGCCATAAACATTATTGCAAGTGAAGCAATTGTTGATACAAGGCCAAATTTTATAGAAACAAATGTACTGAACAAATACAGCACAATTGAAACAATAACTGAAACTATAAGTGCTAGAGGTAGCGAATCTGTACTGTTTAATATTAGCGCAGACAACATTGCACATAATCCTATAACTGCTCCTGAAGCAATATCTATTGAGCCATTTGCAAACATGAAAACAACTCCAGAGCTTACTATCATAAGAGGTGATATCTGACCTATTAATGTTTTCACATTATATGATGAAAAAATATTTCCTCCAGTAATAATTCCAAATAGCAGAATTACGAATAAAAGGCTTGCATACTGAATTATTGTTCCACGATTTTCCTTAATAAATTGAAACATACTTTCCTCCTTATATCATGAACTCAATAATTTTGCTATCCGAGATATTATCTTTATGTTCAAACGTCTTTGTAATTTCGCCATTTTTCATGATGCATATCCTGTCACTCATTCCAATGAGTTCGCTTAACTCCTCTGAAATAATCATAATGGCATAGCCCTGCTGTCTCAAGTCATATAGTAGTTGGTACATTGTTGTTTTTACACCAATATCAACACCACGTGTCGGACTATCAAATATCAATATTTTTGAGTCATTTCCAATCCATTTACCGAAAGAAATCTTTTGTTTGTTCCCCCCGGAAAGCTCTTTTACAAGCTGCTTTTTTGAAGAACACTTTATATTTAGCGTTCCAATCTGTCCCTCAGCGAATTTTCTTTCTGCAATGGGCGATATAAATCCAAACACTTGTAATTGGTCCAAAGCTGAAAGTGTAAGGTTATCCGCCACACTGCTCTCAAGAATTAATGTTTCTCTGTCTCTATCTTTTGATATGTATCCAATTCTCGACTCAAGTGCATCATTTACTGACTTAATTTCATATATTTTGGTTTCATTTGGAGTTTCAAAAGTTTTTTTCTTTACTTTAGATATGTTTTTTCTCAACTTCTCACCAATTGTCAGTTTTCTTGTAGCCCTGGCTGTAACCAGCCCTTTTGTTAGTGCATCCATTCCAAAACATATTCTTCCCAATTCATGAATACCACTTCCTGAGAGTCCGCCAATTCCAAGTATTTCACCTGCGTGAAGATTAAGATTGATGTTCTTAAGTCTATCTGTTGAAGCATCATCTATTTTCAGTAATACCTCTTCTTTACAAGGTGTAGAAAAGTCGTTTCTGTAAAAATTTCCTTTAATCTCACGTCCAACCATTGTCTGCTTGATTCTGTCTTCATCAAATTCTTCTTTTTTCATGGTTGCAATCAAATTCCCATCCCGTAGTACTGTAAGCGTATCACATACCATCATTAATTCAGGAAGATCATGAGAAATAAAGAGCACTGCTTTTCCATTGTTCTTAAGGGTATTCATTATTTCGTAAATCTTTATTCTTCCATCCTGTGATAATGCTGTTGTTGTTTCATCGACGATAAATAGCTGTGGATCATAATAGAGTGCTTTTGCAATTTCTATTATTTTTCTCTGCTCGAAATTATACATATCGATGTTATCAGCTGCACAGATATCCGAAACACCTATCTTGTCCAATGCTTTTTGTGCTTCATTTACCATTTTCTCATTGTCAATAAAACCCATCTTACTGAAACCCTTTTCACTTCCTAGAAAAATGTTTTCTGCAACAGTCAGATGATCTATTGTACCTGCTTCCTGTACAATCATCGATATACGCATATCATGTGCATCTGCCGGTGATGAGGGCTTATATCTTGTCCCACCAATATAGATCTCTCCCGATGTAATAGTATATATGCCACTTATCATAGATGATATTGTTGATTTTCCCGAACCATTCTCACCAATTAAGCCTCTTATTTCTCCCAGGTAAATATCCATATTAACTTCGTTGACAGCCGTTACATCCCCAAATTTTTTTGTAATCTTACTTGTTTGTATAAATAGTTTTTTGTCCATAATTAACCTTTCAACAAACTGTTTTTTTTGATAATATAATTATATACACATCAGTTTATTTAAACAACGGCATTACTTGTCAACGTATATTAAAATTTTAATATAGTTTTTTATTTCTGTGTGTTTTTTTTAAATTTGATTGCAAAATATATAATAATAGTATATAAAAATGTATATATATATTAAATTTTTGATCCTTGGAGGAAATATGGCTACTTCACATGAAATAATTAATTACCCTGAAAATATTCCAATGACACTTTTTATTAATTCAATTGGAAGCGTGGGAAAACATTGGCATAAGTCAATAGAGCTATTAATAGTAATAGAAGGGATTGTGTCACTAGTTGTAGGCGGAGAACAAATTAAACTTGGTGTAGATGATATTTTTCTTGTTAATTCAAATGAAATACACGATCTTAATTCAGAAAACGCAACACTTATTGCTATTCAAATCAAACTAGAAATGTCAAGAAATGTACCTGCAGAATTTGAGAATACACATTATCGTTGCGACAGTTCACAGGATACCAACACTGCACGTTATAAAAATATTAAACAAATCGTTGCAAGGTTTCTTAAGCTTAACCTTGACGGTGGCAAGTATATAGAATTAATGAACGAATCGCTTTTTTATAATCTTATATACGAGCTATATGCTAATTTTTCTGATGGAAAACTTATTCACCAGGATGGTGCCTTTAAACAGCTTAACCGACTCAATGAAATACTTGCAATAATCAATAGTGAATATCATACAAAACTCTCACTACAGAGTATTGCAGCTAGAGTGCATGTTACGCCCCCATACCTTTCTAAATTTTTTAAGGAAAGCATGGGTATTTCCTTATCAGAACATATCAAGGCAATAAGACTTCGTTATGCACTTAATGATCTTTTGTACCTTGACTATTCTATTGATACCATAGGGCAAAATAACGGTTTCCCAAATTCACGTGCTTTTGTTAGTGCATTTAAAGAAAAATATAATATGCTTCCAAGCACCTGGAGAACGCAGAATTCCAAAAGAGGAATAGTTTTTACTCCTACCAACAAAGATAAATCAATCAACTATTATGAAACAGATTCAGTCACAATGCACCGTGCGCTTCTTAAATTTATTAATACACATATAACTTCAACAAATTCTGTAACTCCTGTTGACCAGACTGCAGAATATACATATCAGATTCAAACTGATGATGTAATTATCAACACTATTACTGAGAAACGTTTTATGGGTGTAAGTCGCGCAAAAGAGCTACTATATCAGCCTGTCCGTGAACAATTGGTTGAAGTCCAGCAAAAAATGCATTTTGACTATATCAAGATGCACAGTATTTTCGAAGATGGTCTGTATGTTTATTCAGAAACAAAAGATGGCAAACCTATATATAATTTTAATCTTGTCGATCAAATACTGGATTTTCTTGTTTCAATACACCTAAAACCTCTACTGCAGCTATCCTTTATGCCATACGCACTTGCTTCCGTAAAGAACAGACGAATGTTCAGTGATAATATTATTGTAAGTGAACCTGAAGATATCAACAAATGGAATTCACTGGTATGGAATTTTACCACCCACATAATTGAAAGGTACTCTCTTACTGTTGTAAGAACATGGCTTTTTTCTGTATGGAATGAGCCAGGAACCGCAAATCAGATGTTTGGATTTAATACAGACGAGATATACTACAATCTGTATAAATCATCTTATGATACAGTCAAAAGTATTTCAGAAGATCTGTGTTTTGGTGGTCCTGCTGCCTTTTCTGCTTATGGAAAAAATGACGACTGGCTTATTAATTTTCTGAAATATGCTACTGAAAATGAATGTAAGCCTGACTTTGTAAGCATTCATTATTATGATATTGATTTATCAGACAATTTTTTCATGAATAAAATATATGACAATGAATTGTGGTTATCATCTAATAATCATTCATTTTCATTATATTTAGATCAACTTCATCCACAGCTTGATTCAACAGGATACAGTGACGTTCCTTTATACATTACCGAATGGAATTCCACAACATCACATAAGGACCCTTTGTCAGATACATGTTTTAAATCTTCATATGTAGTAAAAAACATTCTTGATGTTATTGGTAAAACTAATGGAATCTGTTATTGGCTGTTAACTGATCTACATGAAGAAAATCTTCTGAGTCCGAATACATTCCATGGTGGGCTTGGCATGTATACATTCAATAATATAAAAAAGCCTGTATACTATGCTCTTGACTTTCTATACAGGCTAGAAACTGAAATAATATACAGTAATGATGGAATAGTCGTATCTTCTACAAATGATGGTTATAAAATTCTACTTTATAATTATCATCATTTTAGTTCAACGTATGCAAAGGATTTTGGAATAAACACATCATATACTGACAGGTACTCAGTTTTCCCAAATAAGGGAAAGTCAACTGTAAGTATTCAGTTCCCAGAATTAAAAGGAACATATTGTGTAGTTCAGGAATATGTAAACTGCCAAAATGGCAGTTCCTTTGATAATTTTGTGAAGATGGGTGCTATTGAACCCCTTTCCTTAGTAGAAACTGAGTATTTGCGTAATATCAGTGTTCCAGGCATAAGTAAAAGCATCGCTGAGTTTCCAGATAACCAGCTAAGTATCACGATGATGCCTTTCGAAATAAGATTGATAACATTAAAGAAAAAATACAATTTAACATCGTAAGCTGAAACAGTTCATACTAATAGAGTAACTGAATATCAGACATAAAATTAATTACACTCTCGGCTTGGCGTAATATATTTTATGTCTTGTCTTTTTTAACTTTTTCTAAAAGTGGCAATAATATTTTAAATTCACTTCCCACATTTAATTTACTCCTTACTATAATTTTTCCTTTATGTTGAAGCACTATTATTCTAGCAATACTAAGCCCTAATCCGTATCCACCTGTATTTTTTGCTCTAGATTTATCTGCTCTATAGAATCTATCGAAAATGTTAGCTAAGTCTTCACTTGATATCCCTGATCCTGTATCCGTCACACTAACAATCACATTATTACTTTCAGTGTAAGCTTTAATAAATATTCTCTCACCTTCTGGGGTGTACTTCATTGCATTATCAGCAAAAATTCTAATTACTTGTTTTATTCGATTATAATCTCCTAAAATATAAAGACAAGTACCTATATCTCGAATAATACAATGTTTTTTATCAATCATTGTTGTTTCGTGAACTATTTCATCCACAATCTCACTTAAATTAATAACATTCATCTCGTATTTAATGTTATCACCATCGTATCTTGCTAAAAATAATAGCTTTTCTACTAAATCTCCCATATTGCATGCTTCATTTTTCAATGCGTCAATAGATTCTTGCAAAACATCTGGATTTTCTTTTCCCCATCTGTCTAACATATTGGCATATCCATTGATTACTGCTATTGGCGTCCTTAATTCATGTGAAACATCCGATACAAATTGTTGTTGTTTCACGTAGCTTTCTTCTATTCTATCCATCATGCCATTAATAGTTGTAGCTAAGTCTTTTAATTCGTATTTTGCTTCACCTACATCAATTCTAATATCTAAGTTTTTAGCATTTATACCTTGAGCTGCTTTTGTAAAATGTTTTATAGGCTTCAAAACTTTTTTCGTCTTAGTACTCCCTATGGTCCAAATAAAACAAATACCAACTATATAAGATACCGTTGTAAATAATAGCATAATGAATATATTGTATAAATACTCCTGAACATCGTAAAAAAATATAATATTATACTGTGTATATAATATCTCTCTAGGTAAAATTGAATATCTAAGTAAGCTCAAACGGGGAAATGTTTTGTATATACCATGGTTTTTTAGTTCTTCATAATTGTTTATTACACTACTCTCAGTTGTACTCACTATTACTTTACTTGTAGGTTCCTGCACAACTAAATCTACATTGAGCTCGAGACTATCAATTAAGCCTTTAATTTTTTCAGTGTCATCACGATTTTCATCAACAATATCGATAATTTGTTGCAGATTTGCATCTTCATTAGCTGAAACTTTCTGTACATTAAAATAGAAGTAGCCACCTAACACTAATATTGCAGAAAAAATAGTAACCCAAGTATACAATATTAAATAAGTAAAAGTAATTTTTGTTCGAATTGAAAATCTAAGAATTCTAACTATATTATTTACCAGAGATAGTGGATATATCATAACACTCTTTATTATTCTCATACCAACATTTAAAATCTCTTTGATTATCTTCTGGATATCAATCATCTCTCAATTGATACCCCACTCCTCTTATTGTTTTTATTAAGTCTACTTTATACTTTTGATCAATTTTACTTCTTAAATAGCGTATATATACATCTGTAATGTTCGTTTCTCCCATATAATCGTATCCCCATACTTTTTCAATTATTTTATCTCTTGAAAGCACAATATTTTTATTTACCATTAAATATTCCAATAACTCGAACTCTTTTTTGGTTAATTCAATCAATTGGTCTTTGTAAGTGACTATATATTGATCTTTATCTAATATAAGGTTTCCTACTATAATCTTGGTACTTAAATTTACCTTTGAAGCCTTTCTTTTAAGCACTACTCGTATACGTGCCAATAACTCTTCAATGGCAAATGGCTTTGTCATATAATCATCTGCTCCGATATCTAATCCCATAACTTTATCTGTAATATCATCTTTAGCCGTTAACATAATAATAGGTGTATTAACATTTATCTGCCTTAATCGCCTGCACACTTCCATACCGCTTAAGAAAGGTATCATGATATCAAGAATAATCACATCATAAACATTTTCTTTCGCCTTTTCGAATCCATCTCTTCCATCATTAGATAACTCTACACAGTATCCTTCATGTTCTAATTCTAATTGAATAAAACGTGATATTTTTTGTTCATCCTCTACTACCAATACCTTTATCAACCGAAACTCTCCTTTTTATCTATAACTACTATTCAATAATGATTTCATTATATCCATCATCATCTGTAAATAATGGTGGTTCTTTTTGTTGTGGAATAGGTAAGACTTCGTCATTAATAACATTAACATTTACTTTTTCAACATCATCGCTTTGGCTAATAATTGCATTGTTTTCATCACTTTTCTTATCAGTCATTTGATCACTACTGTTTTGACTTTTACTGTTTTGACTTTTACTTTTCTTATCTTCACTCTTTGTGAAAGACTCTTCATATTTATAAGAATTTCTATCGATAATTTCAAAACTAAATTCCGATAATGCGGCTAATACACCAATTGATAGAATTATAGGTAATGGTATATTTAGAGACCAAACAACAATAATTACTAGTACAATGGGAAAACTAAAAATATTTTTATCATTCTTAACAATAAGCAGACTATATGAAAATATTCGATTTATTATCTGCTCTAAAACTACAAATGCTTTTTTAAATTTTCTGTTTTCCATCTTCTTTAAGTATAATACTGCACCATCTATATTCCCTTTTGATTTTCTCAATGCTTTCTCTGCAGTTTGATAGTCACAACTTACTCTCTTTCTTAATGTTTCAACCTGATCTAGTGTTACTCGCATAATAAACCTCCATTTTTATAGGTTAATTATATTTTAATAAATAATTATTAATTAAATACATTTATTGCATTAGAAAATCATTAAAATCACTTTGAAAAAGATTTAACTCTCCACTACAAGTAAAATTTTCTCCTTCTTTAATTAAAAAAAGGCAATGTTTGAATGTCAGAAATTTAGTCGAAAAAAGCTTGCTTAAATGGCAAGCTTTTTTAATATTTAGTTTATCCCGCATTAACAGGCACTAATACTCACACACTTTCAAGATTTCAAGTTAGTAAAGAAAGATAAGTGGGGGATTAAGTGCCTGTAAAAGTCGCCACACTCGCCAAGAGTTCTTGTGCACTTAGTATGCTATAATTATCCCACCATCGTCAGAATATACTGCGCTTAATCCATTTGCTTCTGTAATAATTATTTCTTTAAAATTATATTTATCTTCAATTAGCTTTTTTACGAATAATGCTTTATCTAAATCATTACAATGAACAATACCCAATTTTTTATTCTCAGATACAACGCCTTGAGTGGCTATATGATCTACAAGTTTTTTCAAAGCGCTCTTTGTACCTCTGCTCTTATCGATCATTTTTATTTCACCTGACCCATCTTCAGAAAGAATAGGTTTTATGTGAAGGAATTGAGCAAATTTTCCAGTTAGCTTACTCATTCTACCATTTTTTATTAAATTATCTAATTTTTCAAGTACAAATAGTGTCCTCAGCTCTTTAATGTACATGTCCACTTTTTGAACTATTTCATTTAAAGAATTTTCTTCGTCGATTAATTCCTTGATTTTTATTACTATCATAGTTTCAGCTATTGCTGCACTTAAGGAATCAAATATGTGGATAAATTTATTTTCAAATTGTTCTAGGTACATATTTTTAGCAGTGATAGCACTATTATATGTACCACTTAATTTTGAAGAAATTGTTACAACAAAAACGTTTTCACCTTTCTTGTAGCTCTCTAAAAACTCATTTGGAGAAGGACATGCAGTCTTTATTGCAAGAGCTGAGTTCTTCATCTTTTCAACTATTTTTTTCCCAGTAAAACTCTCATCATCTCTATAGTTTTCGTCATCTATGGTTATTGTGAATGGAACTGTAGAATAGTTTATCTTATCTCCGTACTCATCATTAAAATCACAGCTACTACCAACAACAATGTTATAATCCATTAAATCACCCTCCTATTTACTAAATATTATCATATATTTATTCTAATATAAAGTAAAAACAGTTATAATGTTTATATGCTTAATTATATGATACTATATTATCAGTAATCATAGACTAAAAAAACTAAGTTAATCTTCATAGTAAAAAGGAGGCATTTTATGTTTGATTACAGCAACTCTTTCATCAGTAAACACGAAATAGATAATATTATTCCCAACATATTATTAGCCGATAATATGTTAAATTGTAAAGAAGGCCCTGGTAGTGACTTTTTAGGTTGGTTAGACTATCCCAATAGACTTGAACAAAAGGAAATTCAAAAAGTTAAAGATGCTGCTTTAAAAATCCAAGGTGACTCTGAAATTCTTATAATAATAGGAATAGGAGGTTCATATCTTGGTTCAAAAGCTGTTATATCAGCACTTACTCATTCTTTCTATAATGAAATTACTACAGAGCAAAGGAAAGCTCCTAAAATATATTTTGCTGGTCAAAATATTAGTCCTACCTATTTAAAGCATTTACTCGATATTTCAGAAAATAAAGATATAAGTATTAATGTTATTTCAAAATCAGGTACAACTACAGAACCAGCAATAGCATTTCGATTCTTTAGAGAGCTTTTATTAAAAAAATACGGAAAAGAAGAGGCTTCTAAACGTATTTACGTAACTACAGATGCTAAACAAGGAGCTTTAAAGAAAATGGCTGAGAATGAAGGCTATACTTCTTTTGTAATACCTGATGATGTAGGAGGACGATATTCAGTTCATACTCCAGTCGGGTTACTGCCGATTGCTGCAGCTGGTATTGATATAGATTCCTTTTTACAAGGAGCTAAGGATGCAATAGTAGAGTTTAATAAGAAAGACATAACTAACCCTTGTTATCAGTATGCTGCTGTCAGAAACATATTATACAATAAAGGAAATCTCATAGAAATACTAGTTAGCTATGAACCAGGCTTATACTACATTTCCGAATGGTGGAAACAATTATTTGGAGAAAGCGAAGGTAAGGATAACAAAGGTATTTTCCCTGCATCAGTAAATTTCTCTACTGATTTGCACTCTTTAGGTCAAATTATTCAGGAAGGAAAGAGAAATCTATTTGAAACTATTCTTAATATCGAAAACCTTGAAATTGATCTTTCAATCCCTAGTGATGAATATGACTTAGATGGATTAAACTATTTACAAGGCAAAGGAATGAACTACGTAAATGAACAAGCTTGTAAAGGTACATTATTTGCTCATTTAGATGGTAAAGTTCCAAATTTAATGATAAATTTACCTGATTTAAGCCCTTACTCAATAGGCAAGATGATATACTTCTTTGAAAAAGCTTGTGCTTTAAGTGGTTATCTCCTTGGAGTAAATCCTTTTGATCAACCAGGGGTAGAATCATATAAGAAGAATATGTTTGGATTACTACAAAAACCAGGATTTGAAGAAATAGGAGAAGCACTACTGAAAAGATAAAAATAAAATAATTTAGAATTTTAAAGAAGATTTTAAGATAACCTTAAAATCTTCTTTTTCGATTCAAACTTTATTTTTTTAAAAAGAATAGAGAGAACATTTCAGGTCCTGTATGTGCCCCTATCACTGCGCCTACAGGCCGAATAATAAAATCCTTAGTATTGTATCTTTCCTGAAAAACACTCTTAAGTTCCTCTGCTAATTCAATATTGTCTCCATGAACTATACCAACAGTCTGATTATCTAAATCTTTACCTCTTTCGTCAACTAACTCCATTACTCTTTTCATATGTTTTTTACGCCCTCTTACAGTCTCTAGAAGCTGTAAATTACCATCCACAACGTGAAGAATAGGGAATATATTTAGTAAGTTTCCAAGCACAGCAGTACTTTTTTTCAGCCGCCCACCTTTGTGTAAATAATCTAAGTCAAATACTGTAAAAATATGCTCTATATTATTAGAATAATAATCTATAATCTCTAATACTTCTTGGGTTGTTTTTCCCTGTTTAGCTTTTTTAGCAGCTTCTAACACTACTAAACCAAATCCTAATGACGCACACTTAGTATCGTAAATATGTAAGTTTAATTTATCAGCTCCATACTTTTCTGATAATTGATCTCTTGCTAATATTGACGATTGATAGCAACCAGATAAATTTGATGAGAATCCAATATATATACAATCTTTTCCCTTCAAAATATATTCTTCGAATTTTTGGTAGTAGTCATTAGTAGTTACTTGGGAAGTTTTTAAACTAATGCCTTTTCTCATTTTTTCAAAAACTTCTTCTGGTGTAATAGTTGCACCGTCCTTATATTCTGTATCACCTTCTATCACGCTTAAAGGCAACACATCGATGTCGTATTGTCTAATTATTTCAATAGGTAAATCACTAGCACTATCAGTAATTATTTTTATATCACTCATTTTTTTCTATACCTCCTGCTTTAAAATAAGTAAATTTTATTGTCAGTGTAAGTTCTTAAATTTCATCTAAGAACTACACTAACAATACCTGATTATAATCAGATTACTTCCTTATATTTTGTCAGGCTCTGGGTATGATACACCATATGTTTCAACTGTCATATCTTCAATAACTATATCTTTAGAAGGTTTATCATTAAAACTAGTTTTGCAGTTTGCTATATTGTCGACTATTTCTATACCCTCTATAACTTTACCAAATCCTGCATACTGGCTATCTAAGTGGGGAGAATCTTTATGCATAATAAAGAACTGCGATCCTGCGCTATCAGGGTCTCCTGCTCTAGCCATTGATATTACTCCCCTATCGTGTTTTAAATCATTTGTAAAGCTATTTCCACTAAACTCTCCTTTAATTGCATAACCTGGTCCCCCTACTCCTGTTCCTTGTGGGCACCCTCCTTGTATCATAAAGTTTTTTATAACCCTATGAAACTTTAGACCATTATAATATTTTGAATTAATTAGTGACACAAAATTATTCACAGTATTTGGAGCAATCTCAGGGTATAACTCAAGTTTAATTTGATCTCCATTATTCAATTTCATCGTTACTATTGGTTTTTTATCCATAAAAATCATCTCCTTATATTTTGACGAGGGTCTTGTAATACAACTTTACCTTTACCTCGTAAATAACTTAGTAATCTATCTACCTTTGTATTTAACACTAATTCTTCTGGAAATTCAATACTTTTTAACATTTTAAGAGCTTCAGTATAATCTCCCACATCTGTAGCAAAGTGCGCATCACTACCTAATGAAATTGAAACATTGTTTTTTTTGCATTTTTCAGCAATTGATAAACAATTATTAAAGCTTCCTTTTCGAGTATGAACAAAAGAACTATTATTTATTTCTATAAATGTATTGGTGTCACTAGCTGCTTTTATAATATCATCGTAATTCAATTCATATACTGGATTTCCAAGGTGAGTTATAATATCTACTACTTCTCTATTCATAGTATTTATAACAGCTTTTGTATTTTCCTTTATCGATCCAGGCGGAAGTAGCATCTCATGTAGACCAGCTAGTACAATTTCCATACGATCTTCATATTCGTCAGGTAAATCTATAGTACCTTCAACATTCATGATATTAGCTTCAATCCCTTTTAATATTTTAACACCATCTATTTGATTTGGAACCACTCTGATATTTGCAAAAAAATATTTATGCGGTCCTCCTGGCATTTGAGGTCCATGTTCTGTAATACATACAAGTTTTAGGTCTTTCTTCTTTGCTTCTTTAGCAATCTCTGTTATAGTACTATAGGCGTGATTACAGGCTATAGTATGAGTATGTGTATCTAATTCTATCTTCATGTTTTCACTCCATTCTACTTATTTGTCGATTTATAGACCTTATCGACAAACTCTTTTGCTGAATTTATCCCCATGACTTTTTGGCGATTATTTCTTGCAGCTGTTTCTATAATAATTGCTAAATTTCTTCCTGGTGTTACTGGTATAGTTATTTTTGTTAGATCTATATTTAAAACATCAAAATATTCGTTATCTAATCCTAATCTATCGTAATAAGTCCCAACTTCATAATGTTCTAAATGTATGCACATATCTATATCAATAGATTCCTTTACGGCACCTATCCCATATAGCGTACGAACATCTATAATCCCGATTCCTCTTATTTCCATATATTGTTTTAACAACTCTGGTGCTGTACCAGTTAGTCGATTATCCCCTGTTCTTTTTATCTGTACTACATCATCGGATATAAGTCTATGTCCTCTTTTTACTAACTCAAGAGCTGTTTCACTCTTTCCAACTCCGCTAGAACCAGTAATTAAAACTCCAATTCCAAAAACATCTACTAGGACACCATGTATTGAAACTGTAGGCGCTAAATAATCGTCTAAAAAATGTATAGTTTTGTACATTATCTTTGTAGTTTCGATATTTGACCTCAGTAAAATTCTATCATGTTTTTTTGCTGCTTCAATCATATACTCTGCATCAATATTCCAAGCTATAATAGCACAAGGAAAAGAATAAGAAAAAAACTTATCTACTTTATCACGCCTTTTTACATCTGGAAAATGCATTAGATAACTGTGTTCCACCTTTCCTATTATTTGAACTCTATCGTAATCGAAGTATTCGTAAAATCCATAAAGCTGTAAGCCAGGCCGATTTATACTACTATTTGTAATAGCAATTTCCTCATGTCCTCCATCGTATAAAATTTCTAATGAGAGATTTTCACAAAATTCTTTAAGACTAATACTCATTAACTTACCTCCAGAATAAATTTTGATATAACATTAGCCACACCGTCTTCATCACATGATGTAGTAATAAATTTTGCAGCATTTTTTATTTCCTCAGGTGCATTTTCCATTGCTACACCTAATCCTGCTGTACTAATCATTGATAAATCGTTATATCCATCTCCAATAGCTATAGTCTCTGATATATCTATATTATAATACTTACATAATTTTTGTATTGCAATAGCTTTAGTAGCATGTACATCTACAAACTCCAAAAAATACGGTCTAGATAAGTGAAAATTTACCTTGTCTCTAAAATTAGGTGATATATTTTTTTGATATTCAAGTAATTTAGCATTATCATCATACCATAATATTTTAGTAATTTCATGTGGTATGTCTTCTAACATTTTAACGACAGTATATGGAGTATTAGTCAATTCACTATATTCTTTAGCCTTTTCATCCGCTCTATTTACGTATAGTTTGTTGTTTGACCAAATAATAATAGTTGTATCATATTTTTTTCCTAGTTCATAAATACTAAGTGCACTATTAAATTGTAATGAACGCTCATACAATATTTCTTTACTTTTACCTTTAACAACCATCGCTCCATTGTAGGTTATATATGGCAAATCAATTCCTAACTCATCATTTAAACTTGTAACCCCTTGTATCGGCCTACCAGTACAAATAACGAATATTACACCTTTATCAATAGCCTTATAAATGCTGTCTTTAGTTTTTTTTGTTAGTATTCCTTTGCTATTTAATAAAGTTCCATCTATGTCGACTGCTAATAATTTGTATTTCATTTAGTGTTCATCTCCTAGCAAATTACTATAGCTATTTAAGTAAAATATTCCATAATATTTATTGCTATTTTATCACTAATTCCTTTAACCTGCAAAAGTTCTTCTTTTGTAGCCTTTTTAATATTATCTATACCCTTAAACTTTTTTAATAATTCTTTTTTCTTAGCATCACCAATACCTTGTATATTACTTAGTTCAGAACTTAATAAATTATCTGAACGAATTTTTTTATGATATGATATTGCAAACCTATGGACTTCTTCAGAAATATTGTTTAAAAGATAATAAACTGGGGTTGAAGGAGGTATTTCAATGCACTTTCCTTCATAAACTATTTCTCTAAGTCTATGACGATCATCTTTTACTAAACCACATATAGGTATATTTAACTGTGGGTAATGAGACATAATCTCTTTTATTGCATTAATATGACCAATTCCACCGTCTAATAATATCAATTGAGGGAAAGGCAAAAATTTAGAATTTTTACCTTCATGTAATTCCTTTACGCCTCTTTCTATACGTCTAAATACAATTTCTTGCATACTACCATAATCATTTTGTCCAACAATACTTTTAATTTTAAACCTTCGGTAGGCTTTTTTATTTGCTTTTAAATCTTCGAATACTACCATAGTGCCAACATTATCAGTTCCTTTTATATTAGATATATCATACGCTTCTATACGAGTAGGCATATAAGTTAATTTTAAGCTATCCATTAACCATTTATAAGCTTTTCTTTGTTTTTCATCATGTACAGCAATTTTATTTTTATGCTCCTCTAATGCAATTTTAGCATTATCTTTAACCATATCTAACAATTTCTTTTTAATACCTTTCTGAGGTACTCTAATATTTACTTTACTTCCTTTTCTATCTGATAACCAATCTTCAATCACTTCACAATCTTCTATTTGGGCTTGTATGAGTATTTCTTTTGGAATAAATTTTTCATTATTATAAAACTGTTTAATAAATTGAGTATGAAAATCTCTTTCATTATCAATTTCAGAAAAACAAAAATGTTCTCGTCCTAATAGTTTCCCTTTTCTAATAAGAAACACCTGAATACAATATTCTTTATCTTCTCCAAAAAAAGCAACAACATCTTGATCCTCCATAGCGCTAGAAATCATCTTCTGTTTTTCAGTAATATGAGTAATGCCATTAATTTGATCTCTTAGTTGCGCAGCTCTTTCATATTCTTGATCTTTAGATGCTGTTTCCATTTCCTCTTTAAGCCTTAAAATAACCTTATCGTGCTTGCCATTTAATATGTTTATAATCTCTTGAATGTATTCGTTATACTTTGTAATTGATACATCTCCCAAGCACACGCCTAGACATCTATTGATATGATAATTTAAGCAAGGTCTTTCTCTCTTGTTTCCATTGAAATTTTTATTACATCTCTTAATTGAATACAATTTATTAATCAGATCTAGTGTTTGTTTTACAGAATTCACATTAGTAAATGGACCAAAGTATTTTGCACCATCTTTTTTTATCTGCCTAGTCATTATCACTCTAGGATATTTTTCATTTGTAGTAACTTTAATATAGGGGTAACTTTTATCATCTTTCAGCATAATATTATAGCGTGGCATATTTTTTTTAATTAAATTACATTCTAGAATTAAAGCTTCTACTTCTGTATGAGTTACAATTACCTCAAAATCCGAAATATGTTCCACCATAGTTGCTACTTTAATTGTTTTATCAGAAATTTGAAAATATTGTTTTACCCTGTTTTTAAGATTTCTTGCTTTGCCAACATAAATTATGTTATCTTGATTATCTTTCATAAGATAAACTCCTGGTTTTTCAGGAATATCTTTTAATTTATTTTTGTCTATCATAATATTTTACTCCTATTTATATAATAATAATAAATTAGTGTAATTTTCAGGTTTATTTAAGTATAATAAGGTATATATATAATAACATACTGAGTGTTCCAAGAATAGCTTCTCGGACGCATATTCAAATAAGATAGTAAAGTTTAGTGATCTAGCTAAAAAATAGCAACAGTCCTAACTACTTTATTACAGCCAAGTAACTTATAAGGTTGAACTATACTATCACATAAAAATATATGATAGCGAGGTAACTCTTATGAAATTAAATAAAATAAACGAAATAATTACACTTACAAATGATAAGTTTGAAGTTCATATCCAAAAAAAGATATTTGGTGGATACATTTTTAAGAAATATGTACTAAACTCACCATTTGATTTGTTAGAGACAAGAGAAGTACGCTTAGATATTTCTGAAGACGAAGCAATCGACCTAGGCAAAGAAATACTAAACAAAATCTATAAAACCAATAATTTATTTAGTAATTTCAACGTTCTAACTAATTAAATATTACTATGTAACCATCAATATCAAGTATTTATATTTATAACGATATGAAACATAATCTTCGCGTTTCATATCGTTATATGATTAGTCTCCAAATTCAACTATTCTTACAATCAGTAAATCAAGTAAAATATCCTTTCTTGTGCATCTAAAACTACGCATATCACAAATTTTTATTAATATACTGTAGTATGTTATAAGTAATATCTACATATATGGAGGTTATAGTATGTCCAAGAAAATTTTAGTGTTAATTGGAGCCTTATTATTTATGTTAATAAGTGGATGCGCGATTATTACAAATTCTACACCTAGTTCCTTAACAATTGAAGGAAAAGTACTTATTAATGACAAGTTTAACAATCAAGAATTTACTGTTCAAGTATTTAAAGAAGATACTACAGAAGTTTACGAAGAATCTGAATTAGATGATAATGGTAACTTTATAATTAACATTACTGAAGATGGGAACTACACAATGACCGTAAATAATACAGGTAACAATGAATATACAAGTAAAGATATTTCATTCACTATTGAAAATAATGAATTAGTTTCAGATATAGACTTCTCTTTTATTATAGAGGATTTTGGCGAAATCACTAGTAGTATCAGTATCGATTCAACTATTAGTATACAAGGCATAGTAGAATTTCCAGATACTATGAACTTCGTAGATATAAAAGTAATATTATCAAATGAGGAAGAAGGAAAACCCCTAAAAATGTTTATGATAGATGAATCAGGTGAATTTAGTATTAGTGAGATTCAAGATGGTATATACTATATATGTGCTCAAGGTACTAATAACACAACCTCACCATGGTTAAAAGTTAATATAGTTAATAGTAAAATAGAATCAGAAGAAAAAATCATTCTAGAAATAAAGTGAAACTTTATTCAGTAGGGGTTTTTTTCATCCCCTACTGAATATTAGTAGAACCAATGGGACTTTTACACCCCACTTATTTTTTTTCGTTATAAATTAGAATAGTCATTCTATTTTATAATATAAACATTGTAATTTACTATGAATTTTAGTATCTTTATTATATCGAAAAACTTTTAGGATAAACTATGTAATGTCTCACTCTTAAAAGATGAGTTTATATTATATAAGGTGGTAATAAAATGGAAGATACATTTTATAAAACAATAATAAATGAATTACCAACTGCATATTCTTATCAAAGAGTTATCCTAGATGATAATGGAGTTCCCTATGATTTTGAACTTATAGAGGTGAATCCCGAGTTCGAGAAATATTTTAAACTAAAATCATCTGATGTCATTGGTAAAAATGGTAGTGAACTATTCTTTGGAACTCCATTTAACGACAGTGATAATATGAAAATATACGGCGATGTAGCACTTAATGGCAAAAGTATAAATGTAAGAGCCTACTCTCAAACTTTTGAAGTTTGGATGAATTTAAAGGTATTTTCTCCTAAAAAATATTACTTCGTCGTCCTATATAACGATATATCAAAAGAAATAGTTGAAACTATTGAAACAAATGAAATCTTTAGAATTAACCTGGACTTGGTATGTATATGGGATCTAAAAGGTAATATTATCGATTCAAATAGTAAATGGGAAGCTTTATTAGGTGAAGCTTCTTTAGATCTTGTTCATCCTGATGATGTGGCTGATACTCTTGAAGTAGCAAAAAAATTACGCGACCAAAAAACAGTTACTAACTTTGTTAATCGTTGCTTATGTAAAGATGGCAAATATCATTATATTGAGTGGCACTCCCAGTATCGCAAAAATCTTATATATACAACTGGACGTGATATTACTGAAATTACTGAAAAAAATATATGCCTAGAAAAAATGGTAAAGTCATCTGAGGAATTTCTACAAACATCTTATGAAGATATAGATTATCAAAAAATTTCAGATATGGTATTATCACTTTCTAATGCTAAATATGTAGCCTTTAATCTTTATGAAGAAGATAATATTACTGAAAGCACTACAATATCTATATCTGGAGCTCAAGAAGATATTATAAAAGTAGAGAATGTATTTGGCTATGGCCTTATAGGTAAAAGATGGATCAACAATATTATTCCAAACGCTATGACCCTTTCTAGTAATACTACAATATTTAATAGTATATATGAGTTTATTGGCAATCATCTTCCAGAAATACTTGCAAATAAACTAAAAATAGGTCAAGTTATAGTACAAAAAATAATGAAAGATAGTCAAATACTTGGCGAATTTATCATCTTTATGCCACTTGAATACGACTTTAATAACAATGACTTTATTAGTATCTATTCTCATCAAATAGGTCTAGTCTTAGAGCGTTTATCTGGTGAAAAAAAGATACAAAAACTTATTCTTGAAAATGAAATTATCTTTCATGGTACACAGGATGCCTTGTTTTTAATTGCTGTTGAAAATAATACTTCATTTTTTTATATTAAAAACAATCTCTCTCATCAAGAGAAAACTGGGCTTAAACCTGAAAATTTCGACGGTAAAACACCACAAGAAATTTTTGGATCAGACATTGGAACCTATCTTTATAATAACTACACTCGATGTATTGAAGCACGTGATATAATATCTTATGAAGAAACTCTTGACCTGCCTGCTGGTATTCGAACTTGGAAAACAACACTTACACCTATTTTTCAAAATAATTTACCAGTATATATAGTTGGATCTAGTCAAGATATTACAATGGATAAACAAAAAATTAAAGCTATTGAGTATTTAAGTTTTCACGATCAATTAACTGGTTTATACAACAGAGCTTTTTATGAAGAGGAATTACATCGTCTAGATACAATACGAAATTTACCCCTAAGTATAATAATGGCAGATGTTAATAATTTAAAGTTAATTAACGATGCCTTTGGCCATGCTATGGGAGATAAACTATTAAAAAAAGCAGCAGAAGTAATCCAATCATGTTGTCGAGAAGATGACATTATCGCACGAGTAGGAGGAGATGAATTTATCATACTACTACCAAATATGGAGGACAAAGATGCCAAAAATCTCATATCAAGAATGACAGCAATCTGTTCTCATATCACCCTAGCTTCTATCCCTTTATCAATATCATTTGGTTGGGAAACAAAAACAGAAATGAAACAAAGTATAAATGAAGTACAAAAAAAATCTGATGATTGGATGTATCGACGTAAACTCTATGAAAGTAAAAAGCAAAGAAAAAAACCAATAGACTATATACTCCAAAATTTATTTGAACTCTATAATTATCAGGAAAAACATTCTAAACGTGTTAGTAAGCTTAGTGAATATCTAGGTAAGTTGATAAATTTAAATAGAAATCAAATGTCAGAATTAATAAAATCAGCTCTATTACATGATATCGGAAAAGTTGGTATAGATAGCTCAATCTTAAATACCGCTGTTTCTTTAACTGCTAAAGAGCGACGAGAGGTTGAACGACATCCTGAAATAGGATATAGGATTTTAAACTCTTTAAATGAACAAAATAGTATTGCTGATTATGTACTTGCACATCATGAACGTTTCGATGGCACTGGTTATCCAAAAGGTTTAAAAGGAGATGAAATTCCCCTTCAATCAAGGATTATTGCAATCACAGATTCATATGATGCTATGACTAATGATAGACCTTATCAAAAAGCCTTATCTAAAGAAGATGCATTAAATGAAATCCTTAAAAACTCAGGTACGCAATTTGATCCAATGTTAGTCGATTTATTTTTAGATAATATTCAGAACATAGACATTTAATACAGTTATATCGCGCCAAAGAAAGCTACCTCACTTACTTAAGGTAGCTTTCTTTGGCGCGCCCTGAGGCTGGCGCCAGCACCAGTCTGCTCTGTCGCATAGTCTCCTTCGCAGGTCGTCTCTTCAAATTATACATTTAGTATATTTTGATGTCTTCGACAACTTTCCTCTTCCCTCTCAGGGTTCGAGTCCCTCGGTTACATCAAAGAAAGCCACCTCTTTACATGAGGTAGCTTTCTTTGGCGCGCCCTGAGGCTGGTGCTAGCACCAGTCTGCTCTGTCGCATAGTCTCCTTCGCAGGTCGTCTCTTCAAATTATACATTTAGTATATTTTGATGTCTTCGACAACTTTCCTCTTCCCT